>CAILKE010000066.1 GCA_903834765.1 uncultured Bacteroidota bacterium
AAATGGATACTTTAGTTTTAAGTATTTTAGGAGATATTTTTGGATTTAATAATGGGAGAACAAAAACAGAAAGAGTAAGAATTACAAAGAAAAATTTTGGTAATTCTTATATCCAACTCGCTAAAAATACTGCTATTAATTTATTCCATGGATTTTTATTTGATGGGGGTATAAATAAAGATATTACAAAATCAAGATATTCATTTAATACATTAATGTTATTTGCAACCCTAAAAGGATTTGAATCTAATGATTTTAAAAAAGAATATATTAAAATCTATAACAAATATGGTGAAAAAAAATTAAAAGATGTGTATTTTAGTAATAATACATATTTAAATTCGTTAGAATTATTATCTAAAAATAAAAATATTTCATATGATGAATCTCATAATGACAGTATGGTGATTTCTAGAGCACTTCCATTTGGATTATTATATTGGAAAAAAGAAGAAAGAAAGAAATTAATTGTTGAAATTATAAATAATATTAGTTTAACACATAAAAATAATACGGTATATTTGAGTGCAATTACGCTAGGATTATTTATATCATATAATAAAAATAAGATTAATAAGTTAGAATGGGTAAATAAGTTAGTTGAATATTTATTAAGTGAAGAATTTAATAGTATACTCAAAGAATTAAAATTATATAATACAGAATTTGTTTTGGATAAAGAAGACTATATTAGTATGTGGAATGAATACATTGATGAAACTTTTTCAGGTGAAGGATATAACATTAATCAACATAAAGGTAAATATAAAAATATGATTTTTACATCATATAGAGCTAATTATTGGTTTTATAAATTTAATGATTATAATAGTAATGAATTTGTATATGGATTACGAGCAAATGAAGCAATATTAATTGCGTATGATTCTTTATTATTATCTAAAGGGGTTTGGGAAAAAATGTTAATATTTGGGATGATTGGTATAACAGATAATTCTGTAATGGGTACATTATGTGGTATTTTATTTGGATTAGAATATGGAGTTAATGAAAGTATAAATATAAATCAGTTCAAAGAAGAACAATGGGTAAAAAAAGTGTTGACTTTAGGAAAAAAATTAAAAATTGTTTAGATTAATTAAATTTAATTTAAATAATTTTCTAAATAAAAGTATATATAGAGATGGCAGCAGCAAATATCTCAACTCGTGCAATCTTGGATGAAATACGTACAACTATATTAACTCCTATAAGAACAGCGGTAACAACTCCGGCAGGTGGTGTAGCACCCATGGGTGCTTGGAATGCAGCATTATTCAAAGCCTGTACTGTACCTGGAGGTGTAGTAGGTGCCCCTCCTGCTCCAGCAGCTGCCGTACCTGTAACACGTGCCAGTGCATTAATTGCAGCGTTAATGTATACTGGGTTAAAAGCTAATGCTGGAGTTGCTGGCGGTGCGGGTGTAGTAGCTGCATTAGCTGCAGCGGGTGCTGGTGCAGCATTACCTGTGCCAGCTGCAGGATTAAACGTATCTGTCGTAGCTTTAATTTCAGGTATCTTTAACGGTAACCATGTTGTATCTAAATATGGTAAATTAATTTTTAATTTACCTAAATCTGATGAATTAGTCAATCGTTTAGTCTCAGTTGTATATGGTAAAAATAGTGGATTAGAAATTAATAACGCTGTACAAGTAGCAGCAGCAGCAGGAGGTGATGGCGTCGTCTCCGTCGCGGTTGGTACATTATTTAGTAGCATGCCTGCTGCCGATCGTGATAGAATTAAAGCGATGTTAGCTATTACTCCTGATGAACAATCAGCACTTGACAAATGGGATGAACGTGTAGACAAAATCCGTGAAGTATTATCTGAAGGTGCTAGTGGTGCAAGTAATGGTATAGCTGCTGCAAATATCATTCGCACACCTGGATTAGTTACTGCCTCTGCAATAAGTTCTATGCCTGCAACACTTAAATCCGCATTATTATTAAAAAGAGCGAGTGACCCTTCTAATCCTATAACTAAATTAACTCATTTGCGTGTAGCCATGAATGGTGGTGATGCTACTATGCGTGGTGGTAATGCTAACCCCCATGCACCTCTCTATCCTAGAATAGTAATGAATGGCGGT
>CAILKE010000067.1 GCA_903834765.1 uncultured Bacteroidota bacterium
TATGTCTAAATTATTGTTTTTTATTTACCGTATGGTATAGCCAGTTTATCTTCTCCCGATAGCTATCGGGATGTGTTTGTGTTTCGGCAAACATGGCTAATTCATATTAGTATTTGACATGAGGGTTGTTTAAAGTTGCCTTGTTATTAAGACAGTAAATTATAGTCATAAAGAACGTTTTATTTTATAGTAACTGTATTTTATTTTTAAAAAATAAGTTCAATATTCTAAAGTTAAATTTACTTTATTTAATTTTCATGTTTAAAACAATATTTTCCATATTTTGGAAAATATTGTTTTTAAAGAAATCAAATATTTTTTTGAAATTTAATCCGATTTTTTAGTTTGATTTTTTTTAGTTGTTTTATTATGACTGTTTCTTTTAAACATTTACTTTTATGGTAAAAATGAAGTTTTTAATTCGCCCTCCTCAACTATTAAGGAATTTGTATAAAGATTCTCTTTGGCGAATGGATAAAACTAAACCTATTATTTATTTAACCTTTGATGATGGTCCTATTCCTGAATTAACACCTTGGATTTTAGATATTTTGAAACAATATCAAATAACAGCTACTTTTTTTTGTGTAGGCGAAAATATCGACAAAAATCCTGAAATTTTTAAGCGAATTTTAGAGGAAGGTCATCAAGTTGGAAATCATACATACAATCACTTAAAAGGTTGGCAAACTAAAAAAAAGGATTATTTAGACAATGTTGCTAGGTGCCAAACACTGACGCAAACTAAATTATTCAGGGCTCCTTATGGTCGCATAAACCGAAAGCAGTATAAGCTATTAGTTAAAGAATATAAAATAGTTTTTTGGGATGTATTAAGTTATGACTATGATAAATTCACTAGTCCCGAAAGATGCCTTGAAAACAGCATTAAACATTCTCAAAACGGAAGTATCATTGTTTTTCATGATAATATAAAGGCAGAAAAAAACATAAAGTATGCTTTACCAAAATATATAGATTATTTTTTGAAATTAAATTATAAATTTGCAAGTCTTTAATTTTAATTATATTTTTTCAATGAAATTTTCATATATCATAATAATCACTTTTATTTTAGGATTTATTTCTTGTAATCAAAGTACATCTTTAAAAACAGCTACTTTCCAAGTATGGGGCAACTGCGATAAATGCAAGAAAACGATTGAAACATCCGTTTCAATTAAAGGAGTTAATGAAAAAAATTGGAATGTAGAATCTAAACTGATGACCATTAAATTTGATACAACCATTATTAGTCTTGAAGAAGTTGAACAACTTATTGCTAAAGTAGGCTATGATAATGATATGTATTATGGTGATGATTATGCTTATGGAAAATTAGAATCATGTTGCCAATTCGAGCGTAAGCCTTTCGATTCGAAATAAGTCTTAAAAAACACACTCTTACTTATATTTTTTTCTTCTCTAAAATCTTTTCTGTAATTTCAACCATTATGAATAGTTATGGTCGTTTTTGTATGTATGTTACATTCGTGGTATTTATAATCGCGGCATGTACTAATCAAAAGGTAAATCAAACTACTAGCGACAGTCTTTACAAAAAAGATAATAATGAATTGAATTCAAAGTATGTGATTTATCATATAAATGATTCAGTTAGCCAGCTTTTTTATGATATTTCAAACGAAACCATCGTTTATAAAAAAACAGATACAAGTGCTTCTTTTTATAGTGATGTTAGATTGTTTTTACAAATCAGCTTAGAAGATAATTTATCAGCAACTAAAGATACTTCTTCTGTTATTATTAGAGATAGGCAAACAACTGTTGATTATAAGCAATTGAAAGGTTCCTTATATTTCACATTAAAAAGTGGATTCAATTATCATATTACTGTCAATGTATTTGACGCTAATAAAAAAACAAAATACATAACAGCTCTCTATACAGATAAAACAAGCAAAGAAACGCGCCAGAATTTTTTAGCAACAAGTTCATCTAACACTGTTTTTTTCGGAGCTTATTACAAACCGCAAGAGTTAGTGTATTTATCTTCGGAACGCCATAAAGAAAAATTATTTACGGTTGATTATTTTAAATCTACGTTTCGATTAGCGATTCCTCCTTTTAGTTTGGAACCTATGCCGCGCTTTAGTTACAAGCCAGACAGTTCATTTAGCGTGTATGCGAGAGATGAAAAAATAGAATTAAATATGCCATCCAATGGTTTTTATCATTTAAAAACAAATGAAGAAACAAAAGATGGCGTCACGTTTTTTGTTTACGAATCTGCTTATCCTAAAATTAAAAATGCAGAGCAAATGATTTTAGCTACCCGTTATATAATGGCTAAAAAAGAATTTGAAATGTGTATGAATTCAACCGATAAAAAAATAGCCATTGATAAATTTTGGTTGGATATAGGCGGAAGTAGTGAAAGAGCGAAAGAGCTGATTAGAAAATATTATGGACGCGTGCAAGAGGCTAATAAATTATTTACGAGCTATCAAGAAGGTTGGAAAACCGATAGAGGTATGGTATACATTGTATTTGGAGCGCCAAACAAAGTAAGTAAACGTAAAAATGGGGAGGTATGGACTTATGGCGAATCAGGAAATTCGAACGCTGTTTTTTTTCAATTTATCAAAGTCATTAATCCCTTTACGGATAACGATTATATCTTGGAACGAAATGAATCCTTTAAAATGCCATGGTACCAAGCCGTTGATATGTGGCGACAAGGAAGAGTGTATTTAGATAATTAGTTTATAATTATATTTTTTCTCCCAAACAAGCTTTTACAAAATTCACAAATAACGGATGTGGATTTTCTACTGTGCTCTTATATTCAGGATGAAATTGTACGCCAATAAAAAAGGGATGTGATGGGATCTCTACAATCTCAGCTAATTCAGCATGAGGGTTTAAGCCCGAAAGAACCATACCAGCATCTTTAAACAACTTAGTGTATTCGTTATTAAATTCATAACGGTGGCGATGGCGCTCATTAATATCGGTTTTACCATATATTTTGTGAGCTAGGGTTCCCTCTACAATTCGGCAAGGATAAGAACCTAAACGCATAGTGCCTCCCATGTGAGAAATATTTTTTTGAGCTTCCAATAAATCAATAACTGGAGCTGAAGTTGCAGGATTCATTTCGCGACTATGCGCATCTTTTAAACCCAATACATGTCTGGCAAATTCAATAACGGAACATTGCATACCCAAACAAATTCCTAAAAAAGGAACGTTGTTTTCGCGTGCATATTTAATTGCGGATATTTTCCCTTCAATGCCTCTGTTTCCAAATCCTGGGGCTACTAATACACCTTTTATATTTTTAAGTTTTTCTTTAACGTTCTCGTCTGTTAAATTTTCGCTATGTATCCACTCTACGCTTACTTTGCAATCGTTTATTGCACCTGCATGAATAAAGGCTTCAGCAATAGATTTATAAGATTCTTTTAATTCAACGTATTTACCAACTAATCCAATGGTTACTTCTTTAGTAGGATTATAAAATTTATTTAAAAAGTTTTTCCATTTTTCTAAATGAACTTCGGTAGGCGTAGTAACATTTAATTTTTTTAAGACAATCTCATCCAATTTCTCTTTTTCCATTAATAATGGAACTTCGTAAATGGTTGGTGCATCTAAGGCCTCAATAACCGCATCAGGAGAGACATTACAGAATAAGGCAATTTTTCGTCTAATGTCAGAACTTATTTCGTGTTCCGAACGGCATACTAAAATATCAGGTTGAACACCATATTCTAATAATAATTTAACGGAGTGTTGAGTTGGTTTTGTTTTTAATTCGCCAGATGTTGCTAAATAAGGCAATAAAGTTAAATGAATAACTGTACAATCTTCGCCTAATTCCCATTTCAATTGACGCACAGCTTCAATATATGGTAGAGATTCGATATCACCTACGGTTCCACCAATTTCGGTAATCACAAATTGAAATTGACCAGTTTTTCCTAAGATTTTAATTCTGTTTTTAATTTCGTCGGTAATATGTGGAATAACTTGAACAGTTTTACCTAAAAACTCACCTTTACGCTCTTTTTCAATCACAGATTGGTAAATACGCCCTGTTGTAACATTATTAGCCTGAGAGGTAGGTACATTTAAAAAACGCTCGTAGTGTCCTAAATCCAAGTCAGTTTCAGCACCATCTTCGGTTACGTAGCATTCGCCATGTTCGTATGGATTTAAAGTGCCCGGATCGATATTGATATATGGGTCTAATTTTTGAATCGTCACGGTAAATCCTCTTGCTTGAAGCAATTTAGCTAAAGATGCTGCGATAATTCCTTTTCCTAGAGAAGATGTTACACCACCGGTAACAAAGATGTATTTAGTATTAACTGACATAGCGATTTTATTGAACCGCAGGTAAAGATAGGTTAATTTTTTGGAATTTTAGGACAGGAGTTTTAAGTATTTATTCAACTAAATTAAACTAAGGAAAAAGATAGAAAGATAAAAACTCATTAATATCAATTTCATCAACGTATAAGCCTTAATTTACTAAAATGTAATTTTTCAAATAATTATTTCTCCAGGATTTATTGGCTGATGCATTGAGGTATTCTAACACGGGTTTATTATCGGTATTAATGATGTTTGTATTTGAATAAATGATTGGAGATAACTCATTATCTAGGGTTACATTTAATGGCTTCATGCTCGCTACTATTAAGAGATTTCGATAATCTTCGTCTTCGCTGGTTGTGCATATTTTTAAATCAAATCCTGCATTTTTAAGCGTAGATAATAAACATTGAGTGCCAAGGCCTCTGCTACCAGCTAAATAGCCATGTGAGTTAATCAGCATGACGCCATTGGTTGTTAGCAGTGTTTTTAATTTTCGTAAACTTTCCTGAGTAATCACATACGAAGGTTGCTCTTCGGCTTTATATAAATCAAAAACAATGAGGTTGAATTTTTTTTCACATACATTAATAAAATGTCTTGCATCATCACAGTGAGTTTCAATGTTTGTATTGAGGTAAAAAAAACGTTTTGCTACATTGATAATTCGTTCATCAAACTCCACACTAGTGAGGTTATATTCATGATATGATAACAGATTTGCAATAACTCCTCCGCCAAGGCCTAATAACAAAGCATCACCCTTAGGCATGTAATTTAAGTTTTTTTGAAATAAATTGATATAATCAGATACAGGCTGATTATTTTGTAAATTCATTTCGGTTTGAATGATGTTATTAATAAGTAACCGTCTGATAATGATATCAGGATTTGAAGGTTGTGGTTCATCTCTGATTTCGAGTTTACCAAAAACACCTTCTGTTTGAAAAATAGTAAATTTATTTTTATGTATATGAGTAAAGCTGTAGATGATTATTAATAAAGGAACGACAATGATTCCATATAATTTTTTATTTTTAAAAATAGGAATTAAAATCAAAATAGATAACCCTAATATACTGGCAAAAATAAATAGAGTAAACATAATGCCATAAGAAGGAATTAAATAAAATCCACATAAAAAAGTAGCAACGATTCCTCCTAAGGTTGATATGGCATATATCTTACCGCTGTTTTCTCCGCTTTCATTTGCACTTGATGTTAATAAAGAAATGATTAAAGGAGAAGCTGCTCCTAAACATAACATTGGAGGAAATATAATAGCGCAAGAAGATAATATAACTGCTGGAATCAATGATAAATGATAAGCGATGGTGTTAAAATATAAGCTTATTGTAGGCATCATACAGATAAAAATAATGGCACTAAATAAGATAATTAATAATAGTTTTTCTTTATGAAGCCGCTTGCTTAATTGACCACCAATAAAATAGCCACTTGCTAAACCTCCTAATGTTATAGCCATAATAGAGCTCCATACGTATAAACTACTTCCAAAAATGGGTGCTAATAATTTGGCGCCACAAATTTCAGCAGCCATTACCGCAGAGCCTTCTGCTAAGGAAATGAGGTATAGTTTATATGATCTTAAAACGGTACTCATCATTTAAATAGAAGTATTACACAATTTTATTTTTAGTAATTAAGGAACTAAAGGCATTCTTAAAGATTCATAAAGCGTACGATGTATTTTTCCTCTGATACCAAGTTTTGCTAATTTATTTTCGTCGGCATTTGGATATACTCTGTTAGATAAGAATATAAAGATTAATCCATTTGTAGGATCAGCCCACGCGAACGTGCCTGTAAAGCCGCTATGTCCGTAACTTTGTAAACTACATTCTTTGGTAACAGGGCTTTCTTTTTTTACATCAAATTCTGGTTTATCAAAACATAAGCCTCTACGATTATCAAGAAATTGAGAACTAGTATATTGTCTTATCACTGAGCTATCTAATAATTGCAATCCATTGTATTCTCCTTTGTTTAATAATAATTCCATCACTAAAGCCACATCCATCGCAGAACCAAATAAACCGGCATGCCCAGCAATTCCGCCCATTAACGCTGCTCCTTGATCGTGAACATATCCTCTTACTAATTGTTTACGGAACTTTGTATCATTTTCGGTTGGTGCAATTTGATTTAGTGGATACTTAGTCAACGGTAAGTAAGTAAGCCCACAATTTAGTGGTGTATAAAATGTTTTTTGTACATACTCATTAATAGGTTTTCCTGTTTTATTTTCAATTAATTTTTTAGAAAAATAATAACCAATATCGCTGTACAAATATTTCCCTTTAGTCTCCAGTCTACTATCCAAAATTTGTTTGTAAATAGAATCAGTATAACTTTTGATTACAAATAATTTCTTAGCCACTGGTATAGGAAATTTTAGTGATGCTGTATCACTGTAGTAACCATCTTTGTAGTTATTAGATTTATCAAGGGTTTTGAAGTAAAAAGGCAACCATGCTTGCAATCCAGATTGATGCGTGAGTATATCCTTGTAATTCAGATCGTACTTATTTGTTTCTTTGTATTCAGGAAAATAATAACCTAAGTTTTGATTATAGTCAAAAAGTTTTTGTTCCGATAATTTCATTAAGGCTAACGAGGTGGATAATATTTTTGTTAATGATGCTAAATCATAAATCGTATTATTTGTCACTTTATCTGCATTGACATCGTAGGTTAGTTTCCCAAAGTTTTTTTGATAAAATACAGCCCCATTTTTAATAGCAATAATTTGACAACCTGGATAAGCCTGTTCTTTGATTCCATATCGCGCAATAGAATCTACTTCTGATAATTTTTTTACGTCAATACCTAATTCTTCAGGCGTTACAAATTTTAATCTAATTTGTTTTTTCAATTCAAGTCCAGTGCCTGCTTTAAATAAATTAGTTGAAACAGGCAATGTTCCATTAACGGTTATAGCTCCCATAACTGCATTTGCTGCTGCTTTTTGACTGAATACATTATTTTCATATACGTTTAAAATTGCAACGGATTTTTCTATACCCTGTAATTTATTAATTAAGTATGGATTAGAAAATAAACAAGCAATTGTTGGTTTTTCATTGCAAATAGTGGAAATAAGTTCTATAGAAGATTCTGGACAACCGAAATTATTTTCAGGCTTATAAGTTGTTTTATTTAATTGTAAAATTACGACATCGTAGTTTTTAATTTTTGAAAATAATGTATCTCTATCTTTTTTAGCTGCATCATGATCAATTCCTAAGTGTGTTATTTTACTGTATTTATTAATTGTTTCAGAGAAAGCATTTTGAGATTTATCTCCTATAGATATTTCAATTACTTTTAATGAATCTAATTTTTTAAGTGGTAAAATAGAGCGATCATTTTTTAATAAAGTGAGAGATGCTTCGGAAAGTTTGGTATTTAAGACATTAGAAGCAGTTGAATTTAAATCTTTTACTAAATTTTTTGGATTTACATATTGCTTGTTATTAAGTCCACACCAAAATTTAGCTTTTAATATTTTTTTACAACGAGCATCAATTTCTTCTTGTGTAATTTGTCCGTTACTCACCGCGATTTTTATTTGTTCGATTGCTTTTGGAACATTTTCAGCAAACAATAATACATCGTTACCTGCTAAAAGTGCTTTCACATCTACCATTCCAGGCTCATAAAACTTAGCAACTCCTTTCATATTAAGAGCATCCGTAAATATTAAGCCCTGAAATCCTAATTGTTTTTTTAATAGATCTTGAACAATATATGGAGATAGGGTAGAGGCTGTATTTGTTGTGGTATCATAGCAGGGTACAAATAAATGTGCCACCATAATACTTGATAAACCTTGATCGAATAGTTGTTTGAATGGAAAGAGTTCGAGCGAATCCATTCTTTCTTTACAAGCACTAATAACGGGCAGAGTTTTATGTGAATCACTATCTGTATCACCATGTCCCGGAAAATGTTTACCATTCGCCATCACTCCTTCTGCTTGCAAACCTTTCATGTACATTACTGCTTTGTGCGCGACTTTATATTTATTTTCTCCAAAGCTTCGCATCCCAATTACTGGGTTTAAGGGGTTGTTATTCACGTCGGCTACTGGCGCAAAATTCACATGAATCCCCATTCGCTTGCATTCACGAGCAATTTGTTTACCCATTTCAAAAATTAAACTATCGTTTTTTATTGCTCCTAAAGTCATTTGTCGCGGATACTTAGGCGTACTATCCAAACGCATCGCTAATCCCCATTCACCATCAATAGAAATTAATAAGGGCGTTTTTGATAAACGTTGGTAATAGTTGTTTAGTTTGGCTTCACGCATCGGACCGCCTTGCATAAAAATTAATCCACCAATATGATAGTTTTCTATCAATTCACGAATCTCGCGAACATGCTTCATATCTTTATTGCTATAGGCAGCTACCATAAATAATTGAGCTAAACGCTGGTCGCTATTAAGCGAATTGAAAACGGAATCCACCCAACGCGATTCTAATTTCAAGAAGTCAGGTTCTTTTGTTGTTTTTGGTTCCGGCTTAATAAATGCTGAAATAACCAACAAAGGAATAATATATAATGCTTTTTTTAAATTCTGAATCATGACGTTAAAATACTCGATTTATGAGTGTTCAATCGAATTGAATTTTATTGTTTTTAACAGAGATGTTTTGATAGCTAGTAATTTATTTAAATAGTTACTTTTGCAAAAAAAGATCATGGATAGCCAAATAGATTATATTCTTAAAAATAAGAATACGTGGAATATGAAAACAGAACATCATATTGTTTCTGATTTTTATGATGTTGAGAATTTCATAAATGGAAAATCTTCTTTAAACAATATTGAACTTGATTTATTGGGAGACATTTCTGGTAAAACAGTATTGCATCTTCAATGTCATTTCGGACAAGATACCTTATCTCTGGAGCGAATGGGGGCAACAGTTACAGGTGTTGATTTATCTGATAAAGCAATAGAACAGGCAAATATTTTGGCAAAAAAATTGAGTAGTAAAGCTACATTTATCTGTTGTGATGTCTATGATTTGCCTAAGCATTTAAATGAAAAATTTGATATCGTTTATACAAGCTATGGTACTATAGGTTGGTTGCCTGACATTGATAAATGGGCCAATATTATTTCCATGTTTTTAAAACCTCAAGGTAAATTTATATTTGTGGATTTTCATCCAGTAGTTTGGATGTTTGATAATGACTTTAATTACATTCAATATAATTATTTTAAAAATGAGCCCATTGTAGAAATAGAAGAAGGAACATATGCAAATACCAGTGCTCCTATTCAAACAGAATCTATCACTTGGAATCATAGTATCAGTGAAGTCCTTACCTCATTATTAACTATTGGATTAGAGCTTCAAGCATTTGGTGAGTATAATTATTCGCCCTATAATTGTTTTAAAAATATGGAAGAATTTGATCCAAAAAAATTCCGTATTAAGTCATTAGAAAATAAAATACCTATGGTATATTCTATTGTAGCATCAAAAAAAATGCTACTTTAGGATTTTCAAAGTGAAAATTTAATTTTTTTAATTAAAATGATGAGTAAATTAATTTTAGCAAATGATGGTATAGACGCCATTGGAAAAGAATTACTAGAAAAGGCAGGGTATACAGTTGTGACTGAAAAAGTATCTCAAGAAAATTTAATTAATGAAATTAATTTAAAAGGCTATGTCGCTCTCACCGTTCGTAGCGCAACTAAAGTTCGTCAAGATGTTTTAGACGCTTGCCCAAATTTAAAAGTAATAGGTCGTGGCGGTGTTGGTATGGATAATATTGATGTGGATTACGCACGTTCTAAAGGTTTGCAAGTTATTAATACACCAGCTGCTTCAAGCAATTCTGTTGCTGAGTTAGTGTTTGCACATTTATTTTCGGCAGTTCGTTTTGTGTATGATAGTAATAGAACTATGCCTTCATTTGGTAACACTAAATTTGATGATTTAAAGAAAAAGTATTCAAATGGAATTGAATTACGCAATAAAACCATTGGTGTTATTGGGTTTGGACGGATTGGTCAGTCTGTTGCTAAAATAGCATTAGGTTGTGGCATGAAAGTTCTGGCTTACGATCCCTATGTAATAGAAGCAAAGTTAAATTTAGAAATATACGGAGCTTCTGGTTTTTCTATAGATGTTAAAACTGTTCCTTTGGAAGAACTCATTTCTAAATCAGATATAATATCGGTGCATGTTCCTGGCGGTAAAATGATTACTGCTAATGAAATTAGTCACATGAAAGATGGTGTTATTTTGATTAATGCATCAAGAGGCGGAGTTATTGATGAAGTTGATTTACTAGCAGGATTGAATTCAGATAAAATTGCTCATGCCTGTTTAGATGTATTTGAAAATGAACCAACGCCAAGCGAAATCATATTAAAACATCCTAAAATATCATTAACACCTCACATTGGAGCAGCTACTAATGAAGCGCAAGAGCGCATTGGTGTTGAATTAGCCTCTAAGCTGATAGAAGCGTTATCTTAAGTATTTAAGTTTTATTATTTAAAAGTTATGCAAACTATTGCATAACTTTTAAATTTTTGGAATATAAAAACACAAATACTAAATCGCACAGTATCATTAATATCAAAGACACCATCATAAATAATGCTCCTGTCCCTGGCGATAAACCTGGAATTGAAATCTTACTTCCGTCTACAAATAAATAACTGATATAAGGCAGTATTTCTGCAACGGCGTAAATGTAAAATCCTTTTTTATTTAAGTTCCACATCATGATGACTCCTAAAAGTGATCCTAACATAAAAACTAAATTAAAGTAAGGTGAAAGTTTTAAATAAATATTACTTTCCATAGTAGCATACATATCTTCCATTTGATCCGCCATAACAGGATTAATTGTCCTCAATTGTTCAACACTCTGTTGATGATTTTCTGGTGTGTTTTGAACAATATTCATTGCACTTGAAATGATTGTAAAGGCACACATCACAAAACTAAGGACGCACAATACAGTTAATAGTTGCGGGCGCTTTGGTTTTTCTTGAAACGAATCAATTTGTATAGTTGAGTTTTCCATAATTTTAAATAACTTTTTTTTAATAGTTAGTATAAAAACTAAAGGAGCAACTATTGCTGCTCCTTTAGTTTTATAAATGTTAAGGCAGACTAATGTACTTCTAAAGAATCAGTAACATTTTGCATAACAGCTTCCATTTCTTGACGTAATTTTGCTGTATCTAAGTTTTCAATTCCTTTTTTCAATTCATCACCTAATGCTCCGCCAGCAGTTTGCATTTTACCAATGCCCATTACTAACATAGCAGTCATAATAACTGCAATGATACCAATAATCATTCCTGCAACAGCTAAGCCTTTTTTTCCGCCAGTTTTGCCTAATTTCATCATGCCCATTACAGATAATCCTGTACCAGCTAAACATAAAATTAACCAAAAGATGCCTAAACCATATCCTCCACCTGCAAGTGCAGATACAGCAACAATACCAGCAATAATAAAATAAAATACTAATCCTACTAAAGAGATTACGAATCCGGCTACTGCCATTCCTTTTCCTTCAGGTTTTTGTGTTTGTGTAGTTTCTTCCATGTTTTTTTTGTTTTAAAGTTTATATTAATTTTTAGTTATTACAAAAAAAGTATAATTTTAGTGTTTAACCAAATTTAACAAACTTAGTTATTAACAAACGTCGAATGATAAAGCCTCTTTATATGTTATTAAATTAGATTAGTCTATAGCTTAACAATTATGTGAAGAATATATAACGTTCGCTTAAAGTCTTATTTAATTCTATGAATTTAATAAAACCCATTTATTGAAATTGAAATTAGAATTCTCTTTTTGTTTCAATCTGAACATATCAAAATAGGATAACTTTGTTTCAGATTTGAAAATTTTTATAGACTTAAGCAATTGATTTGATGAAATTGTTAATTCAATATCCTCATCTTTAAAATAAGTCATCCAATCATTGAAATCATTTTTTAAAGTATAACCATTAACCGCAAGAATCTCATCACCTATACTTAGCTTTGCATCCCAACTTGGCGAATCTGGCGCAATTAATGAAATCTTTCTGTTGTTGCCAAAATCAATGGTTTTGAAACCGTATAATGCTTCGCACACATTATGACTTGGTGTTTTTTGCATCTCAATATCTAAGTATGCAAAACACTCATTTAAAGGTATTTCAAAATTGGCATTACCATAAACGTAATTAGCAAAAAAATCTTTTAAACTTATGCCAGCAAATGTTTCACATATTGCAATGACCTCGTTTTCCGTATAGCCTTTGTTTTTTTTCCCGAACTCATTATATAAAATTCTACAAACATCTTTTAAACTTTTGGTATTGTTGGTGTGCCTCATAATCATTACGTCTAGCATAAATGCAATTAAATTTCCCTCGTCATAAATAGATGTTTTTCGATAAGGTGAACCAGGAACGTAACCATCAAGCCACGTATCCCAGCTAGAATCAGCCACTGATAAATTGAATCGCCCGTAATTATGAAAGTGCTTAACTAAGCGTTCTTCAAGTGTTTCAAAATATTGTTCAGGTGAAAATACTCCGCTGGTAAGTAACATCACATCTCCATAATAAGTTGTAAAGCCTTCATATACATAACCAGTTCGCGCATAATTTTCTTTCGTGAAATCGTAAGGTAACATTTCAATTGGACGAATGTATTTTATATTCCAAGTATGAAATAATTCGTGAGATGATACGCCTAATAAGCTTTCGTAAGTGGCTCCTGAATTAATGCTATAACCTTGACCAAGTGCAATGACAGTTGATTTTTGATGTTCTACGCCGTGATAAAATTTGAATGGCAACACTTGAAATATAAAGTGATAGTAATTCACTGGGAAACTACCCCAAAAACTAATCTGTGTTTGGGTAAATTTTATAAAGTCTGTTTTTATTTTATTGAAATCAGGTTTACATTCACCATTAAAGTGTAGCCAAAATTTAATGCCATTGACTTCATAAAAATCCGATTGAATCTTAGCGCTGGCAATAAAAGGCGAATCAGCTAATTCATCAAATGAATGTGCAGTTAATGTTTTATGATCAACAAGTAAAGATGTAGCTATCTTGTAATTATTAGGAATATCAAGCTCTACAATATGTTGTTCGTTCTTACGATTTGGAACATACATGCATAAATGAACAGGGTTTACATACAGTTGTGTTTCATCAGCATAACAATTCCCAGCATTAATCTCAGAAGTATAATAACTATACGTTACTTTAATTTGCTTGGTATTAGAGGTTTCTATCAGCCATAAGTCTTTAGTAGTTTTGCTATATTTCAAGGCATTTCCTTGCTCATCAAATACTTCAACATGTTTGACATTTTTCGCAAAATTACCTAATTCATAGCGACCTGGGCGCCAAGCGGGTAATTGAAGTTCAATGGTTGTAGAGGTAATATCATTAATCGTTAAGTCAACATCAATATAATGAGAACTTGGATTTTTCAAATGTAATTTATAATGAATCATAAGGATGATTTTTAGAGGTTAAATATACATAAGATAACCAAAAAAAATTATATTTACAGGTAAAATGAGAATCCTAATTCTGCTGATATTAACTACGATTAATTGTGTTGCACAAGTAACTGATTCGTTATTATATCAATTAAAAAATATACCAAACGATACAGAGCGCGTTAACCAAATTTACAAATCTGGATTTGAAATACGTAACAGTAATCCTGAAGTAGCTTATCAATATGCCTTAGCTTGTGAAAAAGAAGCTTTGAAATCCAATAGCAATAAGCATTTAGCGAAGAGTTATAATTTGTTAGGGGTTTTGTTTTTCAAAAAAGGAGATTATGCATCAGCAATCAAGTTCCAAAAACAAGCCTTGGGCCTGAATCAAGCTGCTGATTATAACTTAGGAATGGCTATTAATGAAACTAATTTAGGAAATATTTATACTGAATTAAATTATTTTAATCAGGCTGAAGCATACTATTTAAAGGCATTAAAAGTATATAATGTGCTAGATAATAAGTTGCAAATCACACGCTGCTTAATGAATATTGGTTCTTTGAAAAATGATCAAAAACAATATGAAGCCGCTAAAATGCAATTTAAAGAAGCACTTGTTTATGCCAATGAAATTGGAGATTTAGAGCTCATCAGTGATTGTAATAGTAATATAGGTACTAATTTCATAAACTTAAATAACTTAGATAGTGCTTTAATTTATTTAGAAGAAGGCTTGAAATTACGTGAAATGATAGACAATGAGCTTGAGAAAGCTAATAGTTATAATAATCTGGCACATTTACATATTTTAAAAAAAGAGTTTGACAAGGCTAAAAATTATTTGGATTTGTCTCAAACTATTTGCAATAAATACGATTATCCTGAAGCTAAAGTTGAATTGTACGGAAACTTATCCTTTTATTACGAGTCACAAAAACAATTTGAATCAGCTTTGATTTGGCAAAAAAAGCAAGTTGCCTTAAACGATAGTTTACAAAAAATAAATAAAGAAAATAGTCAATTGCAATTTTTGAATGAAGAGCAATCTCTTTCAACATCTACTGATGGGTTTACTTCTAATCCATGGCTGTATGGAATTATCGGATTTCTAAGTATAATTATTATAGCACTAATTATTAAACGAAAAAAATGAGTAAAAAAGAAAATAACAACCGTGTAAACGTAGTTTATTCTACTAACCCTAATTTTATTTATCAAAATGAGGAAGAGCAAACACAAGTGACGTTGCCTGCTCAACAGCAAAATTTGAAATTATTTTTAGACAGAATAGGCGGTGGAAAAGCTGTAACTCGCATCAGTGGATTTATTGGCACGGAAGCGGATTTGAATGATCTGGCCAAAACATTAAAACAAAAGTGTGGCGTTGGCGGTAATGCTAAAGATGGCAATATCCTTATACAAGGAGATAACCGAGATAAACTATTAGATTTATTACTAAAAGCCAATTATAAGGCAAAAAAAGCTGGCGGATAATTTTAGTTTTGAATGTTTAATTTTAAGTTTTGAATAGTATCTTTAAACAGAATTTTAATTATACACTTATCTAATTAATAAACCACTTAATTAAACAACACTAAAACTAAACACAATGGAACCAATGATTGAATTATTAAAAATCTTAATCCCCGCAGGTGCTGTATTTGCTGCTGCTTACTTTTTAGTAAAACGTTTTTTAGATAACGATCAAAAACGTCGTGAACATGAATTAAAAAAGAGCGCTCAAGGTTTAATTACACCTCTTAAAATACAAGCTTACGAGCGTATTGTTATTTTTTTGGAGCGAATCAATCCTAATAGTTTGGTTATAAGGGTTAATAAGAACGGCATGAATAGTCGACAATTACATAGCGAATTAATAAATGCAGTTAAAACAGAATATGAGCATAATTTATCGCAGCAAATTTATGTGTCTTATGGAGCTTGGGAATTAGTAAAAAATGCTAAAGAAGAAGTTGTTCAATTAATTAATATTTCTTCATCTAAAGTCGCTTCCGAAGCGAATAGCTCTGAATTAGCTATTATGATACTAAACATTACGGCTAACTTAAATAAAAAATTACCAAACGAAATAGCCTTAGAATATTTGAAAAAAGAAATTGTGCAAACGATTTAATAAAATTTTAGTACTATCATGCAAAAACTATTTACTGAATTTAATGCAACTACTGCTCAACAGTGGAAAGAACAATTGATTAAAGATCTAAAAGGAATTGATTACGATACCCTTGTATGGAAAACCAATGCAGGATTGAATATACAACCCTTTTATACCTCCGAAACGACAACACAAAAAACACCTTTAGTATTTTCGCATAACGATTGGGCTATTTGTGAATACATCTTAGTGAAGAATGAAAAGGAAGCCAATACTCATGCCTTGAATGCATTATCAAACGGCGCTTCTGGAATAGTGTTTGTGATTGATCAAAAAATTGACAGTGCCATTTTATTAAAAGGAATCTCTGTTCAGCATATTTATACCTTATTTAAAATTTCTTATGCATTTGTTGAGGAGCTTCAAAATACTCTTCAATCCATTGAATGCGGCAATCAATGTTTTATTGATACAGATGTGATTGCACATTTAGCTCAAACTGGTAATTGGAATTCATCTCAAGAAAAAGATTTAGATTCTCAAAAATTTAATTCTACACTTGTTATTGATGGACGCTTATATCAAGAGGCAGGAGCTAACATCATAAATGAATTAGCTTTCACTTTATCTCAGTTGAATGATTATTTAGCCTATCATTCTGAACATAATTCTTTAACGACTATAAAAAAAGTACATCTTTCTGTTTCGGTTGGTGGAGATTTCTTTATGGAAATAGCCAAACTACGAGCCTTACGTAATTTAGTTAACTTTTTATTAAATCAATATAAATTAAAATCGGAAGTTCATATTCATGGACAATCAACCTCTATTAATAAAAGTTCAATTGATAGTTATACTAATATGCTTCGTTCTACAACAGAGGCAATGAGCGCTTCTATAGGTGGATGCGATAGTATTGTTGTGTTGCCTTTTGATGCTTCATTTAATGAGCCGACAGATTTCAGTATGCGTATGGCTCGTAATCAACAATTGATTTTAAAGGAAGAAAGTTATTTGAATAAAGTAGCAGATATGGCTGCAGGATCTTATTACATTGAAAATACAACAAAGACACTTTGTGAAAAAGCTTGGCAGCAATTTAAACACATTGAAAGCAAAGGCGGATTAATCGAAAGTTTAAAAGCAAATATCATTCAAGATATTATTACGAAAGATGCTGAAACCCTTTTGAATCAAGTAGAAGTAGGTAAAGTTGTTTTAGTAGGTGTTAATAAATTTCAAAATAAAGCAGAAGTCATCCATGATATTATTAAAGAAACCGTTTCAAAAATAAACGCTAAAACATTGATCAATCCTATAAAGGAAATAAGGTTAAGTGAAAGTTTTGAAAAGGTACATTCAAATTAAAACATCATTGATCAATTCATTTTTTAAGACAAAGAAGGCATGCGTAAAGATTTTTCAAATATAGAATATAACCAAACTGTCATTTCGAGCGGAGACGAGAAACAACAAGCTAATTTTTTAACTCCCGAACAGATAGAATTAAAGCCTCAATACACAGCTAACGATTTATTTGAAGCAGAGCACTTAAATTTTGGGGCGGGTGTGCCTCCTTTTTTACGCGGTCCATACTCAAGTATGTATGTTCAAAATCCTTGGACTGTAAGACAATATGCAGGTTTTAGTACTGCTGAAGAAAGTAATGCGTTTTACCGTCGTAATTTGGCAGGTGGACAAAAAGGATTATCTGTTGCTTTTGATTTGGCAACACACCGCGGTTATGATAGTGATCATGAGCGAGTAGAGGGTGACGTTGGTAAAGCAGGTGTTGCTATCGATTCTATCTTAGACATGAAAGTATTATTCGATCAAATTCCGCTCGATCAAATGAGTGTGAGTATGACCATGAATGGTGCTGTTTTACCAATACTTGCTTTTTATATTGTAGCTGCCGAAGAGCAAGGAGTTGGCATGGATAAATTAACAGGCACAATTCAAAATGATATTTTAAAAGAATTCATGGTGCGTAATACCTATATCTATCCGCCTGATGCTTCTATGAAGATTATTGCTGATATTTTTGAATTCACGTCGCAAAAAATGCCAAAGTTTAATTCTATTTCTATTAGTGGTTATCACATGCAAGAAGCTGGAGCAACTGCTGATATAGAGTTAGCATACACTTTAGCAGATGGCTTAGAATATATCCGCACAGGAATTAAAGCAGGATTAGATATAGATGCATTTGCGCCTCGCTTATCATTTTTCTGGGCAATTGGCATGAACCATTTTATGGAGATTGCCAAAATGCGCGCTGCACGTATGTTGTGGGCTAAAATGGTTAAACAATTTAATCCTAAGTCTGCTAAATCAATGGCATTGCGAACGCATTGTCAAACAAGCGGTTGGAGCTTAACTGAACAAGATCCTTTTAATAATGTGGCTCGTACTACAATTGAGGCATTGGCAGCGGCAATGGGACATACTCAAAGTTTACATACAAATGCCTTAGATGAAGCGATTGCCTTGCCAACAGATTTTAGCGCACGTATCGCTCGTAACACGCAAATCTATTTACAACAAGAAACCAATGTTTGCAAAGTGGTTGATCCTTGGGGAGGTTCGTATTATGTGGAATATTTAACTCAACAAATTACCGAAAAAGCATGGGCATTAATTGAGGAAGTTGAAAAGTTGGGAGGCATGGCAAAGGCAATAGAAACTGGTATTCCGAAGATGCGTATTGAAGAAGCAGCTGCTCGTAAGCAAGCACGCATTGATGGAGGTAAAGATATCATCGTTGGTGTTAATCAATACCAAACCGAAGAAAAAACAACGATTGAAATTTTAGATGTTGATAATGCAAAAGTGCGTACGCAACAATTAGAACGTTTAGCAACATTAAAAGCAGAAAGAAATCATACTGAGGTTGAAATTGCTTTAAATGCTTTAACTGAAGCCGCTAAAACTAATCAAGGTAATTTATTAGAATTAGCTATTAATGCAGCTCGTGTGCGTTGTTCGTTAGGAGAAATTTCATTAGCACTCGAAAAAGTATATGGTCGTTATAAAGCTAATATACGTAGTATTTCGGGAGTATATAGTAAGGAAATAAGTATGGATAAATATTTTTTACAAGCAAAAGAATTGGCAGATAAGTTTGCTGAATTGGATGGTCGTCGCCCACGCATTATGATTGCGAAAATGGGACAGGATGGACATGATAGAGGCGCTAAAGTTATTTCAACTAGTTTCGCTGATATGGGCTTTGATGTGGATATTGGTCCTTTATTTCAAACACCGGCAGAAGCAGCTAAACAAGCTGTTGAGAACGATGTACATATTTTAGGAGTGAGCAGTTTGGCGGCAGGTCACAAAACCCTTATTCCACAAGTCATCGCAGAACTTAAAAAATATGGTCGTGAAGATATTATGGTAATTGCGGGTGGCGTTATTCCTCAACAAGATTATGATTTTCTTTATAAAGCAGGTGTATCAGGTGTTTTTGGACCAGGAACTATTATTAGTAAAAGTGCCATTGATATTTTAGAGAAGTTGATCGAGAGATTGTAGCTTTTGTTAAGATTTTCAATGCCTCTATATTTTAATTTATTTTTTGATGATTTTTGATTTAATCAATTAGATATTACCAGTTATGGTCAAAAACCGACCAGTTACAAATTGAGAGTGTAAAAATCTGTTAAATCTATTTCTTTGGCACAGGCATTGAAATAAGTATTGCAAACAAATTTAAAAATAGAAATCATGAAAAATTCTATACACTTTATCACAACCGTTTTATCAGTAACAATTAGTTTAAACTCTATAGCTCAACATCGCACTAGAGGAAACGAAAATCAACAACCTAATCAGAATTCTCAAAACCAATCTCAAAACCAATCTCAACAGCAAAGCCAAGTTCAAACTCAGCATCAATCATACGATACTCGTTGGGGTCATGGCCATCATAATGGTTGGAATAATTGGGGCGGAGGAATAACCGTTCAAATTGGCAATACACCAAATTACGGTTACAATAACTACGGTTATGGAAATAATTATTACAGTAATTATAATAACAATTACAACAATTATTATTCTATTAAAAATGCCGCACGTAACTCGTTAAGGCAAGCTGCTCAATTGATTGGAAATGCATTACAGTTCTCAGACTGGAATGATACATATTCTCCTTGGTTAGCAAAAGCAATTCGTCACCAACAATACGCTAAACAGCTTTATTTTTGGGGAGATTATGCAGGATCTTTAAATCATGCAGAACGTGCTGGTTTCTTAGCTTGGAATACCTTAACGTATTTTAATAACGGAATTGGATATAATAATGGTTACGGAAATAATGGTAATTACCAAGATCCTTATCAAGACCCAAACAATCCTTATTATAGAAAAGGAAATTCACAATCAACGAATCCGAATTCAACTAACCAAAATAATACAAGTACTAATAATGCTGATGATAATTTTGGATATAGAAAAAGTCAAAGTACCCAAACAGATAATTCTAAAGAACAGAATAAAAGCAATGATATTCAGACAAACACAAAAAATAGCATACAAAAAGCAGAGGTTGATAGTCAGTTGCCACAAAGTAAATTAAGTGATCAAGAGCTATTAAAAACCAATGCAAAAGAATTAGATGTTGAATAAAATGGATTATCTTTAATTATTGTCGAAAAGTCTTGCTAATTGCAAGACTTTTCTTTTTTTTCTGTTATCTTTAAGTGTTTCGTTTTATTATTTTTTACTATAATAGCATAAATAATTGATTGAATATTTATTTATATAATTATGAAATACCCATCATGCACACAAGGCAAATACTAGTGAAGATGATGGGTATAACATTTGACAATTAAAAAACAATAATATCTACACATGAATATTTCTTCGGATTATTTGAAAGCATTTATAGCAGTTTAAATACTAGTATTGCTGGTTTATCCAATGAAATAGCTAAACAACGACTAGTTGAATTGCATAAATCAGAAAAAAAAGAAACGCGTTTTAAGCGAGAGTTTAAATTATTAGTTCGCCAATTTACAAACCCATTAATTTTATTATTAGTGGTTGCGGTTGTACTTTCAGCTGTTTTAGGTGAGAATTCTGATACGCTTATTATCTTATTTATTTTGATAAGTACTGGGTTAATGAGTTTCTTTCAAGAACAGCAAGCAGTTAGGGCTGTAGAGAAACTTCAACAAATTATAAAACTAAAATGTTTGGTGGTTCGAGATGGAAAAGAGGAATCAATTAATACAGAAGATGTTGTTCAAGGCGATATTATTATATTTAATGCTGGTGACATTATACCTGCCGATTGCCGGATCATCAGTAGTAACGAACTTCATGTCAACGAAAGCACTTTAACAGGAGAATCCTTTCCAGTAGAAAAAATGGAAGGTACTCTTAAAGAGTCGTCAACAATTGCTGCTAAAACTAATTGTTTGTGGAAAGGAACAAGTGTTGTTAGCGGTAAGGCAACTGCTATTGTTCTATTTACAGGGTTTGATTCGGTTTTCGGTAAAATACAAAAAAGTATATCTAATCAGTCTGAAACAGCTTTTGAAAAAGGTATTAAGCATTTTGGTTTTTTTATTCTTCAAATAACTGTTGTTTTATCGTTATTGATATTAGGGGTAAATCTATATTTCAAAAAGCCGTTGTTTGATTCTATTTTATTTTCATTGGCAATAGCCGTTGGAATGGCTCCTGAGTTATTACCAGCTATCATGACATTTGCTATGTCTGCAGGTGCAAAGCGAATGATGACGAAAAAAGTAATCGTTAAAAAATTATCTTCTATTTTTAATTTTGGTGAGGTTGATATTTTATGTACTGATAAAACTGGAACAATTACGGAAGGTATTATTGAGGTGAAGGAAATGATTGATCCACAAGGCAAACCAAATGAATCGTTAAAAAAGTGGGCTTATATGAATTCATTTTTTCAAAATGGATTTAATAATCCCATCGATGAAGCAATTATTAAGCTCAATATTAACATTGATGGTTATGAAAAAGTTGATGAAATACCTTATGATTTTATAAGAAAGAGATTATCTGTTTTGGTTAAATCACAAAATACAAATACAATTATTACCAAAGGTGCTGTTATAAATATATTAGGGATTTGTAATACTTATGAAGTTAATGGTGTTGTATATGAAATAACTGAAAGTGTTAAAGAAAATATTGAAACCATATTTAAAAATTATGGCGAACAAGGGTTAAGAGCAATAGGTCTTTGTAAAAAAGAGAATCATGTCGGAATCTTGAAAAAAGAGGACGAAACGAAGATGGTCTTTCTTGGCTTTATACTTTTAATGGATCCGTTAAAAGAAAGTGCTGTTGATTCGATTGAAAAGTTAAATAAGCTAAATGTAAGTACTAAAATTATTACGGGAGATAACCGTTACATCGCTATGTATACGGCTAAACAATTAGGTATACCTGAACCTAAAATTTTAACAGGAGAAGATCTTAATACGATGTCACCGGAAGCATTGGCGGTTCAGGCGGTTCAGACTAATGTTTTTGCGGAAATAGAACCTCACCAAAAGGAAAGAATAATCAAAGCTTTACAAAAGGCAGGCAAAACGGTTGCTTATATGGGCGATGGCATTAATGATGTAGCCGCTATACATGCAGCAGATGCAGGCATTTCAGTAAATGATGCGGTGGATGTAGCGAAAGAAGTTGCAGATTTTGTGTTGTTAGAAAAAGATTTATCAGTTTTAGTAGATGGTATTTTGGAAGGAAGAAAATCATTTGCCAACTCTATGAAATATATTTTAATTAATACAGGAGCTACGTTTGGTAATATGTTTAGTGTGGCCGGTGCATCTCTTATGCTTCCATTTTTACCAATGCTACCAAAGCAAATATTACTGACTAATTTCTTGACAGACTTTCCTTACTTATCGGTAGCATCAGATAACGTAGATGATGAGGCGCTAGCAAAACCTGGGCAATGGGATATGAAGGTGATTCGAAATTTCATGATCGTATTTGGTATTCATAGTTCTTTATTTGACGGTATAACATTTTATATCATGTATTTTCATTTTAAGTTAACTGATTCTAATTTCCAAACGGGTTGGTTTTTAGAATCGGTTTTAACAGAGTTATGTATCTTATTTATCATTCGAACTAAAAGATCTTTCGTTTATAGTAGGCCAGGAAAGGCATTGATAATTACCAGTGCTATTGCATTTGTCATTACAATCATTTTACCTATATCGCCTTTAGCTGTCTCTTTAAGTTTAGGAATTGCGCATACTCAGCAGATCATCTCTATTGCCTTAATATTATTGTTATATGTCATTACGGCGGACGGGTTAAAGATATTGTTCTTTAAATTTCAAGAACGAAAAAGAATGGCATCTTAAAAAATTAAACGAAAATTCTTTGTTTAATTTAAACTTTATAATATTTTATGGATTATGATGATAAGTAAGTTTAATACTTTATCATTGCACTCTCAAATTTAGTTAATGTCCAAGCTCTCAACTGAAGAAAAATTTATTGATGTTTCTGATTATGGAAGAACAATAGCAGTAGCTTGTGCTCAAAAATTAAAACATACTAAAGTAACTGCTATTCACATTACCTTATTGTTTGCGGTTTGCGGTTTGCGGCTTGATTGCTGTGTATTGCATTTTGAAGAATTATTATATTCTAGCTGGATTTTTTTTAATCTTAAAATCAATTATTGATGCGATTGATGGAGAGTTAGCTCGAGCTAAACAAACACCTTCTTATATAGGTAGATATTTGGATTCTGTGTTTGATAATATTTTAAATTTTTTATTTTTCATCTCTATCTGTTATGTTACGCTATCTTCATGGTGGATAGGTTTGATAGCATACGCGTGTATGCAATTGCAAGGAACTTTGTATAATTACTATTATGTTATTTTACGAACGAATACAGCTGGAGGAGATACAACTAGTAAGATATTTGAAACTAAAAGACCTTCAGCATTATTGGGTGAAAATCAAAAAGTGGTAAATGTTTTATTTATCATGTACCTTTTATTATACAGCGTGTATGATAAAATAATTTACACTTTCGATAGAAAAGCGTATAATATTGTTTCTATTCCTAATTGGTTTATGACGATGATTTCTATTTACGGATTAGGTTTTCAATTATTGATAATGGCGGTTATGCTAACATTTGGAATGATTGATTTTATTGTTCCTTTCTTTATCTGTTATACTTCATTTATAGTTGTATTTGTTACTATTAGAAAGGTTTTTATTAATCAAAGAAAAGTTACCAAATAAAATTTAGTATCCTTTTAAATCAATAGTGTTGCCATTAATTAAGGTTGCGCTCTTCCCCATTTTTTTCTGAATAACTTTAAAATGATGTTCTTCTTCAGGACTCACTAAGGAAATAGCTTCACCAGAAGATTCCGCTCTGCCAGTTCTGCCAATTCGGTGAACATAATCTTTTGGAGAACGAGGTAATTCGTAATTAATTACATAAGGTAAAAATTTTATATCTATACCACGTGCCATTAAATCAGTGGCTACAAGTACTCTTATTTTTCCCGATTTAAATAAACTTAAAGCTTCAGTTCGAGCCTCTTGACTTTTTTTACTGTGGACCGCGTATGCATCAATTCCATTGGCGTTGAGCTTAACAGCTACAGCATCGGCTCTATGAACAGATGACGTAAATACTAATACTTGTTTTATTTTATTTTGTTTAATAATGTAGCGCAGTAAGGGGCCTTTTTTTTCTTCTGTGATTAAATAAGCAAATTGTTTTATTAAGTCTAAATTTTTAACCTCTTCTTCAACTTTAACAACAATAGGGTTGCGTAATAAATTTCTGTTAATGTTGTTTAAGTCATCACTCAAAGTGGCTGAAAATAATAGGTTTTGACGTTTTTTAGGTAGTAAACCAAATACCTGAGTCATCTCTTCTTTAAACCCTAGATTAAGCATTTTATCAGCTTCATCAATCACTAAAATTTTTACAGCCGATAAAGAAACAGCTCTTGTAGAAATTAATTCTAATAATCGTCCGGGTGTTGCTACCAATATCTCAACACCTTGCAAGGCTATCATTTGAGGGTTAATAGCTACGCCACCAAATACTGCTAAACTTTTTGTTTTTTCTGGTAATTTATTGCTTAAGGCTTTAAATACTTCATTTACCTGCATGGCAAGTTCTCTGGTTGGAACTAATACCAATGCTTTAATGTGTCTGTTTTTAGTAGTTGTTTGTGTTTGAAATTGTTCTAATATGGGTAAAACAAAGCTGGCAGTTTTACCTGAGCCAGTTTGAGCGATTCCTAAAATATCTTTGCCTTCTAAAATGGCTGGTATAGCTTCAGTTTGAATAGGATAGGGCTTAGCATAGTTTTGCTCAGCTAAAGCTATTTGTAAAGCAGGTGATAATCCAAGAGAAGAAAATGGCATAATATGTTTGATATGAATAATATTGATTTAAAGCCCAAATATAAGATTTTGTAAGGTTTTTAAATGAACTTTATAAACAATAGAATAGTCTTTTGGCTAATTTGATTTTTAATTCAACTCATGTTAAACTTTTTTCTATTTTAAATGTTTAGTTTACATTTGACTTTAAATATTGAAACAGAAAGGAACATATTCGATTAAAGACCTTGAGCAATTTTCAGGCATTAAGGCACATACCATTCGTATTTGGGAAGTTCGTTATGGGTTATTAAAGCCTAGTAGAACTGATACTAACATTCGTTATTACGATGATGAGCAATTAAAACGTTTGTTAAATATTTCGTATTTAATAAAAAATGGATTAAAGGTTTCTAAAATTAGCTTGATGGATTCCAATGAGCTTTACGATATCTTGACTTCTTTTTATAATGGCCAAGAAAAGGATCAGTCAACTGATGATAAAATAAATAATCTAGTAGTTGCTATGATTGATCTAAATGAAGATTTATTTGAAACCGTATTTTCTTCTGCAGTTCGCCATTTAGGATTTGAAAATGCTGTAACAAAGGTAATTTATCCTTTTTTGGATAAAGTAGGTCTGCTCTGGACAATGGGGAATATTCAGCCAGCACAAGAGCATTTTATCAGTAATTTAATACGACAAAAAATAATAGTTGCTATTGATAAACAATCTATATTTAAAAATCCAATTTCTAAATTTTTGTTGTTTTTGCCTGAAGGCGAAATGCACGAAATAGGCCTATTATTAGCTAATTATATGATTCGTGAAAAAGGTAATCAAACTATATATTTAGGGCAAAATGTACCTTTAGAAGATGTATTGCAGGTTTGTGATACTTACGCTCCTAATTACATTTTCAGCTATATTACCATACCTCGAGCGGAAGAAGAATTAAAATCTTTTTTTGATAAATTATCGAATTCTGTAAAAAAAGGCAAGGTACTTGTTTCAGGCAATTTACCAGAAATCTCATTTAAGTTGCCCGCTAATCTTAAGCGTGTAACATCCATAAAAGATTTAGCTAAAATTTTAGAATAGTATTTTATATTTCCTATTCTTTTTTTTGTTTTTCTTGAAGTGCTAAGTAAAATCCTATTGCAAATATTATTGTAATAAGTGAAGCGAAATATGGTATTATATCTGCCATTTTATTTAGATTGAATAAGTTTTAAATAAATCCCAAATGCTAATATTGAAGGAACCCAAATTCCAATAAATGTTGCATTTTCTTTTTCTCCTAGATAAAATAATATTTCAGAGAATATTAACGAAAGTAAAGCAGCTAAAAAAAGCAACTTGTCTGATATTGTAAATTTTTTAAACATTTTTTATTATATTTTTAATTAACTGTTACTATTAAGACAGTTTAATTACTAAATTGTTTAAAATTATTTTAAATAATTATTTAACCACAAATTTCTAAACTCTTTTTTAGCATCGTAATCATGAGCTTGCTTTTCAATATTAAAAACTCGGTTTCCACGTGGATCGTTTCCTACACCTGCTAAATAAGCCCAATTTCCCCAATTGCTGCAAACATCATAATCTATTAATTGCATTTCAAAATAAGCAGCGCCATAGCGCCAATCTAATTTTAAATTGTTACATAAATAGCTCGCTACGTTTTGGCGGCCGCGGTTACTCATATAACCAGTATGTTTAAGCTCTATCATATTTGCGTCAATAAAATCAACCCCTGTTTGTCCGTTAATCCAAGTTTGTAAAGCTTCGTTGTTATGCTGATGTAAATTATCTGTTTTTGTTTTTAAACCAGTTTGTTGAAAAAACTTATTCGAATATTTTTTCATCATAAACCTAAAGTAATCACGCCACAGTAATTCAAATTCTAACCAATACGTCGATTCGTTTGCTGAAAATTGAGCTTCATATTTTTTTAATTCATAATAAATTTCACGCGGCGACAAACAGCCGATGGCTAACCACGCCGAAAATTTAGTAGAATAATTTTCGCCTATCATTCCGTTACGAGTTTCTTTATAAGTAGAAATAGCATGTGTTTTAAAAAAATAATTTTTCAATCTTTTATAGCCTTCAGTTTCTCCTCCTTTAAAATCAATAACCGCTCGGCAATCTTTAGTAATGTTATCTAAACCTAATTGTTCTATTCTAGGTAAATTTAGCTCATCAATCATTGGCGAATTGATAATACTTGGCATTAAAAATACTTCTCTAATAGTAGATTCTTTTTCAATTCGTTTTCTGAAACTTGTAAATATATCAGGTATATCTTTTAGTGCAAAAGGTAAATCTTGCGCATGGTACAAAGTGCTTGTACTGAAGGTTTCGAGAGGACAATGTAATTTCCATAGTTCTTTTTCTACCTGCATTTGAGTTTGCTTCTCTTCATAGGCAACTTCTTTTTTACTAAATACTTTTCGAACATTATATTTTTTTACAAGTTTAAATAATTCTTCTTCTGGTTTTCCTCTCACAATAATTAAACCCGAGCCGCAATTACGTAGGCTTTTATCTAAATCAACTAAAGATTCTAATAAAAATTGTGTTCTGAAATTTCCTGTTTTATTAAATCCAAATTCGGTTGCTTTATAATGAGCTTCGTCAAAACAATACACAGGTATAATTTCATCGCTTTGTTCAATAGCTCGAACTAAGGTTTCGTTATCGTGAAGGCGTAAATCGGTTTTAAACCAAACGATGGAAGTTTTCATTTATTTAAAATTTAAAGTTCATTTATGTGTTTTAAATAGTAATCTGCTTGTTCTAATATTTCCGCTTTGGCTTTAGGCTCCATGCGTCGCCACACATTATACATCATACCTATGCGAGGATTTTTCGATAATTTTGATTCGTGCTTATCATAAAAATTCCAATACAAACTATTAAATGGACAAGCTTTATCACCCGTTTTTTTTGATTTATCATAATAGCATCCTGCACAATACGAACTCATTTTATTAATATAGGTTGCTGAGCTCACATAGGGTTTTGAACCTACAATACCACCATCTGCAAATTGACTCATGCCACGAGTATTTGTAATTTCAACCCAATCAAACGCGTCTATATAAATTCCTAAATACCACGCATCTACTTCATCAGGATTTACACCTGCTAACAAAGCAAAGTTGCCAGTTATCATTAAACGCTGTATGTGATGAGCATAAGCAAATTGTAACGATTGAGTAATAGCATTTTTCAAACAATTCATTTTTGTTTTGCCTGTCCAAAACCACTGCGGTAATTTTTCGGTATGTTCAAAATAATTAAGTGTGGCGTATTCGGGCATTTTGAGCCAATAAATCCCACGCATGTATTCTCTCCAACCAATTATTTGCCTCACAAAACCTTCTAATTGATTGTATTCAATCTCATCCGGTCTTTTATTATACTCCGAAATAGCTCTATTTACAACCTCTTGTGGTGAGAGTAATTTTGTATTCATTGAAAACGATAGTCGTGAGTGATACAACGACCATTCGTTTGGTGCCATAGCATCTTGAAAAGTGCCAAACAATGGCAAACAATTTTCCACAAAATAATCTAGTAATTTTATTGATTGTTCTTTATTTATTGGCCATAAAAAATTCTTAGAATCAACAGTTCCAATCGTTTTTATAGTTGTTTTCTTCAGCTCGGCTTCAATTACAGTAACATTATTAGTAAATAAATAGGGTGCTGTTGGTTTATGTTCTTTAGGTAACTTTTGTCGATTATCTTCATCAAAATTCCATTTCCCATGCAAAGGTTTATCACCATCGATAATAAGTACTTGATGTTTTTTTCGCATGTAACGATAAAAGGTTTCCATCAAATACAATTTTTTGCCTTCAAATAAATTACCTAATTCCTTGCGAGTGCTATAAAAATGTTCAGTATCAAATATATTTGATTTTATATTTAGAGATTTAGCATAATTCTTTAAATGCTCATCAACTCTATACTCATCGGGAAGTTGGTACTCAAACTGCGTGAAATTATTTTTTAAAATAAGTAAATCACAATTTTTATCAAAGCGTTGTAAATTGTTTTTATCGTTTAACTTTATATAAATAATGTTGTGTTTTTGTTGTTTTAATTCTTCTGAAAATTGCTGCATAGCTGCAAAAATTCCAAGTACCTTTTGTATATGATGTTGCGCATAATCAGTTTCGGTGCGTATTTCCATCATGACATAAGTAACTTTCTCATCAACCGTTTTAAACCAAGAATGATTTATATTGAGTTGATCCCCTAATATCAGTCGCAGTATTTTGTTTTTTGTAATCGCCATATTTATTTAATTTTTCTGCATTTATCACTGCAATATTTTACATCATTCCAATTCTTTTCCCACTTTTTTCGCCACGTAAATGGCTTATTGCAAGCGTCACATATTTTTGATGGTAGGTTTTGTTTTTTGACGCCTTTCATGTTGATATTTTTTATTAATTAATATATCGTTAGTCTGTTTTTGTCATTTAGTTGTTTTAAAAAGTTTTTATTAGTTCCTACGTTTATCTGTTTTCTTTTTCATAGTTAAATGTGATGTTGGATTATTGACATGCTTTTCTAAAATTCGTTTACCTTCTATTTTTACATCATCTTGTTTTCTAAAACTCCAAACAACATCACTTGCATACTTTCTTGTTTCGTCAATATTAACAATAGGTTCGGGGTAATCTAATCCTATATGACAATTATATATACTTTGCTCAATTGCCGATAATTTCCAAGGTTCGTGTATAAATTCTGTTGGAACATCTTTTAATTCAGGAATCCATTGTTTTATAAATAAGCCATCAGCGTCATGTTCTTCCGAATTTTTAATGGGGTTATAAATACGTATGGTATTAATGCCCGTTGTGCCACTTTGCATTTGTAATTGCGGATAGTGTATGCCTGGTTCATAATCTAAAAATTGACGAGCTAGAAAATGAAGTTCTCGCCAATCTTGCCACAAATTAAACACAAAAAAAGAAACTACCATGGCGCGCATTCTAAAATTTATATAACCCGTCGCTACAAGGCAACGCATACAGGCATCTACAAGTGGTACGCCAGTTTGCCCATTTTGCCATGCAGTAATATAAGTTTCGTTTTTAGGTTTAATTAAGCCGTTATATGCTTTATTTATATTTTCAAATTCATAACGGCATTCGTCTTCAAACTTTTGCATAAAATGGCAGTGCCAATGCAAGCGCGATACAAAATTTGTTATAGCTCTTTTATTATTTGATTCTTGGTAGTGTTGCTTTGTATATTGATATACCATCCGCATACTAATGTTGCCGTAAGTGAGGTATGGGGATAAGCGACTACAACCTTTACGACTTAACAAAGGCTTGCTGATATGCTTACTGTAATTTTCAACTCGTTCTTTTATAAAACTATCCATGTAACGCCAAGCCCAATATTCTCCGCCTTGTTGGAAGTTTTTATTTCGTGTTATAATTTCTATAGGCAACACTTTTCCTCGAAGTGTATCATATAAATTCTGATTTAAGGTAACGATATTCCAATGTGTTTCATCTATCAATTTTGGAGGCTCTGTCATTTTATCTTGCCATCTTTTTTCCCAATTGGTTCGTCTTTTTAATTTTCTAATAACACCATGCAATTGGGTTTCATTCCACTCAATGCTATGCGATTTAAAAAAATGCTGCATAGATATATCTCTGTCGTAGGTTAATTTATTTCCAACTTCCTGATGCGAAAAAACTGTTTTAATATTGTAGTGTTTTACGAGTTCGTTAAAAACCGTTTCTACTTCGTTATGAAATAGATGGATCTGTGCATTTAACGTTTTTAATTTTATGTTCATCTCAAGTAATGATTCATATACAAAACGCCAATGTCTTATATCGCTGTCGTGATAAGACATTACGGATGGTTCAAAAAAATAAATAAACAGTATTGGTAGGTTTTGTTGTTGAGATAAAAATAATGGTTCGTGATCTGTAAATCTTAAATCACGTTTAAACCAAACAATATTAATGGCTGTTTTACTCACAATGAGTTCAATTCCGACGTTTTTATAAATGGTTTCGCATAAGATAATCTCGCAATTTTTTCGGTACGGTGGTAACTGTCTAGCCCCGAAACGGTAATGGTCCCTGCTTTTTCTAAATCCACAAACCCATCTGTTTGTATGCAATCTTCAGGTATTGACACTGATTTTATTTTTGCAATAATAATAATCGTCCCATTTTCTTGAATATCTATTTTTTGAGAAAAATTAGCCACTACTTGAATTTTACTTTCTTTTACGAAAGGAGCGTAGCACCCGGCTTTATATTCTTCGGTTAAATGTGTTTCTTCAAACTCGCTAATATCTTTTGGATAGCGAGCAGAAGTTTGGTGTGCGTTTTTATAAAATGCTTCATGAACATGATTAACCGTGAATTCACCTGTTTCTAAAATATTACTTAAGGTATGTCTATCAACAGAATCAGGACGAACAATGAATCCGAACATAGGTGGATTAGCGCCTATATGAAATAAAGAATTAAAAACTGCTAGATTAGTATTTCCTTCTCGACTTCTAGTGCCTATTAATGCTAAGCTTTTAAAGCCACCTAACGAATTTATAAAAGTGGCTCTAAAACGTTTCTCAAAAGCAAGTATATCGTTTAAATTAAATTCTTTGTTCATATTAGTTTAGCTTTAAAGTACCCATTCCACCATCTACGGCAAGTATTTGACCTGTAATCCAAGATGCTTTTTCGGACAATAAAAATACTATGGATTCAGCCAACTCTTCAGGTGTACCAACTTTTTTAAGAGGATTTCGTTTTTGTGAAGCTTCCATTTTTTCTGTTGTATTTATAAACCGATCTGCTAGAGGCGTTTGAGTTAATGATGGTGCAATAGCATTAACACGAATATTAGGTGCTAGTTCAGCAGCTAGGGATTTTGTTAATCCTTCTAATGCACCTTTAGCCATTGCTATTGAGGTATGAAATGGCATACCGCTTTGCGCTGCAACCGAACTTATAAAAACAATAGATGCATTAGAACTTTGTTTAAGTTGGTTATAATAACTTTGAACGCATAAAGCAGCACCTAAGGCATTAATTTCATAATCAATTACATATTCTTTGGCGGTAAACCGGTGAAAGGGTTTTAGATTAATAGTTCCAGGGAAATAGACTAAGCCATCAATAACCCCATTAATACTAGGAAATAATGAGCTTTCGTATTTGTCTAATTGATAAAATTCGTCGTATGGAAATGCATTTTCTTTAGTGGAAATTCCAATTACCTTATGACCTTCATTTTGTAAGATAATAGCAGTTTTTTCTGCCATAGCGCTGGAAGCCCCTGCAAATAGATATGTTTTACTCATATTTTTTTCTTTTTGATATTTTATTAAACGTAATAGTGCGTTGGAGTGTGCATTTGAAGCGGTTTATGGAAGGGTTTCTAGTTTTTGCGTGTTTGGTTTTACAATTGCTGGCTCGTTCTCTCCATAATTTATAGCTTTTAAATTTTAAATGCTTTTTCATGACTGCTTTCACCTCATTTTCACTTAGCCCAAATTGAATTTTAATAGCATCAAAGGTTGTTCTATCTTCCCAAGCCATTTCAATAATACGATTTATATCAATGGTTGATGTTGCTTTTATAGGAATCTCTAATTCCTTTTCCATATAGGCCATAGGAGAAGGCAAATCGCTGTAATGGCAGTAATTATTATTATCTTCAGTCATCATCAAATTAAATTATTGATTGAACAATTGATTTACTTTTTTATAACGGTAATCGAACACTTCTTTCAATTGTTTTTTTACAAATAATTCATTCGCTAATTTTCCTAATATGCCTAAGGGTAATTTATAATGAACTAAATCATTCATCTCAATACCTTGAGCTGTTTCTATTAAAAAATGTTTATGGTGCCAAAATGCGTATGGGCCAAAGCGCTGTTCATCAACAAAATAATTTTTGTCTTTTACGTGGGTTATTTCTGTTACCCAATTTAACTTCACTCCTAAAATAGGGCTTACATTGTACTCAATAATTTGTCCAGCATACATCGTATCTCCATGCAAATCATTTAATATCTTAAAGCCCATGTAATCAGGGGTTATGGTAGCAAGATTTTTTGGTGAACTCATAAAGTCCCAAACAGTATTTAGGTCACTTTTTATAAGTTGGCTAGTTTGTAAAGAATGTAACATGTTTTTGTTTAATAAATGTATTTATATCTTAAACAAAATTGAATCGTAATTGTTTAGCATTAAACAACTTGATATCTTATGAAAAATAATTTAATAGAAATAAATACCTTGTTAAATGGTAACCGCATTTCATTAAGCGAATTAACTATTGAGGAAATTGGCGATGAACATATCAGTACAGGTATTGAAACTCCAATGATGCCTCATGCTTTTGATATGAGTGATGAAGAAAAAATTCGTAAAATCGAATTTCATTTCAAAGAAATTATGGAGACGATGGGTTTAGACTTAAGCGATGATAGTTTAAAGGGCACACCAAATAGAGTGGCGAAAATGTATATACAGGAAATATTTAGCGGATTAAACCCAGCAAATAAGCCAAAAATCGCTTTATTTGAAAATAAATACCAATATAATCAAATGTTGGTTGAGAAAGATATTACGTTTTATAGTAACTGCGAGCATCATTTTGTACCCATTTTTGGAAAAGCTCATTTGGCTTATATATCTTCAGGAAAAGTGATTGGTTTATCAAAGCTCAACCGTATAGTTAATTATTATGCCAAAAGACCACAAGTTCAAGAGCGATTAACGATACAAATTGCAAAAGAAATGCAAGAGGCCTTAGGAACCGAAGATGTAGCCGTATTAATTGACGCTAAGCATTTATGTGTATCTTCGCGTGGTATTAAAGATAATAGTTCTGCAACAGTAAGCTCATATTATGGAGGCAAATTTGAAAACGAACAAGTAAGAAATGAATTTTTAAAATACATCGATTTAAAAACTAACTATTAATGTTTGTAAATCCAATTGATAAAGATAAAGTAGCTGAAAATCCAGGATTATTGCCATATGCGCACAATGTGGGCAGCATTTCTGTTAATCCAGAAGATGTTGGAAAGCTTAAATCTCGCGCTTTATCAGCTATGCAAGAGCAAACTACCAAGCAATTAGCTCAAATACAAAAGCAGGTAGAATTATTGGCTCAGCAGGCTATTGAAATTAAAAAGCGTATAGAAATTAGTGAGAAAATATATACAGCAAAGATGTCCTTCGAGCCTTTTGTGGGCAACGTATATTATTTATATGAGCAGGACGAAATATTTAAATTAATGTTAATTGCTCCAGATGAGTGGGGTAGATCAAAAAAAGAATCTCTTCATTTTATTGCGAGTGTTAGGCTTTTGAGCGATCATACTTGGGAAGTATTAAATTAAAAATCAGAAGTATATTTCATAAAAAATCCCATTTACTGATGAGTAAATGGGATTTTTTATTTTGAGGATTAAATACTAAAATAAAACACCGATGTTAATTTGAACACCATCGCTTAAAGCGCTTTGTTTAGACGCAGTAGTTCCTCCAGCTGTGTTAATATTAGTTTTTATATCATTAATCATTGAGCTAGAAGTAGCTGTGTATTGATTAATAAATCCTCTGATATAGTTAACGCTTAAAAATAATGAAGTACTTCCTGAGATATTGTATTCAGCTCCTATTCCAACGTTTAGTGCTAAATTAATAGGAACTATATCGCCTGGAGGACGCATATCTGATATCGTACTTGTGCCATTATATTCATATTGATTTATGTTATTACTACTGTTGTATTTTAATAATGTAATTTCATCTTCTGCCCTGTATTTAGTTTGAACGGCAATGTTTCCACCAAACATACCGAAGTATTTAAACCCAGAAATGTCTTTAGTCATTAATTTTAATAATACTGGAATAGTGATATAAGTTGCTTTTATACTTCTACTTTTTAGTTCATAAAAATTATAATCACTGTTATTGGAGCTATTTATTCCATTTGCATTATTATTGAAATTTAAATTTTTAGATTCAATATATTCTGTATTGTCTTTATTTAATGCATAACCTTGACCAGCTTTATAGGTTTGTTTACCACCTAAAAAGTCGCCACCAATACCAGTTACAAATGACGCTGTAGAATTAATTCTAAATTCTAATTGCAAACCAAACCCAAACCCAAATTTTGTTCCGCCATTATCAATTATCTTAGTATCGTTACTTCTCAACCAAGTTGGAGTTGGAGTAACTTTTAATCCAAATCGTAATTTTTTATTAGAAGCCTCTTGAGAAACTAATGTATTAACTAACAATATAGTACTTGAAACTAAAACTAAAATCTTTTTCATTTATTTGTTTTTTTTATAATTTAACAATGTAAAAATAATATAAATAATCAACATGAATTACATTTTAAAATTAAGCTTTATAATTTTAACAGTTCATTTTTTAACAGGTTGTAAACACAATCAAATGGATATTGATACAAGTAGTGTCTCCATGGAGCCTATAATATTTAAGCGCTTAGATAAAGATGTTTTTACATTAACACCAGAAAATGTGACACAAAAAACAAGCGAATTTCAAAAAAAATATACCACTTTTTATACACGTTATATTACTTCTATCGTCAATAATGGTGGCATAAACGACTCTTTATATTCACAAAGTATTCTTCGATTTATTAGTGACAAAGAAATGAATGCAGCGTATATAGATATAAATAAAATATATTCTGATAATGACGTTGAATTAATAGGAGATGAGATGACGGAAGCAGTTAAACGCTTTAAAGTGTTTTTTCCAAAGCGAAAAACTCCAAAGCAATTTGTAACCTTTATGAGTGGATTTAATTATAACGTGGTGTATTCTGATTCTACTCTAGGTATAGGACTTGATATGTATTTAGGTAAAAATAATGCATTTTATAGTATGTTGCAATTTCCGAAATTCAAAACACATTCTATGAATAAGGAACATATTGTTTCGGATGCAGTAAGAGGTTGGGTTATTTCAGAATTTGATAACGCAGAGCCTACTAATAATTTATTAAATCATTTAATTTTTTATGGAAAAATATTTTATGTAACAGATGCATTAATTCCTAACGTGAACGATTCATTGAAAATAGGTTATACATCAGCTCAAATGAAGTATTGTAAAACCTTCGAAAAAAACCTATGGGGATTTTTTGCTAAGGATAATAAACTATATGAAAATGATATCAAGTTAGTAACGGAATACACTAATGACGGACCTTTTACAGGATCTATCAGTAAAGAATGTCCACCACGCATTATCATGTGGTTAGGCTGGCAAATCGTAAAATCCTATATGGAGCACAACGACAAAGTAACGTTAGAAGAGTTAATGAATGAAAAAGACCCACAGAAAATTTTAGCCAAATCAAAATACAAACCCTAATAGAGATTGAAGGGATAGTAAAAAATAAAAGGGATTTAAGGGACAAAATAAATCATGCATCTTAGAGAGCAGCAAATACAGCGTAATTCGGAGATATTAAAAAAATATATTCCCGAATATGCTATTCCTACCATTGCTGTATGGATCATCGAATTTGATTTTAAATTAAAAATAACTAAAGAGCGATCAACTAAATTAGGAGATTATACTTCACCGAGAGATGGACTAAATCATGTGATTACTGTTAATCATAATTTGAATCAGTATTCGTTTTTTGTAACGTTGGTGCATGAAATTGCTCATTTAAAAACATATAATACGCATAAAAATAGAGTCAGTCCGCATGGCGAAGAATGGAAACAGTCTTTCAGAGAACTGATGACACCATTTTTAAGTACCGATCATTTGCCTTTGGATATAATATATGCCCTTCGTAAATATCTCTTAAATCCTGCAGCAGCAAGCTGTAGTGACGTCACGTTGATGCGCACCTTGAAATTATATGATACAGATACATCGAATGCGCATTTAGTATTATTAGAACATTTACCTTACCGCACCCATTTTATTTTTAATGGTGATCGTATTTTTGAAAAAGGCGAAAAGCTTCGTAAGCGCTTTAGATGCAAGGAAATAAGCACAGGCTCTATTTATTTATTTAGTCCTTTAGCAGAAGTAGAAGTGGTTGGTTGATTTTAGTTTATTTAATCTCTTTCATCATACGCCTTTGTAACGTCACTTCGAGTAGAAATGCCTGCCCTTTGCATTTCGTATCGAGAAGTTATTTTAAGAATAGTTCTCGATACAAAAAATGAAAAGAACGCATTTTTTTACTCGAACCGACATTGAATAGATTTACTTCTTAGTCAATGCTTTAAACACATCTTCTAATTTTTGTTCTTCCTTATTTAATGTTAATACACCAATATTATTTTTAACAGCATAGTTAAATAATTCTTTACGAACGTCGCTTTCGATTGATGCAACAATCTTCCATGTTTTATCTACCAACACAGCATCCTCCACTCCAGTGATTGATTTGATAGCTTGTAAAGAAACATCTTTATCAAATTCAACAGTAATTAGTTGCTTGGTTGTATTTTGTTGTAGCGTTTGGGTTTGATCGTTGGCTACAATCTCGCCTTTATTAATGATAATCACACGATCACACATGGCTTCTACTTCCTGCATAATATGCGTGCTGAGCATCACGGTTTTTTCTTTTCCTAATTTAATAATTAAGGCACGTATATCTTCTAATTGATTAGGGTCTAAACCCGTTGTAGGTTCATCCATAATTAGTACTTTAGGGTCGTGTATCATCGCTTGCGCTAAACCTACTCGCTGACGGTATCCTTTAGATAGAGCTCCAATTTTTTTATTTTGTTCTATTTGTAAGCCCGTCGTTTCAATCATTTCTTTGACGCGTTCTTTGGTGTTTTTTATTTTATAAAGGTTACCAGTAAACTCTAAAAATTCTTTCACATACATATCCAAATACAAAGGATTATGTTCGGGTAAATAACCAATTTGTTTTCTGACCTCAATACTTTGCTCATTTGTGTCGAATCCACAAACACTCACCGTTCCTTCTGTTGGGGGAATGTAGCATGTTATAATTTTCATCATGGTACTTTTTCCAGCACCATTTGGTCCTAAAAAACCAACAATCTCATTGCTTCCCACATTAAACGATACATTATTTAATGCTTTTTGTTCGCCGTATAACTTGGTGATATTTTTTACTTCTATCGACATAAAATTTATTTGCATTTCAAAAATACAGAATTTATTTAGGCTATTATAAAATAATTGTATTGGTATTAATACGATTTGGTTATTACGTAATTATACTCATTGGTAATGGTGCGGTTGGCGAGGACGAACAGAGCCGGATTGAGCCATAAAGTATAGTAAACATTAATGAACGAAATAGATTGTATTATATGTAAATATTGAATAGAATAAGAGCGTAGGATTGTCAAAAATGCGGGCAGAGTAGCGGTGAATCGAGAATTCAAGGATTTAGCGGTAGCGTAAAATCCGTAGAATTCCGAGAGGAGCGTGGTGCATATTTTTGACTTGATTTTTTGTTTCTTTTTGATTTAAGCAAAAAGAAAATAAAAAAAGAAATCCACTATCGAAAACAACATGAAAGTAAAAAAATAGATACCTTAGCACCATGACAGGTTTAGTTGTAAAATCTACAGGAAGTTGGTATGCTGTGCGCCTCGAAAACGCAGAGTTGATTGAATGTCGTTTAAAAGGCAAGATTCGCTTAGACGACCGAAAAACAACTAATCCCGTTGCTGTGGGAGATACTGTAGATATAGAACGTAATATTGATGGCAATAATCAAATTACAAATATACATCCTCGTAAAAACTACATTATCCGTAAATCTATCAATTTATCCAAGCAAGCACATATTATAGCCAGTAATTTAGATCAGGCCATTCTGGTGGCTACCATTGTAGCGCCTCGCACGTCTTTAGGGTTTATTGATCGTTTTTTGGTTACGGCTGAAGCTTATGGAATTCCCGCTAAAATTATATTTAATAAAAAAGATGTGTTGGATGAAGAGATGCTAGAACTTCAGCAAGAGATGATGAACTTATATACGAACATCGGTTATGAATGTTATTCTGTTAGCTCCTTTGATAAAAAAGACATAGAGTTTTTGAAAACGTTATTGAAAGATAAAATCACCTTATTATCAGGTCATAGTGGAGTAGGGAAGTCGACCTTAGTGAATGCCATTGAACCGAGATTAGATTTAAAAACTGGCGATATTTCTTCTGCACATTTAAAAGGCATGCACACAACTACCTTTGCCGAATTATTTCCACTATCGTTTGGTGGCGATATCATTGACTCTCCTGGCATAAAGGAATTAGGTTTAGTGGAAATGAAAAAAGAAGAAGTTGGACAGTATTTTTTAGAAATACATAAAGCCAGTGCAAATTGTAAATTCAATAATTGTTTGCATGTGAATGAACCACATTGCGCTGTATTAAAGGCTGTGGAAGAAGGAGCTATTTCGAGCGAACGTTACCAAAGCTATTTAGGAATACTTAATGGCGAAGAAATGGATTGGAAAGAATGGGAAATTAGATAGTTTGTCTAATTAAAAAACTCATCCAATTATTGAATGAGTCTTTTAATTATTCGAATAAACCACCATTACAAATCCTTCATCAACGCTTTATACAGTTCTATCATTCCTTCTATATCTTTTTTATGAACCTTTTCGTTTGGCGTATGTACAAATTGTTCGGCAGCGCCTACAAAGCACCAATCCCAAACGTTTTCGGCCGTATGTAATTCCTTGGCATCACTGCCACCAGAGCCTTCTACTTCTAATTGATGGGCTAATTGATGCTTTTTGTAAAGTAATCATAGTCTATTTTTTCAACTTTATAGAAGTATTTATATATTTGTTTATCAGCATTAAAATTATTTAGTATGAATTTTAAACTTTATTTATATACAATTTTAGCAATTTTATTTTGTTTTAACATTAATGCTCAAAACATTAATTCTTTAAATGATGCTCTAAAAAATGCTAAACATGATACAACTCGTTCAAAAATTTTGATTGATATGACTGAATTATTGTATCTCTCCAAAGAAGATACAGTAATTCCTTTATGCAATGAGGCTTTGTTAATTATTGAGAAAAACTTAAAAAATGCAAATCAACTTGAAAAAAGATCATTTTTAAAAACAAAACTTCGTGCATTACACAATATTAGTGGAATATATGTTACTCAAGGAGAAATGAAGTTAGCGCTCGAATACTGCGAAAAAGGTTTAGAAGTAGGAAAGGAAACAAAAGACATGAAAGGAACTGCCAGCTCATATTATAATATGGGTTTAATATATAAGAAACAAGGTAATATAGAAAAATCACTAGAGAATTACACAAAAAGTTTAAAAATACGTGAGGATATAAATGATAAAAAAGGAGCAGCTTCATGTTTAAATGGATTAGCTGTAATACAACATAACAGAGGTAACATAAACTTAGCATTAGATTGTCATCATAGAAGTTTAAAATTACGTGAAGAATTAAATGACAAAAGAGGAACGGCCCTATCATTAAATAATATTGGAAACATTTATGAGCAACAAGGCGATGCATCAAAGGCCTTAGAATACTATTTAAAGGCATTAAAAATACAGGAAGAAATAAATGACAAATATGGGATTTCTATGTCATTAAATAATATTGGAGCAACTTTTATGGCTCAAAAAAAATATACCCTGGCAGAAGATTATTATAATAAAAGTTTACTATTATGCTATGAAATTAAAAATAATGAAGGGATATATACAGCTCTAAATAACTTAGCAGAAATTTATTCAAAAGAAAATAATATTGAAAAAGAATGTGAATATTATGAAAGAGCACTACAAATTGCCGAAAAAATAGGTAATAAAAGAGGAATAGCTGGAGTACTAAGTAATTTGGCTTTGACATATGCAGAACAAAACAAATTAGAAGAAGGGAAAGCATTAGCTGAAAAGAGTTATAATATGTCAAAGGAACTAAATGATGTAGACAAAATAGCTCATTCAAGTTATGTACTTAGTCAAATCTATGCCAAAATGAATAATTGGAAAGATGCATATTTAATGCGAGAAATATATAAATCATCAAGTGATAGTCTAACAAGCATTACAAACAGAAAAGCAAGTTTTAAAAAAGAATTGCAATATGAATATGAACGTAAAGAAGAAATTGCGAAAGTTGAATTTGAAAAACAACAAGTTTTAAAAAATATTCAAATTGAAAAAAATAAACAACAACTTATTTTGGTTCAACAAAAGAATAAATTAAATGAATTAAATTTCAACAATGTACAATTAGCTTTAAATCAAAAAAAGGCCGAGTCTGAAAATCAAAAAAAAGAAGTTGAAATCTTAAGCAAAGATAAACAACTAAAAGAGGTAGAAGCAATTCAAAAAAATAAAGAATTCGAAAAACAAAAGGTAATCCGTAATTCATTCATAGGAGGTTTTGTTCTTGTTCTTGTTTTAGCATTATTTGTTCTAAGAAGTTATATTCAAAAACAAAAAGCGAATAAAGAACTTGCACAAAAAAATACTTTAATTGAACAGCAAAAACATTTAGTTGAAGAAAAGCATAAAGAAATAACAGATAGTATTAATTATGCTGAACGTATTCAAAGAAGTTTATTAGCGAGTGAAAATATATTAAACGATAATTTAAATGAATATTTTGTTTTTTTTCAACCAAAAGACATAGTGAGTGGAGATTTTTATTGGGCAAATAAATTAAGTAATAATCAATTTGCTTTAGTAACTGCCGATAGCACAGGGCATGGAGTGCCAGGAGCTATTATGAGCATTTTAAATGTATCGTGTTTAGAGAAAGCTACAGAAGCAGCTAATTTAACAAAACCTGCAGATATCTTGAATTATACTAGAACTAAAATAATAGAAACTCTAAAAAAAGATGGAACCATTGAAGGCGGTAAAGATGGCATGGATTGTAGTTTAATTAGTTTTGATATAACTAATAGCAATTTAACTTACTCAGCTGCAAATAACCCAATTTGGATTATTAGGGATGAAAAAATAATGGAATTTGCACCAGACAAAATGCCTGTTGGTAAACATGACAGAGATTCTGTTTCTTTTACAGAGCATGCCATTGAGCTTAAAAAAAATGATATGATATATACATTAACTGATGGAATGCCTGATCAATTTGGAGGTTTAAAAGGTAAAAAGTTTATGTACAAACAATTAAAGGAATTATTAATATCTATTGCTCATCTATCAATGCAAAATCAAAAAGAAATGTTAGCCAATACTTTAAATAACTGGAAAGGTAATATAGAACAAGTGGATGATATTACAATTATTGGTATTCGGATTTAAAACATTTCAAGAAAATAGATTCGCCTTTTTTTATTATTAAAATAAACCACCATTACAAATCCTTCATCAACGCTTTATATAGTTCTATCATTCCTTCTATATCTTTTTTATGAACCTTTTCGTTAGGTGTATGAACAAATTGTTCGGCAGCGCCTACAAAGCACCAATCCCAAACGTTTTCGGCCATTTGTAATTCCTTGGCATCACTGCCACCGGAGCCTTCTACTTCTAATTGAAAAGGTAATTTGTATTTTTTAGCAATGTCAATTAATTTATTGACGTAGCTCCTGCGAGGTATCATACTGTCGCGCAGGCTAATAACAGGGCCTTTGGCAGGAAACACACCATCTGAAATCCAAGAGATATCGGAAATCAATGATTGAGAAATATCGTATTTTTCTGCTAAGTATTTTTGTAAGTAAGACACGCTTCCTCCCCCATGTTCTTCCCAAGTACTAAAAACGATAGCGCCATCCTTTAGTGTTTCTGCTACTTTCAAGGCATTGTAACAACCCAAGCGATTGTCCATATAACAACATTGCACGTAGTCTTTATCTTCTCTCCAATCGGCTTTAAATACTAATTCGGTTCCTGTATCAAAATTACGATTAGCTTTATATTCTAACGCGTCTTTTACAATATTCAAAGTTGCTTCGCATTTACCTTTGCTATCGCTGCCAACTAATTCGTATCCTTTTTCTAAACGAGGACCTCCAATTTTAACAAGTTGTTTGCCGTAGCGTACCGTAAAACCAATACTATCAGTATGTGCAAAAATTGCAGTCCGCGGTTTACCAAATACTAAAATGATATTGTCCTGAAAGCCTTTACCATGAATGACCTTTGGTTTATGTTTCCAGTTTTTAGATTCTTTTTTTATGTAGTCTAAAATAAATTCTTTCATTGCTACTTCATTTCCGCTTGGCGAATGAATAGCACACATTGTTTTTAATAAGGATAAGTCTTTCATGTAAATTTTAATATGTAAAATTGCTGAGTAATAGATTTATGATATTCAAATGTAATAAAATCAACGTTTAAATTAAACTTTTAAAATGATTAAGAGTCTGTTTAACAAACAAAAATTGTAACTTTATTAGGTAAATAAAAAATAGAAATATTATCTCAAAATGAAAAAACTACTTTTGCTATTATCACTTATTTATGTAGGTTTTGTAAATTCTCAAAACATTAATTTATCTAATTTAAATGTATTTGAAGGAGAGCCATACATAGCAATCAATCCACAAAACAATCAAAACATAGTAGTGGCATGGATGGGTTATGTTTTTGGAAGTGGCTCGGCCTTAACGATAAAAACTAAGCAATCAACAGACGGAGGACTAACTTGGTCCACATCTGTAAACTTGCCTCATATGTCACCAAACTTTAAGTCAGCTGATGTATCAATAGCGTTTGATGGAACTGGAAAATTATTTTTAAGTTATATCGACTACAGAGAATCGCCCGATTCTGGAGGAGTGTATTTAACGAAATCGTTAAATAGCGGCACAACATGGAGCACCCCAGTTAAGGTAATTGATGCTATGGCTGACGGTTCAAAATCACCGTTAGATAGACCTTGGTTATGCGTTGATAATACCGGCAATAATATTTATATAACTTCAAAGCCTGCTCCTTGGATTTTACCGCCCAACCGACCTTATTTTATGTGTTCAACAAATGGGGGTGCGAGTTTTAATACTTGGCGTTATATAGATACAGCTAATTACTTGGTAGGTAATGTTATTGCTGCTCCTATGGCTGTGCCAGCAATTACAGGTAATACGATGATTGCTATATATCCAAGTTATTTACCATCACAAAGTGTTTTTGCAAAATACATTCTAGCTAAAACAATTAATAAAGGTGGTACTTTTGTATACAGTACTGTCTTTAATTCAACTTTTAATACTGCCGCATCAAACGATTCAGCTAAATTAAGTTATCGATTAATTATAAATCCTGCCAATAGCAATCATTACGTATTTATAGTAATTGGCAGTTTATCAGGTGTTGACTATGATGTATACATGACAGAAACTATGAATGCAGGTGCAAGTTGGTTGCCTCTTGTGCGTATAAATGATGACGCTATTAATAATGGTAAAATGCAGGATTTGATTTGGGCAGATTTTGACAACAATGGCGACCTAGCAATTACTTGGCGAGATAGAAGAAATGGAGCAGGGTCAGGATATGCAAGATCATCTGAAATATATGCTGTATTTAGAGCCGCTGGCTCATCAACGTTTACCCCAAATTTTAAAATCAGCAATATACTTGAATCTTATGGGAATATATTAGCACAAAGTGGAAATGATGTGATGAGCATGGTTTTGAGAAATGATACATTACATGTAGTTTGGGGAAGCACTAGAGATGGTTCATTAGATATCTGGTATTCTCGCTCGAAAGCATCCACTGGTGCTGTAACAGATGTTAAACTATTAAATAGTGAATCGTTTGTTATAAACACATTCCCTAATCCTATTAATGATGAATTAATTGTAACGGTAAACAATAAAAAAACAATTGATGTTTTAGAAATTTATTCTATTGAAGGAAAATTAGTTTATTCCCAAAAATGCAAAGTTCTAGAAATAAAAGTAGATTTAAAAGAACTAACAGTGGGTACTTATATTTTAAAAATGCAACAAGGAGAGTTAATATCTTATAAAAAATTTGTAAAGCAATAATTCTACTAATCAATTATATAATGATAAAAAAAGAATTTTAATGTGGTAATTTATCTTGGAAATAGCCGTAAACCCAAGTACCTGTGAGCTTTAAATAAGTGTGCTAAAATTATGAAAGGTGTATATTATTAATAAGCGATCTTTTTTAATTTTGCTTTTACTGTATCATTAGGCTCTACTAAAGGTAAACGAACGGTTGGTTTCGTTATGTTTTTTTGAGCTAACACTACTTTTACACCACCCGGATTTCCATCAGCAAATAATTGTTCGGTAATTTCCATTAATTTATAATGTAATTTTTGCGCAGATTTTAAATCGTGAACTAAGGCAAAGCGCACCATGTCGCTAAAGTCTTTTGGATATGCATTTGCAACTACTGATATCACACCATCTGCACCACTGGCAATTAAAGGCAAAGTTAAATTATCGTCACCACTAATGATTAAGAAATTATCAGGACGGTGTTTTATGATTTTCATACACTGCTCAATGTTTCCACTAGCTTCTTTAATTGCAATGATGTTTTTAAATTCTTTTGCTAAACGAATGGTTGTGTCCCATGCAATATTTGATGCGGTGCGTCCTGGAACATTATATAAAATAATTGGTAAGGGACTTGCTTTAGCAATAGCTTTATAATGTTGGTAAATTCCTTCTTGAGAAGGTTTGTTATAATAAGGAGAAACTGATAGTATAGCTGAGAAGCCAGTTAAATCATCCTTTTTCAAAGACTCTACTAATTCAGCTGTGTTATTTCCACCAACACCTAAAACTAAAGGAATACGGTTTTTGTTTGTTTTAATGATATGAGCAATCACTTGGTGCTTTTCTTCCTTTGATAAGGTGGCTGTTTCGCTGGTAGTTCCTAAAACAACGATGTATTCTACTCGCCCTTTTATGATGTGTTCTACTAATTTTGTTAGCGCTGGAAAATCAACTTCTCCTTTGATTGTAAATGGTGTTACAATTGCCACACCTGTTCCTGTAAAATTTATTGCTTTTGACATTTTTAGTTTGTTGTGTTAATCATGTTTAAATATACAATTACTTGTTTTAAGTAATCTGAAATTTTGGATGTTTTATCGAAGTTAATTGTAATGTCGAAGTTTGGGTTTTGATAGCGAGCGATTTTACATTTTGCTGTTATTAATTTGCTCAAAGCAAAAGATTGAAACTGTTCTGAATCTCCTAAATTAATAAGTACGTCATAAGAGGTCGTATTCAATTTATTCAAGGCATCATCCGTTGGTAATTGAAATAAAGAAAAATTCTTTTTATCCATAATAACATGTTCAAATGATGGATTAGGAGCTTGTTCAGGCTTACCAGTATAGATGATGACCACTTGAACGGTTATATTATCTTTCTTAGATGCATTGATGAAATCGACAAGTTCGCTTAATTGATTATCATAAGCAATCATTACAATCTTGGATATTTTATTCCAAGAGAAAAATTGCTTAGTCAATTTTGTCACGCCAAGGCGTGATTCTTTTTTAGAAAGTAAATAAGTCGATATGTTGTTTAGTAAAGACATGTATTTTTTGTCAGTTCGAGCGAAGTCGAGAACCTTAATAGTCATTTCGACTTCTCTCGATGTGACAGGTATATTAATATTTATTTATTATTCTCCATTTTTTTTGCTTCGTTCCAAAACACATCCATTTCTGCCAAAGTGCAATCTGCTAGAGCCTTGCCTTGAGATAAGATTTTTTGTTCCATGTAATTAAAACGAGATATGAATTTTTTATTTGTTTTTTCTAAAGCGTCTTCTGCATTGATATTTAAAAAACGGGCATAATTAATTAATGCAAATAATACATCGCCTAATTCCGATTCCATTTTTTTATGATTTAATTCTTTGTAAGTATCATCAATAGCTATATTTGCATTAGTCACTTCTGCTTGTAACTCACCTAATTCTTCTTGTACTTTTTCCCAAACTTGACTAGGATCTTCCCAATCAAAACCGATAGCTCTTGCTTTATCTTGAATGCGTAAGGCTTTTAATAAAGAAGGCATGCTTTTCGGGACACCTGATAATGCACCTTTATTTCCTTCTGTTTGTTTTAACTTTTCCCAATTAGTAATTACTTCGTCTGCATCTTTGACTTTCACGTCACCATAAATATGTGGGTGACGGAAGATCATTTTTTCGCATAAGGAATTGATGACATCAGTGATATTAAAATCGTTAGTTTCGCTGGCAATTTTAGAATAGAATACTAAATGTAATAGCACATCGCCAATCTCTTTTTTGATTTCGGTTTTATCTCCTTTTAAAATGGCATCACTTAATTCGTATGTTTCTTCGATTGTTAAATGTCGCAATGTTTCCATGGTTTGTTTTTGATCCCAAGGGCATTTCGCTCTCAGGTCATCCATTACGTCTAATAAGCGCTTAAACGCTATTAATCTCTTATCTGTTGGGTCTATATGTATTTCGTTCACTTTTTTATTTGGTTTTGTTTTTCATGCGCGATTCAGCATCTATTTGTTATTATAGTTAGTCTATGAATTGTATAGTGGCAAAGTCAAATAAAATCAACATTACTATTTTATTTATATAAATTACAGTGATTTTAAAATCTCATTCTCAACTTCTGTGCTGTCCCATTTAGCTTCTATATCAGGCATGGCCATTATTTTATCCATAATAGCTTGTTGCTTATTCCCATTTAATAATGCTTCACTATACCTTATACTCGGCGTGTAAGTTACCATGCTATATAATGGAATCCATTTCTCAGGATGCTTTGCATTAAAATGAGCTTCAATTTTCTTTTGCAATAAAAAGGTTTTATCAGCCGTTTTATCTCGCATTTCCACAAAATTAGCGATTGCTAAATCGGCAATAGCATCTCCATCTGGTTTGCGCAAGTCTTCGTATTCCTTTAAGCAAGCTCCATTTAAGTCGCCATGCTTATTCATTAATTCATTCAATACCACACAATCTTCAAAACCACAATTCATACCTTGTCCATAAAAAGGCACAATAGCATGAGCAGCATCTCCAATTAAGGCAATTTTTTCGTCCCATACCCAAGGCTTACATTTAACTGTAACCAAGCTAGATGTGGGATTCGTAAACCAATCATCTAATAATGTTGGCATTAATGGAACTGCATCAGGAAATTCCTGTTTGCAAAATGCCATCACATCCTCTTTTGTTTTTAATGCATCAAACGATACTTTTCCTTCCATTTGAAAAAATAATGTACACGTGAAACTGCCGTCCATATTTGGTAAAGCAATCATCATAAAGCTACCTCGTGGCCAGATATGCAGACAATTTTTTTCAATTAAATGCTCTCCATTTGGTCCAGCAGGAATAACTAACTCTTTATAACCTGCATCTATATAAAATTGCTGGTAATCAAAACGATCTGATTGAAATTGCATTTGTGTTCGAACCGCACTAAATGCACCATCAGAACCTAATATGATATCACTTTTAACATGACTCGTTTTATTTGTATGTGTATTATGAAACGATATTTCGTTTGATTTTCTATCTAATTTATCACAACGTTCTTCAAAATGTAACGTTACATTTGGCTGATGTTCGGCCAAATCCATTAATCGCATATTAATACCACCACGTGATACAGAATAGATTGCTTGATTATCTTTTCCGTATGCTTGATAATTAGATGAACCATCTTTCATATGTATAGCACGACCATACATTGGGATAGCAATTTTTTTAATTTCATCCGCAATGCCTACACCTTCTAAACCCCTCCAACCACGGTCACTTAAAGCTAAGTTAATAGAACGACCGGCTATAATATCTGCCTTACGCATATCAGGTCGACGTTCATATACATCTACTTTATAACCACGTTTAGCTAAATAAATAGATACTAAAGAACCTACTAATCCGGCTCCAACTACTGTAATATTTTTTTGAGTACTCATACTTTTGTTTATTGATTGTTTTCCTATTTTAAACAGCTAATTTATCCTTTTCTTTGATAAAACAAGCTAATTTAACATGAAAACAAAGTAATAGTTTTTAAAATTTATGATTGCTTGTTCTTTTAATTTTTCTTTCATTTTAATTGATGTAAATTTGAAATGTGCTTAAGCAATTTGAATTAAATATCTCTAAAAATACGCTTTTTAGTAAAACTGATAAACTATTGGTTGCTTTCAGTGGTGGCGTAGATTCAGTTGTTTTGGTTGACCTATTGCACAAAGCTGGATATAAAATTGAGTTAGCGCATTGCAACTTTCAATTAAGAGGTAATGAAGCAAACGATGATACCGCATTTTGTGAAAGCTACGCTAAATCAATCAGTGCTTTTTTTCATACAATTTATTTTGATACCGTAACCTATGCTTCAACACATAAGCTATCGATACAAATGGCAGCTAGGGAGTTGCGTTATGATTGGTTTAAAGGATTAAAAAAAGAACATCATTTTGATCATATTTTAACTGCACATCATGCCAATGATAATGTTGAAACTTTATTAGTTAATTTAATAAGAGGCACTGGAATTAAGGGATTACAAGGCATACCTGAAAAACAAAATGACATGATTCGTCCCTTGTTATTTGCTACAAAAGAAGAAATTAGAGCATATGCGGTAAAAAACAAATTAGTATTTAGAGAAGACAGTAGTAATCAAGAAGTAAAATACAAACGTAATTTTATCCGTCATCATATTATCCCACAGCTTAAAACGCTCAATCCATCATTAGAAGCAACGATTCATACTTCAGTTCAATTCTTTAAACAGTCATCCGACATTGTTTCTGAATTTGCTAATTTAAAATTCAATCAAATATGTAAAGAAGAAAATGATTTAATGCAAATTGATATTTCTTTATTGAAAAATGAACCTCAAAAAGAAACCTTGTTATTTGAATGGTTATATCCAAAAGGTTTTAAAACTAATCAAATTCAGCAATTGAGTGAGGTGTTGATGAGTAATTCATACATCGGTAAATTATTTTCTTCAGCTACTTATCAGTTATTAGTAGATAGGCAATATATTTATGTAAAATTACTTACGTCATCACAATCAGATTTATCTTATACCATTCATTCTATTTCAGACACATTGCATTTACCAATTACATTGAGGATAAGCGAAACATCTCATAATGACTTTAGTTTAGATACCAAAACAATTTCTATTTCGCTAACTTCTCTTTTATTTCCTTTAACACTTCGTAAATGGAAAAAAGGAGATAAGTTTAAACCCTTTGGTATGAAGGGATTTAAGAAATTAAGCGATTTCTTTAAAGACCAAAAATTGTCTTTATTCGAAAAAGAACAAGTTTGGATTTTGGAAAACCCAGAGCATATTATTTGGTTAGTTGGTTATAGATTAGATGACCGTTGCAGAATAGATGAAGGTGAACATAAAGCGGTTAAGATTTCGATTGAATGAACAAATTAAACAATTATTAATGTTGTTTACCGAAAATTATTTAGTAACTTTCTCACTTAAAATTAAAGAGCTCATTGCTTAGAAATCCATTAATAGCATTTTTTAAATTAATAAGAATTGAAAACTTATTAATTATTGCAGTTACGCAGATCTGCATAAAATATTTAGTGCTTGCACCTCTTAACGAATATTCTAAATTCACCCCCTTTCTATTTATAGTTTCCCTTGTCAGTACTTTATTAATCGCAGCAGCAGGTTACATTATTAACGATTATTTTGATGTGAAAACAGATAAAATTAATCGCCCTAATACAGTCGTAGTTGATGTAAGCATAAAACGTCGTTGGGCTATGTTATTTCATATTGCCTTAAATGCTATTGGTTTGCTCTTAGGATTATATTTAGCATTAAAATGTAATCAATTAAAATTAGTAACAGTTCAAATTGTGAGTATCTTATTATTATGGTTTTATTCTACTCATTTCAAAAAACAATTGTTAATTGGTAATATTATTGTATCCCTATTAACCGCTATTATTCCTTTGATGCCAATGGTTTACGATTATTATTTATCTGGGCCAATTGATCCATTTACTCGAATGTTGCTAGCCCCTTATCTTAACAGGTTTCCTATTATTGTGCTTGCTTATGCAGCATTTGCTTTTTTAATGTCATTCGCTCGTGAGGTTATTAAGGATATGGAAGATTACAAAGGTGATGCGCAAACAGGCTGTAAAACGATGCCTATCGTATGGGGCATGATTACGAGTAAGGTTGTTACTTTTTTTACTATACTTATTACAATTGGATTATTGCTTTTAGCGAGTCTTAAATTTTATAAAGAAAATCAATTAATAGCTGTATATTATATTTTCGGTCTCCTCGTTATTCCACTGATATTATTGATTATTCAAACTGTTAGAGCTAAAACAAGTGCTCATTTTAAAACGGCAAGTTTATTACTTAAATTTGTAATGTTATTTGGCATCTCCTTTTCCTTTATTTTAAAAAATTAACATGAACCTAGTAGAACAAAACATAAAAGAATTCCCATATCAAATTATTTTAGGCTCAAATTCTCCACGTCGCCAAGAATTATTAAAAAGTTTAGGCTTTACTTTTCTAAATAAACCTATTAACGCCGATGAATCGTATCCTATAGATTTAGTTGCAGAAGAAATTCCATTATACTTAGCTGAAAAAAAAGCTGATGCTTACGAAGAAGATATAAAAGATACAGAGATATTAATAACTGCAGATACCATTGTTTGGTGTGAAGGTAAAGCATTTAATAAACCGGCCAATTTTGTTGAAGGAAAAAAAATGTTGGAAACTTTAAGTGGAAAAATGCATGAAGTTTTTACAGGAATTTGTTTGAAAAGTGGTAATAAGCAAACCACATTTTATGATGTTAGTAAAGTGTATTTCAAAAAATTAAAACCCGAAGAAATTGAATATTATTTAATTAATTTCACTCCATACGATAAAGCGGGAGGCTATGGCGTTCAGGACTGGTTGGGTTATATAGGCATTTATAAAATTGAAGGTAGTTTTTACAATGTGATGGGACTTCCTGTAAAAGATTTATACGAAGAGCTTATTAAATTTTAAGATGAGGCTATCGGAAGCTCATTAACCAATGTAAACTGCGCTTTAAAAAATTGTTCGCCTAATAAATTCTATTTAATTGAATTGCCCTATAGTTGGTTCTCAATTATATAGTTTCAATCAACTCATTAAAGTATGTTGTACTATGAGTTAATCTACTGCCATACCAACTAAATAGCTCGCCATCAACAATTAACACACGCGTTTTTGGTAAATGTTTTTTTAATTCTTTAACATGAGTTTCTTTAAAGGGATAAGGCTCTGATGATAGATATATTAATTCAGGATTTAAGTTGATGATATCGTTTAAAGATAGAGTAGGGTAGCGACTATTTATATCAGAAATACAATTCTTTAGTCCTATTTTTTCGAGTAAATGCCCAATAAAAGTAGCTCTTCCAGCAACCATATATGGCTTATTCCAAATAAAATATAAAACTGTTTGATGCGTTTGTTTTAAATCTTTAAATGAAGTACTGATTTGCGATGTTATTTTTTTTGCGTCTTGAGACTTATTAACTAAGTCGCCAATGCCTTTTATCATTGATAAAGAATCATGTAATGTATAAATGTCGCTTATCCATACGTCAAATTCTTTTTGCAATTCTACTATCTGAGTTTGGTCATTTTCTTCTTTATTACCAATAATTACATCAGGTTTCAATGATCGTATTTTATCAATGTTTAGCGTTTTTGTGCCACCAATATGTGTAACTGATTGATGCATTTCTTTAGGATGAATACAGAATTTTGTAATACCCACTAGTTCTTCTCTTAAGCCTAAATCCCATAATAATTCAGATTGAGATGGAACAATAGAGATGATGCGTTTAGGAAAAGCATTTAATTCAATGGTGTTATTTAATTGGTCGGTAAAAATCATTGTGTAAATTTCGGAAATTATATCGCATATTTACCAACTAAATGAATGCTTCTGTTAAAGCCCATATTTCCTTATTTATCGCTCAAGTTATTTATGCATTAAATTATAGTATTGCAAAAGGTGTGATGCCTTTATATGTATCGCCTTTTGGAATAGTTATGCTTCGTATTATTGGAGCTTGTATGTTGTTTTGGTTACTTTCATTGTTTTCTAAAACTGAAAAAGTTAGTAACTCTGATTTGAAAAAAATGGCATTCTTAGCTGTTTTTGGAGTGGTTGTTAATCAAGCATTTTTCATATATGGATTATCGTTGACCAAGCCAATTAATTCGGCCATTATTATGATTAGCAATCCAATTGCTGTGATGTTATTTACTATTTTCATGTTTAAGGAAAAAATAACGGTATTAAAAATTACTGGTCTTGCACTTGGAATTTTTGGTGCACTTACTTTACTATTATTTAAAGGTTCATTTTCGTTTGGAAGTGAGACTGTAGCGGGAGATATGATGACTTTAGTAAACTCTCTATCTTGGGCAGTGTTTGTTGTTATGGCAAAGCCTTATATGCAAAAGTATCATACAGTAACCTTTATGAAATGGGTATTTTTATTTGGACTGATTTATTTTATCCCAATAGGTTTACCTGATTTATTTGAAATACATTGGATGCAATTGCCATCACATATCATATTCGCTTTATTTTTTATTGTAATAGCGACTACGTTTTTAGTTTATTTATTAAATATGTATGCTCTTAAGGCATTAAGTTCATCAGTAGTAAGTATGTATATTTATTTTCAACCTTTTTTAGCAACTCTTTTTGCAGTATGGCTTGGAAAAGATGAAATAACGCCTATTAAGATTATATCCGCTATACTTATTATTTTAGGTGTTTATTTGGCTAGTAGGAAGTCTATTAGAGATTAATTATTTCACAATAAAAGTATTTTTAACTACTACTTTTTGTGTTAGCCTAATTTAGAAAAGATAAGGAACATGAACAGTAAAACTTCATAATATAAATATATGCAACAATGATACTGTTATAGCTATTTTTTATTTTCATGTATAGGCATTAAAAAACCCCTTATCAAATGACAAGGGGTTTTTATAACAAATTCTAATATAGATTAGAAATGGAAAGCTAAACGTAAACTTCCGCTAGCTCCGAAAATAGAACCACTTACGTTAGAGTTTTTGTCAGTATCAATTACGAAAGATGTAGTTTTACCGCCAGCAATTTCAGTAGTAGAAATAGTTTGAGCTGAAGAACCGTTTGGAGTTCCAACTGATTCCCAAGTTGTAGATGTTCTTCCACCCATATTTAAGCCTAAGCCCCAACCAAATTCTCCACCTAAAGATATTTTTGGTAAGATGAAGTATTCAGCACCAATGAAAGCACGAATACCAAGTTGAACACCAACACCTGATTTAATTGTTGTAGCACGAGCGCCAGCAGCACTGATACCTGCGATACCAGTTGTAGTGCTTAAATTGTTAGCACCAGCAAAATTATCAGCAGCAGTTACGTCCACATTTGGAGTAGCTGTAGAAGTTGAATTAGCTAATAAAGCATTACCATAAGTAAATGAATTTTTAGTAGATGTAAAATTTAATCCTAAATCAGCACCATAAAAACCTTGTAAACGAGTTTTCCCTTTACGTTTTTCATAACCAACTGAAATACCAACATTAGTGTTAGATTGAGACCATTTGTTATCTACTAATCTTGGAGCATCTGGATAAGATTGAACAGTTGCGTCCATTCTATTTGCTACAGCATTTGTAAATGATGGACCACCAAATCCTAAACGGATACCAACACGGTAAGCTGTTTTTGCATCTTTAAAGTATTTACCAACTATTGTTTGGTTTTGAGTAAAATAATTCCAGCTTGGAGCTACGTTATTAGTTGTTTTTCCAAAGAAATTACCTAAATAATTTAAAAAAGGCGTTGCATCTACAGAGATAGCGTAATCACCAGCTTCTGGCAAAATTGGTTCTCCTTTTTTCGAAGTTAAATCTTGAGCAAATGCCGATGATACACCGAATGCCATTGCTACTAAAGCGATTGATTTTTTCATATTTGTTTTTTTTATTTATTGTTATTGTAAATTTGTAGATTTTCCGCACATCAAACTGCCAACTAAAAATTCAATTATTAACCCGTATATGTTCATAACGTTTTAGGGTTATTTACCAATTAGTTCTTGTTTTGTAACATGGGCACGAATTTAAATTTCCCGAATGCTTGTTTTTCAAACTCAGTAGCAGATTTTTTTGTAATCAAATTCATTACTTGCTCATCACCTTCACCAAGCGGAATAACAAGAATACCACCTATAGTAAGTTGAGCCAGCAGGGCTTCAGGGATATAAGGAGCTGCTGCGGTTACAATAATTTTATCGAAGGGAGCAAATTGTGGTAATCCTTTATAACCATCACCATAAACTAACTTAGCCCCTTTATATCCCAACTTTGGTAAAAATACTTTTGTTTTGTCGAAGAGTTCTTTTTGTCGTTCAATTGAATAAACCTTTGCGCCCATTTCTAATAGCACGGCGGTTTGGTAGCCACAACCCGTTCCAATTTCTAAAATTTTATCACCTTTATTAATATTTAACTTTTCTGTTTGAAAGGCTACGGTAAAGGGATGTGAAATAGTTTGTCCTGCGCCAATTTTGAGTGCTTTATCAGAATAGGCATGGTCGAGTAGGGCAGGTCGCTCAGTACTTTGGTCAAAAAATAAATGGCGAGGTATTTTTAAAATCGCATTTAATACATCTTTACTTACAATTCCTTTTTCTTTTAATTGTTCTACCAAGCGTTTGCGCTTACCTTGGTAAAGGTATTCGTCTTCTTTGTTTAGATTTAATAACATGTTTTAAATGTATAGATAATAAACAAACGGCTTTTAATATTTTAAATTGATTTCTAACAAATGGCTTTTAATAGAATTATATTTGCGCCTTAAATTAAATTGATGATGAACATAGGAATTGTTGGCTTAGGACATTTAGGTAAGATTCATTTAAAATTACTGAGCGAAAGTTCATCTTTTAATGTTAGCTGTATTTTTGATATTGATAATTCGCTTACTAAACAGTTAGCTTCTCATTACAATGTTAATGGCTCAGATAGCTACGATGATTTTCTTAAGCAGTGTGATGCAGTATGCGTTGTTACGCCCACGCCCACACATTTCGAATTAGTATCTACTGCTATTAAGCGAGGCAAACACGTATTTATAGAAAAGCCGGCAACGGATGATTTTAATGATACTAAAAAACTGATTAACCTCGCTAGAGAAGCAAGTGTTATAGTTCAAGTTGGTCATGTTGAACGATTTAATCCAGCTTTTACTGAAGCCAGAGCATATATTCATAAACCTATACTTTTTGATGTACAACGATTAGCTACTTATAATTTAAGAGGGACAGATGTTTCAGTGGTGATGGATTTGATGATACATGATATAGATTTAGTATTGAGTTCTATAAAAAGTAAAATCAAACGAATTTCGGCTACTGGATATACTTTGGTAAGTAAAACGACAGATATAGCAAATGCACGAATTGAGTTTGAAAATGGTTGCGTGGCAAATTTAACTGCAAACAGAGTAGCACTCAAAAATGTTCGCGAAATGAATATTTACCAAGAAAATGGATATGTATCAGTTGATTTATTAAATAAAACTACCACTGTTAATATTATTGAACTGATTACAAAAGATAACTTAAAAAAGGGTTTATTAATAAATACAGGAGAGGGAAATCAGCATTATCAAATAGTGGAAACGGAGTTAGATATTAAGCCAATAAATGCTATAAAATCCGAATTAGATTGTTTTCACGAAAGTATTACTAAAAAAACTCCCATTTCGGTTTCCTTATTGGATGCGGAAATAGCAATATTTGTAGCTCAAGAAATTGAAAATCAGATAAATAAATATAACGTATGATTTATTTAAATGGGTATAAACTTTGATTTTTATAGATTAAATTACCCTCATTTTTGCTATTATTTTGCTATGTCAATACAATAACATAGCCTATCTTTACGTTTTAATACTGTTATGAAAAAAACGATACTCATCCTTAGTTTATTTTTTAGTTTGGTTTTCTTGTTTTCATGCAGTAAAGATAGTTTAAAAGCGCCCACTGCTTCTTTTATGGTTTTTAGTAATCCTACCTTAAACATCACATCTTCTTCCCAAGGAGCAAACAGTTTAAAAGTTTCTGATGTTTGGTATTACATAGATGAACAATTTCAAGGTTGTTATCCAATAGACGGTATAGTGCCAGTAGTAGCTAATGGGAGTGCTAATATTAAATTATTCGGCGGTATTAGAAATAATGGTATAGGATCAACAAGGCAGCCATATTATTTTTTTAAACCTGTTTCATTTACTCAAGCAGTAGAACCAGGTAAAACATATACATATAGCCCTGTTTTTGAATATATTAGTAGTGCTAAGTTTCCTTTGAAAGAGAATTTTGAATTGACAGGAATATTGTTTCAAAATGCCGGCAATCCTGGAGATTCTTCCTATGTTATTGTTACAAATCCAAATTTAGTTTATGGTGGCTCTGGTAAATCTCTATTTTTAGGAATGAGTGATGCAAAGCCTACCGCTAAAATAATTACAACTACTGCCAGCAACTTACCTTTAAGTGGTGCTCGTATTTATATGGAGTTAAACTATAAATCTAATCAAGAAATTACTGTCGGGGTTAATTGTGGTTCAGAACAAAGAGACGCCTTAGTTTTAAATGCATCAGATAATTGGAATAAAATTTATATTGATTTAACAACAGTTGTTAATACGACACCAACTTATTCATATTATAATTTTTATATATCTGCTTCAAAAAATGTGGATGTTGCAAATCCAGCAATTTATATTGATAATGTAAAGGTGGTAACTGAATAAGTAATTTATGAATAAAACTTTACAAACTCTTAAATATATTTTTGCTGATTATACAGCAGCAGCATTGGCTTGGAGTTTATTTTATTTGTATCGTAAGTTTTTTATTGAACCTGATAAATTTGGGGTTTCTCCTGATGTCGTTTTTGACAAACAATATACGCTTGGAATACTTATTTTACCTCTGTGTTGGTTGTTAGCTTATTATTTAACAGGCTTTTATAAAAATAGTTTTCGTAAATCTCGAATTAATGAATTGGTTCAAACTCTTGCTACATCGCTTATAGGAGTCACCTTTATTTTCTTTTTTATACTATTAGATGATTTTGTATCAAGTTATAAAGCGTATTACAAAGTATATCTTGTATTATTTTTATTACATTTTTGTATAACCGCTGTTTTTCGTTTTATCCTATCTTCCATTACTAACTTTAAAATTAATAAAGGAAGTATTGGCTTCAATACCATTATAATAGGTTCAAACCAACGTGCCTTAAAAATTTATGAAGAAATTACTGAAACTAAAAAATTGTCTGGAAATAGATTTATAGGCTTCATACATTTGGATGAAAAAAATGGATTTTCAGAACAGCTAAAAATAAAACTTCCGCATTTGGGTGAGTATAAAGACTTAAAAGAGATTGTTCAAAAATATCAGGTTGAAGAAATTATTATCGCTATTGAATCATGGGAACATACTTACCTTGAAAAAATAATTAATGAACTCAATGATTTTGGGGTAATAATTAAAATTATTCCTGATATGTACGATATTTTATCAGGTCAAGTAAAGATGAATTCAATTTCTGGAGCAGCCTTAATAGAATTAAATAAACAAGTGATGCCAGATTGGCAACAAGCAGTAAAACGTTTTGTTGATGTAACTGTGTCTTTAATAATATTGGTTTGTTTTAGCTGGGTTTACCTTATTTTGATGCTACTTGTGAGATTAGATTCAAAAGGATCTATGTTTTTTTTACAAGATCGAATTGGAAAGGGAGGAAAATCATTTAAAATTATTAAGTTTAGAACAATGTATAGTGATGCCGAAAAATTTGGTCCATCTCTGTCTTGCAATAATGATCCCCGTATTACGCGCATAGGACGTTTTTTGCGGAAGGTTCGATTAGATGAAATACCACAGTTTTATAATGTAATAATAGGAGATATGAGTTTGGTTGGCCCTCGACCTGAACGTAAATTTTTTATTGATCAAATTGTTGTTCATGCCCCACATTATGTTCATTTGCATCGAGTAAGACCAGGCATTACAGGTTATGGGCAGGTAAAATATGGTTATGCCGAAAATATTGAGCAAATGGTTGAACGCATTCGTTTTGATTTATTATACATTGAAAATATGAGTTTAATGATTGATTTTAAAATATTAGTCCATACGGTTTTGATAGTAGTGCAAGGAAGAGGAAAATAAATAATGTTGATTTTTTAATTATATATGTCGAATTTTAAAGCTAAATAAAAAGTAATGAAAGTATTAATCACAGGAGGAGCTGGATTTATTGGCTCACACGTAATAAGATTATTTGTAAATAAATATCCAAATTACACATTCTACAATTTAGATAAATTAACTTATGCTGGTAATTTAGCTAATCTTCGTGATATCGAAAATAAACCTAATTATCACTTTATAAAAGGAGATATCGTTGATGCAGTTTTCATCAATAAATTATTTATTGAACATCAATTTAATGCTGTAATCCATTTAGCTGCCGAGAGCCATGTAGATAGAAGTATTACTAACCCATTAGAATTTGTATATACAAATGTGATAGGTACTGTTAATTTATTAAATGCCGCCAAAGAACTTTATAAAAAAGATAATGCTTCTTTTTCTAAATTTTATCATGTTTCAACTGATGAGGTATACGGTTCTTTAGGAGATACTGGTTTATTCACTGAATCAACTGCTTACGATCCACATAGTCCTTATTCTGCATCTAAAGCTAGTTCTGATCATTTTGTAAGAGCGTATCATGATACTTATGGTTTACCTTGTGTTATTTCCAATTGCTCTAATAATTACGGTCCTTATCATTTTCCTGAAAAATTATTACCACTTTGTATTAATAATATTAAAAATAATAAACCCTTACCAATTTATGGTAAAGGAGAAAACATTCGTGATTGGTTATTCGTAGAAGATCATGCTCGTGCTATTGATATTATTTTTCATCAAGCAAAATTAGGAAGCACTTATAACATTGGTGGACATAACGAATGGACCAATATCGACGTCATCAAATTATTATGTAATATGATGGACGAAAAATTAGGAAGAGAAAAAGGGACAAATCAAAAATTGATAACTTATGTAACCGATCGCGCAGGGCATGATTTACGTTATGCCATTGATTCTTCTAAACTTCAAAATGACTTGGGCTGGAAGCCATCTTTGCAATTTGAAGAGGGTTTATCTAAAACAGTTGATTGGTATTTACAAAACGAGGAGTGGCTTAATAATGTCACTAGTGGCGCCTATCAGAGCTATTATGAAAAACAATATACTCACTAGTTATAAATTTTGAATTCTTAATATTGAATTAATTATATGACATTTAGTAGCATTACGTTTTTAATCTATTTTTTGCCTACGTTTTTATTGGCTTATCACCTTACGCCTAATAAATATAAAAACGCATGCATACTTTTGTTTAGTATAGTTTTTTATGCTTGGGGAGGACCAAAATTTATTTTTGTGATTCTTGGTACAACTTTTCTGGATTTCTTTTTGGTCAATAAAATGCAAGAGGCCAAAACACAGAAAGGTAAAAAACAGTTATTAGTTATTTCACTGTTAATGAATTTAGGGTTATTATTTTATTTTAAATATTCTAATTTTTTCATTGATAATATTAACGGCGTATTAAGTTTAGCAGGCGTTAAGCCTATTAGTTGGCTAAAAATTGTTTTACCAATTGGTATTTCATTTTACACTTTTGAAAGTGTGACTTATGTAGTTGATGTTTATAGAGGTATCCACAAACCATTGAAAAACTTTTGGCATTATCAAACATACATTTTATTATTTCCAAAACTCATTGCAGGGCCAATTGTTCGTTATCATGATATTGCAGACCAAATTACTAATCGCGAAAAAAATTACACACCTGAAGTAAAGTTAAGCGGATTCTATACCTTTTGCATAGGCTTAGCTAAAAAAGTAATTATTGCTAATACGATTGGTGCACAAGCTGATGAAGTGTTTAAGTTAGATGCATCGCAAATAGATACTGCTGCTGCGTGGGTAGGGGCAATCGCTTATACATTTCAAATATATTTTGACTTTAGCGGGTATAGCGATATGGCAATTGGTATTTGTAAAATGATAGGCATTCGCTTGCCTGAAAATTTCAACAATCCTTATTTATCTAGCAGTATTACTGAGTTTTGGCGCAGGTGGCACATAACATTAGGTGCTTGGATGAAAAATTATTTATACATTCCATTAGGTGGCAATCAAGTGAGTTCTCAAGCCAAATTATATAGAAATTTATTTATCGTGTTTTTAGTATCAGGCTTGTGGCATGGTGCTAGTTGGAATTTTATTATTTGGGGAGCTTTTCATGGCTTCTTTTTAGTGATGGAACGCCTGTTCTTATTAAAAATATATAACAAAGCAGGAAAGATTATTTCTACACTGCTCACATTTTTAATTGTGGTTGTAGGTTGGGTTTATTTCAGATTAGAAGATTTAACGCAGGCAAATCATATTGTAAAAACCATGTTTAGTTTTAATTTCTTTGACGGTAAGTTTACTCCTCATAACGACTTTTATTTTTCTTTAGCACTTTCTATTCTATTTTCATTCTTTGCATTTATGCCATATACCAAGTCAATTCAAACAAAAATATATGGCGAAGTTCACACAACAACTTCTAATGTATTGATGCTTACAATCTCTATATTATTGTTTTATATTTCACTGAGTTATATAGCAGCGCTTGATTTTAATCCATTTATTTACTTTAGATTTTAAGAGTTTATGAAAAAGAAATCCTATAATCTATTTGTTATTATTGCTTTTTTAGCCTTGCTATTTCCTATGTTAGCTGGTTTTATGAAGAAAGATAAAAACCCGCATTTAACGGGCATTGTTATTAATAATGTTAATCCAGATTCTACATTTACCAAAGATCAATGGTTTAGTGGCGAATATCAAAGTTTAAAAGATGATTATAATAATGATCATTGGGCATTTAAAGAAAAATTTGTTCGTTTAAATAATCAATTTTATTATGATGTATTTAATCAATTACGTGTTAATGGCTTTGTATCAGGGAAAGAAAACTATGTATATAGCGAGGGATATATTTTTTCTGCCTATGGCGATGATTATGTAGGCGATGAAAAAATAAAGACAAAATTAGAAAAAGCAAAAGTTGTTCAAGATTCACTTAAGAAAAAGGGAATTGATTTATTGTTAGTATTTGCGCCTGGGAAAGGTGAGTATTGTATTGAACAAATTGAAGATAAATACAAGCATGCTATTACTAAAACTAATTATCAAGAATATATTTCTGTATCAAAGCGTTTAGGAATTAATGTACTTGATTTAAAAGCCTATTTTCAAAAACTAAAACCAACAGCCCAATACCCTTTATTTCCTCAGTTTGGGCATCATTGGAGTTATTATGGCGAATGCATTGCAGTAGATACAATTATTGGACATATTGAAAATTTACATCACTGTGATTTACCTGACATTACTTGGAAAAACATTGAGGTGGTTGATACAGCTCGTAGTAGGGATGCTGATGTATTAAAAAGCATGAATTTGTATACTAATCCTAAACAGTTAATGAAATTGGCTTATCCCGAAGTATTATTTGAACAAGATACATTGAAGAATATAACCAGGGTTCTAACAATTTCGGATAGCTATTGGTATGGTCCTGTATACTTGGGAGTTCCTCAAAATTGCTTTGCTGGTGGGCAGTTTTGGTATTATTATAATAAGATCATTCCAAATCCAAGCGCTACCGAAAAAGTAGAAGTATGGCAATTAGATTTTAAACAAAATATTGAGAGTAATCAGGTAATTATGTTACTATATTCTGATGGTAATTTACCAAACTTTGGAAATACATTTATTGAAGATGCATACGAATTATATACGAATCCTAAAAAATACTACGAACGAGTTGAAAAAACAAAAACACTTAAAGAATTTGAAAAACAAATTCGTGAGAAACCCTTATTGTTAAAAAAAGCAACTAAAAAATCCTTCGACCTTCAAATCCCTTTAGATTCGGCTATCAAGCTTGATGCGATGAAATTAGGCGGAATTAGTTAAATAATCAATTTTAATTATTTGTAAATAAAAATAGAATTAAGTTACTTATTATATACTTTCATAGTTTAGAATTAATATCAAAATAATCTTTATGATTTAAAAATTTGGTCTTTTGGTAGAATATTTAAATACGCTTAATTGCTCTCACGTTGAATTTCCAACAATGGTATTGGGCAGATGACTCGACGGATTCTGTTTACAAAAAAATTGTTACAATTTATAAAGACCGTATAGAATTAAGTGATTATTATTCCCTGGGATGCTGTATGTCTATTAAAA
>CAILKE010000068.1 GCA_903834765.1 uncultured Bacteroidota bacterium
ATTAAAATCTTACACAAATAAATTTATGTAAGTATTTACTTGAAAAATGATTAATATAAAAACATCATTATTAATAATTACAAATTTACAAGAAGATTTTAGAGAAGTTTTAACTGCACATTAATGATATGAAAAAAACATTAGTCATTATATTTTTCTTACCCGTTTCATTAATTTGTGATTCTCAAATTTTGAATGCTTATGCAAAGGTGACAGGAATTAACGGAGCAAGTACGACGCTGACAGTTTCAAATGTGAACGAAGCCTCGCATACTTTTTCTGTTGGCGGTCAAGTAATTGTTATGCAAATGCAGGACGATGTTATTGGTACTAATACAACTAACATTTCATCTTTTGGTAACGTTAGCAGTATTGCTAATGCTGGTATTTATGAGATAAAGACAATAAGTAGTCGTTCACCAGCAACGGGTACTCCTACAACTATTACTTTCTCATCGGGTTTAGTTAATAGTTTTAACGTTGGAACTAATTCATCGGTTCAAATAATAACGTTTCGAGATTTGGGTTCAAATTATACTACAACAGCTAACATACTCGGTCTAGCTTGGGATGGCAATGTGGGAGGAGTTGTTGCAATTCAAGTTGCTAATACTTTAACTTTAAATCATAGTATACTAGCGGATGGGATTGGCTTTATTGGTGGCAGTAAATCTAATAATAATACTGGTTCTATTTGTACTGCTACTAATACTGCTTTGTACATTTCAAATAGTGCAAATTTAGGAAGTAAAGGTCAAGGTATTTACTTAAGCACATCTATTGGTTTTACAAACGGTCGAGGGAAAATACTAAATGGTGGTGGTGGTGGTGGAGATCACAATGCTGGCGGTGGTGGCGGCGCAAATTTTAGTAGTGGCGGACAAGGAGGTAATGGATATAATTCTGGCGCTACAACTTGTACTTTGTATCCTACTGGCGGCTTAGGGGGATTAGGTTTATCTTCATATATAACAAGCAGTAGAATTTTTATGGGGGGTGCAGGTGGTGGCGCTCAACAAAATAATAGTAATGGCACAAGTGGAGGAAATGGAGGAGGTATCATTTTGCTTAAAGCAAATACAGTCCTTACAAACTCAACTTGTTCAAGTGCGATTAAGATTTCTGCTAATGGCATTTCTGCGTCTAATACAACTGGAGGCGGTAATGATGGAGCTGGAGGAGGCGGAGCTGGTGGAAGTATTATTTTACAAGTCAACAATTACAGTAATACTAGTGCATGCCCATTAACTATTAATTCGAATGGAGGGAATGGTGGGAGTGTAACTAATGGTACGCCTCATGCTGGCGGAGGTGGAGGTGGTCAAGGAGTAATAATATTTTCCGGAAGCCAACCAACCTTAAATCTTACAAGTGCAACAAATTCTGGTAGTCCTGGATTAGATAACTCAGGAGGATCTTCATCTGGAACGAGCGGTGGAGGAATATCAAACGGAGGTATATTCAGTTCCTCATCAGGGCCTTTGCCAGTAGAATTAATTTATTTTAATGCTACTGCAGAAAAAACATGCAATAATGTTGTATGGAAATCTGCCATTGAAGTTAATTTTAAACACTATGAATTAGAAAGTTGCGAAGATGGAGTAAGTTTTAATAAAATTGCTACAGTTAATTCTATTGGTAATTTAACAAGTATTAATAATTATAATTATTTAGATATTAATTATTTTAAACCCTTTACCTATTATCGACTTAAAATTGTTGATGTAGATAATTCATTTAGTTATAGTTCAATTATATCTGTTGAATATGGGAAAAATACAAAGTCACAAATCATTGTTTTTCCTAATCCCGCATCAGATGAATTATATCTATCATTAATTTCTCCCGATCAAAAAGAGGGAACGATTGTTTTTCGAGATCTTTTAGGTAGATCAATTTTTCAGCAAAAAATTAATTGTTCTCTAGGTATAGAAAATATTTATATTAACACCACTGATTTTGCTTCTGGCACTTACATTATTAATATAAATTATAATGACGCCAAATCAGAAAATATTAAAGTAATTATCAATAATATGAAGTAATAAATATGTATTTTAAATTTATAATTATTAGCATTTATATAATTCAAGTTGTTTTTTGTGATTTTTTTACTATAAGCGCAACCGTAAATAATATAAAATTTATTTAAAAAAACAGTTATCTAATCGTATTAAACTTATCATTTTTTTGAATTTAGATAATGTGTCTTCTAAAAATGATAAGAAATTATTTGCGGAAGAGGTATCCCTACTTCGTTGACAAATATTGGCAACCAGTTTTACATCATCAATAAATTCAATCAGTGCATGATGTGAACATCGCCCTCTTTTGGCAGGATTGTAATGCTTTTTATCTCTTTCTCTCTTTAATTTATCAATCTCATTCTTTTTTAAAGCCATCATAAATCCAAAGTAAAAGTCTAATTGCAGTCCAATAAATAAAATAGTATAAAATAACAACAAAAATCCAAATAGGTAAATCTACAACTTTAAAGCTATCAGATTCAAAAGCAATCATACCTATTTCTAAACTATAAATTATTAAAATTAAAATTCTTAATACCCCTTTATTTATGGAATAAATTCTATTGAATATAAATGGTGCTAATTTTTGTTCTAAACTTTTCTTAGAGGTAGAAGACATACTTATTATACTATTCTTTTAATATGTGATATATAAATACCAAATATAGAAAAAATTAGATCAAATGTCCAAAGCATCTAGTTCCTGCTCTCTCAGTAAATCTATTTTATTCCTAATATCAATTAATTTACAAATCCTTAAATGTCTTTTAGTTGGTTTACCTTTATATAGCTTTGTATTTCTTGAATCATTAGCTTGTTTATATTCTTATCTAAAGAGAAATACCTAGTACTTATTTTATATACTTTAGAGGCTAACTGACTACTATAATAGATTCTGTTGTTATATTAAAAAATTAAGTAAAAACTGCAGAATATAATGCGTTAATTTCTAAAGGTTATTAGAAAAGAAAAAAAGTAGCCTTAATCATTAAAAATATCCATTGCTTTATCCAATTCTTCGTTTCTACCTGATGAAGATGCTATTAAAATTTTGTCTGTAATAAAAAAACAATTATAAAAGTATTATAAAACATAAAAAAACGCTTACAGGTTATGTAAACGTTTTTTGTGCGGTGATATTTCTTTTTAATAATTAAGAATTCTTTTTTCCAAGCATCATAAATTCATTAACGTGAATTTCTGTTGAGTTGCG
>CAILKE010000069.1 GCA_903834765.1 uncultured Bacteroidota bacterium
ATAATATTTTTCTTTTGAAGGTGTTGATGTTGATTGTGGAGAAAAATGATAGATATTAGTAATGATAGGAGAAATATAAAAATCAAAATCGGCCACAATTCTTATCCATAAATCGAAATCTTGGGCTACCTTAACCTGTGTGTTAAATAAGTGTTTTTTAAATATATCTTTATGAATACAAACGCAATTCATATACGTTGGATATTTAGAAATATAGTGTAGTTTATGCATTTCCAAAGGTTTTATCGGATCATTTTGTTCAATAAAGCTATGAGTTTTTGTTTCAATTTTTGCAAAGCTTTTATACAATCCAACTTTAAAATTATTTTCTACAATTAAATTATGTAATACTTGTAAATGATTGGGCAGATATTCATCATCATCATCCAAAAAACAAACGTATAAACCTTTAGCTAAGTTTATGCCGGTGTTTCTTGCAAAGTTTCCACCTATTTTCTCTTCTTTAGTAACTATTATTTTATCTGTTAGGTATGAATTTTCAACAGTAATAGTACCATTATCGATAATTATAATTTCGTAATTAGTATATGTTTGTTTAATAACTGAGCTTATGGCTCTTTTTAAATCAATAGGTCTATTAAAGGTTGGAATTATAATAGAAAAAAATGGTTCTTTGATCATTAGTTTTATTATATTTTTTTTATCATTTCAATCAAACGTAAGGCTGTTGCTTTTGGACTATAATTTTCGATCGACCATTGCTTTCCTGCATTACCAATTTCCATAATAGCTCTATTGTCAATATTTAAAAGTTCTTCAGCTGATTCTTTAAAATTAAATCCTGAGACTCCCCAGTAATGAACTTTATTTATTGGCATAACAGGTAAAACCCAATCCCAATTGTCAAAATTCATATGTATAGGACAGGTATTAGCATAAAATGATTCCCATAGACGCCAACTGTCATATTGGTCTATAAAGTGGCAAGATGAATTATCTTTTTGTAATTTTGTTAAAATATCAGCTTTAATTTTGTACAAGGATTGAAACTGTTTAACAATGCGATTGGTCGCAAATGGTTTTGTGAAAATAAAGCCACCGAATGAATAAGTTAATAAAGAAGAATTTAATAATTTATAATAGGCAGGGTCGTGTCTATGACCAGATTGTTCCCAGTAAGATTGATCAATCTCGGATAAAGCCAAAGCTTCTTTTGTTTCTATATGCATAGTAATGGCATTAAACATAGGGTGTTTTTTTGCAAGTACCGGTGACATTTCTTCAACTGCTTTACTCCTTAAATCATGTGATAATCGAAAACTGATAAAAGTTCTATCTATTATAGGTTCTTTATATGACTCATTAATAGAATTAATAATTCTATTTGATAAACCAAAAGCCCATGGTTTTATATTTTTATTATAATAGTTATAGTTAATGTTTTTGTTGTAATGAGTTCTTAAAATTAAGTTGAATTTCTTATAGTTTGGATTTCCATATTCACCGTAAAGCCCATCTTCTCTATCAATAAAGACATTTATCTTTTTATAATCGACATTCAATATTTCTTCTGGAAAAGCCCTGAAATAATAAGTACTATAAACATCAACATCACTATTAAAATTATAGGGCATTTTTTTTATTAGGTAATTATTGTTTTTTGCGTCAAACCAATAATTATCAGACCCATAGAATTCAAAACCAAGTTCTAATAATCCTTCACATAATGCTACACTTTCGTGCTGATAACGTATCAAAGGATGTTCTTGTGGTACTATATGAAATTTGAATTTCACTTTTACAGTTAATTGTTTTTTTGTAAAAGATGTGCATTAAAAATTGTCCAAAATGCAGAACATTCATCACCTTGCCAAGTTTTTGATTTTGATTTTTGTGTAGCGTAAGTGGCAATTTCTTTTCCGTTCCACAAATCAGAATTTAAAAAGGCTGTAGAATTTACCTCGTCAATTATTACTTCGCCCATTTTTGTATTAAACCAATCGTACATAGGTGCCATTAATCCTACTTTTAATTTACGTTCTCTGATATCATTAGGCATAATTCCTTGCATAGCATCTCGTAAAATGCGTTTAGTATATCCATTGCCTATTTTACTAGACATTGGCAGAGAAAATACATAAGATACTAATCTATAATCCATAAATGGCATACGCACTTCTATGCTATTTTGCATGGAGGATCTGTCAAATATTTTTAGTATTTCTGGTAGGGTACTTTTGTGAAAACAATCAAACAACATTTTTTCGGAAGAGTTTAAATTACTTGAATTATATGGTTTATCAGATAATTGTGGAAGTATAGAAACAGTGTTGTTATTTTTTATTTTCTCATATATTGTATTTAAGGGTGTACTTTTTATTTTGTTTTTAATATTTTGTAGTGAAGATTTTTTTGCAAATTCATTTCTAAATTGTTTTCGCATTATTTCTTTTGTATCATCGTAAAATAAATCAACATAGGTTTGTTCTATATCTTGCATGTTGGTTATATCATTTTTTACATTATAATAATTATAAGCTGCTTTTACTAACCAAGGGTATCCATATAGCATTTCATCGACTCCATGTCCATCCATAGATACAGAAATACCTGATTTCCTCATTGCTTCATATATCATAAATGAAGCTACGATTGGTGCACCAATGATACTATCCGACTTAACAGTTGTTTCAATAATTTGCCCAAGTAAATTGCGATCATCTAAAGTTATATATGTTCCTTTTAAGCTTGTGAAATCAACTACTTTTTCAGCAAACTTTCTCTCGTCAGACAAGGTATCAGGAAATGTTGCAACAAATGCTTGTTGCCAATTTGATGGCATACGTTCCTTATTTTGCATATGTTTCATCATATAATTCAACGAGCAAAAAACTGAAGATGAGTCTACTCCTCCGCTCAGCGCGGTGGCAACTGGTACATCACTCCTAAGCCTTAATTGCATAGAATTGATTAATAATTCCTTAAATTTTTCTACCTGATCTTCATATTTAAGTGGAACATCTTGTAGATTATCTAAAGTGTTCCACCAGCGTTTTTGTTGATTAGGTTTGTTTTCTGAAACAATCATATAATGACCAGGCAGAAGCTGATATATGTTTTCAAAAATAGTATAGCCTATTCCCTCAAGTGTATTTGGGTCTTTTATTTGAAGTGCGACATTTTTTTCGTTAAAACTTCTTTTATAATTTTCTAAAAATTTAAAGGCATAAGTCTCTGATGCAAATGCAAAAATAGAATTAGGTATGAACGAATAAAAAAGAGGTTTAATTCCAAATCTGTCTCTTGCTAAAAATAGATTTTTTTCAACAGAGTCCCATATAGCCATTGCCCACATACCATTAAATTTATTTAAACAATCAACTCCCCAACAATGGTAAGCTGCCAAAATAATTTCAGTATCAGTTTCTGTTACAAAAGTATACCCTTGATTTTTTAATTCAGAACGTAATTCTATAAAATTAAATACTTCCCCATTATAACTTATCCAATAACGCTCATTTGCAAAATTCATAGGCTGTTTACCCGCAATAGATAAATCTAAAATAGAAAGGCGACGATGTCCTAAACCTAAGTTGGAGGCCTTGTCAATATAATATCCAGCACCATCAGGACCACGATGAGACAGAGAATCAGTAAACTTTTTTAGTTTATGTTCCGTTAACGGTTCTTTATTAAGATTCCAAATACCAGCTATGCCACACATAATTTATTTTTAATAGCATTAATTTTAAGAGAATAAAAACGCATATTATAAATGTTTTAGATATTAAGTGAATATATTTTAAGGAGATATTAAAGCAGTTGTTTATGCAGTGTCGGTTTATTATTTCAATAAACTTCATATTAAACTTGTTTTTGTAAAACGAGAGTATATGCACTCTTTTCTAGTTTTCTAAATCCAAGTATTCTTTTTACTTTTGAAGTCATTTTATATAAAATAATAAAAGGTATAAATGGCAAAGTCGTTTTTTCAAAAAAAACAGAATCTTCTTCATTTACATAAGAATAACGATAGACTTCTTCTTTTATTATGTATTTATCAGAAACAAGTTTTCGCGTTGCACATCCAATATTTCCTAAAGAAAGATATTTTTTTAAAACAGTTGTAGTATATGGTTTAACATGAGATAAATCATCATAAAATCCTGACCATAATAACGGGGCGCTTATAATTAAATGACCGTCATTAGCTAAACATCTATCAGCCTCTTTCAAAAAAGTATATAATTGTTCTTGATCCAAATGCTCTATAATATGACTACAATGGATCATGTTGAAAAAATTGTCGGAGTATGGTAAAGTAGGTAATTTACCGTAATTAACATTTAAGTATTTTTCTTTTAATTTCTCAACAGTTTCAATGTTTCCATCTAAAATAAAAGTATCAGCCCTTTCAATAACTTCAGAAAAATAACCATCACCACCGCCTACATCCAAAATTTTAGACGAAGCTGTTAAATATTTTTTTGCCAATAAAAAAAATGGGGAGCGTTCTCTTGTTATATATTGTTTTATATTTCTGTAATATTCTAAGTTCATTATATTTTGAATTAATTAAACGCGATATTTATTAGATTTCTAAGTTACTATTAATAAATTATTTTACAAAAAACATAATCATTTGTAATTTCAATTTTTCTAATTAGCCTAAAAATCTCAAGATTATATATTCATTTATGTTATTTTTCTGCTATAATGTTTTAATCAAAAATTTTTAAAAGCTTCTTTATTATCTAATTCATATTATACTGATCAAAACTAAGATGTGTTTTTTTTACCCTCCATAAATATGCACGTTTAATCTTAAATAATAACCAATTACTGTTTATTACATATTTATTTAAAAACTCCATCATTTGCAATTCATCAGGTTTTATATTGGCAATTGTTTGTGGAATAGACAAAAACTTTTTAGCAAATTCAAAATCAGTTTTTGTAAAAATTTTAGTGGATTTACGCAGTAAATGATAAAATACAATATGTTCGATTAATAATTTATTTGTTTTATCTAAAATATGTTCCGAAAAGGTATAGTCTTTTTTTAGTTCATTTAATTCTAATAAAGTTGAGTATTGGATAAGGTTTTTATGTTTTGCAAAATACCAAATGATGCTATCGCTTTCTTTTATAAAACCAGGTATCTGTGAACTACTTTTTGAATCATTATGTAATAAGTAATGAGCAATCATAGTAGTATCTTCTGCAATATTATCCTGATTAAATAAAAATAAAAATTTATATAGCCATTCAGCATCCATACAATAATGAAGGCTTTCATTGAGGGCTCCCATTTGTTCAATTGCATATTTGCTATAATAAACTGCTGGTTGCTTCAGTACTTTAAGCCGAATTGTATCTTCCCACAAGGGCATAAGCATATTGCCATAAAAACCAATAGTTTTATTGGGCAAAGAAAATTGTCTTAATTTACCGGCATAGCAATGGACATTTTCATTATTCATAAATGCCTCTGCAATATGCAATAAACTCCCATCTTCCAAATAATCATCGCTGCAAAGCCAATTAAATATGTCTCCTGTAAATTTCTCTAATCCTTTATTAATTGCATGACTTTGTCCTTTGTCTTTTTCGCTAACCCAATATGTTAAATGTTTTTCATACTTTTTAATTATTTCAACGGAGTTATCAGTGCTACCCCCATCAATTATGATATATTCTAAGTTAGGATAATTTTGATTTAATACAGATAGTATAGTTTTCTCTAAATATTGACCTTGATTATAAGAAGGTGTAACAATGGTTATTTTAGGCCAGATAATATTGTAGTTTTCCATTAATTTATTTAATACAATATAATAAAAACTTATACCTGATTAACAGGAAATAAATAAAAGATTTTTTTAACACTAACGAAGTTTATGGTATGCCTTTAATAAAAATACGGGTAAAAATCTTTTTATCATTTTCTTTATATAACTGTATTTTTGTAGGCTAATGATGTATTCTAATTGTGCATTTAGATAAAAACATTGTATTGTGCTTAACGATTCAATTTTATTTTCAATGATTTTGTTGTGATATTGCTTATATAATGCTGTTAAATCAGAAGAATAATTTACTGAAATGCGATTGTAGTTTCCTCCAATTATATTAGGAGATGTGTACTTGTAATTACTAAAATGATAAAACACTAATATACTCTCGTCAGGCATCATATAATGATTACCTTCTATTTTTCTCAAGTTTTTTCTTTCGTGTAAATTCCATGGTCCGGCATTATATCCCATTTGAAACATAATTTTTACCTTATTATAATAAAGCGGCACCAAATTAATCCATAATTGATCTACAAAATAACCTTTTGCCACATTACTATATCCAACTTTTAAGGTTCTTTCCTCCCACCAATCTAAAAAAGAATTAACTATCTCTGACTTGTTTTTTACACCAATAAATCCAAGATTATATGTTCCATAATTCAAAAAGTTATTCTCAGTTGGAGTGAAGCCATCCAAAGGTATTGGAGTGATAATATGTGGGGTTAATAAAATATCATTTTGTTTAAATTCAGATTCTATACCAGCAAGACTTTCAAAAATTTGTATATCGGGATCGAAATAAAAAATGTAGTCAGTATTTGAATATTTTTGTTTTATAAATTTTATGTAAGAGGCTTTAACGGAAGTATTAAATTCGACTATATTATACTTTTTCCATAAATCATCAAAGTCTATAATACCAATGTCTTTAACAGTTATTATTTCAAATTTTTTATAATCGCTATAATTTATTTTTTCATTTTTTTCATCAACTAATCCTATAATAAAATGATAATCAGGATTATTTTCAAGCAATGAATCTCCAAGCACTTTAGACTGCGCTAAATAATTATTAGAACATAGTGTAAATACAATTTTTTTAATTTCAGACATAAGGTTATTTTAGATATTTCTGATATTTATTGAAAACATTAGAATGATAATAATTGATACGTTTTATGGTATTATTTTCAAATAAATAGCCATGATCATAAAATACACACCCTTAAAAAGATTTCCTTTCTTGAAGTTTATTTTTGACTGGTATAAGATATTTCTTATAAATTGTTTAAACTCTTTCTTATATAACTTATATGTAAAATACGATACAATATTGCTAACTTTATCTGTATAAAACTGCTTATCTGTATTTATTGTACTTATTCCGCCTCCAGAGAACTTGGCAATTACCATATCTATATATTTAAATTTAAAATTAGCGTAAGCATTTAAATTAAAATCCCAATCAGCGTTAACATCATATTTTATATTATAATGTCCTAATTTTTTAAACACAGCTTGATGATAAAAAATGGCTTGATGAGCAATATTTTGTTTTAAGATTTTTGATAAATTAAATTCTCCATCATAAATAGTTTTATCTTTTGCCCAAGGTGTATCTCCTACCATGATAACGCTACCATACAATACGTTAATGTTTTTGTCTTGCAATTGATCATGAATTTTTGATAAAATAGTTTCATTATATAAGGCATCATCGCTTCCTAAAAAAAATAGCCATTTCCCTGTTGCCTTATCAATCCCTTTGTTCATGGCATCATATACGCCTTGGTCTTTTTCGCTAATAATTTTTATTCTGCTATTCTTATAAGCTGCCACAATTTCTAAAGTAGAGTCTTTAGAAATTGCATCCATTATTAATATTTCATAATCCAAAAAAGATTGCGAAACAACACTATCTAATGTTTGTTTTAATGTTTTCGCAGAATTGAATGTAGGTATAATGATTGAAAAAAATGGCATTTTAAAATTTATGTAGCACTTCTATAACCTTGTTTGACACTTTTTTTCTTGCAAGCACTATTTAAACAATGTTGTTTACGTAATAAAAATAATTTTCTTTTATTATCTTTCTAATAGATGAAAAGCGCATAGGCCATTTTCTTAAAATACCATTTTTATATATAGAAACTTTATCTTTCCAATTATATGGGGTTCTTGGTGATGTTTGTAAAGCTGAATCTGCATCAAATGAAGGGTAAATTTCTTTAACCATCTTTTTTTGTTTAGTCAGTTCCTTTATATACGGGAAGTAAATACTAGTTTCTACCTTATTTGAAATATAGAATGATGGTGATAAGCAAACAATATCATTAAGGTAAAATTTTAAGGCATGAAAATGATAGAATACTAATTCTTTTTCTAAGCCTCCTTTTTCTTTTAAATACAATTTTTCGCTTTTAGTAGAAAAAGAATACTGCTGCACATTCCAGGCTGCCACTCCACCGCCAATATGCTGTAATTCATGCACTCCTTTAAAACGCGTTGTCCAATCATCTAAATATTTTTGATCTCCAAATTTACCGTCTTCAATTCGGTTATAACACCATTCCAGACAGGCGTTTCTCCACCAATTCAAAACAGTCATGCCCCTCTCATCGTTTCTAAAAAACATAAATTGAACACAATACTTCCCGCTTGTTTTAGTCAGATCATACTCAGGTGTATAACGATGGTCAGTTATCATTACAGAGTTATCTCCCATTTCATTTATTAAAACTTCCGGATTGCTGTAAAATAGTAAATCAGCGTCTATGTAAGTGCAGTTTGCTAATTTATAAGTTGTTATGCAATATAGTATAGTACTAGGTGTACAGGTCCAGCAATATTCGGTTGCAGTACGTGTTGGTTTTATTCTTAGTAATGCTTCATCTTCAAATTCTTTCAGGCTAATAATAGTGGCATGTTCGAGATTTAATTTATTAAAAATTTCAACTGATTCATCGTCAAAAGCAAAAATGTAAAGATGAAAATCTGGGCAATGTTGCAATAACGATTGATGCATAGCTAACCCCCGCGTCATGTAATTAGAATCAAATAATGTACAAAAATTCAATTTCATATTAAGGTAAATAATTTTTAATACTTTCTTTAAAATAACGGGTATAAGTTATGGCTGATTCATTATTTAGATGAAGTCCGTCTCCAGTAGTATAATTAGCCGAATCAGGTACCAGTATATAGGTATACTTTGTTTGCGGAAAATCCGTTAAGAATTTCGATTTGATGATAGTCGCAGAAGGTAAATTAATTAGTTCTTTGTTTACTGGCATTTCAAAAAAACACACATTCACACCTTTATCTTTTAATTCACTTACGTATTTTTTTAATTTAGTAAACGATTCAGTAATTTTTAACTTATCAGGTATTTTGGAATAATCTTTTACCTGTATGTCCAACATTTTTTGAAATAAAGCACTTTCACCACCAGGTTTGTTATTTGCACTTGGTGGAGAATAAAATATAGATTTAAATCGGTTTATTATTTTATTAGTAACTCGCCACGATATCTGATCGCCGACAATAGCTATTGGCTGCTCATCGTCCCGTAAGGCCTTAACATATTCTTTAGAATAGTATTGAATTGGTGAAAATAATCCCGATGTAAAATTTGTATCCGCTGTTCTTAAAACTACGTTGGTTTCTATAAAAACATTTTTGGGTAATTTTTTTATATGCGTAAGTATCTCTAATCCATCATAAATACTTAATCCATCAAAAGAAAGGTTGTAAGTATTTGGCAAACTATCTGATAATATTTTGTTGGCTAGCGATGAACCCACAATTACATTGCTATATGTATCTTTAGTATAAATAAATTGTTGTGCCTTAACTAAGTTTCCCTGCCATTGGTTTTGTATAGCGTGCCACCATTTAGGTGCAACTATCACAAAGCCTGCATAAGCAAGTAATAAAACAATCATAACCAGGATAGCTTTTTTTATCATCTAAAATTGAAAATAAATAAAAGCGCCCGCAGAACCACTGTTTACAATAATTAAAAAGAATAAAAAACCATACAAGACAAATTCTATTTTTTTAAAGGAAATAAAAAAACGTTTCTTAATTAAATAGGCAAAATGATAAAGTATTACGGGACTTGAATAAAGAATAATATAGGTTATTAGCTGATAATTTTCTGCATAACTAAAATTTGTAAATACACATTGTATAAAATTTACAGCATGTTCAAAATTGGGCAATTTAAATAATAACCATGCTAAGGTTACAAAGGCAAAAACTAAGAGTCCTTTAGCTATTTTTGCGAAAATAGTTGCGCGTATTACTATTTTATCACTTAAAAATCTTTCTATAGCTAATGCTAATCCATGAAAGAAGCCCCAAACAGCATAGCTCCATGCGGCTCCATGCCATAATCCTCCTAATATCATCACAATCATTAAATTTATATAAGTTCTTATTTTTCCCTTCTTATTACCTCCTAATGGAAAATATAAATACTCCATTAAAAAAGATGATAAAGAAATATGCCACCTTTTCCAGAATTCTTTAAAGGAAGTGGATATATAAGGAAAGTTAAAGTTGTCTTTAAAATTGTAACCAAACAGCTTAGCTAGGCCAATTGCTATTAATGAGTAACCTGCAAAATCAGCAAATATCTGACATGAATATCCAAACAACATAAATAATAATCCAATAGTAGATTGTGCCTGAAAGTAGGGAAACGCTATCCAAAAAGTTAAATCTTTTAAATTATCAGCTACAACCATTTTAAGAAAGTAGCCCATTACTATAAACTTAAATACCGAAACCCAATCTATCTCATAAAAGTTTTTTTGTTTTATTTGAGTAATAAAATCATGAGCTTTTACTATTGGTCCAGAAATTAATTGCGGAAAAAATCCTTTAAAAAATAATATTTGCTTGGCATGTAATAAAAAAGACCTAGGTACAAGTTCATAACTATTAACATATTTTTCCTTGTATACATCTATCACTAAACTAATTCCTTGAAATGTAAAAAAAGAAATGCCAATTGGTAAAGGCATCGTCAACAAAAAATCACCTATCGAATTTGATTCCTTAAAAAATGTTTTGGCGAATAACGGACTATACTTAAAAAACAAAAGTAAACCTAAATTAAGAGCTACTCCCGCAATAGCATATTGTTTTTTATTATTAGGGTTTCCATATACAATGTAATAACTCGAAACTATGTTAATACTTACCGAAAAAAGTAATAATAGAACTAATATCGGTTGATTGTATGAATAAAATAATAGACTTGAAATAATTAAAAGACTAACTTGTTGTTTTCGAAATAACGGTATATAGTATAACACGAATGTGATAATAACTAATACGATAAATATAGAACTTGTAAAGAGCAAATTATAGATTTTTTTTGACTTCTAAATTAGAAAGTTTAAATTCAAAGCCTGCCCAAGTAGCATCGTATTCAGAATTTAATGTTATTGGCATATCGCAATAACTTTCAAATTTTGTAATCAACGAATAATTAATAAATAATTTCTTTAAATAATCTTCATTAAAAAACCAGCATGGGTAGCTTGCTTCATAAATTGAATAAGGTACTTTTTGTACTGTTATTATATTTCGCTCACAATTAATAATTGTTGTTCTATCTATTATGATAGTAGGAACTTTTAGTTTAATAAATTTTTCTACCCACACCCCAGGCTTCTCTAAATATTGTAATACGCCACTAAGTAATAGTACATTTGGTTTATGTTTAGCTATACATTCTTCTATCGTATGATAAAATTTTAGCTGTTCATCTTCAAAATAGCGTTTACCACAATTTACAAAATGTGTCTGTTCTACAATACACCAAGTGAGTTTCTTAATAGAACTTAATAATCTTTTGTTTTGAAAATAGCTACTACCTAAGCTTCCTCCAAAGTCTAGTATACACAATTTATTGTCATTTTCTAAAGCTGCTTTTTGCAATCCTTCTAATAAACATTGGCTATATTGTATTTCATCAAATATTACACTATCTCGTTCATAAACAGCGTCTCCATTTTTCACTTTTAATAGAGCATCCTTACATTTTTTTAAAATAAGAGAACTATTGTAACCTGTACAAAACTTTTTAGCTTCCCTCCAGGTAGTATAATTTCCAGACCAACCATCAGGTAATTGGTTAATTGGTTTTCTATATTTACGTATTTTATTAAGAACTACTAAAGGAATAATTGCTTTAAGTATTTGTTTTACTGGTTTCAATAATTATAAAATTAAATGTTTTTTGACTTTTTTAATGAATGTGTTTAGTCACTTATAAATAATTGATTATTTTTTTTTGTTGAATATTTGGGTGTATGATTTAAGGGCAAATTCAGGAATTATTTTTTTGATATTTTTTTTGATATTATACAGCTTATTTGAATTATTTAATTTCAGAGTTTTAAAATAATTTGAAATCATTTTTGTTGCATCTATGTTTTCTGAAATTTGTATTGTTTTTAATACCATAGGAATTTCGAGAAGTCCAGCTTGATGATATTTTTCAATACCACTATGTGTTCCACTACCGTCGAATCCAATATTCTCTACTAAACTTATATTAGGGTATAGAGTGAGTTTATTATTCAAGAATGCTGACGCATTCCATCTAATAGCCCAGGAATTATTTTTACCATTAATTTGATTTTTAAGCATTTGTGTATATGGGTAGCTACCATTAAAATCAAATGAATAAGTTAATTTTTTTCTCTCTAAATGATTTAATAATTTTTTACCATCACATTCAAATATATCCCATCCTCTTTTCCACGTTGCCCAGCCCCAGCAATCAGCTCCTTTAATGAAAAATTGAGTTGGTAGATTTTTAATTGGGTAAATATATGCTGAAATGCTAATCACTGTTTCTTCCGATTCATATTTTAACAATGCTTCATTCATGAATTTTAGAAAATAGTTTGACACTATAATATCGTCCTCTAATACAATGATGGAGCCATACTTGTTTACAATTTCAGTTACGCCATCAATGATAGAATTTGCTAAACCTTTATTTTTTGTTTGTTCTTTTACAATGACTTGTTTAAATCTATTTTCGCTTTTAGCAATTAGTCTAACTTGATTTATTTCCTTAACTATTTTTTCTTCTGCATTATCTTTCGCGCCATCACAGTATATATATAACAAACTATCCTTAGCTTCCTCATTTAAGGCAAGCGAGTCAAGTACTTGCTGTGTATGCCACGGACGGTTATATGTAAATATGACAATGGGTGCTAGTTGCATTAGTTTATTTTTTTGAAAAATAAAGTATTATGTGTTTTAGCTACAACTTCATAGCCGAAAGGGTGTAAGTATGTATATAGTTTTGAACTTGATATATTTTCCAATGAACCGTTTAAATCTTCAATGAGGATAAAAGTAGGGCTATATTTTTTCCAGTTATTGGTTTGTAAAATTTCAAAGTCCAAGCCTTCTACATCTATAGTCAGAAAGTCAATTTGACTGACAGTTGACGCATATTCATCTAAAATTTGTGATAATGTTTTTGTTTGAACTTTTACTTTTTCTACTAATTTATATGGGGTTGCCTCTAATAAGTGTTTTACACGCTCTTCGCTAAACGTATTTAAAGCCGGTTCATTAAATAAATGGTAAGTTAAAAAACCTTCGTTGACAGATATTCCAACTTCAATATTTGTGTCTTCAGGTCTGACATTCTTAAAAGCATCCATGCTTCCAGGAGTAGCATCTATATTTATACCTCTCCAACCCTTTTTATAAAAATGAAAGGTATTAGAAAAACGTAGAGGATGATGAGCACCAATATCTACAAAAAAACCTTTTTCTTTTCCTTCAAAAAAGCGCTCCAATATCATATCCTCACCTTCTTGAGAATAACTCAATTGAGCTCCATATGGTAGTTTTTGAAGTTCATATTTAACAGCATTAGGTATTAATTTTATAATGATTTTTTTTATAATTGATTTTAGTTCCATTTCAATGTTTAATTAAGATTTTCATTACGGTAATAGTTTAAAAATTTTTCACTAAAGATGTCGTTTTTGTGAGATAAAATTAATTGTAAGTAATCATCATTGTAGGTGTTTCCTTTAAATGAACTTAGTATTTTAAAAATTTCATCATCAGGGAATTGTCCTATAAAAGCTTGGTAATAAAAGCTATAGATGTTTTTTTTATCAAAATTAATAATAGGTTTTTCTTCACCTTTTAAAATGGAAAAATAGCTTTCGGTGGTTTTACAGGTATGAACAAAATCGAAGTTTGCATATAAATTATCATATAGCGCCACTGTTGGTATTTCAAAGTAAGCCATCTCTACACATACAGTTCCTCTGGCAGTTGCTATTAAATCAGGCTTTAAGTCTATAATGTGCAGGTTGGACACGGATTCATCCAATATATGAAAATGACTTTTATGAAAGCTATTAACTAGATCAATGGTTTTTTCTTTACAACCCGCTATGCCATTCGGATGTGTTTTAATAAATACCGTTGTTCCTTTTAAATCAATTAATGCTTGCAGCGTTTGTTTCAAAAATTGGTATAAATCAGGGAATTGTAACATGCGATTCACGTGAGGAGAATCATAAAAATCGTGAGCGTATATGACAATATTTCTAGGCTCTTTAGTAAATAATTTTTTTATTTCTGGATTTAGTGGTTTGTCAGAAAAAGCAGATTGTTTCATATAGCTTGTTGCAGGATCGATGATTCCTTCAAATCTTGACGTAAAAATTTGTTTTGCTAAATCTAATTGTTGATCACTTAAGTTTTTATTCGGTGAAAATAGCGTATGATTGATCTGGTGATATGGAAAATCTTTACTTAATTTATTAATGATATAAGAATAAGATCCTACAGTGTAAACTTCAATATTGTTGTGTAAGCAAATGCGGGCAGGTATTCCATGATGTATGTATGAACTATAGCTATTTACTAGTACTTTAACAGGATTTGACTTCAAAAATAACGTGAAATTATAAAATACATTAAGCGCAACTTCAATAATGTGAAAAACATCATCATTAATTTTTTTTATAGTAGGTTGATGAAAAAATCTTAAATACGTATCGTAAATTAAATCACCTACTAAAATATCATCAAATTTTATGTCTAAAACACTTGCCCCATTATTGATATCCAGTTTGCTTTTAATTTCATTTAATTTTTGTTGAATCAATGCTTGATCCATATATCTATCATTATTATCAAATAATAATTTATTTGCAAAAGAGCAATGTATTTTAATTAATCTAGTATCTAAGCGTTTTTGAGATTTTGTTTTCTCGATATGTTTACCCCATATCCAATGAATAAGCACACCATAAAAGCTAATATTCAAATTATGTTTATCAGCAAGAACCCTACTTACGGCAGCCATCTTAATAGTGAACTCGTAATCCTCTATCATCTGAACAAGCAAAATCCCATTTACTTCCTTTTCGGTTTTATTGGGCTTAAAAAAGCTAAGGCATTCTGCGTAACGCTTATGTAAATCAGCAAATTTTAAAGCATGATAGTTTCGATATGAATTTCTTGGAAAGAATACAATTCTTCCAATGAGGGGCTTTATTCTATTTTTTATTTTAATGAGAACTTTTTTCAATGAATTTAATGTATGAATAATGGTTATTAAAAATCAAAAATGAGGGGCGTACCTTTTTTATAGTTTTTTTTAGAGATTTTCCCAATAATAGTAGTGTAATATTTTGGATGTAATCCATCGCCAGGCCTTATTACACGTATATTTTTTTCCGTAAATAATTCTCCTTCCTTAATGTCCTCAGAAACATATATAGATCGTTTAAAAAATACACTTTTCGTTTCAGCCTGTTGAACGCCATATTGAACTTTTCCCAATGCTAAATAGGCTCTTTCTGTTTCTACAACTAATGCTTTTAATTCGTGTGGTTCAATCGAAAAAGCAGAATCAACACCACCATCTGCTCTATTTAATGTAAAATGTTTTTCAATTACACTTGCACCTAAGGCAACGGCTGCAATTGAAACGCCTATGCCCATTGTATGATCCGATAAACCGACAATACAATTATGTAATTGAGCTAAATGTGGAATTGTGTTTAAGTTTGTGTTTTCAGGTGTTGCCGGATAGGTACTCGTGCATTTCAAAAGTATGATATCCTTGCAACCAGCATTTCTTAAAACTCTTACGCTTTCATCAATATCAGCGATGGAACTAACTCCAGTTGACATTATTACTGGTTTTCCTGTTTTAGCAACTTTTATTAATAATGGATGATGCGTGTTTTCAAAAGAAGCAATTTTATATAATGGCACATCTAAACTTTCTAAAAAATCGACAGCTGTTTCATCAAATGGAGAGCTGAAAGCAATCATTCCTTTTTCTTTAGCTCTATCAAATATGGCTTTGTGCCATTCCCATGGAGTATATGCCTCTTTATACAAATCATGTAACTCTTTCCCATTCCATAAAGAGTTTACGTCTTTAATCGTATGAGCTCCCTTCATGGTAATAGTGTCTGCAGTATAAGTTTGTAATTTTAGAGCATGTGCCCCTGCCTCTGCCGCTGCATCAACCAATAATAGAGCGCGATCTAATGACTGATTATGATTACCACTCATTTCAGCAATCACAAATGGTTTGTGATTAACACCAATTATAATATTACCTATTTTTATATCATTCATTATAATGTGCGATTATATATAGATTGTTTTAAATTTTCTTTTAATAGATCCCATTCATGTTTTAAAATTGCTAGAGCTACAACATCAAAATATTTTCCATCTTTTAAAATATGCTTTTTAAATAGTCCTTCTTGGTTGAATCCAAATTTTTCATGCATATGAATTACTTTTTCATTAAAGGAAAATACTTCGCACATAAGCTTATTAAATTTCATTGTTTCAAAAACATAATTTAGAATTGTGAATTCTACTTTTGAACCTATACCTGCACCTCTTACCTCAGTATTCCCTATGTAAAATGCCCAACTGCAATGCTTGAAATTTTTTTTTATGTTATATATTGAAACAAGTCCTAGCTTTTTTCCATTATACTCAATAAGCCAATACTTTTGAGAAGCATCTAGCTTTATCCTTTCAAACCATTTTTTTTGGTTTTCTGAAGAAATTTCTTCAGAAGTGTACATATACTGGCTTACTTCTTTTGAGTTTCGCCAACGACGTATTAGTTCTAAATCTTCTTCCTTAATTTCAACTAAATTTATATCCATTATATAAGATCTTTTACAATTTTTTTAACTCTTCCACCAGATTTACCGTCAATTATTTGATTCTGTAAAAACAACATTTTATTAATTTCTGTTCGATTATCAATATGTTGCATAATAATCTCATTAACTTCTTTAGAAGTGATTGTATGCAAATCACCTAAATCAAAAATTAATTGCTGGGATTTTAAATAATTATAGAGGTGTTTTTGATTTGATGCACTATACCCGGCAAAAATCAAAGAGTTCACAGCAATTAGTTCTAAGCAAGTTGTGCTACATGGGGCAAATGCTATATCACTTTTTTTCATAAGTTCAATCATTTTTATTTCTGATAAACCTGAGAAAAGCTGTATGTTTTTAGAAGAATGATTGATTTCAGATACCAAACTATTTTTATGAGGATATAACTCTCCAACTATAATGCTAATTGAATTTATTTTTTTAATTGTTAATAATGATTTTAATATTTTAAGCGTAATGTTATGCTCATCACTTCCTCCAAATGTTATTAATGCACTAGAAATATTTGAATTTGTTTCTTTTTTTAGGGTGGCTTCATTAATAAAGCTCTGCCTTAGAAGAACATAATCTAAACCTGTATATAATTTTGTATAAGTTTCTTTTTTATATAAATTTATATTGACGTTTGGGGTATGATTAATAACAGCATCTGCAAACATATGTTCACATAGTAAATCATCAATGTAAATTAATTTTGCCTGAATTTTTTTGATATTTTTTTGATACAAAGAAGTAAATTTATATCCATCTAAAATGATTAATAATGAATTTGTATCATAGTTTGATTGTATCCACTGATGCTCCAATTCAATAGAATAATCATTAGGAATATGTTTTATTGTAAAATGTTTCGGAATAACATTATCAATTTTACTTTGGGATTCTAGCAGAAATTCACAATCAAAATCGTTGCATAGCATTTCGGCGATTCCAATACATCTGTATATATGACCTAGGCCAATTTTAATATCCCCATCTGTTCTGAATACAATTTTTTTTTTAATCATTATTTGGGAATAGTAATGAATGTTTTAATTCTGCTAGTTTCCAATCAGTTTCGTTGTCTATATCCTGAACTTGTAATTCATCTAAAATAATGGAACCAGAGTTTTCAGTAAACACTTTTTTTTCTATTATAAAACTTTCTATATTTATCCAATAAAACTGTCCAGCATCATGATAAGCTGGTTCTAAATCTTGAGATCGTTTGTTTATATTTTCAGGCCATATCATGGCTGTTTTAGAATCATTTATTTTTAATGCTCTCAGTATTGGGTAAGAAAATGGGCAAACAGGAAAAACACTGTCAAATTTTTGATCAATTAATAATTTGTATGATTCTTTTAAAGATTGCTTAGTAATAAAAGGTGCTGTAGGATAAATGCAACAAGCGTTATCAAATTGTTTTCCTATTTTAGTTAAGTCATTTAAAACCTCTAATACCACATCAGCCGTTCCAGTATAATCATCAGCTGTTTGTTTACTTCTGATAAATGGTACTTGAGCACCATAACGTTTTGCTACTTCTGCAATTTCATCATCTTCCGTTGACACCATTACATAATCAAATAAACCCGAATTTAAAGCAGTTTCGATTGAGTAAGCAATAATAGGTTTTCCTAAAAATTCTTTGATGTTTTTTCGAGGAATACGCTTACTGCCTCCGCGAGCAGTTATGATAGCCAAATTAGCCATTTAAAAAAGAGTTGATGGTGTCAATGACAAAATGTTGTTCTTCTTTTGTTAAGGTTGGATACATAGGCAAACTCAAGCAGCCTTGATAATAATTTTCCGAATTTACAAAATCACCTTGTTTCCATCCTAAACTTTTATAATAGGGTAGGGTATGTACTGGTATATAATGTACCTGACAAAAAATATCCTTTGATCTTAAAAAGTCATACAACTCTTTTCTATTATTTACTTCAATAATATATAAGTGGTAAGCATGTCCTTCAATCACTCCCGATTGTCCTTTAATGTGTTGATTTGTTTTAAAGGTATCAAAATAAGTTTGAGCAATTTCTCGTCTTCTTTCTATACCGGCATCAGCTCTTTTTAATTGAGAAGTTCCTAATGCAGCCTGAAAGTCAGTAATTCTGTAGTTATATCCTAACTCTTGCATTTCGTAATACCAACCTCCATCATTTTGATGCATTAAATTTGAATCTTTGGTAATACCGTGTGTTCTTAGTTTAATAAGCTTGTTGTATAATGCTTCATCATTGGTAGTAACCATGCCACCTTCGCCGCAGGCAATATGTTTTACTGGGTGAAAAGAGAAGATTGCTAAATCAGCAAAATTACTGTTTCCACAAAATTGCTTTGTTCCTTTACTATCTATAAAATACCCACCAGGCGCATGGCAAGCATCTTCAATAATCCAACAATTAAATTCATTGGCTAGTTTGCGAAATGCTTCCAAATTAACCGCATTTCCTGCAAAATCAACTGGTATTATACCTTGGAAATAACCCTTAGGGTGATTTTCTAATAATGCACGTACTTTCTTAATATCTAATAAATAAGTTTCAGGATCAATATCAGCAAAATATACTTCACCATCACAATATCTCACGCAATTAGCTGACGCAGCAAATGTAATTGGGCTTGTAATGACCCTTGAATCTTTGTTTACACCTAAAGCCAAGGCACATAAATGTAAGGCAGCTGTTCCGTTTGAAACAGCTACGGCATATTTACAACCAATATATTCAGCAAAGGCTTTTTCAAAGCTTGCAATTTCCGGACCTTGAGTTAAAAAATCAGAGGTTAAAGCCTTAACTACTGCATTAACATCTTCTTCTGTTATATTCTGTTTTCCGTATGGAATCATTTCTAATTATGGTTTAAACGTTGGGTCAACGTGTTCTACAATTAATTGCCTTAAGCCTTCTACTGTTTCCCATTCTGTGTTATTTTCAGAGGTATAGTGAAAACCCTGAGGAACTATGGCCGCATTGAAATGCTTGATGTACTCCGTCAAATTCCAATTGGTTACTTGAGGCAAAATCACATAATATTTTCCTAAATCATAGGTTGTAAAAGAATCCGAACTGGTAATCATTTCTTCATGAATTTTCTCTCCGGGACGAATGCCATTTATTCTGTGTTCACAATTAGGACCGATTGCCTTAGCTACATCCATAATTTTATACGATGGTATTTTTGGTACAAATAATTCTCCTCCCCAAGCTGAATCTAATGCATGTAGCACCATATCAACACCTCCTTTTAATGAGATATTAAAGCGAGTCATATTAGGATCAGTAATGGGTAATACGCCTTCTTTCTTTTTATTCAAGAAAAAAGGAATAACAGATCCATTAGATCCCATGACATTACCATAACGTACTACCGAAAATTTTAAATCTCTGCTGCCTTTGATATTATTAGCGGCAATAAATAATTTATCGGATGTTAATTTGGTTGCGCCATATAAATTAATTGGAGCGCAGGCTTTATCAGTAGATAAAGCTACTACTTTGGAGACATTGGTTTCTAAACAGGCTCTGATAACATTATCTGCCCCACCAATATTTGTTTTAACACATTCATCAGGATTATATTCTGCAATGTGCACATGTTTCATTGCCGCTGCGTGAATAACGTAATCAATACCAGTAAATGCTCTTTTTAAACGATCCAAATCGCGAACATCTCCAATAAAGTAACGAATGGCTTTGTATTTGGAAGCAGGAAACTCTTGTTCCATTTGAAATTGCTTTTGCTCATCGCGAGAGTATATTACGAGTCGCTTTACATCGGGCCATTTCTCGAGGATGGTTTTAGTTAACTCTTTACCTAAGGAACCGGTGCCACCGGTTATTAAAATTGATTTGTGATTTAGCATACGTATATGAATCTATTATTTTATTTCTATGTTAGATGCAAATGTTTGATGAGTATTGCAAAATTCTTTAAAAGCATCACTCGCATTATGGACAATCATTTTAGGATAGTTTGCTATAAATAAAGAGCTAGTGTATTCTAATTCTAAAACTAAACGATGTCCTTTTTTGAGAGGGGTTCCTTTATGCCAACATTTAGTGTCACCAATAAATATTGAACCTGCTTCGCCGCACACTACTTTTATAGTATCTGGTGAATAATAAGGTTCTAAATCAGTATCAGGTATTCTTGCATAACCTCTTTCTAATAGAATGGCAGGTTTAGCGCCTACTTTATGCGATCCTTCTATATAACAATGTGGCCCATTATCTAAAGTTACATCATTAATGTAAAAAAACACCTTTAACCATTTTACACGATCCATGTCAAAATGATATAATTGTGCAGCTTCAGATGAGGCTTCTTTTTGAAAAGATGTACTCCACCACATTGCAGGAAAGTCAAAAATAGGTTCACAGCCTAAATAGTTTCTGGCAAAATTAATTAATACAGGATCCATCATTAATTGCTGAATCTCTTTATTATTAACTAAATCTTGAATATCAAATCGGTAAATTTCGGCTAAAGGCGCTTCCGGATTATATATGATTTTTTTATCATAAGCTGGTGGTATAACGGCGGCTTTTTGCATCGCATAATTGTAGATACTTTCACAGACTTCTTGACTTAATTTTTTATCAAAATGAACATATCCCTTTTCATTCATTTCATTATTTACTTTATCGAAATCATTTTTTGTAAAAACACCAGCAACGCCTTCAAGTGTATCTTTTATTATTTGTGGTGGATTGCTTTGTTTTAGCCTGTCATTAAAAGCTTCGTTAAAAACGCCGTTAGTAGAGCAATATAAATTGATATTGGCCATATTCGCATTATGCGGCGTTTGGCCAGTTTTTAAAAATACCTCATAACCCTGCATAAAATAGTCTTGTTGAGTAGAAGGAACATAGGGTTTCATTAAACCAAATTTTTCTAATACTTTTCTTAATACTTTTTTTATTTTTTTGATCATTGTGTAGATATTGATTGAATGAATATGTTGTCTTTTATATCTATGTCGGTAGTTTCTTTATTTAATAAAATGTCAAACGAGTGAATGTTTCCTGGATTTATATCAAATACAATATTCGTATAATCATCAGTTTGTATTTCTTTAATTTGATTGAAGTAGCTTATTTTAATTGCAGAATTACTTTTGATTTTTATAGTAATAGTTTTTTTACCTTCACTCTTTAAGTAGGCAGTAAATTGTTCCATTACATTGATGCCTTCCTCTTTTCTAGTTTCTAAAAGTGTTTTATAATTTGTATAAAAGCCTGAATAGAAATAAGGTAAATCTGTATCATTTAAATAATGGATACTTTCTTTTAATTCAAAATTTAATCTTTTTTTTATCAATGTAGCAGGGCTACCAACCATAACAGAATAAGGAGCTACATCTTTTGTTACAACAGAATTTGCGCCAATAACACTTCCTTTACCAATTTTAACTCCAGACATTACTACCACGTTAATCCCAAGCCAGCAATCATCTTCTATGATTATTTTTTTTGAATGTTTTTTTGATAGTTCTTCATTAGTAAGAATCAATTCATCTTGGTCTTTAATATAGTATTCGGGTTTGAAATTATAATAGTGTCTCCCAGAACTTAGGTATACATTTTGAGCAAAAACGCAGTATCTGCCAATATCAATATCACCTAATAAAATACATCGATCCTGTATAGAAGTATTAGCGCCTAATCGTATTTTTTGATTACTCACTCCTAACTCAACATTTCTACCGATATAATTATTACCTTCTAATTCAATGACGCTATTATTTAAACATGTTAATATTGCTGATGGGTTAATATCGCAATTATTACCAATTAAAATGTTTTTATCAAAAGTAGTTTTGGCAGTATCCTCAGCTATTATTCTTTTTAAAGATAAATAATAAATTAGCTTGGTAGGCTTTTTTAATATTTTTGAAAGTAAGCGCTTAAACATTTTTTTCGTATACGCTATATGTAGTATTAAAATAACCTATATTTTGATGAGGGTCATCACTTGTTGGAATTATTAATAAAGAAGGGATATTTATATTACTATCTATGACATCATAAAAAAGTGTCGTATTTGTATTTCCAATAGCAAAATAGAGATCGTATTGTCCTGCTCTTAAATTTCCTTTAGGAATACAAATTTTAAATTCCACAATAGTTCCTGTTTTTATTTGGTTTGTTGTAATATTAGTTTTTACATTAGTGATTACTTTTTCGGTGAGCGTATCTAAAAATGCCATATAAAAGGTCAATCCCTCACAAACCTCATTTGTAATACAACTAAATGCAAAATGAATATCTTCATCTGCTTTGTATGTCCAATTACTTTCATTTATTAATCCATCTTTAAAGCAACCCAATTTTTGAAAAGAGGCATTACCGCTTGTTCTATTTACTCGATCTTTTTTAGAAGTGTTTGCATTGAAGCGGAAATCTTTCATTAAGTCCATATAGGTTTGAATCGATACACCAACTTCGTTAATTGAATGTAATTTGCCAGAGTCTAAAATAATTCCTTTTTGACAAAAGGCAGAAATAGCTTGAAGATTGTGGCTAACAAACAAAACGGTTCTGCCTTCACCTTTACTTACATCTCCCATTTTACCCAAACATTTTTTTTGAAATTCCGCATCTCCTACAGCTAATACTTCATCCACAATTAATATTTCTGATTCTAAATGGGCAGCAACAGCAAAAGCTAAACGGACATACATGCCACTGCTATAACGTTTCACAGGTGTATCAATATACCGCTCTACGCCACTAAAATCAACAATTTCATCAAATTTCCTTTTGATTTCTTGTTTGGTCATTCCTAATATAGCTCCATTCAAAAATATATTTTCCCTTCCTGTTAATTCAGGATGAAAGCCCGTGCCAACTTCCAATAATGCAGCAATGCGTCCCTTCACTTTGATGTCACCAACGGAAGGTCCTGTAACGCGAGATAATATTTTTAATAATGTAGATTTACCTGCTCCATTTCTTCCAATGATACCAATTGCTTCCCCTTGCTTAACTTCAAAATTAATATCTTTTAAAGCCCACACCAAATCGCTATTTCCTTTAATTGTTCTATCATTTGTCTCGCCAATTTTCAAATAAGGATCTTCTTTTCCCCTTACTTTATGATACCAACGATTAAAATCGTTGGTGATAGTCCCGGTTCCAACTTGTCCTAATCGGTATTGCTTTCCTAAATTTTCTACTTTGATGACGGTACTCATTTTATTTAAAGTTAAGATTGAGATTAAGGTTTAGCTTAAGTTGCCAGCGTTACTTTTACCTTATTTAAACTCAGAATGATAATATTGCATTAATTTTTTCAATCACTTCAGTTACACGGTGTCCATAAATGATTTTTCAACTTTGTTAAAGATGATTACCGAAAAGAAAATGAGAATCAACATAAACCCAAAACCGTAGATTAACCAATATACATCAAAAAAACCACTACCTAAAAAAATGTATTTAAAGGCTTCAATAATAGATGTTAAGGGATTTAAAAGCATTAAGAATTTGACATTACCATTCATGCTAGACACAGGAATAACAACCGAACTACCATACATTAATAATTGAACACCAAATCCAATCAAAAATGTTAAGTCGCGATATTTAGTGGTTAACGATGAAATTAAAATACCAAATCCAAATCCTAATCCCGCCATCATAAATATTAATACTGGCAGCATCCACATTAATTGCCAGTGAGGTGTAACCTGATTGGAATATATTAAAAAGTAAATCCAAATGCAGATAAAAATTAAAAGCTGTATTCCCAATTTAATCAAGTTAGATACTAAGACAGATAGGGGAATAATAAGACGTGGAAAATAAACTTTACCAAATACTCCAGCGTTAGCAATAAACGTATTAGAAGTTTTGTTTAAACAATCGGCAAAATAAGTCCATAATGTAATACCTGCCATGTAAAATAAAATGCCGGGAATGCCGTCCGTACTTATTTTGGCTATACTGCCAAATATAAAAGTAAAAGTGAGAGATGTAATAATTGGTTGTATAAAAAACCAAAGAGGCCCTAAAATAGTTTGTTTGTATACAGAAACAAAGTCTCTTCGAACCAATAGCAACAACAAATCCCTATAAGCCCAAAGAGCGCCTAAATCTAGTTGATACCATTTATTTTTGGGTTTAATTATTAAGTCCCAGTGTTCGTTTTCAGGTTCAGGTATTCTCATTTATTTTATAAAATTTGATTTATACCACTTAATAGTTTCAATAATACCAGTTTCTATATCTATTAAGGGTTTGTAGTGTAAGTGTTTTTTAGCTTTATCAATATTTGCTAGGCTATTTTTGATGTCACCTTTTCGCTCGGGTTTGTATGAAGCAGAAATAGGCGAATCTAATCGTTTTTTTATTAATTCAAACAGCGTGTTTAAACTGGTAGATGCACCATAAGCCACATTATAGACCTGATCAATAGCCTTAGGGTTTTGGGTGGTCATTGCTAACACATTTGCATATACTACATTATCTATAAAGGTAAAATCACGACTAGTAGTTCCATCTCCAAAAATAGAAGGAGCAGTATTGCTAAGTATATGCGAAATAAAAATGGGGATAACAGCAGCGTATTGTCCGTTGGGGTTTTGTTTTGGACCAAAGACATTAAAATATCTTAATCCTATTATTGGTAAACCATAGGATTTGTAAAATATTGACGCGTATAATTCATCTGTTTTTTTTGAAACGGCATAAGGGGAAAGCAGTTTACCTGTAATATGCTCCTGCTTTTCGGCACTTACATCATCTCCATATACCGAGGAGGAAGAGGCATATACAACCCGTTTAACCTGTTGATTTTTAGCCGCAGTTAATATAGTTATAAAGCCAGTAACGTTTGCATGATTAGTAGCAAGAGGATCTTCTAAACTGCGAGATACTGAACCTAAAGCAGCATTGTGAAAAACTCCATCCACATTACTCGTAGCGTCATAGCAGGTTTGATAATTGGTAATGTCTCCTAAAATAAATTTGAAAGTTGGGTTATTCTCAAATTCTTTAAGATTGTCTTTATTGCCCGTCGATAAATTATCCAATACGCGAACCTCTTTGGCGCCATTAGTTAATAAATAAGAAACCAGATTCGAACCGATAAAACCGGCACCTCCTGTTACTAAATATGTTTGATTTTTAATGTCGGAAATATGTGGAACAGTTGATTGCAAATTTCTTTTTTTAGTTAGCTAAAATTTTAATAATAGTTTTTGGTACTTTAATTCTAATGCTTTGCTTAATGCTATTTAACTCGATACTGATATAATCTTCGTTTTGAATACGGACAATTTTACCGGTTAAACCTTTCAATGGTCCTTGCGTAATTTCAACATCATCACTCATTTTTAAATCGGTTACTTCCTCAGTTATATCATAACCTGTAAGTTCTATAGATTTTAAAATGTCTATTTCTGACTCTCTAATACTAGCTTCTGTGCCATTAAATTTAATGAAGCCTAAAATGTGTGGTGTGCGTAATATAGTTTCTTTGTCTACAAGATCTATTTTCACAAAGATATAACCACTTAACATTGGGAATTCAATACGTTTTTTTCGGTCACTCCATTGTTGCATGCGTCTTGCAATCGGTGTGTAAGCTTCAATGCGCTGATCTATTAATTTAAGCACAATTTTTTTTTCGTGCCGTGCATTTACATATAAAGCGTACCAATGTTGCATGTATAATGAACTCTTTTTTCAAAGCTTCGCCCCCTCAGTCACAGTTGACTAAGTGTGGTAAATGAAACAGATAACAATATGTATTACGATTTGTTTCCATATCCATAGCCATAGCCATATCCGTAGCCATAACCATATCCGTAACCATATTTTGAATAATAATACTTATTTCTTCTTCTTTTAACGCCGTTTAATACCAAATATACATTATTAATAGAATTGTCATTGACCAATTTATGGAAAAGATTTAACACACTTTTGGTAGCAAATTTTGTATTCAATACCAACAAATTAATATCGGAATATTGCATTAAGTAAGAGGCATCCGACAACATTCCTGCCGGAGGTGTATCAATTAATACAAAATCAAAATTATTTTTCGCGTAATCAATAATTTCTTTTAGCTTTTCGGATAATACCAAGTCAGAGGGATTAGGAGGAATAGGCCCTGATAAAATGGTATTTAAATTTTTTATTACAGTTGGTTTAATAATTTCATCTAAGGTACTTTGGCCCGCCATATAGGTACTGATACCAATATCGGCATTCATCTCTAGGGCTTTTTGTATACGAGGTTTGTGTAAGTCTAATTCCAACATCACTACTCTTTTCCCACTATTAGCTAATATGGCACCAAGGTTAATGATGGTAAAGGTTTTACCCTCTCCAGGTGCATTAGAAGTGACTAGAATGGTTTTTTTATTACTATTTAAAAGAGCATATTGTAAGTTTGTCCGAAGGGTTCTAAATGCTTCTGATATAAACGCATTAGGATGCTCTTGAACATAAATTCCTTTATCGGGCACTCCCCTTTGAAAAGGTAAATCACCAATGATGGGTAAAAACGTTTTTTCTTTTAATTCATCTACCGTTTGTATAGTTGAAAAGAATAATAAACGAATTAAAATAATAATAATGGATATAACAACGCCAACAGTTAAGTAAGTGGATAGTATCTTTTTTTTATCAGGGCTCACTACTCCTAAATTTCGAGGACTATCAATAATTTTTAAGTTAGGCACTATTGAGGCTTTGGCTATTTTAGTATTTGCTCGTTGTTGTAATAAAAAATTAAATAAACCCTCACTAACATTTACTTTACGTTGGATATTTAATATACCACGTTGTTTTTCAGGTATATTTTTAATGTCAGCAATATAATTTTTAATTTCTCCATTAATATTTTCTATGATATTATTAGTTGCATTGCGTGTATTATTTAAATAAAGCAGCATGTTTTGTTTCAAACGTTTAAGGTTCTGTCTGATCTCAATAATATTAGGATTATTTTCTTTAGAAATACTTAAAGCCTGATTCAGTTTAATTTGATTATTATATAATTCAGCAACAGATGTATTTAAAAAAGCATCATTATCTACGAGGTACACATTAGGTGGAAGGAATTGGGGATCTTTATCTTCGATGATGTATTTTTCCAAATCATTAACTGCATCAATTTTTAAGTTTAGTTTAGATTTTTGACCGTCATAAGAGGATAGTTTATCTAATAAATCCTTTTTTTCAAAATCCATATCCAAGATAGCCTTACGTCTTTTGTAGTTTTCCATCGTATCTTCCGTTTGTTTTAAGGAAGAGCTCACTTCGTCTAATTGTTTATCAATGTAACTAATAGTTCGTTCGTTTATATCAAAGCGTGCATTTAATGATTTATTCATATAAACCTTAGAAAGGGTATCTAAGATTAATACAGCGCGCTCTGGTAAAATATCATTTAGTGTTAGGACAAGCACATTCGTGTACTCTGGGTTTTGTACTTCTAAGGCTTGTTGGTATTGGTAAATAAGGTTATTGATGTCGTGAACAATAATTTCATAGTTAAGTGAGGCTAATTGTTCGGCTGTATTTCTGTTAAAATTACCTTCTCGCTTTACTAACACATTAAAATCAATGTCAATAAAATCTTTATCAAAATAGCCAGTCTTCATTACTTCAAGACCATTTACCATATATTTTAACTCATATTGATCATAATTTTTTATTTTAAAACTAATCTTCGTTTCATTTAAATTGGGATTAATGGTATTAACACTAACATTAAAAGGTGTTCCAGAAAACTGTTCGGTGGTTCTTACTCGCCCCACCAAATAGTAAGATACTTGTAATTGATTTTGAAGTTTCCCAACGGTTTCCTTCATTAAATCAAAGGACTTAATAATTCTAATTTCGTTAGAGTTATCTATAAATGATTGCCCTCCTCCATAAAAACCTTGATCAGTAATTAAATTATCTTTATAGTAAGTGTCATTTGATTTTAAGAGTTCAACCGATGCTTGATAAACGCTGGTTAATTTATAAACATAAAAATAACCTATAACGTATAAAATTGGAACTATTAATATAGGTATGAACCAGTTTCTAGCGATTATTCGCCATATAACTTTTAGATCATTAATATTTATAGACGCCGTATTCTTTTTTTGTTCCACAAAAAACCTTATTAAGCTACAAATATAATATATTTGACACGATTTTTACCTATCAATTGCCGTTCTAAATATTTTTTTTATATTTACACATTCTAAACTATATAATTGATAATGCGCCTAAAGTTTATATTATCTGTTTTTTTCATTTCTTTTTTTACAGCTGTATGTTATTGTGCACCTCCAGCTCCTGGTGGCGGAGGTAAACCAGTATGTTGGCCACCACCTTGCGTGCCTATAGATGGAGGCATCTCTTTGTTAATAGTAGCAGGTGCAATATATGGTGGCAAAAAATTGTATTCTAAATCATCTAATAAAAAAACATTGCTTTAACTCTTTAATCCCTGCTCCTAGCGGGGATTTTTAATATATGCTTGATAAAATCGTCAAAAACAAGTTTTATTTTTTTATTTTAAAAGCGAGTGCGTTGTATAGCTTTTTATATATTTTTTATGAATTCTATATTAAAATATATACGAACATCGATCAATTATTTATTCGGAAAATAATCATTGTTTGCACCTTTATTCTTCAAACAATGGGTTATAAAACCTTTGCCAGTAAAGAAATAAACGATTTTCAGGTATTTGGTGTAGATGGTTCTAATGGTGTTTGGATTGGTGGCGGCTGCAATGGGATTACGTTAATGTTTTTGTTCGCTATTTTTGTGATAGCTTATCCCGGCAGAATCAAAAATAAATTATGGTATTTACCTCTAGGTATTATTTTAGTTAACATCATCAATTTCATTCGTATTGTTGCTTTATCTTTACTATCGCTATACGCTCCTTCTTATCTTGAGTTTAACCACACGTATACGTTTACTTTTATAGCATACAGCATTGTGTTTGCCTTATGGATGTTGTGGGTCAATAAATTTTCAAAATTGGATGTTGATTAATGAAAATATGGCTAAAATACCTCTTATTTTTGTTGTTATTTGCCATTTTAGGTTTTAGCAGGGAGTTTATTTTTGTTAATCTCAACGCCCAACTTTTTGACTTTTTTTATGGTCACGCAGACTTCAAATTACCGACTAGTTTGAGTTATTTTGCCAGTTTGAGTTACGATAGTTTATACTATTCAAAATATATATTAACTATTGGATATTACTTGGCTTATTTTGCGGTTACCTATTTTTCGGTAAAAATAATTTGTGTTGATAAAAAATATACTCTTTGGATTATTTATATTTATGGTTTATTACTACTATTGTCAGGTATTTCTATGACCTATAATTATATTTTCAATAGCAACTTAGATGGTGATGAATACACCTTTAGCAGGTGGTTAATGGGTATTGCCCAATCGCCTCTGGTCGCTTTTTTTATGATTGCCGCTAATAAATTATACAAAAAAATACATACACAACCTTAATACATATAAAATTTATGAAAAAAGACACAGCAATTTTTAAATTAATTAAAGAAGAACAAGAGCGTCAAACACGTGGTATAGAATTAATTGCCAGTGAAAATTATGTAAGTAATCAGGTGATGAAAGCAATGGGAAGTGTATTAACTAACAAATATGCTGAAGGTCTTCCAAACAAACGTTATTACGGCGGTTGTGAAGTAGTGGATAAGGTTGAGCAATTAGCAATAGATAGAGCTAAAGAATTATTTGGAGCTGTTTGGGTAAACGTGCAACCACACTCAGGAGCGCAAGCAAATGCGGCTGTTATGTTAGCATGCCTAAAACCGGGCGACACTATTTTAGGCTTTGACCTTTCTCATGGAGGGCATTTAACTCATGGATCTCCAGTTAATTTTTCAGGGAAATTATACCACGCTACTTTTTACGGAGTAGAAGAAAAAACTGGTCGAGTAAATTACGATAAAGTTGAAGAAACCGCTAAAAAAGAAAAACCAAAAATGATTATTTGCGGCGCTTCAGCATATTCTCGTGATTGGGATTATGCGCGTTTACGTAAAATTGCAGATAGTGTGGGGGCTTTATTATTAGCTGACATATCTCATCCATCAGGGCTAATTGCTAAGGGAATTTTAAATGATCCATTACCTCATTGCCATATTGTAACAACTACTACACATAAAACCCTGCGCGGACCAAGAGGAGGCATGATTATGATGGGTAAAGATTTTGAAAATCCTATGGGTGAAAAAACACTTAAAGGAGAATTAAAAATGATGAGTGCTTGTTTGGATATGGGCGTATTCCCTGGAACACAAGGTGGACCTTTAGAACATGTAATCGCTGCTAAAGCAATTGCTTATGGAGAGTGTTTGAGCGATGAATATATGTTGTACTGCGTACAAGTTATTAAAAATGCTCAAACGATGGCAAAAGCATTAATTGAAAAAGGTTATAAAATTATTTCAGGTGGTACAGATAACCACTGCATGTTAATTGATTTACGAAGTAAAAACTTAACAGGTAAAGAAGCAGAAAAAGCGCTTGGAGAAGCCGATATTACTGTTAATAAAAACATGGTACCTTTTGATGATAAATCTCCATTTGTAACATCTGGTATACGTATCGGAACACCTGCTATTACAAGCCGTGGCTTAAAAGAGAAAGATTGTTTGAAAGTGGTAGAATATATTGATGCTGCTTTAAAACATAAGGATAATCCGAAAGAAATAGCTAAATTGAAAACTAAAATAAATACAATGATGGCTAAGTTTCCATTGTTTGCTGGAAACTAATAGAGTCTTTAAAAGTCATTTAATTGAGATGGCTAAGTAAAAGCCTGCTTGAGATTTCTCAAGCAGGCTTTTTTAAATGAATGTTTTTAAGCTTTGCTTATTTTTCTTTAGTAAGCATCATTTGTTTTTCCAAAGAGTAGGTATCGTTTTTACCTACTTTTAAATCTACTTTTTCTTCTCCTGATTTATATCCTTTTTTCGAAACTTTAAGAGTGTATGTTACATCTCCTGGCAGCGTAATGAAATACTCTCCGTTTTCATTCGTTACGGTTGATGCTACTATAGCACCTGCAGCATCTAATATTTTTATATCTACAGCAGATAAGCCACTGCCTTCATGCGCATCACGAATAATGCCTTTTAAAATACTTAACCCACTAGTTGTTTTCTTTTGTCCACCCTTTTCAAGGATGCCGAAATTACTAAGGTCTACTTTATAAATATCACTTGCTCCTAAGCCGCCTTTTCTATCACTTGCTATATAAGCTGTTTGTTCATCAGCACTCACAACTAAAGGTCCATCGCTGCTAATAGTATTAATTGGATAGCCAATGTTAACAGGTTTTGTCCACTTTCCATTTTCAAAGACTGTTTTAAAAATATCATAAGAGCCCATAGACCCTTTTCCATTAGATGAGAAGAATAACGTTTTGGCATCTGGTGCAATAAATACGCCTACTTCGTCAAACTCAGAGTTTACTTCTCCCCCTAAATTTACAGGTTTGCCCCATTCTGTTTTAGAGATACGAGTTACCATCCAAATATCAGCATTTCCAAATCCACCCTTACGTTCACTAATAAAATATAAGGTTTTGCCGTCAGGCGAAATACATGCACCGCCTTCCCAATAACTTGTGTTTATTGGTTTCCCCATCGGTTCGGGCGTTTTCCATTTATTACTAACTACTTTGGATACAAAAATATCTCCACCACGAGATTCAACATCTCTCACATCATTTTTATAAATGTAAATTTGTTTTCCATCGGGCGATATACTTGTACAAGCATCATGAGCATCTGTATTAACATTACCAGGAACTGATTCCGCATCAGACCATTTTTTATTAATCGTATCCCAATTAGAAATAAAAATGTCTTCAAAATAACTGCCATCTCCTTCTACATCTACTGGAGAGTCCGTCGTTTCTGGTCTACGAGACGTGAACACAAGTTTTTTTCCATCTGCACTGATACAGGGTGTTTTATCAGCAAATTTTGTATTAATAGCTGTACCCATATTTTCAATTTTTACATTGATTGGTATTGCCATTAATTTTTTAGCATTATCACATTGACTGATGTATAAGTCTAAATCTTCCTCTTGCGCTTCTTTGGCGCTTGCAGTTGTTTTATAGATGTTTAATTCCGTTAATGCGTCATCTATTTTTTCTTCTGATAAATATATTTTACCCATTAATAAATGGGCTTCGGGTTTCACATCTATTTTCGTTGCGATTGATTTTTTGAGAGTTTCCGTGGCTTCTTCATAGCGTTTTAATTCGAATAGACACTTACCAATATAATAAAGAACAGTCCCATCTTCTGGATTTTTTTGCAAAACTTCTTTATAAATGTTAAGTGCACCTAAATATTGTCCACCAAATAATTTTTGTTTTGCTAATACCATTTTTACTTGATCACCTGCATCCATAGCATGCATGTTTGATAGGAAAGCAAAAAAACAAAATGTCGTAAATAATTTTCTCATAGTTTATCTTCGTAAATATATTGCAGCCTAAATATAAATAAACAAAATTGAAACTCGGCTTTTTTGTGAATAAAATACGCTAGTTTCTTTAAAAACTGTATTTTTAAACCATGAGCACTATAGGATTTTATTTAGCGTTACCGTTTCTTTATTTGATATCTATACTTCCTTTTCCTTTATTTTATTTGGTTTCGGATGGTATTTACCTATTATTATACCGTATAATTGGTTATCGAAAAAAAGTAGTTTATCAAAACCTTAAAAATTCGTTTCCCGAAAAAAAACACGAAGAATTAAAAAAAATTGAAAAGCAATTTTATCATTATTTAGTGGATTTGTTTTTAGAAACACTTAAAACACTTACCATATCAAAGAAAGAAGCCATTAAACGCTGTAAACTTAATTCTAAAGCAATATTACTGTTTAATGAACTATACACTCAAAAACAATCCTGTATATTGGTTATGGGACATTTTGGAAACTGGGAATGGGCAGGTAATACTTTTAGTTTAATCAATCAACAACAATTGTATGTGATCTATCATCCTCTCACTAATAAGCATTTTGATAAACTGATGTATGATATGCGTACCCGATTTGGTTCTAAATTGTATGCTATGAAAGACACTATGCGCGGTATGATTAGTAATAGAAATGAAATAAATGCGACGGCATTTATTGCAGATCAAACGCCTTCTCCCGAAAATGCTTATTGGACAACCTTTTTAAATCAAGATACTCCCGTGTTTTGGGGTACCGAAAAAATTGCTCAAAAATTAAATTATCCAGTTGTATATGTTACTATTAATAGAGTTAAGCGCGGCTTTTATGAGGTAAATGCAGAAATATTGGTTAAAGAACCCAAGAACACTAAAGAAGGTGAAATATCGGAATTACATACTCGCCAATTAGAAAAAGACATTAAAGCTCAACCCGAAATTTGGTTATGGAGTCATAGGCGTTGGAAACATAAAAGAAAATAACGCTGTTTTTTTATGAACACAAACAATTAACGATGAAATGTTACGTTCTATCTAGCTATAATGTTTCATATATAAAGTAAAAGGATATATTTGCCTTTTGCTTGATTTAAATAAGAAATGCATCAAAAAAAGTTTGTCACAAATATTGCTTTTTTAATAGTACTGAATCTATTAATCAAACCTTTTTGGCCATTAGGGATAGAACCTGCGGTTCAAAATGCGGTTGGAAATGCGGGTTACGGTGAGTATTTCATTTTATTTAATTTTTCCTTTCTTCTCAATATTATTTTAGATTTTGGTGTAACAAATTTTAATAATAAAAACATAGCTCAAAACAATCATTTATTGACAAAACACTTTAGTAGCTTATTTTCATTAAAGTTGGCTTTGGGTGTTATCTATTTAGCAGTTACTATTTTATTAGGTTTTTTCATGGGTTATGAATACCGTTATATGAAACTCCTTTCTATATTGGCAGTTAATCAATTTTTAATTAGCATGATCGCTTATTTGCGCTCTAATTTGTTAGGCTTACATTTATTTAAAACAGATAGCTTTGTTTCGGTTGCTGATAGAGTTATTATGATTGGCTTGTGTTTGATGCTCTTGTTTAGATGGTTTGGTTTACAAATAGACATCATGACTTTTGTATATGCTCAAACCCTAGGTTATGTATTAACTGCTGTTATTGCTTTTTCAACCGTTTATTTTAAAACAGATCATTTTAAATTTACGTGGAACTGGCCTTTCAGTTTAATGATATTGAAACAAAGTTTTCCTTTTGCTGTTTTGGTTTTATTAATGACATTCTATAACCGCTTAGATGCTGTTATGATAGAACGTATATTACCCGCTGGTGAAGGCACAGAGAAAGCCGGTATCTACGCTAAAGCCTTTCGATTACTAGATGCTGGTAATATGATAGCATATTTATTTTCGGTGCAATTACTACCTGTTTTTAGCCGTATGATTAAATACAAAGAAAATGTGGAGCAATTGGTTAAATTGGCTTTTATTCTTTTAGTAACACCTGCGCTTATTATATCTGTAGGCTGCTTTTTTTATGCGAATGAATTGTCGTCACTCATTAATCATGGTGTTACTGATTCGGCTACAGAGTTTAGTATTTTGATGTTTTGTTTTACGGCCGTTTCTACCACTTATATTTTCGGAACGCTTTTAACTGCTAATGGAAATTTAAAGCAATTAAACACCATGGCTATTATTGGAATTTGCATCAATTTAATTTTAAACTTCATTTTAATTCCTCATTACAAAGCTATGGGAAGCGTCTTTAGCAGCCTTATTACACAATTTTTTACGGCAGGCATTCAAATTTATTTCGCCTGCAAAATATTTAAGTTTAAAATGAACGTTCGGTTAATATTAGCTTTGGTTATTTTTATTGTTGGCATTGTTGCTTTTAATTATTTTTCCAAGTCCTTTACTTCCAATTGGATGATTAATTTCGTGATTATGAGTGTGTTTTGCGGGTTATGGGCTTTTGCTTCAGGATTAATTAGTATAAAATCAATTTTCAGATTTATAAAGTATAAATGATAAAATAGTATATTTGAGGGATGGACGAATCAAACATTAATAACGAATCTATAAAATTATTAACGAAAATGTATAAGTGGCGTAAGCCCTTAATTATCGTGACTCTTTTAGCTGCAGCGATTTCAATTGTGTGCTCATTTTTAATTTCCCCACAATATTTAGCAACTGCAGTTGTTTTCCCTGCTCGTACCTTTTCGGTATCTAAATTACTTGTAGAACAAAACATCGGTAATCAAGAAGATTACATGGAGTTAGGCGATGAGGATGATGCTGAAAAATTATTACAAATATTAAATTCAACTGAAATACGTAAACGAATTGCTGATGATTATAATTTATGGGAAAATTGGAAAATAAATAAAGAAGGTGATTATGCTGATCATTATTTGAAATTGAAATGGGCTGAGATGGTTTCGTTTAAGCGAACTGATTACGTTTCTATAAGAATTGATGTTTATGATTATGTTGCAGCTAGAGCGGCTAAAATAGCTAATTCTATTGTCAGTTATGCAGATTCTGTTAAGTTTAGAATGACTAAAGAAGTTGCAAAACAAGCCCTTACTATTGTTGAAGAAGAATACGCTAACACCATTACACGCATAACGGAGTTAGAAGATAGCTTACAAAAAATACGCGTATTAGGTGTTTTGGATTATAAAGCAGAAATAAATGCTTATTCTAAAGCTATGGCAAAGGCCGTATCTAAAGGTAATCAATCTGCTATTACTAATTTACAAGTAAAGTTAGATAACCTTAATAAATATGGTTTAGCATACGAAGGTGTTTTTCAAAATTTAAGAAAGTACCGTTTAAAATATCCTTTGATTAAACAAAAATATGACGAGGCTGTAGTTAATTACACTAAACATTTACCATCTAAATTTATAGTTGATAAAGCAATTGCAAATGAAAAAAAGGCTAGACCTGTCCGTGCATTGATAGTTATTATCCCTACAATATCGGCATTTTTACTTGCATTATTATATCTAATGTTTTCAGATAAATTGATAGAAATTAAAAAAAAAATAGTTATTCAATCCAAAGAATAAAGAAATTAAAAGAACACATGGAAAACATCAATACGGTTACTATTGCAAAAATTGCATTTACTCACTGGAAAAAGCTTTCTTTAGTAGCTATTATTGCTATTATACTTTCAAGCTTTTTTTCTTCTCCACTTTTTATTTCGCCAAAATATAAATCAACAACGGTTATTTTCCCTTCCAATTTAGTATCATTTAGTAATGAATCGAATACCGAGCAATTGTTGCAATTTATTAATAGTGAAGAATTAAAAAATGCAATGGCCAAACGCTTTGATTTATATAAGCATTATGGCATTGACACTGCTGAACAAAGAGCGGTTTCTAAATTTAATGAATATTATAATACTAATTTTTCCGCTAGTGCTACATTATACGAATCTGTTGATATTGAAGTCGTTGATGTGTCTCCTAAACTAGCTCAGAGTATGGCTATTGGTATTGTAGAAGAGGTTAATCACTTGATCCTTCAAACTAAAAAAAATATCGTAGCCGAATATGTGAAAACATATTCTAATCAGCTAAAAATTAAAAAATCAGAAATTGATTCAATTGAAGCTAAATTAAAATATATGCGTGTCAACTATGGCTTACTTGATTACAGGGCTCAAGCAAAAGTAATTAGTAAACGAATGGGAAAAAAATCAATGTCCGAAATTGATTCGAAAACAATGAAAGCATTGCAAGAACATGGTGGAGATTATGAACTATTACATAATCAATTAGACATTGAATTAAATTCGTATAAAGATATAAAATCTGCTTACGATAAAAATATGTTAGATTATAATGGTAAATTGAGTTACACTTCTGTTGTTTCTAAAGCTAATTTACCAGATAAAAAATGTGCACCCATGCGTTTGGTTATTGTTGTTTTATTCACGTTATCTTCGCTATTATTAGCATTAACGATACTTTTGTTTAATACTAAAAAACAAAACTAATTTGCTAAAGCTTAAAAATACTTATGTATTTTATTTCATTGTAGTTAGCTACATTTTAATTAATTCTTACGTACTAGTATTTGATAGAGGTAATTTTTATTTTTATAATTTACTTCCTGCCCTTATTTTAGTTGTATTACTAGCTGTTTTCGATATAGAAAAAATCATGTATCTCATGGTATTTTCTACACCCTTAGCTATTACCCTCAAAGAATTAGGCTATTCGGAGGGTTTAAATTTAAGTTTACCGTCAGAACCATTAATGATAGGAATTACCTTTGTGTATTTTTTAAATGAAGTTAGTAATGGCATTACTGATAAACGGATTTTAAGACATCCCATTACCATTATTATTTTTATTCAAATGGCTTGGATGCTGATAACAACACTTACCAGCGAGTTGCCAATCATCTCTATCAAATTTATTTTAGCACGAACTTGGTTTTTAACTTCTTGTTATTTTATTGCAACTCAGTTTTTTAAAAAACGACAAGCAATCATTAATCACCTGTTGTTTTATGCTGCTGCTCTTGCTATAGTTGCTATCATTACAACTGTTAAACACGCAGCTTATGGCTTTGATGAAAAAACAGCAGATTGGATTGTATCTCCGTTTTACAATGATCATACTGCTTATGGTGCTGCCTTAGCAATGTACATCCCTATTACTTGCGGCTTAATTTTAATGAAAGACATTCCAATCAAAATAAAAACATTGAGTTTAGCTTTGTTAACTATTTTTTTAATTTCCATAGTTGTATCGTATGCGCGAGCAGGATGGCTCAGTTTAGCTGTTTCTTTATGTGTTTTGGCAACATTAATAGTTGGTATAAAGTTTCGTACCATCTTATTTACAATTCTTGGGGGTGCATTAATTTTCTTATCATTTCAATCGGAATTACTAATGGTGTTAGGAAGAAACAATACAGACTCTGACGGTGATTTTATGGCGAACATTGAATCTATGACCAACATTTCAACCGACGTATCAAATGTAGAGCGTTTAAATAGATGGAGCTGCGCCATACGTATGTTTGAAGAAAAACCTTATTTTGGACATGGTCCAGGCACGTATCAATTTTTATATGCGCCTTATCAAAAAAGTAGTCAAAAAACAGTAATCTCTACCAATTTTGGTAATAAAGGAAATGCGCATAGCGAGTACTTAGGTCCTTTATCAGAGCAAGGTTTAGTGGGCGCACTCATTGTTTTATCTTTAGTGTTAGCAGTCATGTTTTTAGGATACCGTTTGGTATACAACATTAAAGAGAGGCCTTTGAAAATATTAACAATTTGTATATTGATGGGACTGAGCACTTATTTTGTGCATGGCTTTTTAAATAATTTCTTAGATACCGACAAAGCATCTGTTCCATTTTGGGGATTTTTAGCCATGTTGGTGTGTATCGATGTTTATCAAAAAGATAAGGTCGTACTTTAATGGAATCAAGGATTATACAGCAAACCGAAAAGTGGATTAAGTCTGTAGTGATTGATTTAAATTTTTGTCCCTTTGCAGCGAAAGCACTTCTTAAAAAAAGTGTCCGTTATCTTGTTTTAAAAGATGTAGATGTTAAACAAAGTTTAGAAGTTCTCGTTCAAGAGTTTGAATTCTTAAATAATCACGATGACATAGAAACAACCTTTATTATTTTCGCCAATGATTATGTTGATTTTAAGGACTATTTGCAATTAGTGAAAAAGGCTGAAAAAACAATCACTAAGGAAGATTACGATGGGATTTATCAAGTAGCTAGTTTTCATCCCGATTATTGTTTTGCCGGTTCAGATAGTGATGACGCAGCCAATTATACCAATCGTTCTTTGTATCCTATGTTACACATATTGCGTGAAGACAGCTTAACGAAGGCTTTAGCTCTTTATCCTTCTCCTGAATTAATTCCAGAACATAACATCGCTTTAGCTCGGCAAAAAGGATTGCAGTATATGCAAATGCTAAGAGCAGCTTGTATGGGTTAGTATTGGCAGACCTTCAAGGTTTTCAAAACCTTGAAGGTCTTTTAAAACCTTGAAGGTCTTTTAAAATCTATCCTTTAATATTTCGGATAATTTCATCAAGCTGAGCCATGTCTTTGCAACGAACTTCTCGTGCTTTAGACCCTTCGAAACCACCAATAATTCCAGCTGCTTCCAGTTGATCCACAATACGGCCTGCACGGTTATAACCTAATTTTAATTTGCGTTGCAAGAAGGATGCAGAACCTTGTTGGAATTGTACAACTAATTTAGCCGACTCTTCAAACATTTTATCACGTTCACTTAAATCGACTTCATCTTTTCCTAAAGAACCATCTTCACCTATATACTCAGGTAATAAGAAGGCAGAAGGGTAGGCGCGTTGAGATCCAATAAACTCCGTAATTTTTTCAGCTTCAGGTGTATCCACAAAGGCACATTGTATACGAATCAAATCATTGCCTGTGCTTAATAACATATCACCTCGCCCTATTAATTGCTCAGCTCCTCCGGCATCTAAGATTGTACGACTATCAATTTTACTTGTCACACGGAAGGCTATTCGTGCTGGGAAGTTAGCCTTAATAGTACCAGTAATAATATTAACGGATGGACGTTGGGTGGCAATAATTAAGTGTATGCCGATAGCACGCGCTAGTTGCGCTAAACGAGCAATGGGTGTTTCAACTTCTTTACCCGCAGTCATAATTAAATCAGCAAACTCATCTACTACCAATACTATGTATGGCAAGTATTTATGTCCTTCGTTTGGATTTAATTTACGATTGATAAACTTCACATTGTACTCTTTGATATTACGTACCTGTGCATCTTGCAATAACGCATAACGGTTATCCATTTCTATACACAATGAATTTAACGTATGTATAACCTTGGTATTATCTGTGATAATGGCGTCTTCGGAGTTTGGTAACTTCGCTAAAAAGTGACGTTCAATTTTATTGAACAACGTTAACTCTACTTTTTTAGGATCTACTAACACAAACTTTATTTGCGCAGGATGTTTTTTGTAAAGTAAAGAAACTAAAATAGCATTTAATCCAACCGACTTCCCTTGTCCTGTAGCACCCGCCATAAGCAAGTGAGGCATCTTAGCTAAATCAGCAATAAAAATTTCGTTATTGATGGTTTTACCTAATGCAATAGGTAAATCATGAGTTGTATTTTGAAACTTTTCAGAAGCAATGATGTTGCGCATTGGCACCATTTCCGGTGTTTGGTTTGGAACTTCAATACCAATAGTTCCTCTGCCAGGTATTGGCGCAATAATACGAATACCAAGAGCTGCTAAGCTTAGGGCAATATCATCTTCTAAGTTTTTGATTTTAGAAATACGAACACCTGCGGCAGGTACAATTTCATATAAAGTTACTGTAGGCCCAACTGTTGCAGAAATACGCGCAATTTCGATCCCGTAATTTTTAAGGGTATTTACAATACGATCTTTATTAGCCGTTAATTCTTCATTGCTAACCTTTGCATTACCTGTTCCATAATCAATTAATAACTCGGGACTTGGAAATTGGTAATTACCCAAATCAAGAGTAGGGTCGTATTGCCCAAATTTTTCAACCAACTGAGAGGCTTTCAATTCATCATCTAACGAAATAGAAGAAACAGGTTCTTCTTCTTTTACAAATTCGGGTTCAGTAATAATTTCATCAGCACTAGGATTATTAATCTCGAATTCTAAAGAAGTTGGTTCAACAGGTGTTTCAGTAGTTGTGCTCAATTCTAGAGCTGCTGGTTGATCTTGCTCAATAATTGGGTCTTCTTCAGTAGGATCTGCATTGGGAGATAAGACTTCAAAATTCAATAAAGCTTCCTCTTCTTCTTTGCTGTATGAAGGCTCTTGTTCAAAAATAGTTGATGCATGCGGATTGAGGTCGTTGGCCGTAGATTTTAATTCTTCTTCAATGATATCTTCTCCATCAGCATTTGGTATCATATCTTTGGTGACACGAAAAGATAAGTTGATACTCAGCACCAAAAACGCTAACATCGAAAATGCTAAAATAGCAACTGTGCCTATCTTTCCAACATAGTTCCCTAACTGTTGATTTAAAATATAACCATATCCACCACCTAGAAAAAACAATTTATCGTGAAATAAAAAGGCTAAGGTTAAACTTACCCATACCATCATAAACAGCCATTTAGCAGTAAATAAAGAAGGTTTGGTAATTTGTTTATTCAAAACTTTTTGTAATCCGTAAATAACAAATACTGGCACTAAAATAAAGGATGCAACTCCAAACCATCTATACATAAACAAATGCGACACAAGCGCTCCTAATTTACCTAACCAATTATATACTTTGGTTTCGATGGCAAATAATTCGGAAAGAGGCGCTAATACTTTATCTTGATCTTTATCCCAGGTGAATATGTAAGATAGAAGCGCAATAAATAAATAAATACCAGCTAAGATTAAAATTAACCCAATCAATTTTTGAGTGCGTTCGTCTTTATATACATTAACCGTTTTGTTCCAACGTTCCAACAAAGACACTTTAGATTCCGTATTTGATTTTTTGGTTTCGGCTCTGGTATTAGCGGTTTTAGCCGATTTAGGTTTACTTTTAGTGGTTGAAGATATAGTCTCTTCAATATCATTTTTAGAGTGCGCAGTTTCTGAAGCATTCACTTCCTCTTCGGCTTTTTCTCTGAATTTATTTTTAGTTGTTGCCATGGCTTATAGTCTTTAAAAATAACGTAAAGTCAATGTTTTTGAGACTCATACTCAAAATGTTTTAAACGAAGGATTGTTTAATTCGTTGATGGTTAAATCCTCGGACTTCTTTCATCTTTTAACTATCACTTCGAATAGCGATTAATTTATCAATATTCTTGGCTTCTTTTTGATGTTAGTATTTAAATTTAAAAATGCTTATCACGAATGATATTATTTGATAAAATTCCTATATTGTATATTAATAATTTACAGGCAAGCCGAAACCTATAAAAAAGGCATTCATTTTAAAAAATAAAAATTATGAAAAAACTAGCACTAAGTATTACCGTGATTTTATTATTAATCACAAGTCTTTCAACATTAAAAGCTCAAGAACTAAGAAATGGTTCTGGAAACAGTACAGGCAAAATTGATTCAGATGGAACTATCAGAAATGGTTCTGGAAACAGCGTTGGTAAAATTGATTCAGATGGAACAATCAGAAATAAATCAGGAAACAGCATCGGAAAAATTGATTCGGATGGCACAATCAGAAACTCTTCAGGAAACAGTTTCGGTAAAGTGGATTCTGATGGAACAGTAAGAAACTCATCAGGAAACAGTATCGGAAAAATTGATTCTGATGGAACCGTTAGAAACAGTTCAGGAAATAGTATCGGAAGCGCTAGAGGTGTTTCTAAAGGTGCTGCGGCTGTGGTTTTCTTCTTCTTTTCTTTTTAATTCATTTTATATTCTCCTTTCATACATCCTCGTCTATCATTGTATAGCGAGGATGTTTTGCTTTAGACGAGTGTCATACATAAATCAGTAACGATAATGATTAACGAACTTTACATCAAAAAATTCAATTAGTAGTAAGTCCATTTTCTATTTTGAAAATCAACTCTTTTTTATTATTTTTAGTCTAAATTTAAGAATCATGACAACGACTGATCAGATAAGAAATGGAATTATTGAAAATCTTTTAACGATTTCTAATAAAGACTATTTAACTGCGCTTTTTCAATTAGTTAAAAGTAGCTCTATTGATACTGTAAAGCTTACGGAAGAGCAAGTTGTGATGTTACGTTTAAGTGAAAAAGACATAAAGGATGGCAAATTGATATCACAATCTCAACTTGATAAAAGCGATCTGAAATGGCTAAAAGAACTGTAGTTTGGACTGAAACAGCCGTACGCCAACGTAGAGAAATATTGAAGTATTGGGTTAAAAGAAACGGTTCAATTATTTATGCAGAAAAACTTATTAAGTTAATTGCAGAATAAATCAATGTCATTTTAAGTAATCCTAAGCTTTTTAAGAAAACAGATTTTCCTGAGACACATGTCTCAGCCCTAGGGCACTTTAGTATTTTTTACAAATACAATAAGAGTACCCTCATCATCACCGCATTTTGGGATAATAGACAAGATCCCAAAAAATTACTTGATCTTCTCAAGTAAAAAATAGCAAACAGAATTTTTTTAGTTTGCATATAGCAAAGTGAAATGATTATTTTTCAAAGTCACGAATACCATATCTCACCAATTTAGTGAGTTGTTTGTGAGTAAAAAGTCAATATCTATTAGTTAAATAATAGTATTTTCGTTTTTCAAAAAAATAAGAAAAATGTCATCAACTTCACAACATATCAAATGCCTTATCATCGGCTCTGGTCCCGCTGGTTATACAGCAGCTATTTATGCAGCACGTGCCGATTTAAAACCTATTTTATATACTGGTTTAACGCCAGGTGGTCAATTAACAGAAACCACGGAAGTTGATAATTTTCCAGGTTACCCTAAAGGAATTACTGGCCCCGAATTAATGGAAGATCTTAAAGCCCAAGCAGAACGCTTTGGAACAGAGGTTCGTTTTGGATTAGCTACGAAAGCCGATTTAAACGCTTCACCTAAACGTATTTGGATTGATGATACTATTGAAATAACGGCAGATACCGTTATTGTTTCTACAGGTGCTTCGGCAAAATGGTTAGGATTAGAAAATGAAACGCGCTTACGTTTGAATGCTGGTGGTGTTTCTGCCTGTGCCGTATGTGATGGTTTCTTTTACAAAGGACAGGAAGTAGCAATTGTTGGAGCAGGGGATACCGCTGCTGAAGAAGCCACTTACTTATCGAAGTTGTGTAAAAAAGTATATATGATTGTCCGTAAAGGCGAAATGCGCGCTAGTAAAGCCATGCAGAATCGTGTAAAAAACACAGAGAATATTGAAATGGTTTACAATAGCGAAACATATGATATATTGGGTAAAGAAATGGTTGAGGGTGTGGTTGTAAAAAACATTGTCACAAACGAATTGCGTACGTTAGATGTAACTGGATTTTTTGTGGCAATTGGTCATAAACCAAACACTGATATTTTTAAGGGACAATTAACAATGGATGAATTAGGTTACCTAGATGTTATACCTGGTTCAACTAAAACTAATATTGCAGGTGTTTTTGCTGTGGGCGATTGTGCTGATAAAACTTACCGTCAAGCAGTAACTGCTGCCGGAAGTGGATGTATGGGTGCTTTGGATGCAGAACGCTATTTAGCAGAATCTGGAAAACATTAATATTTGTTTTTGTATTTTAGTTATTTTCATTAAATTGCATATCATTTGATTTTATTGAGCATGATTTTTTTTAAAACACAGTTTATAATATTGCTAGCCTGTATTTCTACTGGTGTTTTTTCGCAACGTTTTGCAAATCAAATTCCTCAAATAAAGCGCTATACACCCGAAGAGGTTACCGATGCAGACTATGGTATAATTATATACAATAAATTGGTGCAAGGCATTGGTGGCGATTCGATGAGGTATACTAAAGATGGCTACAATGCTCAAGGTTGGCAGGAAGATTATTACGTGAGCGGTAAAATATTGCATAAAGGGTATTATGCAGATGGGTTGATTAAAATATTTAAAAATTTTTATGAAAATGGTCAAATAGAAAGAGTCTACACTAGTAGTGACCCTCGCCGTAGTAAAATGGAAATTTTTTACGAAGACGGTAAAGTACGCTCTAATATTGATTATTTTGAAGGCAATACACAAAATCAACATGATTTTTTTAGAAATGGTTTGCCTGAGTATGTGGAAGAAAATGATAAGGACATTGAGTTTTTATATAAGCGTAATACGTATTTTGAAAATGGCACTCCTTCGTCCATGTTTGAATTAGTTGATAAAAAATCGAAGAAATACATTAAGAAAGAATTTTACGAAAATGGTCGTATAAAAGAAGAAGGAACCATGTACTTGCGCAAAGAAATGGGTGATTATCAAAAAGAAGATAATTGGACCTATTACGACGAAAAAGGAAATGTGACTAAAACTGAAAAATACCACAAAGGAGAGTTATTGAATTAACTACACTCTTTTAATTATCTGTAATTTCAATAATTAAGCAAGCACTTAAAAGATTTAGTCATTCCGAACTTGTTTCGGAATTTCTTGAGACTCAACACTCAATTATTAAGGCTTGTAGTCCTGATAATTAGAGTTCAAAAAAACAGGAATGTTATAGGTAAACGAGGATTTCAATTGACTTAGGATAGGGGTGAAACGTTGCTAGGTGTGCTGGCGCAAATAATTTTAAGAT
>CAILKE010000070.1 GCA_903834765.1 uncultured Bacteroidota bacterium
ATATACAGAAGAACTAAAAGAAACCATCTATGAAGTAGATAAAGAACAAAAAGTTATAAAAATAAAAAAATAAAAATTCTATTTTTTTAAACCATTTTTTATATTTATAATAAATGTACTTCCTTTATTCTCTTTGCTAATAAAAGAAATATCGCCTCCAATAATAAATAACAATTTTCTAGTTATATTTAATCCTATTCCTGTCCCTTTAGTATTTATAGCATTTTTGGCTCTAAAGAAATTTTCAAATATATGAAGTTCATCCTTTTTTGGTATTCCAATTCCTTTATCAATCACCTTAAATAAAATATTTCCATTTTTTTTAATTTCTGAAACAATTTTAATTTCACCTCCATTTGGAGAATATTTATGGGCATTAATTATTAAATTATTTAAGCAAGTTTTTACTATTTTTTTATCTAAGAAAACATCTATATTTTCGCCTAAATGATTATATTTAATAGAATGTATAGAATAAAACGATTTCGTTTCTTTAATTATAGATTCTATATATTCAGACAGATTAAATTCAGTAGGATTATTTTCAACTATACCATTTTCAATTTCTGTAGCAGACATAAAGTCCACTAAAATTTCTTTTATTCGAGATACTGAATTTTTTATTTTCTTAAAATGATTTTCTTTCTTCTTTTCATCTCCCAAAAGATTATATTTTTCTATTAGTTCAGTGGACATTAAAATAGTTGATAATGGCGTTCTAAACTCATGAGATGCAATAGAAATAAATTGAGATTTAAGTTCGTTCAGCTCCTTCTCTTTGTTTAAAGCATATTCAAGTAAATCTCTTCGAATTTCTCTAGACGTAATATCTATTATCGTAGTAATTATATATTTAAAATCATCACCTTCATCCTTTACCAATGAACTTTGTATTAAACCATTAAATACTGTACCATCTGATTTTTTAATATCGCATTCGAGGCGATGATTTTTACCGCCATCAATAACAAAATTTCTATGAAGATAAAACGCATCTTGATGAGATTTTGAGTTTATAAAAAGAGACAAATGAGTGCCTAAAATTTGTTTTTTAGATTTACGCAATAATTCAATCGCTGAATCATTAACATTCAAAATAACGCCATGTTTATCTAAAACAAAATAAGATGTTGGAGCATGTTTAAAAAAATCAAAATATTCTTCATTTATTTTTATTAATTGTTTTCGAATTGAAATAAGCTCATCATTTTGCATATCCAATTCAATTTTTTGAGCTTCTATTTCAATTTGTGTATCAGCCTGTAATATTTTTTTCGATTTTAATCGTTTAGATTTATTTTCACTTTCGTTATTATTACTTGACCCTACTTTGTCATTTTTTCCTGAAAACATCATACTCCTTTTATTTTCTTAATTTTTTTTCTTCCATAATTTCCTTCCAAATACCAACAATATATGCTGAACGACCATTATCTGGGGCAAAATATCTTATAGAATTAACAAATTGTTTATACTTTCCATCATGACATTTCCATTTAAAAGGCAAATCAGAACTGCCTTTTTTTGAAATAGTTTCAAATGCATTTTTTATTTTCTTTTTATCTAGCGGATGAATTTTATCAAACCAAAATGATGATTTTTTAATAATCTGCTCAGGTAAAAAGCCCATTACTTTTTCAGAACTCTTTCCAACAAATGTAATTTTTATTTCAGAATCAAACACACAAGTATAAGGCACTGTGGGTAAATTTTCTAAAATCATATCTAAATGTTCATTTGTCTTTTTTAAAACTTCTTCGGTATTTTTTTTATCTGTAATATCCACAAACGTAACAAGTACACCCTCTATAATGTTATTGGAAGTACGATAAGGAAGAATACGCATATGATACCAATTTCCATCAATAGCTTGAATATCATGTGCTTTAACCGCAAGAGTTTTAAGCGCAAGCTTAACGTCATCAGCAAGCGATTTATAAACAATATTACTAGTAAGATGAGTAACTGGCCGGTCAATATCTGATGCTATCAAATTAAATATTTTAGTAGCTTCGGGTGTAAATCGTTTTATATTTAAATCTTTATCAAGAAAAATAGTTGCAACTTCAATACTTGATAAGCGGTTATTCAAATCATCGTTAGCCTTAGACAATTGATCAATTTTACCAGATAATTCAGAATTAACAGTTATTAATTCTTCACTCAATGAATGGAGCTCCTCTCTGGAGGTTTCTAACTCTTCATTTGAACTTTGCAACTCCTCAATAGATGATTGATATTCTTCATTATTAGTTTGCAAATCATTATTTAATATCTCGAGCTCATTAATTGCTATTTGCAAATGTTCTCGTGTAATCTTCAATTCCTTTTCAACATCATTTATGTTGCTTTTAGAATTTTTACTTTTTATCACTGATTTTTTCTTATCAACTTTAACAGTATTTTCAACCGTTTCAAAAACAATCATCAAAGCGCCTAAATCAACATTTTTTGTAAGTATTGGTTTTACAATTAAACTTATTAATTGAAAATGATCATCAACTTTTACATTAATTGGTGTCGTCATCAACTCAGATTTAAGCATTCTCACTTTTTGAATGCTTGCTTCTAAATTAGATTTTAACCCTTTTATGGTCATTTCTATAATATTCAGATTAGCCTCTCCAGAAGAAAGTTTCGTGTATGGCCCAATATTACCAAACGAATATAATACCTTATTACTTTTATCAATAATTACGGCTGGTGACGCATAATTGTCAAGTAAATTTTTTTCTATAAGACTAGACATATTAATTTTATTTCTAACTCCAGTACTTAATATTGTTGAAGGTAACATTGGATTTTTCCATTCATCTGACAATTCAAATTTTGTACTATATTTCTTAAAAATATCATCTGATTTCTTTTTATAAATCTTTATTTTCGAGTCAAATCCTGAAAACAAATTACTGAACTCATTAATACTCTCTGAAGTACCTAATAATAATATACCTTCTTTATTTAAACTGTAATGAAAAAGCGGAATGACTTTTTTCTGTAATTCACTATTCATGTATATCAAAAGGTTACGACAGGTAATCAAATCAATCTTAGAAAAAGGTGGGTCCTTAATAACGTTATGGTGAGCAAATACAACCATCTCCCTTATTTCTTTTTTTAGTTGAAACTCATTACCTGAGCGAATAAAGTGACGTGCTAATCTCTCTGCACCAACATTTACCATATTACTCACAGCATATAAACCATTTCGAGCAATACTAATTGCCTCTTTATCAATATCAGAGGCAAAGATTACAACTTTAATATATTGTTTGTTTTTTTCAAGTGCTTCTCTAAATAAGATAGCTAAAGAGTAAGCTTCTTCACCCGTTGAGCAACCACATACCCAAACTCGTATTTCTTGCTTTTCCAGACAATTTTTTAATAAGTAGGGAATTACTTTTTTTTCAATGCTATTAAAAACATCCGTATCTCTAAAAAATGAGGTAACTCCAATTAAAAAATCTTGATATAGCTTTTCAATTTCAATGGGATTATTTTCAAGAAAATCAATGTAACTTTCTAAAGTACTTATTTTATTGAGCGCCAATCTTTTTGTTATTCGGCGAATAATTGTATTTGTTTTGTAATTAGAAAAATCATAACCAGTTTGATGACGAATCATCAAAAATATTTTATTAAAATTATCAGATAAAGTAATATTCGAAACGTCATCCGTTAAAGTGGATATTCCATTTATTTTATTAATATATTTTATTATTTCTGCCGGCATTTTTTCAGGAGTCAAAATGTAATCGGATGCCTTGGCGGTAATAGCACTATTTGGCATGCTTTGAAATTGAGCGGAATCAGGCTCTTGAGCTATCGTCATTCCACCTCCTGCTTTAATTTCCTTTAATCCTGCAGTACCATCTACGCCAGTTCCAGATAAGACAATGCCAATTGCTTTATCTTTTTGATCTTCTGCTAAAGAACTAAAAAAAGAGTCGATTGTTTTTTTATTAGTTCTAAACTTCTTAGGCTCAATTAATTGCAATTTTCCATCCAATATATTTAAATCTTTATTAGGAGGAATAATAAACACGCAATTAGGTTTTACAACCATTCCATCGCTTACCTCTGAAACATTCATTTTTGTATGCCCACCTAATAACTCAGCTAATAAGCTTTTACGTGTTGGCTCCAAATGTTGTACAATTACAAAAGCTAATCCTGTATCACTTGGAGTATAATCAAAAAACAATCTAAGCGCTTCTAATCCTCCTGCAGAAGCGCCTATACCAACAATAATTAAATCTTGTTTATGGCTTGGTAATGAAGTTTTTTTAGGCTTATTACTTTTTCTTTCTACACTCTTATTTAGACTATTTTTCTTCACATGATATTACTTTAAAGATACATTAATATTTTACATTTTTTTAGAAAAACATTAATAAAATCAAAGTTAACTACCTATTATTTCTTACAAAGCTAATATTTCAAGTACATTTCGCACATGATAAAAATCAATTTATAAAGTGTATTAATATTTGTTATTTTCCTTAAAAATAATATTAGTAACAATTATTGATTATTAAAACACATAATTGCATGATATTTAATTGATTATGTCAATTATAAAATTTAAAAAGCCTAATAATAGTATAAAAAGAATAAAGCTAAAAAAAGCAGTATTGTCTGCTGAAAGAGTTAGTAAAGTTGAAAATTATCTTGAAATTGAGGTTAAAGTATTTTCTTTTAAATACACATAACATAAAAAGTTACAAAAAAAGCTGGTATTACCAGCTTTTTTTTGTTTTATTCTTCGTCATACATTTCCATTTCATATTCCTCTTGTTCTATTTTTTCTTTAACCGAATTTTCTCTATCGAAAAGTGATTTAATGGTTTTTGCAAGATTTTCATCTTTTGATGAAACATTACCTAAATCTTCTTTTTCATTTAAAGCATGCAAAAGAAGGGTATTAATAGAAATCATACCTTTTAATTTACCTTCATTATTTGTTACAGGCAAGCGGCTAATCTTGTTTTTTCTCATTTCTTTAAGAGCTTCAAGAATATTAATATCTGCCTTAATAGTATGAACCCTTTCTTTAGGCATTATTTCTTTTACCTTTAGTTCAGATAAATTTTTTGTGGTATTATTTGCAAAAGAAAGGCAGATGTCGCGATCAGTAATTATTCCAAGTACTTTATCATCCTTATCAATAACTGGCAAAGCCCCCAAATTAGCGTATTTCATGATTTTTGTGGCATTGGCTAATTTTGTTTCTGGAGAGCAGAACTCACCAATACCTTCTGTCATTAAGTCTTTAACTTTCATAATAATAAATTTTAAGGTTTATATTAATTTTATCTTACATCAAAGTTCGTACAACTATATTTTTTATAAAATGAGGTTGCACATATTGCATAGTGATAGAGATCACTAATTATATATGTTAAATTTGGTTAACTCATTTTTTTTATAATAAAAATATTTGCATATAAAAAAAGCGTCCAGAGTTACCTGAACGCTTTTTTGTTTTTAAAACAAACAAACAATTAATTATTTACTGATATTAATCTTTTTAGTGATTGTGTTGTTGTTAATATAAACTTTAACAAAATACGTTCCATTTAAAAGATCTGAAGTATATACTCTTGCAACAGAAGCGTTAACTTCACTTGCAAAAACTGTTTGACCAAGTAAGTTTACAAACTCAACTTTATCAATTTTATAGCCTAATGCTTCAATAGTAGCGAACTCATTAGCTGGATTAGGGTAAACTTTTACCTCACCAGCGTTAATTGTAACGTTTGCTATTCCTGCAGCAATACCTACATTAAATGTCATAGATGATGTACATCCTTTCCAATCAGTAGTAGTTACCATATATGAACCAGGATTCAAACCAGAGATGTCTTGAGTTGTTGCACCATTTGACCAGATATAAGTATAAGGATTAGTTCCACCAGTAGGAGTAATATCAATAGAACCATTTAATGATGATGATGATGAAGCATCATTAATAACACCATTAACAATTAATGGAGCTGAAGGCTGCGTAACTGTGAAAGTTTTAACGCCTGTACAACCATTAAAATCCGTTACTAATACAGAATAAACTCCAGCTGGAAGATTTCCAATTGATGAAGAAGTCTCTTCGGTTGACCAGTAAATAGAATATGGAGTAACACCACCTGTAAGATTAAGACTAATCATACCATTATTACCACCAGCACAAGACACGTTATTAATACTAGAAGTTAAATTTAAAAGAGCTGGTTCTGAAATTAGATGATTTGTTGTAATGATGCAATTGTTAGCATCTTTCACATAAACAACATAATTCGTATTTCCTGTTAAACCAGTGAATGAATTTGCTGAAGAATAAGTTGTACCATTAATACTATATAAGTATGGGCTAGTTCCTCCAAAAGCGTTAACATGTATTTCTCCGTTATTTGCACCATAACAAGTTGAATTTAATGAACCTATAAGGGCAGTAATTTCAGTTGGTTGAACAATTGTAAATGTTGAAGAACCAACACAATTAGCAGCATCTTTAACTAATACTGTATAACTTCCATTAGATAATGAATTAAATACTGTTCCTGATTGGAAAGAAAAACCACCATTAAGGCTGTATGCTAAAAATCCTGCTCCTCCAGAAGCTGCTATTGTTGCAGAACCCGAAGCGCCTCCATAACAAGAAACGCTAGTTGTAGATGGCGCAATTAAGAAAGCATTTGGCTGAGTAATTACTTTTGTAACTGAAGCAATACATCCGTTTGCATCTTTTACTTGAATAACATAAGTACCAGCAGATAAATCAGTTAATACATTAGATGTTTGGAAAGAAACACCATCAGTGCTATATAAAATAGTACCAGTTCCTCCTGATATAGTATTAATAGTTACTGATCCATCTTTACCTCCATGACAAGAAACATTTTGTGAAGATGAAGCTGTAATTGTTGGTCCACCTGCAGAAATAATTACTCCTGAAACTATTTTGTTACATCCTGAACCATCTTTTACCACTACAAAATGCACACCAGCATTAAGTGATGAGAATGAACCGGTACCAGCAAAAGTTACTCCATCAATACTATATTGATATCCTGAACCTGAACCACCTGCTGCAACAACCATAATTGAACCATTTGTAAAAGTACAAGTAGCATTAGTTGTATTTACAGTAGTAGTAATTGCTGGAGGTTGACTTACAGAAATTACAGAAGATAAACTACAATTATTCATATCCATAATTGAAACAGTATATGATCCTGCAGGTAAATTATTAAATGTTCCTACACTAGAATAACCATCTCCTAAACTATAAGAATAACCACCATTACCACCAGCAGCTAAAGCCGTGATAGATCCATTTTCCAAACTATTACAAGATGCAGCAACTGTTGATAATGATGCTGTTAACGCTGTAGGTGCAGTAACTGCAACCGTTTGTGTTATAACACAGCTCGTTACATCTTTTACATATACCGTATATATACCAGCAGCTAAACCTGAAAAATTTGAACCTGATTGATAAGTAGTACCATTAAGACTATAATTACGAGTTCCTGTTCCACCTGTAGATGATACATTTATTTGTCCATTGCTTGCTCCATTACAAAGTGCTGGAATAGCAGATGTTGTAAGCACTAAAGATGGTCCTTCATAAACATTTATATGTGTATGGTTCGTACAACCTGCATTGTCTTTTACGACACAAGTATATGAACCTGCAGTAACACCTGTAAATATACCGATAGATTGGTAAGTAATACCACCGTTAATACTGTATTGAACAGATCCAGTTCCACCGAATGAAGTTAATGTAATAGAACCGTCATTACCTCCAAAACAACTTACATTATTAATGTTTGGCAATAATAATATAGGGCCTGTAAGTGAATTGATAATTACTAATGTTGAAGTAGAACAGCCATTTGCATCTTTTACAGTTAATAAATGAGGACCAGCTGATAAACTTGAAAAAGTTCCACTTGTTAAAAAACTTCCACCATCTAATTTATAAGTTAATGGAGCAACTCCTCCTGAAGAAGATGCTGTAAGTGCACCACTATTTGTACCACAACTAGCATTCGTTATTAATACTGGATTTATAGATATTCCTGCTGGTTCTGTGATAGTTACAACAGTGCTATTTGTACAACCTTTAGCATCCTTAATATTTAATGTATAAGTCCCCGCTATTAAGCCAGTAAAATTTGGACTTGATTGCCAAGATCCGCCATTCTTATTATAAGTATATGGAGCAGCACCAAAATGAGCGCTCGCAACAAAACTTCCGTTATTAGCTCCGTTACAATTTACATTAACAACAGATGTTGAAGTTACTGCTAATCCAACTGAAACACTACTAGTAAAAGTTTTTGTACAAACTCCTGACCAACCTTCAATTTTTGTTGTTAGAGTAGTAGTATATGCACCTCCAGCTGTATATGTATGAGATGGATTCATTGCATTCGATACAGCAGATCCATCACCAAAATTCCAAGCATAATATGTATTTGTAGACATTGCTCTAGGCAAAGCTATTTTATTAAACATACTATCCTTTGTCATTTGAGTAGTGTTTGAAAATGTAATTGAACTACCAATACTATAACAAGATGAAGCTGTTGTAAAACTAGGACTATTTATATTTGACATATTTGGAACAATATAAAAATCTCCATCTTTGCCAAAGCTATTTTTAGCACTACTCCAATTGTTACCTGTAGAAGTTCCAGCCAACGAAGCTAAATCTTGTCCTCCACCCTCACCATTTCCAGTGTATTGAAGGTTGAAAACATTTCCAAATGGAAACCCGCTTGTAATTTCAACTGTAACAGCAAAACGATTATTGACAGTAACCCCACCAGGGAATGTTACATTTATATATCCAACACTATTATCAGGTATAGACCACCATGTGTGATTTGATGAAGCAATTAAAGTAGTTGGCTTGCCACTTGCATCAACGTTATAAACACCAAATTTTAAAGGTACACCAGCTAAAATACCAATACCAGGATAAGATCCATAAACCCTAACACTTGTTATTTTACCAGGCCCTGAATAATTATATGTTTGAGAAGCCTTTTCCTCAAAACCATTTTGTAATTGATATGCTCCTGTGCCTCCAACGTTTTTAAAGCTTACAAAGCCATTTAAATCATCGTTACACGGGGGTGGAGAAACCAAAAGTGTTTGTGCCTGAACGCACGACAACCACAAGCATGCACTCGCGGTAAGTAATGTAATTTTCGTTTTCATTTTTTTTAAGTTTAATTTGTTACGATGCAAAAGAACAAAAGGTATGTGTTTGGCTAAATGTGAGAACTCACAAGCATAAGTGAACTTAATCACAATTGATTATTGTCATAATTTGAGATTAATCTAAGTGTTTAGATTTTTTCTTAAATAATTAAATATTCTTAAAGGCTGTCAATAACTAATCTTATTTTTATATGATAATTTTTGCCTCTACATTAAAAAAAATATTAAGTTTATAGGCTTATTTTTTTGTGATTTTGGAAACAGAACAAACTACATCAATCAGACAATTATATCCTTTTCAGCTAGAGGCTGTGAATACTATATTTAATAAGCTTAAAGAAGCTAAGCCTAATGATAATATTTTATTTCAACTTCCTACAGGCGGAGGAAAAACCATTATTTTTTCGGAAATAGTAAAGAATTATGTTCAACATTTTAATCGAAAAGTTTTAATACTTACACATCGTATAGAATTAAGTAAACAAACGTCGGATGTGCTTGCTAGTATTGGCATCAAAAACAAAATAATAAACTCTGAGGTTAAGTCATTACCGCAGCAAAGCGAATACCAAACATTCACAGCTTTAGTAGAAACTTTAAATAATCGCTTGCAAGAAGATGATCAATTTTTAGAAGATATTGGTTTAGTAATTGTCGATGAAGCGCATTACAATTCTTTCAGGAAAATATTTCATTACTTCGAAAACGTTAATATACTTGGCGTTACAGCAACTCCACTTAGTAGTAATAAAAAACTACCATTATATCAAACCTATAAAGAAATCATTGTTGGAGAAAGCATTTCAGCTCTTATATCGCAAGGTTATTTAGCAGAAGGTATTACCTATAACAATGATGTTAATATTAGCACGCTAAAAGTGGGCAATAATGGTGAGTTTACTACAGGTTCTCACGAATTGCTTTATACACAAGCAATAATGCAAGGTAAGTTACTAGATGCTTATGAAGAAATTGGTAAAGGCACTAAAACACTTATATTCAATGCCGGAATTTTAACAAGTATTGCTGTATATAATTTATTCAAATCTAAAGGATATCCTGTAAAATATTTAGACAGTACATTTAGCGACAGAGATAGAGCCGAAACGTTAGATTGGTTTAAAAATACAAAGGATGCCATTTTAAGTTCTGTTAGTATTTTGACAACTGGTTTTGATGAGCCTGAAGTAGAAACCATTATTTTAAATAGAGCTACAAAATCATTAACGCTTTATCATCAAATGATAGGTCGTGGATCGCGCGTACTTCCTCATAAAAAACAATTTAATATTGTTGATTTAGGTAATAATTCTCGTCGTTTTAATTTATGGCAATTTCCAATCGATTGGAAACATGTATTTGTGGCACCTCACCTTTATTTAGAGCAACGCTATAAAGATGAATGGGATTATGAATTAGAAAATGATTACGAATTACCTGAAGATATTAAAGCCCGTTTTTTAAATTCATCTGCAGAAGCCTTTATTGTGAGAGAACGCTATTTACAGTGCTTGCGCAAAGGATTAAAACCTCAAACAGTTTTGGATCAATCGCTTGATGATCACTTTGGACGAATTAAAGATAATGCCGCTGATTTTGATGAGGCCTTCGAGTTATTTGATTTACTGAGCGAAGAGGTAAAATACAGAGTAAAACAATTCTCGAAATGTATTAATGCAACTAATAACTATACCGATTATCAAGCTCAATCATATAGTTCAAAGCTTCGTCGTAGATTGATAGGCTGGTTTGTGGAATAATTTTTTTTTATCATTTGCTTTTTAGTAAATTTGATAGAAATAATTATAATGAAAAATTTACTATTTATATTATTAGTTTCAGTTGTTGCATTTTCTTGTAAAAAAACAGATGCTCCAGCTCCAGAACCTTTACCTCCGGCAACTCCAGCGGTTGATACCACAGGAACGTTAAATATAGACATCTCGCATGTTGTAAATAACAACCCCTTACTATTAAGCAGCACATCATATACAAACGCTCATACCGATACTTTTAAAGTCGATCTATTAAAATATTATATTAGCAATGTTCAGCTTATCACAGCAACCGGTTATACCTATACTGAAGCAGTAAGTTATTATTTGGTAGATCATTCAAATCCAAGTAGTTTACAATTATCTATTAAAAAAGTCCCAAGAGCAAATTATAACTCTGTAAAGTTTTTAATTGGAATTGATAGCCTCCATAATGTTTCAGGAGCACAATCAGGAGCTTTAGATCCTGCAAATGCCATGTTTTGGACTTGGAATTCGGGATATATTATGGCTAAATTAGAAGGAACTTCTAATCAGTCTGGTGATCCAACAAAAAAAATAACGTTTCATTTAGGTGGCTTTTACGGTACTAATAGTTCAGTTAAAACTGTTTATTTAACGTTTCCAAACGCTGCAATTGTTTCTGAAAGTCATACACCTATCGTTAACACAAAAGCAGAAATAGCTCAATGGTTTTCAAATCCAAATGTCATTAATTTCGCTACAACTTATGCTGTTACAACAACTAATAGTTCATCTAAGGCAATAGCTGATAATTACGCATCTATGTTTTCCATTACCTCTGTAGTTAATTAAATGAGATTAGTATTTACCATATTGCTTTTATCCATAATTTCAGGCTGTTCGGTAGATCCTGAAATTAAACCAATTATCGCAGCAGATAATATTAAAGAAATTATTCCTGATGGTTGGCCTACACCCTATTATAATTTTAGTAATAATCCCTTAACTCCAGATGGATTTATTTTAGGTAGAACACTTTTTTACGATCCTATTTTTTCATCTGATAATACTATATCGTGTGGCTCTTGCCATCAACAATTTGCTGCCTTTGCTAATTTAGCTCATGATGTAAGTCACGGCGTAAATGGCTTATTAGGAAAACGAAATACACCAGCTCTTCAAAACTTAAATTGGAATACTAGCTTTGCTCATGATGGCGGTGTAACTAATTTAGAGTTCTTCCCATCGGTACCAATTACTCTTCCTTACGAAATGAATGAAACAATTAATCATGTGGTTTTAAAAATTAGTAATAGTTCTAAATATAAACCTCTATTAATTGCGGCTTTTGGCAATGATACGGTAACCTCTCAACGTTTGTTTAAAGCCTTAGCTCAATTTACAGGAACCATGTATTCATTTAATAGTAAATATGATCAAGTAAAAAAAGGCAAAGACACATATACTCCTCAAGAGCAAATCGGTTATAATTTATTTGTTCAAAAATGTGCAACCTGTCATAAAGAACCATTGTTTAGTGATTATCTATTTAGGAACATAGGACTAAGTATTAACCCAGCGTATAACGATAGTGGTAGAGCGCACATTACAGGAAATGCCTCAGACAGATTTAAATTTAAAACACCTTCACTAAGAAATATTGAAAAAAGCGCTCCCTATGCGCACGATGGACGATACTCTTCCCTTACTCAACTGCTTAGTAATCATTTTACAGGAACTGGAGGGTATGCCCCTACGCTTGACGCACAAATACAAGCAGGAATATCATTAACAACACAAGAGATGAATGACATTATTACATTTCTGAATACATTAACAGATCCTACTTTCTTAACAGATAAACGCTTTTCGGAAAATTAATTATAACATAAATAGAATGAACAAAATTTTTAAATACAGCTTCATTGCATTATTATTTTTTAGCTTAGTATCATGTACAAAAAACCAAGTGGGTGGTAGTGCCACTGTAAATGGAGTTGTATCTCATCATGGAAAAGCCATAGCAGATGCATACGTATATATTAAATATGATGCTACAGAATTTCCAGGTGATGATTATACATTATACAACACCTTTGTAAAAGTAGATGGAAGTGGCAATTACAGCATTCCATTGTATAAAGGCAATTATTATATTTATGCTCGTGGCTACGATTATGCTATACCTGCGCCCTATATTGTTAAGGGTGGTTTATCGCTTACTGCTCGTAGTAGTGAAAACCTATCTAAAGACATTGCTGTAAGTGAGTAGATAGGGGCAATCTTTAAAAAGGAAAGACATGAAAAGAATATTTACAAAATTGACTTTGGCTTTAAGTATTACACTTACAAGTTTAAGTAGCATTTATTCACAAACATTATTGCATCAAATAAACAGAGGGGACATCAATTTCCAACTTTACGATGATGGATTTAAAATTAATAGTATTAGTTCAGGTAATACATTACTTGAAACCTATAAATTAGGCCCAGAATTACCAATTGGATTAGCGAGTTATCCATTTTCTGATGTCAATTATGCTAATTACATTCATCTTGTTGTTAAGGATAATGCTTTGTTTAATCAATGGATGACAAACAGCATAACTTCTTGGACAGCCAATGATCCCTTGTATAAATTAGATGCAGTTTTTCAAAACACCATTCTTGGCGAAGGCTTTAATTTGCATATGGAGATATTATCTAACGATAAAATTAAAATCGACATACAAAAAACAGCAAACCTTTCCCAATCATGGAAATACAGAACTAAACTAAGATTGAAGCTCTTCCCGAACGAATACTTTATGGGTTTTGGCGAGCGTTTAGAAGGCATAGCCTTTAGAGGAAAAAAAATGTTGAACTGGATTAGTGAGGGACAAGCAGATACCGTTCCAACTCCAAATCCCGAAAATCAAGGAAACTACCGAGTGCCATTTTATTTATCTACTCGAGGTTATGGTTTATTATTAAACGAGAACTCATGTAGTTCGTTTGATTTGGGCGAAACGAATATTAACATCAATGAAATTGCAGTATGGGATCAAAAATTAAGCTTCACCGTTTATACTGGAGCTAATCCATCTGAAATCATTCAAAATTATACAGGAGATGCTGGAAGAATTCTTCGCACACCAGAACCTTGGGTGTTGGGGAATTGGATGATGGCAAAAAACAGAAACGGTTTTCAAACAGAAACAGATCGATCGAATCAAGTTGCAAATCTTTTAAGAACTGACAGTGTGCCTTGCAGCGCCATATGGCATCACTATTGGTCAGAAAAAATTAATGATATTTTGGGAGTAGGAAAAAAATGGGATTTAGATGTAGCAAAATATCCTAATTATTCAACCTTAGTTAACAATCATCATGCGGATGGTTTTAAAGTGTTACATTATTATTGGCCTTATATTTTTAATAATGATTATGATTATAATACAGGAAATGCAAACGGCTATTTTATGAAAAATGCCTCAAACCAAACCTATTTAAATCAGTGGCTTTCCTTTTTTGCTCAAGTTGCTGAACCTGATTTATCCAGACAAACAGTTCGCAATTGGTATAAAAACAATATTTTGATTAATGCATACAACTTGGGTAGTAGTGGTGGAATGATTGATTTTGGAGAGCATCACCGCATTGAAATGGTTGATTCGGCTAATGGTAATCCTTATGCGGTGCACAATGAATATCCTTTATGGTGGGCAAAAACTAATCAAGAATTTTGGGAACAAAAGCAGCCCAATGGAGATTATACATATTGGATGCGCGGCGGTTGGACTGGTATACAAAAATATTCACCTTTAATGTGGATTGGTGATCCGCAATTTGATTGGTCTGATAAAGATGGCATTAAAACAATCATTCCAGCCATACTTTCAGCAGGTATATCTGGTCATCCGTTAGTGTCTTCTCATATCGGAGGCTATGAGTATAATACGCTTCCAACAAATTCCGAAGAACTTTGGATTAGATGGTTACAAACATGCGCACTATTCCCTGTGATGTGGACACATGAAGGCAGTGAATTGTTTTTCGGAACACATCTTGTATTTGATCAATCGGCACAAACTAAAGCCATGTATAAAAAATATTCAAAGCTACATTTGAAATTCTTTCCCTATTTCTACACACTAACTCAAGAAGCAAAGGAAAAAGGTATTCCAGTGGCGCGCTCACTTTACTTTCATTATCCTAACGATGCTAACACCATCGCTATCAAAGACCAATTTTTATTGGGAGACCGTGTAATGGTAGCGCCAGTTTTAAATTCGGGGGCAACAAGTAGAAGTGTTTATTTTCCATCTGGCGTTTGGTATGATTACTGGACAGGAGCTTTAGCAGCGGCTGGGCCAAGTACACAAAATGTAACGGCGGCTTTAGATAAACTTCCAATTTATGTAAAAGAAGGAACCATATTACCTTTGTATAATCAAGCGCATATTGAAACATTAGTAAAAAATGTCCCTGGTGTAAATGATTTTGGTTATGCCAATAGCAAAATGGAATTTAGATTTTATGGTTGTGGAACCGATCAATTGCAATTATGGGATAGTACCATCGTTCAAATGCACTATTATAATGGAGATTCAGCAACAACCATATCAGGAGGGCCAATTAGACAATATACATCAACGTACATTCATAACACCACAAATTGTTATGTTGGACTTTATGAGCAAACACAAGAAACAAGTTTGAACGTTTATCCAAATCCAACAACAGGTGTTACCACAGTAGACGTTGAAATTTTATTAAACACTGAAAGTAAAATTGAAATTTATAATTTATCAGGTTCGTTGGTACATAGCGAAAAATTAACTAAAAAATCCGGAAACACTAAATTCCAAATTGATCTTAATAATTTGCCAAACGGTTTATATTTAATCAAAGTAAGTTCTAATAATGAATATAAGACCGTGAAATTAGTTAAACATTGACAGGACAATTAGAAAGTTGATGCTTCGAAATCCTTACTGCTGTTAGCTATTAAACGTTAATATAAAACCTCATATCTTAAAAATAACTTCTTAAAAAAAAATGAGAATTTTCGGAGGCTTTATACTAATACTTACCTATTTACTTTGGGTACTTTATAGACTTATAATTAAAAAAGATTTGAAAAAAAATCTCACAGCACTTTACGCCTATTCTTCATTTATATTTGTTTGGATCATTATATATTTATGTATGATTTATTTCTAATTAATAAATACTGAATTGTATTTATTTAAAACATGCTACGCTTAAATAAAACATACATTAAATTCTACAAAAATTATAAATCTGATTGCCAAAGAATAATTAAAAAAACTAAAAAAGCATAAACGATATAACACATAATGGTTGTTTAATAATTTTATCTTTTACTTCTCCCCTTAATAACACTTGTTAATGCTAATATAAGTGCTAATACAAATAAAACATGAATGATGTTACCTACATTGTAAACAAAAAAACCTAACATCCAAAAAATAAATAAAATTACAGCGATGGTATACATTAAATTGCTCATAGTGGTTATATTTAATTGATAACAAAAAAACAAAAAGGATATATCAACTTAAATAAAAAAAATCACAGAATTAAATGATATTAAACATAGTGTAGAATTCTCATAAAAATAAAAACTAAGTGCTCACTTATTTTTGATTGCATAAATATTAAAAACCAAATGGATATGTTTCAGGAATCTGATGATTGTTTGATTCAACATGAAGAGGATATAAGGCTTTTGTTTTATCAAGAAATATAAATGCATCATACCTCATAGGCATAATACTAGGTACGTAATTTCCAAGCTGATCCCGCATAGGATTATAAACTACTCCAATTGCTCGATGTCCTATATGAGTTGAAAGACAAGAGATATCCTTAATATGATGCATCATTAATAATTTATTTTTTCCATTTGCAGCTTGATGAAACAATTGTTCCCAGCTACCAACCTTTGCTTGCGGAATGGTAACTTTCCTAATAGCATCTCCCCAATTATTTCCTGCAATTACAGTTCCTTGATAAGACCCAAAACCTATAGCTACTACTCCATCCTTAGCATATTTCTCAGTTAAGAGTTGGCCTACATTTACCATTCCATCACCTATCATATCAGTAGCTCTAGCATCACCAATATGAGTGTTGTGTTCCCAAATAATAATCTTTGCTTTATCTCCATGAAATTTCATTAAACGATCAATTGTAGATACCATATGATTATCTCTAATATTCCATGATCTTGGTCCACCCTGTATCATAGCACGATAATATCTTTCGGCATTAACTGCTATGATTGCATTTTGCTCGGTACTAAACACATTTTCAACATCAGAATTATAATTAGAAATTTTACTTCTAATTTCAATAAGAAGATCTAATACTGCTTGCTCGCACATTTCAGGGATAAATGCTGATGCTCTTGCATAAGACTGTCCTTCATCATCACCATAAGATTCAAAACAATTTAAAACCTTTTTAGCGGTATTAAAAGCATGTATATCATATTTTTTTAAATAAACCATCATAGCTTCCAAGGATTCTCGAAAACTATAAACATCTAATCCATAGAATCCAATTTTTTTATTGTTTGCCAAACTTGAATTAAATTTTTTTAGCCAATCAATAAAAGCAACCATTTCCCAATTACCCCACATCCATGTTGGCCAACGATTAAAGGATTGTAGCACCTCATGTGAGCTATTACCTGATTGAGGATAATGTTTAACATATCTATTAACACGTGAGCAATCTGGCCAATCACCTTCAACTGAAATAAAAGAAAAGTTTTTTTCTTTTATTAAGCGTTGTGTAATTTTCATTCTCCATGTATAATATTCATGGGTTCCATGTGATGCCTCTCCAATCAATACATATTTAGCATCTCCAATATATTCTATTAAAGGATCCAAGTCATCAATAGTTTCAAGTGGTTGCGCATGATGGCGTAAAGCATTGACAGCCTCTTCCGCATCAAATTTCGAAAATATGTTATTATCTATTCTCATATCTTAGTTTTTTACAAAAAAAGAAATTATAGATTTTATTTTCAATGATAAAATTCACATTATATTATAGTTACTCTCATTATAAAAAATAGAAATATAAAATACGTTTGTACTATAACAATTTATGTTAAAAAACAAAATGAACAGACAGATAAATTTTATATTAAACGATTAAGTTCTAATTTATCTTTAAAACAAAGGAATATAAAGATTAGCATAATTAGCATAATACCTAGCCTTTATGGATTTAGAATCAAATAAACTGGAAAGTAGTGATTAAACTCACACACTTTAAGATTAAAATCACACATTAAGATGAATATATAGCATAACTTAGCATAATAATAAAATTAACATAATATTAAAAAACATAGTATGACAAAAAATGTATTAATAATTGAGGATAGTGATGATGTTAGAGAGAACATGAAAGAAATACTCGAACTTTCAAGCTACAAGGTTCATACAGCTTGTAATGGTATAGAAGGATTAGAAATGGTTCGTAAAAATTCTCCAGATATTATCCTTTGTGATGTTATGATGCCAGAGTTAGATGGATATGGCGTTTTGAGAGGTCTATCAAATAATCCAAAAACTAAAAATATCCCATTTATCTTTGTTACTGCTAAATCTGAGAAACAAGATTTTAGAACAGGTATGGATCTTGGTGCCGACGATTATCTTACGAAACCCTTTAATGGCAATGACTTACTAAGTTTAGTGAGCGCAAGATTAAAAAAAGCGGAAATAATAAGCGAATTATTAAAATATAATAGTAATGATTTAGAAGACTTTTTATTAAATCCAGATATTTCAATTGATAACATTTATAACATTAGTGATAAAATCATTCCGAAAAAAATAAAAAAGAAAGAAATTCTTTTTTTAGAAGGAGATTCAGCTAAATACTTGTACTTCCTTGTTTCAGGTAAAATAAAAACATTCAAAACCAATGAACAAGGTAAAGAATATATAACCCAAGTTCATAAAGAAAAAGATTTTTTTGGCTATTCATCATTGCTTGAAACTAACATCTATCAAGATACAGCTATTGCCATTGAAGAATCTGAAGTAGCATCCATTACTAAACAAGATTTTCATCAGTTACTCTTGTCTAACAATGAACTATATACGAAGTTTATTAAATTCATAACTTCAGATCTTACTGAAACACACGAAAAATTAATTAAGTTAGCATACGATTCTGCGCGCAAAAGAGTAGCTGAATCAATATTATACTTAGCTAAAAAATACCATCCTATTTTAGAAAATAATATTTCATTTTCAGTATGCAGAGATGATATATCTTCTATTTCTGGGGTTTCACCTGAATCTGTAAGTAGAAATTTAACAGACTTACGTTCAGAAAAATTAATTGAGTTACAAAATGGAAAAGTAAAAATCCTTGATGTAAAAAAGTTAGCAAACCTAAAGAATTAAACATTCATTCAGATTACCATGAGCTTTCCGAAACAAAAACCAGACATTGAGACTATCCCTCGGACTAATCCTGTGAAACCAATTGAACCTGAAATTATTCCAGAGCCAGCAAAAACAGAACCAAATCCACATATACCTGAAATTAAACCAAATCCTATACCTGAAATCGAACCATTAAATATACCTGAAATCAATCCAGAACCTTCGCCAGGAATAGAACCAGATAAAGAAGAATAAATTTACTATACTAAACAGTTAGACTTAAATAAAAATTCTATGAAAATATTTTTGACAATAATTCTTGCCTTGTCAATATGCAATGCAAATGCACAAGATACCATTAGTAATATTAGTGGCCCTCATGGAGGAAGAATAAAATCTATTCAAAATTACAACATAGAAGTATTAGGAACCTATCACAGAGTTATTACTTATTTATTTGATAAAGATTTAAAGCCAATTTCAAACAAAGGTATTAATGGAAATATATTATTTTTTTATGCTGATAATGCCAGCTTAAATATAAAATTAAAACCATACGAAATTAATGGTTTCTATGCTGAAATATCTGCGACCGATTATTATTATTGCGTAGTAAATTTAAGTATTTATGGGAAGACAATATCTTCAAAATTTGATAATTTATCGCAATTAGCAGAAAAAGAAAATAAAATAAAAAAATAGCATTTAATAAACTGTAAAATAATTAAAAGCATTTGATGGGGTTTCCATATAAATCAAAACCAATGCCGTCCATATCAGAATATACATCCTCGTCTATTACTGAATAATCATTCAAATAATTATATGGCTCTGGTAGGCATTTATTCATTTCATTATTATTTTGAAATTCACTTTCCATAAAATTATTTATTTTTTGACGAAGTTTATTGAAAGATGAATATATCATATCTGATAATCTACGTTTACGTATTTCGGAAATTCTTAATTGCTTTTTCATAATCAAATTATTTAATACGTTTTTATTGTTTTATGTAAAGTACTTTATAGATAAATAATTCTATTGAGAATAAGTCATTTATCAATTCAAGTAATTGTAATTCATCATTTTATTCTTTATTACTAATTTATTTCATAACAATATTAAACAAGAAATAAAGCTAATACTAAGTCAATCATCACATTAAGGCGTGATAGAAATCAAATTTGAAAAAACACAAAGAGAGTTCACTTATAATAATGAGAAGCATCATTTAATAATGTTACTTGGGTAATTAACTTCGTGGATAATAGAAACTGTATAGCAAATAATATTATGAATAACAATATATCAGAATTAGTTGAAATAAAACAAACAGATAAAATTTGTATAAGCGATGTTTTAAAAAAAATATTTGAAAGGAGATCTGTCAGAAAATATAGCACCAAAGAAGTAACGAAAGATTTGATAGAACAAATACTAGCTGCAGGTAAAATGGCACCTTCAGCAATGAATAAACAACCTTGGAGATTTTATGTTATGTTAAATAAAGAGGATATTAATTTATTTTCAAAAGAAATCCTTAAAGCCGGATTAAAAAGTATTCCTCAAATGGGAATCAAAAATTTAATCAATACTATAGTTTCTGGCATTAGTCAATTATCACATGGGATTGATTTTTTTAAAGATAAAGATCCTATTTTTCATGGAGCGCCAGTAGTTATTTTCATCACAGCTCCAAAATATGACGAATGGGCAAGTTTAGATATAGGTATGTGTTCTCAAAATATGATGCTAGCAGCAAAATCTTTAGGTATAGATAGCTGTCCGATTGGATTTGGAAAATTCGTTGAAAAAACTCCACATTACAGTAAATTAGGAATTCCCTTAAGTGAACAAGTGCATCTAGCAATCATTTTTGGTTATGGAGAAGAATCTCCATTAAATCCTAAAAGAACTAATCATAACGTTTTTTATAAATAACATATATTTTTTTGATTAGAATCATTTTGGCCAATGAGATTACACATGGTTTTGCCTAACATTTATCTGTTTTTTTGTCCTAAATTTTATAAACATAAAAGATGAAAAATAATGTATTTATAATTATGATAGCACTTTCAATTGTTGCTTGTAATACAAAACCACAAACAGATAATGTAGCCGAACGAGAAAGAGATTCCCTTCAAATTATGGTCAATCAGCGCGATTCAAAAATACGGGAATTCTTAGCTTCATTTGTAGACATTGAGCATACATTAGATTCCATAAATATAAAACAAAAAAATATTTACTTAAAAACAGAAAAGCCAAGTGATGTCAAAGCTGGAATTGTTGATGATATTAATAGAGAAATTTCAGCTATTAATTCCTTAATGGATAAAAATAGAAAAAAAATATCTGACTTAAATTCTCGGTTAAAAAATTCTGGTGGTAAAAATAAAGAATTGGAAGATGCTATAAAAACATTGAATCAGCAATTATCTCAAAAACAAGAAGAGATAGTTGAGATGAATTCAAAGTTAAACATTTTAAATGCTGAAATCATGCAACTTCAAGCTTCAGTAGGATTTCTAAGTGTAGAAAATGCAACGCAAACTGACATGATTGTAACAGAAACTGCAGAACTTCATAAAGCCTTTTACATTATTGGTACCTCTAAAGATCTTGAAAACGAAAATATTATTGATAAAAAAGGAGGATTACTAGGGATTGGGAAAACGAAAGATCTAAGTAATAATTTCGATGCGAAAAAATTTACACAAATTGATTATACACAACTTATTTCGATTGAAATTAATAGCAAAAAAGCAGAAATTATTACTACACATCCTACAAGTTCTTATCGTTTAGAAAAAGATAAAAACCTTATTAAAAACTTAATTATACTAGATGCCAAAGAGTTTTGGAGCGCTTCAAAATACCTTGTAATAATTAAAGGTTCTTAATTGTATAAATAATACCATATTCAAAATATATTCTAAAATATGAGAAAAATTTTAAAATTAATCGCACTGATTTCATCAACAGCTATCATAATTTCATGCAACACCCAAAACAAAGAAAAGGAGCATGATTTAAAAATGGTTAGATCTGAAAAAACAGTAGGCATAAACCCTCAAACAAAAACTAAAGTAAACAAGCAATTAGATTCTAAAGGAAATATTGTTAAGTTTGACTCTACATACTCTTATTATTATACATCAAAGGGTGTTGATTCATCGAAAGTTAAACTTGATACAATTATTAAAGAATTCAAATCGTTTTATTCTTACAATATCGCATTTGGATTTAATAAACGCATGAACGATATATTTTTAGCAGATACTTTATTCAAATATGATTTTTTAAATCATGACTATTTCATAAAACGTTTTGAATTAAATGCAATTAAATTGAAAGAATTATTCCGTGAAATGGATTCACTTAAATCTAATTATTTGAAACTAATTCATACTGAAAAGCACTCACATAAGAGGAAAAACTAAAACAAGGCATCATCGTAATTATGAGTTATGTAAAATTATCTTATGACTCGCTTCTTAAATAAGCCACTTTGCAGTTTATACACTAGTATATTTTAAATACATTTAAATGAAAACTATTCTTGTCCCAACTGATTTCTCAGTAAATGCAGAGAATGCCTTACACTTTGCTATTATATTAGCCAAGCAACAAAAAGCAACATTAATCTTGCTTCATGTTTATCAAATGCCCATAGCAGTTTCACCTGTACCTTTTAATTTATTAATCCTCGAAAAAGAAGAAGCTAAAGAGAATGCTACAACTAAACTAAGAACACTTAGCGCCCAAATTGATCATGCTGGTGGAATTTCATATGAGTACCTTCTTGAAGAAGGAGAAACCGTTGAAGCTATATCAAATATTGTTAAAGTTAAAAATGTTGATTTAATTGTTATGGGAACAAAAGGTGCAAGCGGTTTAGCTGGCGTTATTTTTGGGAGTATTGCAACAAGTGTTATTGAAAAAGTAACTTGCCCTGTAATGTCTATACCAGAAAGAACTTCCTTGATAAAACCTATCAAAAAAATAACTTATGCAACTGATTATAATACAAATGATAATCTTATCATAGGAAAAATAATTGAAATAGCCGAACCCATAAATGCACAGGTAACTATTATTCATATTTCCGGATCTGAAATTTCACCTAATGAAGAATCTAAATTAAGGAGCAGTTTTATGAAAAAAGTAAATGACGTTATTAGTTATAACAACATATCGTTTCAAATGCTTCATGGACAAGACGTGGAAGAGCAGTTAGAAAAATATATAGCAGATGAATCAACAGACATCCTAATTTTAGCTACTCATCACCGAAGCTTTTTTGATCGTCTTTTCGAAAAAAGTATTACCAAGGATCTTGCACTTAAGGCAACTATTCCTTTGGTAGCCTTTCACTATAATAATTAACCATTGATAAAGTTTATTAATTATCAATAAACTTTATTTTTAATTAATTTTCCCACCACTTTATAGTGAGTTTTGTATGTTTTTCTAAAACAGGATTAACCACATTGTAGCTTAGTTTCATTTCTGTGGATTGCTCTAGCCAACTATCTGCCAAAAGTTTATGATCAGGCTTATTAAATTTATTAAGCAATGCTTGAACATCTTTATTTAAAGTAATGTTGTTGCGAACGATTAAATGCTTATTTGCTTTAGTTTTTTTATTTTTAGACTGAATTTTCATATAATAGATTAACAATTATTATAGCACAAAATTAAACTTCATAACTTCAACTAATAATTCCTAAGTATTACCAAATCATTAAATATTAAAAGTCCCATTTATAATTAGAGATCACTATTTATGCTTTCTATTTGACTGCAAAGCCTTTCTATGAGCATACTAATAATGCGTTTATTCATTTCTTTTTTATTTTGAGTATAAAATTGAAATTCATTTATAGAAAATAACGCTACGATTATACCCAAATAAAATTGTTTGAATTGAATATTGGTTTTAAATAAATTATTGATTTGAGCGACTTTTAAATGATGCTTAAGCAATACAAATTCGATTTTGTTTTCGATGATAAACTGCTCAAAATATTGAAGAATAATCTCATTTTGAAACTTAAGTATAGGTCGTAAAGTTACATTTTGAAAAGTTTCGTTTAATGAAGCACTAGTATTATCACTTTGTATCTTAGGTAATATGCTTTTTATTTGTTTATCTCGAGTATCCATAGTAATTTATTGAATTCCGTTTTTATAAAGGAGGAAGGCCATTCCCATTATTAATGTTTGTTGAAAATAAAACAACCTACACTTAGGTTATTGTAAGCGCACTAAAATTCTAATCCTAATCCAATTAAAAACCCCTGATGAAAGGCACTATTAGGACCATAGCCTAATACATAATCTACTCTAATAATTTGCAGTATATGTTCTAATCCAAAATTCACTTCAACATATTTATCAGCTTTATCATTAAATAAGGCGTGTCCACCAACAACTTCCTGTATGCGTGTTTTTTTAAGTATAGGTATTTTATTAAATATGAATCCATTAAAATGATGTTCAGCATGAGCCTCTACATACCATTTATTAGTGCTATAGGTATAGTATGGTAATATCTTAAATGAGTTTAAATAATCATTATTAGCCAATATAGTTTGGTTACCATCAAAGTGCTTATAATCCATAAAGTCCATGTATTTATTCGACAAAAAATAACCGCCTTTTAGCTTGTAAACAAAAGTTCCAACTAAACCAAGTTTAATATTATCATCAATGCTAACACGAGCTAAATCATAATCTGCTTTGGTATTTAAGCCTGCAATGGCTTTGGTATATAACACATTAATGATAGGGAATTTACTGCCAGTGATTCTTTTCTCATTTGGACGAGTAATGTATTTTTGTTTGAAGCGGATAGAAAATCCTAATTCTACGACAAAGGAATTATTAATTGTAAAGCTCGAATCGTCCGTTAATGGTTTTTGTGGATTATTACTCGTAAATAATTTATTTTTGTCGTCTATCCATAAATAATTGGCTTTATTCTTTAAAGGCGAACGTTCCGCATACTCAGCATTCACATAAGTTACAAGGCCATTAATCAATTCTTTTTTATAACCAACAGCTGCATACGTTTTTTTGTATAGCTTCATGAAATTATCATTACTAAATAGAGTGTAATAGGTATTCATAGAAGCGTTAATCGGATCAGAGCTATTAAACTGAACTGCACTTGTTCCAATTTTCACATTAATAGCTTCAAACTTTTTAGGATTCTTGAGATAGGTCCAATTAAGTGTGCCTCCCCATAAATAATTTGAAAAACCATAACGCGCCGTTGCTATTAAATTATGCGATCTGTTATCTTCATACTTTTTAGTGAGTCCAACTTTAATGGATGCATTAACGCCTTCTACTGTATTATATTGGACTCCCGAGGTAAGTAATCCAGATGTAATCAAATGAAATTGTTTAGCTGTTTTAAAATAATTATATCCCATTAAGAGAGACCCTAGTTTAAACTTATTGTATTTTCTATCCACACTATCTTTGTACCTATCAGTACTTGTGATTTTTTGCACGCTGTCTTTTTTGGTGTAATCACGTTGCTCTTCGCTTGTTAGCGGCACAGGACGAGATTTCATCCAGTAAGCAGAATCTTTTTTGTTCGAGCCGTCCTCTACTTTTAAAACTTCATTCTTAAAAAAGTTTTTTGGAAAAACCGGATGTAAATCATACTCCGAAAAAATAGCATTGAAATAACCTTCTCCTACAAAGCCAAATACTTTATAATTAAATAATAAATTCAAACTCGTAGTCATCCATGTTGTATCATTTACAGGTGAGTTTAATTCTTTGATTCTAAGTGTGTCTACAAAATCAATTTTGGCTTCTTTGGTTAAATATACATCCACACTATGTACTCGCCAAGTATTTTCCTGAATATAAATGACACCTCTAAAACAGGGGTCTGTGGCTCGTTTTGGAGTAATGGCAATTTTATTGATCATTTTACCGTCTTCAAAAGTTGTCCCTAACAATTTATAACGGTAAGACAATAAAGCCGTTTCGCTGATTGGAGAAATAAAAGGACGATCGCTCAACCCTTCTAATAAGATCAGGTTTTGATAGATATTAAATCTCATATCGCTGACCTGATTAAAACTAAATGAATTATTTTTACCACTCACTCTGCTTGAATACATGATTTCTTTTTCATCATTCGGTTTTCTAAAATGATATTTCGTTTCACTTTCGCTCAAATAAACAACACCTAATAAGGATGAATCTATTTTATTTTCTGTATTGCCACTCATAGCATTAATCAACTTTGCCATTTTTGGTGGAAAATCTTTTAAGCGCTGCAATCCTTTGATATATACCTTACACGTGTATGCATCCACTTCGCGCGCATAATATTTGCGTTTTTTAATGGCTGCTCTAATAACAGCATAAGCAGGATCTTCCCCATCTTTTACAACCACTTCTTTTAACTCGTAGCTCACCGGATTGAGAATTATATTTTTTGTGTCATTAGCATTAACAACTATTTTTTCCACCTGCTTTTTATAACCGATGTATTGAAAAATTAACTCGTACGAACCTGCTTGTAGTTTCAACGAATAAAATCCATCAGCATTCGCGTTCGTTCCTTGTGAAGTGCCTTTTACTTGAACAGAAGAAAATGGTAACCCCTGATTATTTCCATCGGTTATTTTACCTGAAATAATAAAATATTGCGAAATTAAATTACCCGAAGAAGTAAAAAGTAATATGAAATAAATGATTCTTATCATAAATATAATTGACGCTTAAATTAGTAAAAAAGTCAGAGTATCTTAGTAAAAAATCTTATACATTTACAATATGATTAAGCTACTATTCTTCGGCTCTTTTTTAAGCATAACACTTACATTTAGTTCTTGTTCAGAAAATAAATCTACTATTAAACCATTAAAAAAACCAAATTCCATCGAGGAATTAGGCGAATTATTATTCAACGATTCTTTATTATCACGAGGAAGCCAAGTAAGTTGCGCCTCTTGCCATAAGGCTCAGTTCGCCTTTGCAGATAACACACCTGTGAGCTTTGGTGTTGACAGCGCTAAAGGAGGAAGAAATACGCCAAGCGCGATGAATTTAGCTGGACATAGTTTCTTTTTTTGGGATGGACGATCCGAAACCTTGGAAGAGCAAACGGTTGGACCAATAGAAAACCCTGTAGAAATGGATATTCCCTTATCCGAAGTGGTTCGCAGACTTAATGCTCATCCTCAATACCAAGAATTTTTTGTAAGTTTATTTGGACATCAAGCTGATAAACAATCGATAGTAGCGGCCATATCAGCCTACGAAAACTCTTTATCTACTATCAATACAGCCTTTGACAATTATATGAACGGAAAAGACACGACTCAATTTACAGCTGCTGCTAAGCGTGGAAGAAAAATTTTTAATGTGAAGGGAAAATGTTTCGATTGCCATTTTGGTCCTGATTTTACAGCAGACCAGTTTAAAAATATCGGCATCTTTAATGGAAAAGACATCAATGATAGCGGACGTTTTGTAGTGACTCGCAACCCAAATGATATTGGCCGTTTTAAAGTTCCTGGTTTAAGAAACATCGCTGTAACCGCTCCATATATGCATGATGGGAGATTTAAAACCTTAAAAGAAGTGATTGATTATTATGATGAACCTGATAAATTCATCCCTAATTATGTAAACAGAGATACACTTTTAAAGAAACCCTTAGCTCTTACTCCCCAAGAAAAGCAAGACTTAGAAGAATTTTTAGTATCACTTACTGATAAGCAATTTATTAAATAAATTATCCCAACAAAGCAACCGCTTCTTCTTTGGTACTAGCCACTTTAAAAAGTGTATTTAATTTAGTGATAATTAATAGTTCGTTTACTTTTTTATTCACGTTATAAATAACGCTTTCTCCACCCTTGGTGCGGGTTTTAGTTAATAACTGTATTAATACATTTAAACCACTGCTATTCATGTATTTTAAATCCGTTAAATCAATTATTAATTTTGATTTACCTAATTCTAATAATTCATCAACAGCGATCATCAATTCTGTTGCCTGATTTTTATCAATTAATTCACCACCTAATTTAAGTAATTGAATACTATTTTCTTCTGTAATATTAAATGTAAGTACCATATTGCTAAAAATTAATTTGATTTTGATTCTATTTTTTGTTTTTTATGTTCGCAAACACCATTTTCCTTTAATCCACGGCATTTTGCAAAGAAATTGAGCGAATGATGGAACACATCGAAATTAAGCATATCCTCTGCCATACGCTGTATTTGCATAATGCGAGGATCGCAAAACTCAAATACCTTTTCGCAATCACTGCAAATTAAATGATCGTGTTGTTTAAATTTATAGGCCTTTTCGAATTGAGCTAAGTTTTTTCCGAATTGATGTTTCACTACTAAACCTGCATCTAGAAGTAATTCAATGTTATTATACAAAGTAGCACGACTCACGCGATACTTCTTATTTTTCATCATCACATACAAACCTTCAATATCAAAGTGTCCATCGTGAGAGTATATTTCGTTAAGTATAGCAAAGCGTTCAGAGGTTTTCCGATGTTTATTTTTTTCGAGGTAATCGATTAAAATTTTCTCTACAGCTTCTTTCGTTTCTTGAGTCATCATTACATTATCTCCTATAAAGGTACAATTATCTTCAATTATTCTACATTAATTATTAAACTCATTCATAAAAAAATGGTACCGATAGCTATCGGTATTATTTTTTTATTTTCTTTTGCTTGACCAAAAGAAAAAATAACGCCTTGGCGTGACAAGAACTAACGCCAACTCCAATTCTTTTATTCATTTCTTTTAGTTTATACTTTTTATATTCATGAGTGCTTCGCAATTCTCGCACAAAAGTCTTCGCAATACCTCCGAAAAAATTGTAGTTCACACCGTTCGTCCACGCCTGCCGCACAATTACCAATGTATGCGTTAACTTATAAAAAATGTATCCAATAGTTATCGGATTCACTAAAAAATGTTGAGGAGCCAATTATTACTTCTAAAAAATGCAGTGTCAGATAAGAAAATTTCAAGTTCGAGGCTTGCGAAGACTTACATAATGGGAGTTTGCTTTTCGCAAATGACCATTTTTAAGACGAGCATAACGATGAAATTGGAATTTTATACTGACACTAATTGTTATCAATCCTGATAACACTCGTCACGCCCTTCACCTTCATTAAATTATCTATTAAGTGGCTCAAATGCTTAGCATCATGCACAAAAACCATGATCGTCCCCTCAAAAATACCGTCCTCTGTATCAAAACTAATGGAGCGCATATTTATGTTTAATTGACTAGAAATAATTTTAGTAATATTATTTACCAAACCAATCTCGTCAGTACCCATAATTTTAATACCTGCCAAAAACGAAATTAAATGATCATTATTCCATTTTGCTTTTACTACCCGATATGCATAATTAGATAATAGCTTAACCGCATTAGGGCAATTAACACGGTGTATTTTGATTCCCTCGTTTACAGTGATAAATCCAAAAACATCATCTCCTGGAATTGGAGTACAACAAGGCGACAAACCATAATCTAGTTTTTGCATATCATCACCAATAACCAATAAATCGGTACTTCCACGAACATTAGTGACTAGTTCCTCTATTTTCTTTTCTATTTTTTTAGGTTTGGACTTTTCAGGGTGAGTTTTAAACTCATAAAATTCCTTTATTTCTTTAACATCAATATTACCTAAAGCTGTACGATAAAATAATTCTCCAGGGGATGGTAGTCTTAAAAAATTAACAAATTCATTAACATTTTGTATAGTATAATCTAATTTACATTTGTGAAATTTCTTTTCTAAAATTTCTTTTCCATTTTCTGCTATTTTCCTACGACTTTCTTTTAAAGCCGATTTAATTTTTGATTTAGCGCGAGCTGTTACTACGTAGTTAATCCAATCTTCTTTAGGTGATTGTTTGGACGACGTTAATATTTCAACTTGATCGCCGCTTTTTAACTGATAGCTTAACGGAACTAATTTATGATTCACTTTGGCACCTATACATTGTTCTCCAACCTTCGTGTGAATTTCAAATGCAAAATCGAGCGCCGTAGCAGTCGTTGGCAAACTCTTCATATCACCTTTTGGGGTGAAAATAAAAATTTCATCAGCAAATAAATTTAATTTAAAATCATCAATAAACTCTAAAGCATTAGGGTCAGGATTATCTAGCATCTCACGAATACGATGCAACCAATTTTCTAAATTACTTTCTTTTTCAGCTGCAGAATCTTTATACTTCCAATGCGCCGCATAACCCATTTCAGCTAATTCATCCATACGTACCGAGCGTATTTGCACTTCTACCCATTTACCTTCAGGACCCATAACCGTAGTATGCAAACTTTCGTAGCCATTACTTTTAGGTGTCGAAATCCAATCGCGCAAACGGTCAGGGTTCGGGTGGTAAAAATCGGTGATGATCGAATATATTTTCCAGCAATCTGCTTTTTCACTTTCAAGCGGCGTATCAATCACTATACGAATAGCGAACAAATCATAGATCTCTTCAAAAGGTACACCTTTGTTTTTAATTTTATGATAAATAGAGTAGATAGATTTAGGTCTTCCAAATATTTTAAACTTAAATCCTTGTTCCTTTAAAATCTCATTTAACGGATCAATAAAGTTTTTGATGTATTTTTTACGAGCAACCTCTGTCTCTTCTAATTTATGAGCAACAGTATTATACCAATCTTCATTGGTATATTTTAATCCTAAATCTTCTAATTCAGATTTAATCGTATTTAAGCCTAAGCGATGAGCTAATGGTGCGTATAGATATAATGTTTCACTCGCAATTTTCATTTGCTTGTCACGTTTCATATGATCAAGCGTGCGCATATTATGCAATCGATCAGCAAGTTTAATTAAGATAACACGCACATCTTCAGATAGCGTCAATAACATCTTTCTGAAATTTTCGGCCTGTATAGATGATGTATGATCAAATACGCCTGATATCTTAGTTAACCCATCAATAATTTGAGCTACTTTTTCGCCAAACATACCTTTCACATCATCCAACGTTAAATCGGTATCTTCAACCGTATCGTGTAAAAGTGCACATACAATCGCTGTAGTTCCTAAGCCAATTTCTTCGGCACAAATTTGAGCTACGGCTATTGGATGATAAATATAAGGCTCTCCAGATTTACGACGCATTTCTTTATGCGCCTCTACTGATACTTCAAAAGCTTTACGAATTATATCTTTGTCGCCTTTCTCCAATCGACGCTTACAAGCCTGCATTAAAGCTTTATAGCGATTTAATATTTCTTTCTTTTCTGCCTCTATATCAATTTGCATAAGATCATTTTATGTGTTGAAGGTAATTTTTTTTTGTTGCAGATGCAAGAATTACCGTCTAATTTTAAAGGAATTATACTAATCCATTTTAGTAATTGATGAAAGACTTATTATTGTTTACTAATCGCCTTTTAGTAGATTTACATGTTAATCAATAATTGTTTTAACTCATGAAATTATTTCAATATATCTACTACTTTTTTCGTTCACTGTATTATAGAGGAGCTGTCAATACATTTAAATTACTTACCTACGAAGGACAGTACGAAAAAAAATTAGGCATCAATACACACAGTATTGTTAACCTTGACAGCTTGACCCTTGCGGGTGATAGCTCCGAACAAAATCACCATTACCAAGGTGCCAGTTATTACATTTTATTTTCCTTATTCAATAAATTACCTCCCGAAATAAAACAAAACCCCTTTATTGATTACGGTTGTGGAAAAGGCAGAGCCTTGTTTGTAGCCGAGCAGTGCGGTTTCACAAAATTAATTGGTGTTGATATTGCAAAGGAATTAATTGATGATGCTAACGCTAATTTATTGATCTACAAGAAAAAAAATGCAGATAGTAAGATTACCTTTTTATTTAATGATGCCACCAAATATCAAATACCAAGCAATGCAAGCGTATTTTATTTTTTTAACCCCTTTGGTCCTGATATTATTCAAAAAGTAATTCATGCAATAAAGGAAAGCGTTATGCTTCACCCCCGCCCTATTTACTGCTTATATTTGAACCCTAAATACAAATCAGTTTTTGAAGAAAATGGTTTTACGGTTATGTTCGAAGAAAAAAACAAGCGCTATTTAGAAGCAGTGGTTTATACTTTGAAGTAAATGAACTAGCGTCAAACGCATCTTTAATTATCAGAATTTGAACTAAATTGACTTTAATTGAACTAAAGTTAATGAAGTTCAAGTCTTAATCATTTTATTCAACTAGATTTTTTTGTACATTTATATATAACAATAGTGTAGTTGCTTAGAAAAAATTAATAATTTTAAATAACATGTTATGAGAAAAATTTATTTAATTGCCATTTTATTTGTTTTCAAATTTGGCATGACGCAATCTCTGCTTACTGTTGGAGAAATTTACAATTATAATATTGGGGATGTTTTTATTACGCAAATGGGGGGGATATCTAATCCTCCAATGTATATAAAACAAGCTATAACAAATAAATATTATAGTCCCTCACTTGATACTATTTTCTATACTTGGAATGGTTATTCGTATACATCCCCAGGTTGTCCTTCGTGTTCGCCTACGTATAGCGCAATTGCTGGCGCTACTATGTCTGTTTCAAATTTGGACTATACTGTTGGTTTGGGTTTGGGTTCAAAAATTCACTATTTGAGCAATAATTGCATTGATACTGCGGGTTATACTGGCACTTGGGTTGATACAATATTTACCTCTAATTGCAATATATCTTCTATCAAAATAAGTAACATGGGCAACGGTCCTCAACTTTTGGACTCATGTTACTCTTATTTTGAGCCATATTATGGTTATGATATTTATGGAAAAGGAATTGGACAGGTAAGTCATTATTATAACACCTGTTCTAATGGATTTACAAATTGTGAAATAAGTAGAACGCTTATATATTTTAAAAAAGGAATGATTACGTGCGGTTCGGAACCTGTGATAGAAAGTATTGATGAGTTGAAGTTAATGGAATCATTAGCTATTTTCCCTAACCCCACCAACTCTCTCTTAACACTCCAAACAGAAGAAGAATTTGAGTCCATAGCAATATATAATACAATAGGAGAAACATGTAGCTACAAACCATTAGGTTCAAAAAGTATTGAAATTAGTGATTTACCAGATGGTATTTATTATTTGAAAGTAAAAACAACTAAGGGTTTGGTGCGAAAAAAGTTTGTGAAGGAGTAATTAATCCTAAAATAATTTACTCACTTAAATGAACCAAATCATTTTTAGTAAAAATACGAACGGGATAAATGGCAGCAACAAAGCCTATTCCCATCACTACGCTTAATATCCAAACAAAATCTTTTACTTCCATTTTAATAGGGTAATAAGGGATCACGTATTGATCATCAAAGGTAATGAAATGAAAGTGCTGCTGTAAAATACAAACACCTAAGCCTATTAAAAGTCCGCTAATGGCGCCAACAGCAGTAATTAAAAAACCTTCCTTCATAAAAATAAGTTGTATGAATTGTTGATCGGCTCCTAAATTATATAAGGTTTTAATATCCTTTTTCTTTTCAATAATCAACATCGTCAAGGCACCTATGATATTAAACGTAGCGATCACTAAAATAAATGCTAAAATCAAAAACGTCCATAACTTCTCTGTTTCCAAGGTTTTAAAGAGCACATCATTTATTTGGTATCTGTTCTTTATTTGATAATTAGTGCCTAATACTTTTTGCAATTGAGTTTGTATAGCCTTGATATTATCTTTATCATTTACACTTAATTCAATTAAAGAAATGAAATTTTTACAATCAAATAATTCTTGAGCTGCTTTTAAATCGATTAACACATATTTAAAATCAAAATCATCATTTAATGAAAACACACCAGCCGGACTAACCGCTATTTTAGTAAAGGCGTCTTCTGGATTGATCCCTTCAACCTTTCCTCGTGTTGGTGCATAAATAGAAATAGGAGAAATAAAATCATGGACATTTACGCCTAATTTATTAGCAATGCCTCTCCCAAATACTCCGTAATACTGCCCTTTGTAATTAAAGCGATAGGTTCCATCTATAATAACGGTATCAAAATGAGTCAGATTTTTAAAATGTTCATCTACACCTTTAATGGTAACAACCGCCTGTTTATCGTCTAGTTTAATCAAAGCATTTTCTTCGAGCGAATAAGACACTTCCTTAACGCCTTCAATCGCTTTTATTTTTTTAGCGAGTTCATCCGCATTGGTAATATATTTTGAATGAATGGCGGTTATTTTCAGATCTGGCTCAATGGCATGGTATAAATCAGCAACAACACCTGTTAAGCCATTCATGGCCGATAAAATAACCACTAAGGCAGCAGTTGTAACAGCGATAGCAATTATGCTAATCCATGAAATAACATTAATAGCGTTATTCGATTTTTTGGAAATTAAATACCGCTTGGCTATGAAAAAGGATAAATTCAAAAATTAAACAGGCTTATTAAATAACTTATTTATTTTTTCAGCATAATCATAAGAATCATCAATAAAAAATGAAAGTTCCGGAATGATTCGCACTTGCTTCCCAATAGCGTTTCCTAATATTTTACGTATATGAACTTTTTGATCATTAATTGATTTGAAGGTAGCATTCACATCTTTATTAGCCATGATGCTCAAATATATTTTTGAAGAACTCAAATCGGAACTGACGCGCACAACAGTAACAGTAACAAAAGCACCATCAAACATGGTTTTGGCATTTGCTCTAAAAATTTCGGCTAATTCTTTTTGTAGCAATTTAGCTACTTTACTTTGTCTCACACTTTCCATAGGGTAAAAATACAAAAAATCTGTCACTCTTTTGAACTCAACGATTCATAATGAAAAAATGGTTTTCCTTTTTTCAGTTATTTAAGTATTAATTTCATCATGATGTCTGTTTGATCATCATCACCTAATTTAAAAATATGTTTGTTAAATTCTACAAAACCATTTTTTTTATAAAAATTTATGGCTCGATGGTTTTTCTCCCAAACACCTAACCATAAATAGTCTGCACCTTTATATTTAGCAAGTGATAGTGCTTTGTTGTATAAAAATTGCCCGACATCTTTTCCGTGATATTCTTTTAATACATAAATACGTTCTACTTCAATTGATTTGCTTTCTTTAATTTCTGTTTGAGCCACTCCGAAATTAATTTTTAAATAGCCAATAACATCATTGTTGATCTTGGCAAAATAAAATTCAGAATATGGGTTTGTTAGTTCATTCATAAGCTTATCAATGTTAAACTCATTTTCTAAATATTTCTGCATATTTTCTTCAGAATTTAGATCTGCAAAAGTTTCAAAAAAAGTTTGTTTAGCAATGGCCTGTAATTGCTCAATATCTTTTAATTCAATTTTAATGATTTCTATATTGTTCTTAATTACGCTGTTCATTGGCACTTCACTAGAATTAGTTTTCTTATCAATTGTATTTATTACAGTTGGCTTAAAATGATAAACAATCTGAAAGGGATCTAAGGATTGTTTCCAAAAAGTATCATCATATTTATATTCTTCTTTATTAAATGATAGTGGAGCAATTTCTACATCATCGTCTAAATGTTCTAAATCTATTTCTTCCTCCGGCCAATGATATTCTTGCTTTTGCGGTCCTTCCTTACGGTAATTATACGCTACTAATATACCTGAAATAGCACCGAACAAGTGCCCTTCCCACGACATTGTTCTGTCAAAAGGAAATATACCCCAGGTTATACTTCCATACAAAAACACCACTAAGGCCGAAACTACCATTAATTGCTTGTGTTTACGAAATACACCACTAAAAAACAAGAATGTAGAAAAACCATAAATTAAAGTACTAGCTCCAAAATGATAATTAGGAATATGATCGTTATTACGACCGCCAACCCAAAGCCAAATGCCACTAATAACAAAAATCCAAAGAATAGCAGGCCAAGCAATAGGTTTATAAAAATAAAAAATAAGTGAACTTAAGATAAATACAGGAAAGCTATTATTAGCAATATGGTTAAAATCAGCATGAATAAATGGACTAAACAGTATACCTTTTAATCCACTCATGGTTCGCGGACTTACTCCAAAATTATATAAATCTAAATGAAATACGTTATCAGCCCAAAAAACAGCCCAGCATAGCATTAAAAACAATGCAGGATAGAGTATTACCGAAACTAATTCTTTAAAGACAGATTGACGCATGTAATTTGAACTGTAGGCTCACTTAGTCTAAAAACATACCAGACCTAAAATGCTGACAATTTCTGATGTTAAAAGACAGGTTGACATAGAGAAGTGAATTAAGGGATTAAAGAGACTTAAGGAATTGAAGGTGTTGATTAGATTTGAAAAAAAATATTCCAACTAAATCAACATTTAAATTTACAAATAAAAACGTCAACAAATTATATGTAAAAAAAAAGCTCCGCTGGTTAGCAGAGCTTTTAAAGAATTTGTTTTAGGAGAAAATATTATTGGTCCCACCAAACTTTTTGTAAGATATTAGAAACGATAATGGCATTTGGATTATAATTACGTTCTTCTTGAGATGTAGGTAAAATACGTGGAATTCCACTAACTACACCACTAGGATTTGGAGCTAATACAGGTAGACCTGTTCTTCTCCAATCAGCCCAAGTTTCTGCTTGAGTAAATAAAGCAACGTATTTTTCTGTCATAATTTTTGTAAGATCAATTGATCCTGATGTTTCTGAAGCGTGAGCTGCTTCATAAGTAGGATCTGAAGCTCCTGTTACATATAAAATAGATTCTTTTACAGCTGCATTATAAGCGTTTGCTGCGCCAGAATTATTCACAATTCTTAATTTACATTCTGCTTCAATAAATTTAGCTTCTACATAAGTAACCATAGGCGCTTTAGATGCAGGACTTCCATAAAAAGATCCAAGTCCAGATTCGTCAAATGTAGCATTTGCAGGATCTACATCAGCACCAGTAAATGTGCTACCACTAGCATCAGTAGTTGCAAAATATGGTAAACGAGGGTCTGTATTCGTATTCATTAGATCAACAAAAAACGCACCCATTTTAATGTAACCACGTTGATTTTCAAATGCATACCATTGATTATTTTCATTACCACTTTGTCCAAAAACAGCATTAGCATCAGATGCTGATGACAAATATCCGTGAGCATAAGCCGAGTCTAAATACATAATTGCATCAGTTGCCGATTGGCTAGGATTTAATTTACTTAAACGGTTAGCATAACGTGCTTTTAAAACATAGGCAGTACCTAACCATTTTTCTGCATCACCTTGAAATATATAATCATAAGTACTAGGAGTAAATAAATTAGCAGAAGCTGAGTTTTTTAAATTAGCAACAGCATCAGACAACATACTTTGCATATCGGCATAAATTTTTTGCTGACTGTCATATGTTGGAGTATAATTTTGCGATAATCCTTTTAAAGCGTCGCTGTTAGGAACATCTCCCCACATATCAGTGGCTAATCCTAAATTCATTACATACAACACTTTCGCTATGCCACTGAATACGGGACTTTTTGTTCCAAGAGTGTCAATTAATATTTTACAATTAATTAATGCCCCAGAGTAAATCGTTCTCCATTCATTAGTAACATCCCCTTCATTAATTTTATAATTTGCTACCCCTACATATTGTCCATCAATACCAGCTATATGCTGAGTAAATACCGATGAGCGGCGATTTAAGTTTCCATTATAGTTTGAGAATGTTGCCAATTCAATTTCTGAAAGCAAAGCATTTGGAGATACTTTTAATGGGTCATTAGGGTTTATTGAAACATCATCTAAATATTTCTTACACGATGTAAATCCTGTTAGTGTTACTGCAAAAACTAGGATGTAATATTTTATATTTTTCATATTCTTAATTTTAATGTGTTAAACTTAGATTCCGATTTTTAATCCAAAAAATACTGATTTGGTTCCTGGATTATTAAAGTAATCATAACCTTGGATGTTAGAACCTGCACCTGTTAAACTTGTTTCAGGATCAACGCCTTTGTAATTAGTAAATAATAATAGATTTCTTGCAGATATTGATAAATCAATATATTGAAGGATTTTTTTATTTTTCATATTAATACGATATGATAAAGCTACTTCGCGTAATCTCACCCAGCTACCATCTTCAATAACGGTAGATGTTACACCTCCAAACGCTGGATCTCCTTGATAAATACGGTAATAATCTTTTGCAGTAATTGAAGTTGTATTAGCTGCAGAACCATAAGAAGCAGTTCCATCAGCATTTACACCTGTGGCATAAACACCATCAATTGTGTAAGAATGTTCTCTATCTTCAGATTCTTTAGATGTTCCTAATGAATTTAGACGAGCTCTAGTACCATTCCAAATTTTGCCACCTTTTCTAATATCCCATAAGAAAGTAAACGAAACGTTTTTATACGTAAATGAATTACGAATACCTGATAACCAATCTGGTTGAGCATTTCCTAAGTTTTGGTTTTTAGGATCCATTATTGGCAATCCTGTACTTGGGTCAATGATTAATTTTCCATCACTAGTTTTTTGCCAAGTTGTTCCATAAAATGCACCAAAAGGTTGTCCTACGATAGCATAAGCTCCAATTCCATCAAAGCCACTTTCAATATTAAATTCAGTCACACCATCAGTTAACTTAAGCACATTAGAAACGTTTCTATACCAAGTAATGTTAATATCCCATTTAAAGTTTGGCTTTTCGATTGGTGTTGCAGAAAAAGCAACTTCCCAACCTTTATTAGAAATTTCTGCTGAATTGGTATATACCTCATTTGCTCCTGATGATGGGGCAATTGGACGATATAACAATACATCTGACGATTTTTGATCGTAATATGTTACATCTAAGTTTAAACGGCCATTAAAAAATTTAAGTTCCGCACCAACTTCATAACCCCTTTGTTTTTCTGGTTTTAGGTTACTACTACCTAAAGAATTATTAATACCATATCCTACATTTCCCAAATAAGGAAAAGTATTACCATTAGTAAATCCGTCAGTTAAAGCATTTTGTACATAATATGTTTTATTTTGATATGAAGCCGGAGCTAAACCTACCTCAGCATAAGCTCCTCTTACTTTTGCAAAACTAAACCACTTAGGTAATTTTATTAATTCGCTGATTACAATGGATGTATTAACGGCTGGATAAAAATTACTACGTTTATTTTGATCATAAGCTGAAGACCATTCATTACGACCAGTTAAGCCTAAAAAGATAGCACTTTTATAATCAATAGCCGCATCAAAGAAAGCTGCATAGGTTCTTGAAGCTGTTATAACATTACTAGCATAACGCTCAGAAGTATTATTCAAGTTATATAAACCCGGTACTGCCATGTTTCTACCACGCGAAAAATCATCCGTATTTTTAGTATGCCAAATATTATTACCTAAGGTTAAGCTAGTATTCCATTTTTCCTTAAATGTTTTCTTTGCAGTTAATAATAAATCAGAATAAATTTGAAAATGAGTTAAGTTATCAATATTCATTTGGCCGTAACGAGCACTGTTATCATCACCCGTAGAAGAAACGGCATAAACTTGAGTACTACGTTGAGAATATTGATCAAGTCCTAATTTATAATTAATATCCAACCAAGTTGCAGCTTTATAATTAATATAAGTGTTACCAAACACACGATTTACATTATCATTGTATGTGTTTTTATTTACAGAATATAAAGGATTGTCATACAAACCGAAATATGTTTTATTATTTCCTGTTTCAGCATATTGGTAATCTCTAATATCAAAACTTGTTGGCATTCGCAATAATCCTAACATAACTCCCGCTAAATTACTACCATTTTGAGGCTTTTGAGTTTGAGTATTAGCATAACTAATATTAGTTCCTACACTTAATTTTTCAGATAATTTATGTTCTGCATTTAATCGCACTGTATTACGTTTCATCCAAGTATTTGGAATCACACCATCATTTTTATAATTAGAATATGAAAAACGATACATCGTTTTATCTGTCCCACCATCTATTGCTAAATTATTATTATAAGTAACACCAGTCTTAAAAAAATTATCAGTGTTACTATAGGGCGTCAATCCTTTGCTTTCTAATGTTGGTCCCCATGATTGGTTTGAACCATTAGAAACATCATCAGCCGTTCCATACAATTGATCAGGACCAGGGTCTGATGTTACATATGTAATACCATTAGAGCCTTGAGCATACTTATTTTGAAGTTCAGGTAGTTTATTAACTTGTGATAATTCAACAGACGTCGAGAAAGAAATTCCTAATCCTTTTTTATATTTTCCTTTTTTAGTAGTATATAAAATAGCGCCATGCCCTGCACGCGCACCATATAATGCTGCAGCTGAAGGTCCTTTCAAAATAGAAACAGATTCTATATCATCAGGATTAATATCCAAGGCTCTATTAGAATTAGAAACACCTTGTAAATTAGCATTAAATGGATTATCACCTGCAGAGGCAGATGGTGTTTCATTATCAACCGGAACTCCATCAATAACAACTAATGGCTGATTTTCTCCAAATGTTGAATTTCCACGAATTAATATTTTACTAGAAGCACCTGGTGTACCTGATGAACTTATAACTTGTATACCAGAAGCTTTAGATGCCAACCCTTGAATAACGTTGGATTCACCAGAACGAGATAAATCAGCCCCACTTACTTCTGATACATTATATCCTAAAGATTTTTTTTCCTTACTAACACCCAATGCTGTAACAACCATTTCTTTTAAGAGTATGCCATCAGCATCTAACGTAATGTTTAAGCTTTCTCCTGAAATAGTTACAACCTTCGTTGTAAAACCTAAGGAAGAAACAACTACATTTTTAATAGAATCTGGAACTGTAATGGTAAAATTACCATTTTCATCAGATGCAACACCAATAGTAGTTTTTGGAACCACAATTGTAACACCTGGTAGATTTTCTTTTGTTTTACTATCCTTTACTGAGCCCTTGATCACTTTTGTCTGAGCCTGTATTTGGAGCGATGAAACGACAATAGTGGCTGCCGTAAGAGTTAATTTAAATAAATAATTCATAGATTTTAGTATTTTTTATGGGACTAATCTAATACTAAATAATGTTAAAATCGATTTTTTCAAAAAATTAACAGAATTGAACATCTATAATTATTTTAAATATCTTTAAAATAAGAGGGGGTATATTGATTTACAGACTGTTACTTGTTAACAAAAACAAAAACGTCTTCATTGTCTTTCTTCATGTAATATTTTTCTCGAGCAAAGGTTTCCAAACTTTTGGTATTATGCTGTAATTCAAAAATTTCTTTTTTATTATTTTCTATTTCCGAAATGTAATATTCTTTTTCAGCTTTCAATTTATTGCACCTATTTACCATCTCTAATTGAGTAAATAAATCATTTTTATCAAAATATAACAGCCAAACACCAAGTGCGACAACAACAATTAAATATTTGTTTTTTAACAACTTTAGAAATAACATCTCAATTATATGACTAATTTTATAAATCAAATTTAATAATAATACATCGTAAATCCTGTGAGAATTATAAATGTTATACATAGTGTATTGTTAGTTGTAGTCGTAACCTCTTTTTGTACTTCCCAAGAAAAAGCAAGCGCTCTTAAAATTAGTCAGCTAAAAAACTTACGTGTAAATGATGCTTATGATTCAAAATGGGGTTCCTTAAAAATAGAATTAAAAGCAGCTAAAATTAATCCGAATGAATTTGATATATACTTGCGTGCTTTAAAAAAAGATGCCATTGTTGAAGTTTGGATTAAAAGCAAGGGCGAAACTAAATACCAGCTTTTTAAAACTTACAATATTTGCGCCAGCAGTGGTTCTTTAGGCCCTAAACGTAAGGAAGGTGACGGGCAAGTTCCCGAAGGGTTTTATCAAATTGATTTATTTAATCCTAACAGCAATTACTATTTGAGTATGCGTATAAACTATCCAAATAACAGCGATGTTATTCTTAAAGAAGGCACAAATGCAGGTGGTGCCATTATGATGCATGGCGATTGCGTCACTATTGGCTGTTTACCAATGACAAACGACAAAATTAAAGAGTTATATGTATTGTGTTTAGAGGCAAAAAATCGTAATACTCCTGTTTACATTGATATTTTCCCTACAAAACTAACTGATGCTAACTTAAAAATGCTTGAATCAAACTACCCTAAAAGTAAAGTGGATTTTTGGAATACCTTAAAGCCAGCTTACGATTATTTTGAAGAACATCACTCGCTTCCAAAAGTAATTATTGATAAAAAAGGAAAGTACTTTTTCAAAGAGTAATGTCATCGTAATAAACCAACTATCGAAATAATAGTGATTACAATTTATTTATGAATGCTGATACTAAAAAATAATTGTGCATAACATTACCATTATTGAAGAGATAGCAGTGTCTCTTTTTTTATTTTTAAGAAGTTTATTATTCAAAAAATAACCATGCGCATACCTCAACGTTTACAACTCATTAAATTAACTATACTCATTGGTATTTTTATATCAGTAGTATTGAGTTTCAATTTATGGGCAGGACAACGTTGGTTCCCTAAATCACCGCTATTTATAGATTTCATTGGTATTCCTGCTCCATATGATTATATCAATTTTGGTTTATTTATTACCCTTATTATTTTTGTATTTATGTCAGCCTCCAGAATGCCTGCCATATTGCTCATTCTATTTTCGATTTATTTATGTATAGAAGATCAGAATCGATTACAACCTTGGTTTTTTAATTATATGTTAATCTTGGGCGTTCTATTATTTTACAAACAACGTGTAGATGAACCTAATAATTATACCATGGTATTTATTTCAATACAAGTATTAGTAGCATTAATATATGTATTTAGTGGTTTACAAAAAATGAATTCTCATTTTATTACAGATACTTATACATGGATGATTAGTCCATTAAATCATATATTAAATACTCGACAAATGCAACTCACTCTTCATTTTGGAAAAATTGTTCCATACTTAGAATTAGCCATTGGTATAGGATTGCTAATCAAACCTGCACGCTATATCATATTGCCTATGGTTATTGCTATGCATATTTTTATTTTATTGTTGCTTGGTCCTATTGGTAATTCATATAATTACGTTGTTTGGCCATGGAACATCATTATGATTATGCTAAACATATTATTATTTGCAAACGTAGAACGCGAACGTTTTTTTGACATCGCCATTTTATTTAAAGGTCTCTGTTTTTATATTGTAATTACATTGATGCTTATTTTCCCATTTTTTAGTTTCCAAAATAAATACGATTCTTATTTATCTAGCTCACTATATTCTGGTAATACACATGATTGTAAACTTATTTTATCAGACAATGCCTACAAAAAATTACCTTATTACATAAAAAACTTCGTAACCACTAATGCCGATTATAATATTCTAAATATTAAAAAATGGGCACTAACCGAACTTAACGCACCTTGTGTTCCTGAATACCGTATTTTTAAATCAGCGCAACGATACGTCATACATATCACTAAAACTAATTCACAAGATGTGAAAATGGAAATTACAGAGCGAGAAAAATTATTTAATCTTTAATGCTAAAACAAACTTCCCAAACTCGATTATAATCAATCTTACTATTATCAATAATGAGATGAAAGCTTTATTCAGTTTTTAAGATGATGAACTCCGTTCGTCTATTTTGTTGATGTTCTTCTTCAGTGCATGTTGATTTAACAGCACCTTCACAAGCACATCCGTTTTTTAATTTCGACTCCCCATAACCTTTACCATTAATTCGTTCAGGCTTTGTAATAGATTTTTTAATATACTCTGCAGAAGCCTTTGCTCGATTTCCAGATAGCTTTTCATTGAAAATAGCAGTTGCTCTGCAATCTGTATGAGATCCTAATTCAACTTCCATATTAGGATACTCATTCATAACTTTAACAATTTTATCTAATTCAATAGCAGCATCTTTTCTGATAATAAATTTACCTAAATCAAAATAAATAGGCTTAATATCAATCATTTTTGATAAATCGGCACCAATTTCCAATTTACTTAAGGTAATATCTAACGCTTCGTGAACATTGATATCGCCCGTTTTTGAAATGAGATAATTAAAATCTACTTCCTTAGTTAAATAGCCAGATTTTTCTATTTTAATTTTGTAATTTAATTTATCACCTACTTTATTATTTGGTAAGGTTTTTCTGTAACCTTGATCTGCTTTTGTTACAAAATTATCAAACGGCTGATTTCCGTTTTCCAGAATCGTAACTTTCGCTCCATCCAATGCTTTTTTAGTTACACCATCCGTAATAATGGCAACTAATGATAAGCCAGGATCTTTTTCAAGAATGACGTTGGCCTCAGCAAATTCTTGTTCTTCGGAAATACTCACATTATTTTTACCATAAACATAACTTTCTTTTTGTCCGGATAATTTATAAGCCCCTGCATTTTCAACATCAAAACTATAGGCTCCATTTATGTCTGTAACCAACGTGTTTATCAGTTTTCCATTGTCATCTACTAATTCAACTTTTACATTTGCTAAAATCTCACCACCTTTATCTAAAGCCACACCTTTAATTGTTTTTCCAAATTGAAATGGCTTTAATAAATTAAAACTATACAAATCATCATTTCCCTTTCCTCCTTCTCTATTAGATGCAAAATAACCCTTTGTTTTTTCTGCATTCAATACAAAAGTAAAATCGTCTTTTGGACCATTAACAGGCGTTCCAACATTAATTGTTTTTGAAATTTTATCATTTGACATTTGTGTTACAAAAACATCTAATCCTCCTAAGCCCGGTCGACCATCAGAAGAAAAGAAAAACAATCCACTTTCGTGAATAAACGGAAACATTTCATTACCCTCAGTATTAATTTTATCACCTAAATTTTCAGCAGTTCCCCAAGTACCATCTGTTTTTCGAAGTACTTTATAAATATCAACTCCTCCTATTCCTCCTGGCATATCTGAAGAGAAGTATAAGGTATTTCCATCAGAACTTAAGGAAGGATGGCCAACAGAATACTCTTTATTATTTAAAGAGAAAGCTATTTTTTCACTCCACTTACCGTCCTTAAATCTAGCTTCCATCATTTCTAATTTTCTGACGCCATCTGTACTTTTTGATTTATAATTATCTTGGGTGTACATAACAATACTTCCATCTTTACTATAACTAGCTGGACCTTCATGGTATTTTTTATTTAGACTACTTATTTTTTTTGAATTAGTAATTTCTCCATTCTCCTCTAATTTACCGATATATAAATCTAAGAATGACAAACTATTTCCATTCCAACTAAAATTTGCTGCATTTATATCGTGTTTAGAAGATGTATATACAAGTTCGTTTTTAAAATATGCTACTCCAAAATCTTGTTCAGGTGAATTAACTGCTAAATTTTTGATTTCAAATTGCCCCTTATCTTTTAATAAATCAACAGTATATGTTTTATTTAAATTAAATAATTTAGTTCTACTATCCGAAGCATTTAAAGATGAATAATTATCCATTTGCTTATTAGCCTCCGCATATTTAGAATTCATTTTTAATATTTGCGCATATTCATAGATGTCTTGTGTCGTTTTATCAGGTGCTTCAATAATTTTTGAATAAATTGAATCGGCAGCTAAAAAATTACCCATGATTTTATAGCTTTCTGCTAGTTTTCTCTGATCATCTGTAGATATTTTTTTATCACCTTCAAGTTTTTCAATAACTTTAGAATAGCTATAATTATTATAATAATTACTAGCTTTTTTGAGAGAAGACTGACCAAAAAAACTTATTGGTAAAATGAAACAGTAAAGTATAAATGCTTTTTTCATTGAAATAATTGATTATTAAATAAATTAGAAAAATCTTGGTGATTTAATTTTAGCTTTTGATTTTGATATTAGATCATATCTTAACATGATTTCATGACTACCATTGTTGTATTTACCAGTTGTATTTGCCATTGACCAATCAAATGAATAACCAACAGTAAATTGATCTGTAAAATTATACCCCAACAATATACCCATAGCATCTCCAGTTCTATACATAGCACCAGCCGTAAATTTATCTTTTATAATAAAATTAGCAGTAACATCGCCTTGTAAAGGAGCTCCTTGAGTTGCTTTCACAAAACAAGTTGGTTTTAATTTTAAATCTTTACTTAAATTAAATACAGTTCCCATAATAAAAAAATAGTGACGTTGCTCTACTGATTTTGAAGAAGCACCTCCATTTAAAATATTTTCAAATAATTTAGGGGTTGAAAAACCAACATAAAAACGTTCTCGGTAATAATAAATTCCAGCACCTGCATTTGGCAATACTTTACTGAAGTTTTGAGAAAACGATCCATCATTTTGATTATCTAATTTTAATGAACTTAAACTATTAGAATACATATTCACAATACCTTTCAATCCAAAACTTAATTTACTTTTCTCATTCAATCTAACTTGATAAGATAAATCTAAAGCCACTAAGGTGCTTTTTGTAGGACCTATTTTATCATTCAACAAACTTAAACCAATACCCATTTTTCCTTTAAATAATGGAGAGTGAATTGTTAATGTTTGATCAATTGGAGCCCCATCAAAACCAACCCACTGAGAACGATGAATTCCAGTGACAGTTAATGCATCTCTTGTACCAGCATACGCTGGATTTAACCATAATGTATTATACATATAATGGGTAAACATCGCGTCTTGTTGCGCTTTCAATGAAGTTGCTAACGTGATAAATGCAATTATTGCTAAAATTATTTTTTTCATTTTCTATCTTTTTAAAAACAAAAGCGTTATTAATGCTTAATGTTTATTATACCTTTTATTACTTAATTGTTTTACTTAAATAAATATATCCTTTATATGGTTTTTCATCAATGCCTAAATCTAAAATATAGAAGTAAGTACCTTCTGGTAAATCATCTCCACCAAATCTCAATCCTTCACTTGATTTTCCGTTCCATGTGTTATCGTAGCCATTCATTTTAAAAACTACATTACCCCAACGATTTAAAATAGTTAACGTGTTATTAGGATATGCTAATATTCCTTTAATAACTAACAAATCGTTTACACCATCTCCATTTGGAGAGAATCCTTGAGGAATATTAAATGATGCATCAATTGTATCAACAGCTGGATGAAAGCTTGTTGGCTGATTTTCTCCTGGTTCATTTGGATTTCCATTTCCATTAGGATCACTATTATTACCTGCATTTGTTGTATCAGTACTTGTAACCCCTGTTGAACTAGTAATTGTTGCAACTCCCGAATTATAAAGTGTTGTTAAATCACTTCCGTTCATATTGTAATTTACAATTAAGGTTACTGTTTCTGATGCTCCAACAGATAATATGTTACTTAAAGATAACATTGTAACAACATTGTTTCCATTGTAAGAAGTATTTGTGGTTAAACTAGGACTTGATGTTAAACTACTAACAGTGTAGGTAATAGGAGATGGGAAAGTTCCATTTAAATTATCTACTAATTGAACATTAGTTGCTGGAACTACTCCTAAATTTTGTAATGTAAACATAAACGTTGTTTGACTTGTACCATTTCCTAATGAAATCGAAGACAATACTGATTTTGCCACACCAATTTGTTGACCAAATTCTGTTGGTGTATTTTCTCCTGGTTCATTTGGATTTCCATCTTCATCCGGATCAGGGTTAGTTCCTGTGTTAGTTGTATCTGATGATGTATGAGTTCCATTCCCATTAGGATCAGGAAAATTAGAAGATGATGCAATTCCAATATTATGCAATGAATTAGTTATTGCATTGTTCATATTAAAGTTCACCGTCAAAGTTACGATTGCGCTTTGATAAACATTTAATGCATCTATTCCTGATAAAAGGGCAATGTTTGTATTTCCATTATATCCAGAATTAATTGTTAAAGGAGAACTGGCATTTAAACCTACTACTGTGTAAGATATTGGAGACGGTAATGCATTATTCAAATTATCGGTTAATTGAATATTATTAGCCACAACAGGCCCAACGTTTGATACATTGAATGTAAACACCGTTTGATAAGTATTTGCATCCACTTTTATTAAAGATGAAGCAGTTTTAGAAGCTCCCACTTGTGGCCCTAAAGTTGTTGGCGTATTTTCTCCTGGTTCATTCGGATTTCCATCGCCATCTGGATCAGGGTTAGTTCCTGTGTTAGTTGTATCTGATGAAGTATGCGGACCATTTCCTATTGGGTCAGGTAAATTGGAAGTTGATCCTACACCTGAGTTATTAATAACTGTTAACGTTGTTGTGTTAGGTGTAAAATTAACTGTTAATGTTACTACTGCGCTTTGCGTAGGATTTAATGAATTAGTTCCTGACAACATAGCAATAGTTGAATTTCCATTATACGTTGGATTGATAGTTAAAGGAGAACTTGCATTCAGTCCAACAACTGTATATGTAATTGGTAACGGAAATGTATTATTTAAATTATCCACCAATTGCACATTAGTTCCAACAGTGTTTCCTAAATTAGAAACGTTAAATAAAAATACTGTTTGAAATGAAGTAGAATTAATTTTAGTTTTAGATATGACCGTTTTTGCTACAGCTATTTGAGGTGCACCTACAAAAATTGTTATCGTGGTTGAACTACAAACTATTGGATTAACTGAAGTATTACAAATGGTATACGTTGTTGTAGTTGAACCAGTATATGTTGGGTTAGGCGTAAACGTATACTGACCTGTTGAAGGATCAACAGTAATTGTTCC
>CAILKE010000071.1 GCA_903834765.1 uncultured Bacteroidota bacterium
TAGGTGATATAGCTGCTGGTTGAGTGATCGTTGCCACAGCAGTTTTTGTACAACTATTCGCATCTGTTACTGTGCACGTATAATTACCTGCCGCTAATCCATTAGCTGTTGCTCCTGTGCCCCCGCTTGGTGCCCATAAATAAGTATATCCACCAGCTCCACCCGAAGCTGTTACAGTAGCTGAACCGTTAGAACCTCCGTTACATGATACATTAGTAATGGCAGTTGTAGTTGTGATAGCTGTTGGTTGGGTGATCGTTGCGACAGCTGTTTTTGTACAAGCATTTGCATCTGTTACTGTGCACGTATAATTACCTGCCGCTAATCCACTAGCTGTTGCTCCTGTGCCTCCGCTTGGTGCCCATGAATAAGTATAAGGCGCTGTGCCGCCCGAAACTGTTACATTAGCTGAACCGTTAGAACCTCCAAAACAAGTAACGTTAGTTTGTGACGGGGTTGCTGTTATTGATGAAGGCTGGTTTACGGTATAGCTTGATGTATTAGTACAACCCGATACGGTATTTGTAACTGTGACAGAATAATTTCCGGCAGTAAGTGTCGTAATATCCTCAGTTGTGGCAGAGTTTGACCAAAGATAGGTTTGTGCAGCATTAACACTATAATAAATTCTACCACAAAAACTGCGGGGGGAAGTTACAGGTAAAGTAAATTCCTGTCCCAACAGCATACTAAGCCCTAATCTGCCATATCCTTCGTATATTGTCATATCTGAATTAGATGCCAATATATTACCAACAGCAGTTCCGTTCGAATAACGTAAGCCTACAGAAGAAGGAGAATTACTTATGGCTATATAGAAACCATAAATGCCAGTAGGTAATGTGATAGGGCTTGGTAAGATAATATCACATGGGTTACCAGTACCTGCTCCAGTGATTATTGAAGTGCCAGCTAAAGTCCAACCTGCAGCGCTCATGGTATTGCCAACGACTGTTCCTAGTCGATAATAAAAAAGCACAGTAATAGTGTTCGTTGTGTTAACTGAAAATTCAAAACCTTTAATTGTAGTTTGTGCTGTTAAATTAACATCAAACATACTACCTGTCGAACCATTATTTGTTGTAAAGCTGGTTAGTAATTGCGATTGTATAGGTGATTGGGCAGTGATATTAATAGCGCCAGTATTTCCTCCAAAACAATTAGAAACATTGGTAACAGTACCAGTTACAATTGGCAAAGCATTGGTGATAGTTGCTGTTTGAGTTATGCTACTACAAAGGTTTGCATCTGATACCAAGCATGTATAATTACCCGCTGCCAAACTCGATGTAGTAGCGGCATTACCGCCGCTTGGAGACCATGAGTAGGTATACGGAGCAGTGCCGCCAGAGGCTGTTAATGATGCAATGCCATTATTAAGTAAACAAGTGCTATTGGTGGTGAAGTTTATAGTTGCTGAAAGTAAAGCAGGCTGTGTAACAGTTGCCACAGCTGTTTTTGTACAACTATTTGCATCTGTTACTGTGCACGTATAAGTTCCTGGCGATAGTCCATTAGCTGTTGCTCCAGTGCCACCACTTGGCGCCCATAAATAGGTATAAGGTGATATTCCGCCCGAAGCTGTTACTGTGGCTGAACCATTAGAACCTCCATTACATAAGACGTTTGTCACCGCAGTAGTTGTTCCTAATGCTGATGGTTGAGTCATCGTTACTGTACTAGTTTTTGTACAACTATTGGCATCCGTTACAGTAACTGTTTTGACTCCTGCTGGTTGGCTAGAGATAACAGATGTTGTGGCGGCTGTGCTCCATAAATACGTATAAGGCGCTGTTCCGCCCGAAGCTGTTACAGTAGCTGCACCTGTCGTTCCTCCATTACATAAGACGTTTGTTACCGCTGTTGTTGTTGTGATAGCTGTTGGTTCAGTTAATGTAAACACTTTAGTGATACTAGCCAGATTTGCATCGGTAATCGTACAGGTATAATTACCTACCGCTAATCCATTAGCTGTTGCTCCAGAGCCTCCGCTTGGTGCCCATGCATAAGTATAAGGGGCTGTTCCGCCCGAAGCTATTACACTTGCTTTTCCGGTTGAACCGACATTACAAGCGATATTGGTTTGTGATGTTGTAGCGGTTAATGCAGGAATGGCTGTCCAGGTTAAGGCATCTAAAGAAACGTAAAAAAAGTTACCACCCGTGCTGATTACAAATTGATCAATGGCTATGGTACTATTGTTAGACCCTCCAAAGGTGCTCATATTAATAAGCGTAAACCCATTATTAATAACAACACTTGTATTAAAACCCGAACTTGCCGTTGCAGTAAATTTAGTAACACCTGCACGTTTACCGGTAATGGTAAGTGATCCTGTTACATTGACATTAGCAGAAGCATTACCTAAATAAAGCCACATGCTATTTACTTTGAAAGGCCCGCCCGATGATACAGTGAATGTTACTAACGTATTTGTAAAAGCTGTTCCGCTATTATCTATATATTTATTATCAGAGGATGTTCCGTTCCATCCTGTTCCTGGAAAAGATCCCTGTATTCTGAAATTGCCCGGGGTTTGGGAAGTAATATTAAAAACCTGACCATTATCTGTAAAAGATGTTGCGTTGTTGGTTTCTGTTTCAAACGTTTCAGTAGTTTGGGCCCATATCAAAGAGCTTAATAAACTAAAGAACACTGCATAAAAATAATTTTTTTTCATATAGTTTTTTAAAATAATAATTAAAAATAAATTGCAAATAATTTAACTTACAGTTTGGTACTCTATCCATGAATTATTTATTAAAATAAATACCCATTTCAATCCATGCCTGTCATTTTATGATTTATATCATACTATTATTGTCATTATTTTTTTGTAATAATAAATAAATAATTAATACGCGTTTTGGGTTTGGGACGAAAGTGCTTAGGTTAGGGCTGAAACCTATGAAGTTTGGGAAGTTGGTGATAGAAAGTGACGCTAAAACAATCGGTTTGGCTTAAAAGTATATTAGTAAGGCAAAATAAAACTTAAAATTGAGGAGAGGAAAACGTTATACTTGTTGTTACGCCAATAGTTTTAGTTTTTTTTCTGCTACATATTAGTGCGTTTTATTGATCAGCAAAGGCTGTTATGGGTTAATGCCCAATTTTTTAATAAGCTCGGCTTTATAGTCTTTTGAGAGCGGTATTGTTTCGTTATATATGATAATAGAATCCCCCATGATTTTATCAATATAATTAAGGTTTGCCACATACCTTCGGTGAATTTGCATTAAAAAATTTGCTGAGATTAATTGTAATATTTCGGGCATTGTTGTTCTTACTAATTGGCTTCTGTCATTAGTCATTGTTATTTTTACATAATTATGTTCGGTTGACATGTAAATAATTTCGTTGATGTTTACTTTACAAAAATGGTAACCATCCTTAACAAACAAAAAATCTTTTTTAGCAAACGTATCTGTATTGGTTTGTTTTTGATTGCTGTTGGTATAATTAGCGAAGGCAATTTCTATAGCAGCAAATAATTCTTCCTTTTTAAATGGCTTAACGATATAAGCATTAGGCTTAACTTTTTTGGCACGTTCAATAGTTGTCACATCACTGTTTGATGTTAAAAATATAAATGGCAGTTGGTATAATTCATTTACTTTCTCAGCAATATCAATCCCATCTTTTTTACCCGAAAGGTTAATATCGATCAGTAGCAAGTCAGGTTTTTCGTTTTCAATCATTTCTAACGCTTCAGAATAATTGATGGCTGCACCACAATGTTTGTAGTCCAATTCTTCCAAGGTATTGATAATGGTGCGCGCAATAATGAGTTCATCTTCTATTACTCCAATTTTAAGTGTCATCATAGTCTAATCTTGTTTTTTTCGTTCATCAATATTAGTAAAATGTATCGTAAAAAAAGCACCCTTTTTGTTCTCATACGTTATGGTTCCTTTTATCTGACGGGTAAGATCTTTAATCAATTGCATTCCCATGGATGAAGGTTTGTTTAAATTAAAATCAGCTGGCAATCCAGGACCATTGTCGTAATACTGTAGTTCAAAATGCCCTTCTTTTATTAATTTAATGGCAATTGCAATGGCAGGATTTAAATTATTTGAAATGGCATACTTACATGAATTTGTAATTAACTCGTTTAATATTAGTCCCAAAGGAACAGCGGTATCAATATCAAGATACATTTTTTCAGGTATAGCAATATTTACCGTTACAGATTTTTCTTCTCTTAAAAGTGCATTCTGTATTTGTTTATACAAATCATTCACAAATATCCTAAGATCAATATGACTCATATCTTCAAACTCATATAAATTTTTATGAATCAGAGCAATACTATGTATTCGGTTTATACTTTCGTTTATTAAAGCACTCTCATTAGCACTTGCTTTTTTGTTTTGAATTTCGAGTAAACCTGAAATAATTTGTAAATTATTTTTTACTCGATGGTGTATTTCTTTTAAATGCACTTCTTTTTCTTTAAGCATGCCATTGAGTTGTTGAGTTCGTTTAGCTACCGATTTTTCTAAAAAATCTTTGTCTTTTAAAAGTTTACGAGTTCTAAATTTTATAAAAGCGATGATGCCTATTAGGATAAGAACACAAGACGATATAATGAACCATGTTTGAAGGTAAATTGGAGGAACCGCTTCTATTGGAAGTTTAATCGCATTATCCTGCCATGTTCCATCTTTTAATTGCGCTTTTATTTCAATGATATATGATCCATATGGAAGGCTTCCAATGGTGATACTATTATCGTTGGTATAAATCCATTCATCTTGAATGCCATTAATTTTATAGGCATATTGTTTTTTCCAAATTTGGTAGTCCAACAGAGCAAATTCAATTTTTATAAACTTATCTTCTGGCCTCCATATGATTTTTTGATTTGAATTTTTGGCAAACCAAGGGATATTAATTTCTTTGTTTTTAGAGTATTTTTTGATGTTGATGATATGAAGTGGAACTTTTTGTTGCTCGTTTTTGAGCATAAAACTTTCTGGATCAAATCCAACAACACCATTCATACCTCCAAAATAAAGCCAACCATCTTTTGATTTGAATGATGATGTTCGATTAAATTCATGATGAGGCAGGCCATCTTCGTTTTTGTATAAGGTAACTTGTTTATTTTTTTTATTAAATTTCATGATGCCATCATCCGAACTCACCCAAAGATTGTTCACATCATCTTCTTCAATGCGATAAAGAGTCATTGACGGTAGGCCATCATTCATGGTATATAAACGTGTTTTTTTAAGATCACTATTCTTATTCCAATCCCACTGAATCAAGCCATCTCCATTGGAGGCAATCCACAAGCAGTTATTTTTATCTTCATGGATATCAAGGATGGACGATATTGGTAGATACTTGTTTTCATCTTTGCTAAGAGGTCCAAAATAATTAGATATTTTTTCATTTTGAATGATATAGATACCGTTTTCAGCTACAGCTGTAATGCCTTTTGATGTTTTTACAATCCTATAAACGTTTTTTACAACAGGGATTTTATTTGAAGCTTTTTGAAGTAACCATTTTTTTTGGTTGAAGCGATTGTATGCAAAAATCGATTGAGAGGTTCCTATATATAAAATGGAATCAGAATACTGAAACACACAGGTTGAAAACACCTTTTCTGAAGTTACCTCATTTACAAGGCGAATACGATTTAGCGTCACTTTGTCAAATTCAAATAAACCACTTCCAAATGCATAGAGATTATTATTAATGCCAATAATGGCCCAGGCAGGAGCGAAGAGTGTTTGTTCTAAGTTTTTTTTAGAGGAAAACATGGAGGCCATAACATTTGCAAAAACGGTCTTCTGCCCATTGTTATCGATATCCACATAAATACCTCTTGCTTGTGGCCATGGATACAAACTTTGCTGTGTATTGGTGAAATAGGAATAAAAATGATTTCTCTTATATTTTATTTTATAAACGCCTTGGGACATGCAGATCCAAAGGTTACCCAATGCATCTTTAAAAAAATAATTGATACGTCCTTCGTTGCCCTCAAAAAGGTCAGAACTATTTAGCAATTTTATGGATAACTCACCCTCTATATAATATATCCCATCTTTTTTTGAATAAATTAGTTTTGCTTTATTCTCTGGCATAACGTATATGCGGGAGTTTGCTTCAATGCGTAGCTTTTTGTTTATGGAATCATTTCCACTAACCCACTCAATTTTATAAATAATGTCTTTATCGATATAATGATAAATCCAGTTATTCTTATTAATATTCTTAAATGAAGAGGTCGTTTTATTATAAGGGATTATTTTAAAAGTGTTGACATTAAAAATATCTGTTTTGCCAGACGGGCTGGTAGGAGACCATCGCAAGCCGTGCTGTATAATTAAACGATTTTCCCCATCGACAAACAAATTGGAAATGATGTTAGATGAGAGTCCATCCTTTGTGGTAAATAGTATGATGTTTTTTCCATCATAGCGATTCAACCCAAATTTTGTTCCAAACCAAATGAATCCATTTTGATCTTGTGCAACACAATACACTTCCCTAGATGCAAGGCCATCTTTAGTAGAAATAAATTGTTTTTCGATGGTATAGGTGTTTATTCTGTCATCTTGGTTTGATTGAGCTAAACACTTGTAACTAATTACGCATAATAACAAAAATATACCAAGATGAAATTTACTCATGTGTCTTTTTTCTATGCTATTTTAATTAAAAAAAACTGAATGTAGTCAATTTGTTTTAAATTTCACAAAGATTATACTTACTTTTCCTTCTCTATTTAACATATATGAAATAGCCATGTTTGCCGAAACACAAACACCAATTATTAAACTGGCTATACCATATGGTAAATAAAAAACAATAATTTAGACATATGAAAAAAGTAGTTTTTTTAATTCTCGCGCTATTTTCAATTACTAATAGTTACGCTCAATTAATTGAGGAGTACCGAGAATGTGCGGTTGAAAGGTTCAATATGAGAGATTATCAAGGCGCTATCGAATACTTCACTAGAATTATTGAGATTAATCCAAAGGACTCGTCAACCTATTTTGATAGGGCGATGACAAAAGAATATATAAAAGATTATAAAGGGGCTATTGAAGATTTCACAAAAGGTATTGAACTTGACTCAACAAGCATAGATAATTACTTTTTAAGAGGCATCGTAAAAAACAAGTTGAAAGATTACAAAAGCGCAATTATAGATTTTGATAAAACAGTGAAACTTGAAGCTGGAAATGCCGATGCTTATTACTATAGGGGAATTGCTAAAGTAGAACTTAAAGAGTTAAGCAATGCAATTATTGATTTCACAAAAGCAATTGAAAAAAGAACGAATCACTTCGAAGCATATACTAATAGAGGAAGTGTGAAATTTCAATTAAAGGATTATACTAATGCCTTAATCGATTTCAATAAAGCCATCGAATTTGATTCGACTTATGCAGATGCTTATTATTATAGAGCAAGAACAAATGCTGCCTTAAAAAATGATAAAAAAGCTATTTTTGATTTTGATAAAGCCATTGAATTAAATCCAACTAATGCAGAATATTACTTGTATCGCGGAGAAGTAAAATTACAATTAGGCCAAAAAGAAAGCGGTTGCATGGACATCCGCAAATACTTAGAGTTAGGCGGAGAAGATAAAGAAAAAGCTAGTAAAATTCTATCTCATTGATTTGCTTTATTCTTTCGGAATTACTCTCTAATAATAAATCTGACTACAACATCGGCTCACTATTTTCCTAAATCATTAAATAGAATTAGTTCTCGTCCGTAATTATAGGATTTTATTAAAAACTCAGATTGTCTTCAGGTTTTGTTTTTATATTTGCTTTTAAATAAAATTAATGATTTTGAACCTATGAAAAAACTATTATCTAAATTAACTATTGTAGCAGCTGCAATTTACTTTACAACATCATTGACCGCACAAACAGCTGGTACATTAACTGTTATTTATACACCAACCGTTCCATCAACAGCAACATTTTATTCTTCGCCAAGACATTTAGGTGCTGCGTGGATTGAAACTAGCACTGGTACTTTTGTTAAAACAAAAATAAAATACTGCGGAGGCAATTGTGATCATGTTAACACTTCAACTTGGGCAACTGCATCTGCGGGTAATACAACAGGCGCTGATGTTTCGTCTGGAGCTACAAAAACATCATTGGCTCCTATAACTTTTACATGGAATGGAACTAATGTAGCCGGCACTGTAGTTGCAGATGGCGCTTATAATGTTAAAATTTATGAAGTATGGAACCACGGTTCAACAACTAATCAACTTCAAACTTCTACCGTAGCCTTCACAAAAGGCACAACTGCATCAACAGTAACACCGGCAGCTACTAACTGGCTTAAGAACGTTTCTATTATCTGGCACCCTGCAGTAACAAATGGCATTGACGAAAGTACTATTGTAAATCCAGTAATATCTGTATATCCTAACCCAACTGAAGGAATATTTAATGTTGATTTTAAAAATGCAACTAGTATCAAAGTATTAAATACATTAGGTGCTGTTATTTATGAAGAAAAAATTGATCAATTAACAGAGGGAACTAAAAGCATTGATTTAATTAATTTCACAAATGGAATTTATTTTATCAATGTTTCAAACGGTATAAACTCCTCTAATCACAAAATTATTTTAAATAAATAATTATTAACTTATATAACTAAAAAGAGTCTGTTTCATTATTGAAACAGACTCTTTTTTTATGTTAAAACTGAAAGCTGTAAATATAAATTCGAAATCAAATACAACTTCACACAGATAGAGTAACTAGATGTAACATTGCACAGTCAGCCTAAACATGTTTCAGGGCTCTATAAGAAAATGAAACAATGGTTTATATTAATTCTGCTCTTCTGCTTCAGTTAAAATAGATTTCAAGCCTTGTGTTTCGTATACTTGATAATTTCCTTTATCATCCGAATAAATTAAATATGCTTGTAGCTCTGGATGAGCAATCAAAAATTCTTTTGCTTTATCAAGCCCCATAACAAGTATACCTGTTGCATTGGCATCAGAAGAAATACATTCTGTTGCAAAAACAGATGCGCTTAGTAAATTATTTTTTGTTGGATAGCCTGTTTTAGGATCTATATGATGATGATACTTAACTCCGTCTTCTAAAATGAAACGACGGTAATTTCCGGAAGTAGCAATTGCTAAATTTTCTAATTTAACCAATGCTTTAAAGGCATTTTCAGATTCTTTATTATCAATTGGTTTTTCAATTCCTATTTTCCAATTATCACCATTCGGTTTTTTCCCTTTTGCAAATACCTCTCCTCCAATCTCTACAATATATGATGTAATTCCCATAGTACTTAAAAATTCAGAAACAACATCAACAGAATAACCTTGCGCAAAAGCATTAAAATCTAAGGATACGCGAGGATCTTTTTTAATTACTTTATTGCCTTTTAATTCGATTAAATTAAAACCAACAAATTTAAGAATGCTATCAATTTTTGTTTTTTCTATTTTTTGTTTTTTTCCAGGACCGAAACCCCAAGCATTTACTAATGGATAAACCGTTGGATCAAATGCACCATTCGTATTTTTCCATACTTCTTTTGCCTTATTAAAACAAGCTATAAAGTATTTATCAACCTTAACTTTTTTATCATTTGCATTAACACGCGATATAATGGATGTTGGAACATAGGTGGATACTGACTTATCAAAATCAGTTAATATTTTTTCTATCTCTGGTTGAAGATCTCTATTTTTAGAATCAAAATAAGTAATATGATAACTTGTTCCTTGAGCTAATCCCTCCATACGCATAGGCTCTTGTTGAGCATTAATAAAGGTTATAAACAAAAAAATAAAACTAAATGTATACCCAATTTTTTTCATAAACTATAACGTAATGGTGATGCGCAAAGTTATGATTATATGTCGTATTTAAAATTTGAACATCATAAAAAAATATTTTTTTAACATCAGCGTTCTATAAATAAATGCAACGGATAAGACGCAGACAACAATGATTTTTTATGATGAAAAAAATAGCAAATCATAAACATCTGCGACATCTTCGTTCTATAAAAATATCCTAAAAACTATATAAAGATGAGTTTCTAAACACAATTTGCTTATCAAATACATCTACAATAATTTCCTTAGCCTGATCTACTTTATCTGCTAATATTTGTTTGGACAATTCGTTTAGTACTTGCTTTTGCAATACACGTTTTATAGGACGCGCACCGTATTGAGGATCAAAGCCTAATTGCGCTAACCAATCAATCGCTTCATCTGAAGCTGCTATCTTAAGATTTTGTTCAGCTAAACGTTTGGCAATTTGCTCGAATTGTATTTTCACTATATTATGTACATCATCTCTGCTTAATGGCTCAAACATAATTACTTCATCAATTCTATTCAAAAACTCAGGACGAACCGATTTTTTCAATAGATCAAATACTTCGTTTTTAGTTTTTGCTAACACTTCTTCTTTATTGAATTCTGTTAATTGCTCAAAATTATCTTGTATGATATGTGAACCAATATTTGATGTCATAATGATAATGGTATTTTTGAAATTAACCGTTCTGCCTTTATTATCAGTCAATCTGCCATCATCCAATACTTGTAACAAAATATTAAAAACATCAGGATGTGCTTTTTCAATCTCGTCTAATAAGATAACAGAGTATGGTCTTCTTCTCACAGCCTCTGTTAATTGTCCGCCTTCATCAAAACCTACATATCCCGGAGGCGCTCCAATTAAGCGACTCACCGCATGACGTTCTTGATATTCAGACATATCAATACGCGTCATCGCATTTTCATTATTAAATAAATAATCTGCCAATGCTTTTGCTAATTCTGTTTTACCAACACCTGTTGTGCCTAAGAAAATAAATGAACCTATTGGTTTTTTATTATCTTGCAAACCAGCTCTGCTTCTTCGCACTGCATCCGATATGGCTTCTATGGCAGCATGTTGTCCAACTACACGTTTGTGTAATTCAACTTCCAGCGCTAATAATTTTTGTTTATCGCTTTGCAACATTTTAGAAACAGGAATACCTGTCCATGCACTAATGACGTCAGCGATATCTTCGCTGTCCACTTCTTCTTTTAGCAATTGTGAACCGTTCGCTTTTGCTTCGCTTAATTTATTTTCTAAAGAAACTAATAATGCTTCGGCTTCTTGTATTTTACCGTAACGGATTTCTGCTACCTTACCAAAGTCGCCCTGTTTCTCGTAATTAGAAGCTTCGTGTTTATAATTTTCTATATCTGCTTTTACTTTTTGTACACCTTCAATTGCTTCTTTTTCGCTTTGCCATTTTGCTTTTAACGCAATTCGTTTGTCATTTAAATCAGCTAATTCTTTATTTAAGACCTCTACTTTCGCATCTTCTTCCTCACGCTTCATAGCCTCTCGTTCAATTTCAAGTTGCATGATTTTACGCTCTAACTCATCCAATTCAATTGGCATAGAGTTAATTTGCATACGCAATTTAGACGCTGCTTCATCCATTAAATCAATCGCTTTATCTGGCAAAAAACGATCGCTGATATAACGTTGAGAAAGTTCTACTGCGGCAATAATTGCCTCATCTTTAATACGCACTTTATGATGTGCTTCATACTTTTCTTTAATACCACGCAAGATAGAAATAGCATCTTCTGCCGAAGGTTCATCCACCATTACCTTTTGAAATCGTCGCTCTAAGGCTTTATCTTTTTCAAAATATTTTTGATACTCATTTAAGGTTGTTGCGCCTATGGCTCTTAATTCGCCTCGAGCTAAAGCAGGTTTCAAAATATTGGCAGCATCCATCGCACTGTCTCCCCCACCGCCAGCGCCAACTAAGGTGTGAATTTCATCAATGAATAAAACGACATCACCATTACTTCCAATCACTTCTTTTACCACTGACTTTAAACGCTCTTCGAATTCACCTTTGTATTTAGCGCCAGCAATTAACGCAGCCATATCTAAAGAAAATACTTGCTTACTTTTTAAATTTTCAGGTACATCACCTGCAATGATGCGATGTGCTAAACCTTCTGCAATAGCGGTTTTACCAACACCAGGCTCTCCAACTAAAATAGGATTATTTTTAGTACGACGAGATAAAATTTGTAAAACGCGACGTATTTCTTCATCTCTACCAATTACAGGATCAAGTTTACCGTTACGTGCTTGCGTATTTAAATTGATTGCATATTTATTAAGTGCGTTGTATGTTTCTTCAGCTGATTGACTTGTAACATGAGAACCCTTGCGAAGTTCAACAATTGCTGCCTTTAATTCTTTTTCTTTAATGCCATTATCTTTTAATAATTGAGTAATTGCATCACCGCTCGCTAAAATTCCTAACAATAAGTGCTCGATAGAAACAAATTCATCTTTAAACTCAGTTAAGTAATTAGTTGCTTTGGCAACTGTTTGATTGGCATTACGCGATAAATAAGGCTCTCCCCCTGAAACTTTAGGATATGATGTCACGATAGCATCAACTGTTTTTGAAAAATTTTGTTGATTAACTCCTAATTTTTTTAAGATGAAAGGTGTTACATTTTCATCAACTTCCAAAATAGCTTTTAAAATATGTCCATTTTCGATGGCTTGATTGCCATTAATAGTGGCTATTTGTATGGCTTGTTGAATAGCCTCTTGCGATTTGATTGTAAAATTATTTAAGTTCATACGTAAATATTTATTTTTTTGTTTGGGTTCGTCAAATTACAGTCCACGCTAAATTATCTGTAATATAGTCTTAAAAATGTAACGAAAATGGTCTATTTGTCTGATTAATATCATTTTTTATGACGTTTCGACTTAACATTTTTTTGTAAATCGAATCTATAGTGCATTATATTAATGTCTATTTTTAGATAAAAATAATTAAAGTATGAAGACTATATTTCTATCATTTATTCTGCTTCTTAATCTTGTAGGCTTTTCGCAAATACCATTGAATCCTGTGACTTGGAAAGCGACTTACATTGATTTGCTAAACAATGAAGGAGAGATAACCTTTACTGCAACCATCGAAAAAAAGTGGCACATATACTCGCAACGCCCAACAGATGCTGGACCTATCCCCACTAGTTTTTCTGTAACACCATCTAATGATTATATAGCAATAGGAAAGGTACAAGAAGAAAATGCACACGAAGAATATGTAAAAGCCTTTGAAGCCAAGGTCTTCGTTTTTGAAAATCAAGCCATATTCAAACAAAAAATAAAACGGAGTAATAAAAAATCCTTTGTTATTAAAGCATCATTAGAATTTATGACATGTAATGATTCGCAATGCTTACCTCCTAAAACTATTAGTTTTGACATTGCTATTGCTGAGTATACAACAAATACAAAAAAATAAATTTAGGAATCACATAATACATTTATTTAACGTTTCATATTTGGTTTACAACGCTTAATTTTACAACTCAAAACTTCTGTTATGTCAAAAAAAATAGCCACTCTTCTTTTAACCTTAATTACTACTTTTTCTTTTTTAATAGCGCAAGAAACTCCAGTACATTTCAAATTATCTACTAAAAAAATAACGGACTGTGAATATGATTTGGTTTTCAATGCGTCGATTGACGATGGTTGGCATTTATACTCCTTAAAAAGAGCTGCTGAGGATGGCCCTAATCCAACAGTATTTATGTTTAATAAGTCCAATGAGTATGAATTGGTTGGTAAAACAACCGAAAGCAAAACTGTGCAAGAATTTGATAAGGTGTTTGAAATGCAAGTTGCATACTTTAAACATACGGCGATGTTTACGCAACGCATAAAATTAAAAACAGACAAAAAAATTACTATTAGTGGAAAGTATGAGTTCCAGGCTTGTACAGAAGAAAAATGTATTTTCCCGCCTGCTGATAAATTTGATTTTAGTTTACAAGGTACTGCCGGTTGTATCAATACAACCTCAGCCGTTATTACAATTTCCGCGGATGATAAAATCAAACAAAAAAGTGATTCCATAGCGGCAATAGATTCAACTCAAGTTGCAAATCAAACTAATGAGTCAATTAATAGTTCAACAGTAGCTTTACATTCCGATATCGTTGATGTAGAAAAAGAAACTGAAAATAAAGCATGGTGGGCTATTTTTTTAGCTGGATTTTTAGGTGGTTTAACGGCATTATTAACTCCTTGCGTGTTTCCAATGATACCAATGAATGTGAGTTTCTTTACGAAACAAAGCAAAACAAAATCTCAGGGAATTAGAAACGCTTTTTTATTCGCTATATCTATTATTGTTTTATATGTAGCTTTAGGATTGGGTGTTACCTTAATATTTGGCGCAGGCGCTCTGCATTCTCTCTCTACGAACGTATGGTTCAACTTAGCATTCTTTGTCTTACTCCTTGTATTCGCTATGTCTTTTTTAGGAGCCTTCGAAATTACATTACCAAGTTCGTTCGTTAATAAAATAGATGCTAAATCCGACAAGGGTGGCTATATCGGAATTTTCTTTATGGCTTTTACTTTAGTTTTAGTTTCATTTTCTTGTACGGGTCCAATTATAGGAACGTTGTTAGTTGAAGCAGCAACAAGCATTTCAGGGCCTTTTTGGGGAATGTTCGGCTTTGCATTAGCCTTGGCTTTACCCTTTGGATTATTTGCTGCTTTCCCAGGTTGGATGAATTCATTGCCACAATCAGGTGGTTGGTTAAATACCGTTAAAGTGACCTTAGGCTTTTTAGAATTAGCTTTAGCCTTGAAATTCGCATCCAATGCGGATTTGGTAATACAGGCAGGTATTTTAACACGTGAAGTGTTTATTGGAATATGGATTGCAATTTTCGCATTCTTATCTTTTTACTTATTGGGTGTATTTAAAACATCACACGATAGTGATGTAAAATATGTTTCTGTTGGTCGATTATTTGTCGCCATCACATCCTTTTTTATATGTATGTATTTAATACCAGGTTTGTGGGGTGCACCATTAAAATTATTTTCTGGAATACTACCACCACTAGAATATTCTGAATCTCCGCATGGTTTTGGAGGCTCTGCAGGAAATACAAACACGCCTTCTGTTCCTAACGATCCTGAATTTGCAAAATACATGGAGGTTAATAAAAATGGCATCATTCATTTTAAAAATGATTATGAACATGCATTGGCTTATGCTAAAAAAGTGGGGAAACCTTTATTAATAGACTTTACAGGGCATGCTTGTGCTAATTGCCGTAAGACAGAAGATTATGTTTGGCCGGATCATGAAGTGACCAAACGATTAAATAATAATGTGGTATTAGTTTCATTATATGTAGATGATAAGCGAGCTTTAAATCCAAAAGACTTTATGACTGTTCAATGGTATGGTAAAGAGCGTGAAATAACAGACATTGGAGATAAATATAAATATTTGGAAGAAACAATTTATGGATCAAGTACACAACCTTTGTATGTATTAGTTGATGGAAATGAAAAACTATTAACTCCTGTGAGAGGTTATGATCCAAGTATCGAAGAATATGTGAAGTGGATGGATGTAGGCATTTCTAAATACAAAAAATAACTCATGCGTTTTGTTATTCAACGTGTAACGGAAGCGTCTGTAACAATTGATAATGCTATATATTCAAGCATCACTCAAGGTTTTTTAGTATTGGTCGGCATTGAAGAATTAGATACAATAGAGGATGCTGATTGGCTGTGTTCTAAATTAATTAGCCTTCGTATATTTAGTGATGATGAAGGAAAAATGAACTTGTCTTTGCAAGATATAAAAGGTGATCTACTACTTGTTTCTCAATTCACTTTATTTGCCTCTACTAAAAAAGGTAATCGTCCATCGTTTATAAAATCAGCTAAGCCTGATGTTGCTATACCGTTATATGAATATTGCATCTCCCAATTATCAACGATGCTTCAGAAACCCATAAAAACTGGAGTATTCGGCGCCGACATGAAAGTGGCTTTAGTCAATGATGGACCGGTTACAATTTTGATGGATAGTAAAAATAAAGAGTAAGCATTTCTAGAGTGTATTCAAAAACTTAGTCTCTTTTTACATTTTTTTCCTTGACGAAAAAAAGTAACAAAAAAAGTCAAGCCAAAACGCCAAATCCATTTTTCTTCACACATTCCACGCTTCAGCTCCGCCAGAAAAATTAGGATTTCACACCGTTTTGGCAAAACCCTCCGCACAATTACCAATGCGTGTATTAGTTAATTATAACTTAATTCCGCTAAAAATATTTTGTAAAACAAAACTATCGGCAATACATACTAATGGATTGCTGAGCAGGCGTAAATCCTAAATTAACGGCCGTTCTTAAATCAGCACAAGGGTTTTGTTTTAAATTGACTTTTACGACTCCCTTCCAATAATAAGCCTCTGCAAAATTTGGATTGAGTGTTGTACAAGCGTTCAAATCATTTAAACAGGCCGTGAAATTTTGTTGTTTACCATACAAAATACCTCTACGCATAAAAAACAAAGGCTCATCAGTATATTTAGTAATTGCCTTATTATAGAATGATAGTGCCTTATCTAATTGATTCAAATCGTCATAACAAGTCGCCATCACAAAATTTGCTTTAATGTTCGCAGCATCTATTTTCAATACGGTTTCTGCATCTGCAATTGCTTTTGGAAAATCTTTTAAGGCATAATATAAATTCGCTCTTGCCACATACGCTTTTGGATATTTGTTTAATTCAATGGCTTTATTGAAATCGTTCAAAGCTCTATCATATCTATTTGTTTGAGCATACAACAATCCTCTATTATAATAGCCTTTGTAATAATTGGTGTTCTCATTGATAGCAGAATTTAAATAAGTCATTGCCGGATCGTATTGTTTATTGAGCATATATTCTGCCCCCAAACTATTTAGTGCCACAAAAGAGTGAGGATATTTTTTTAGAATATCACTGTATAAAGAAATACTATTTTTCCAAACACTGGTCCTCGCAAAAGATAAACCACCTAATACAAATAAAAGTATAAACGAAATAAGTTTGAGTTGTTTTTGATTTATGGAAATTAAGGAAACAATCGCAATACCAATGCCAACTAATGGCAGGTATAAATAACGATCTGCCGTCAAAACCTCTCCAAATGGGATGAATTGAAGCACTAGTACTAAATTGATGAAAAAGAAAGCGACTCCAAATAAAGTTGTATATTTTTTTGTTTTATATAATTTATAAATCAAAAATCCCATGACGATCAGTAAAACATAACCACTTATCATACTCACTAGTTTGTTTTGTGGGTAAGGATAAATAACTGACAAATTAATTGGCAACAAAAACTTATTGAAGTATTGTATGATAGCATAACCGGCATAACCAATACGCTCGTATATAGGATATGCATGGCTGTTGGTTAAGAATTTATCTTCCGTACGAGTATAAATCGTGACTAAGCCAATTATGAAAGCTACAATCAAAAAAGGGATTTTATTTAAAAATAATTTTTTATCAAATGTCTTTCCTAAAACATAATCAATAGCAAATAAACATAAGGGAAAGCAAATAGCAGAAGGCTTGCTAAGTACCGAAAATACAAAGAGGATAAAGGCATATACATAAAAACGTTTATTATTTTCCTTACAAAACTTGATATAATAAATGGATGCTGCTAAAAAAAAGAGAGCATAAATGGTATTGTTCTTCGCTGCCACCCAAGCAACTGTTTCTATTTGCGTAGGATGAAAACAAAAAATGACACAGACTAAAAAAGCTTTATAAGTGTCGTTCAATAGCAATTTCACTAATTTAAAAACAAGCAACACATTGATAAAATGAACTACCAAATTAGAACTGTGCTGCCAAAAAGCCGAACCTTTAAATAATAACCAATCGATTGCAAAAATAATCATGGTAATTGGTGCATAATTGCCAACATAATGTTTCGTAAAAAATGCTTTGAGATTAAACTCATGAACATCCATGTTAGCGAGTAGCACATCCTTATCATCCCAACTTATAAAATTGGCTGAAAACAAATTCAAGTAAACTATAGGAAAAGCAAGCGCTATAAGCAACATTAATAAGCTGCTAGGATCTGCTTTCATATTTTGAATGACTTTGTTCATAAAACAAATTTAATGTTTGTTGTTAAACTATCATACATTATATTTACGAGTCAGTTTAAATTTATATTGTAATAATTGTTATCCGTATTTTTGAGCGAAAAGAGGCAAATTTTGCAGAGATAGTTGGCTACTATCTCGAAAAATTTAACGAATTTGCAGCCGAAAAGACGTATAACAAAATTATTAGATAAATTTTAAACAGGCTCCCATACTATGCCAAAAATATCGGTAGTCATCATAACTTATAATGAGGAAAAAAACATTGCTCGTTGTATACAATCGGTAAAAGATATTGCCGATGAAATTGTGGTACTCGATTCTTTTAGTAAAGATAAAACCAAACAAATATGCGAAAGCTTAGGCGCTAAGTTTTATGAACATGCATTTGATGGGCATATTCAACAAAAGAATAGAGCCATTACTTACGCATCCTTTTCGCATATTTTATCATTAGATGCAGATGAGGCATTAGATGAAACACTCAAGCAATCTATTATCGACGTAAAAAATAATTGGACGCACGATGGCTATTACATGAATCGCTTAACCAACTATTGTGGGCATTGGGTAAAACATTGCAATTGGTATCCAGATACAAAGTTGCGTTTATGGGATAGTAGAAAAGGATCATGGACAGGAATTAATCCCCATGATAAATATGAATTACATGATGGCGATAGTAACACAAAACATATTAAAGGAGATATATTACATTACAGTTTTAATTCCGTTACTGACCATTATAAACAAGTAGAATACTTCACTGACATTTCTTCTAAAGCTTATTTTGACAAAGGAAAGAAAGCACCTTTATATAAATTACTTGTAAACCCATTTGCAAAGTTTATTGATCATTATTTGTTGCATGTAGGATTTTTAGATGGCAAAGCTGGCTTTTCGATTTCTAAAATTTCAGCGTATGCTACCTATTTAAAATATAAAAAATTAAGAGATTTATGGAAGACTCAATAAACGAGTTAGCGATTTCCTTATAATATAAAACTTGTAATTATTTACTAAATTCAAACAACCAAAAACAAAAATCAAATAGCTTGACTATACTTGAATTAAATTACGAGAAATCGTGGCGTGGAGGCGAAAGACAAACACTGTACAACATGCAGGGTTTCCGGGATGCCCAACAATCAGTAGAGTTACTTTGCCGTAGAGATTTTCCTTTAGAGGCAGAAGCAAAAAAACAAGGCTTTAAAACGCATGGATTTCATTCAATTTTTTCTGTTTTATTTTTTTTAATTACCAAAGGAAAAAACTACGATGTCCTTCATGCACAAACCTCTCACATCCTCACCTATTGCATATTAACAAAGCCGTTTCATAGAGCGACGATTGTTTTTTCTAAGCGAGTTGATTTTGTACCAAAAGGTTTTTTTACCAAATTAAAATACAAACTCACCGATCATGTCACTGTTATTAGCACTGCCATCAAAACTATTTTTAATACGTTCGGTATTCCGCAAGTATCGGTCATTTCAGACATTGCCGTTAAAACAGATTTAAATAAAACCAGAGCAGAACATGTTTTATCCGAACACAACGTCCCTACTCATAAAAAAAGAATAGGCACATTAGCGGCTTTTGTCCCTCATAAAGACCCATTAACTATGGTAGAAGCTATTTATTTAGTGTCTAAACAACGTAATGATTTTGTATTTCTTCATTTCGGCGAAGGACCATTAATGCATGAAGTTCAACAAAAAATAAAAGACTATAACCTTTCGGAAGTATATAAAATAATGGGCTTTCATCAACAAGCCGAAGATTTTTTTTCGGTTTTAGATGGCTTTGTAATGAGTTCAGAAGAAGAAGGATTAGGCAGTAGTGTATTAGATGCATTTTTATACGAAGTACCTGTAGCTTCAACAAACGCTGGTGGATTGAAGGATTTATTAAAAGATCAACGTGGCGAAGTATGCGACATCCATTTGCCCATGGAATTAGCCAAATGCATTGATGCAATGTTAACTCGTAACGAAACAACAGAACTCCAAATTCAAAACGCAAAAAAATATGTCACACATTATCATAGTATGGAATACATAACCAATAAGTATTTATCTTTACTAAAATGAATTTAACAGGTAAAATAATTTGGATCACCGGCGCTTCCTCCGGTATAGGAGAAGCCTTAGTTCATGAATGCGCCAAACATCAAACCAAACTCATTTTATCGGCTCGCCGAGAAGAAGAGTTGAAAAGAGTCGCTAAGCAAGCAAATCTAAAAGAAGGGGATTATTTAATTCTTCCATTCGACTTGGCAGATACTTCTAAAGCAAACGAATATGTTCAACAAATTATCGAAAAATTCGGAACCATTGATATATTGATTAATAATGGCGGACAAAGTCAACGCTCCGAATCGATTGACACGAGTAGTGAAACAGAACGTCGCTTGTTTGAAATCAATTATTTTTCGGCTGTTAATTTATCAAAAGCTGTTTTACCTTTCATGCTGAAAAACAAAATCGGAAAAATTGTAGTCATAAGCAGTATAGCCGGAAAATTTGGTTTTTATTTGCGTTCATCATACTCTGCTGCTAAACATGCGTTACACGGTTATTTCGAAAGCCTGCGCTTAGAGGTAGAAAAAAAAGGCATAAGCGTTTTATTGGTTTGTCCCGGTAAGATAAAAACTAATGTATCTGTCAACGCCGTTAGTACAAATGGAAAGTCACATAATCACATGGATGAAAGCCATCAACAAGCCATGAGTGCCAAAACCTGTTCGCAGCAAATCATTCAAGCTATAGTAAATGACAAAGAAGAAATTTTAGTAGGTGGTAAAGAATTATTAGCTGTGAAAATCAAACGTTTTTTTCCTAAATTATTTGGAAAAATAATCAGAAAACAAAGCCCTTATTAATATCATTCGTTTGTGGGAACCAAACATTTAGGCACGTTCCAAATCCCTTTATAATCAAGTAAATTAATGATGTTATCATTACAAGTAACATATTGATAATTAGAATTTCGTTTTAAATACCAAGTCTTGCCATTTTTTATTTCTGAAATTATTAGGTATTTTAATTCTTCATTAGTAGAGTGTTTATGAGCAATTCCAAGTGTAATTCCCACTTCATTATTTCGCAGATCCATCTCGCAAGCAATGCTATCTGCTCTTTCAGCAAACTCTAATTTATTATCATAGAATTCTCTTTTGTTGCCTTTTTCATGAGCAATCCCTAGTTTTCGTAATTTCTTAATCTTGATAGTTCTAGCCAAATGTGACATCACATAAGTATGCCTGAAAGCATCTAACTTTCCGCCATAAGCAAGGGTGTCCAATAATTTATTTTTTTCAACTTCTTTATAAACTAACATCGCAAATGGTAATTGTTTTTTTATTTTCAAAGCCGCTATCGGATGCCATAATGCCCAACATCGTTCATATTTACTAATTGAATGTTGGCCGAGTAATTGCACGCTAAAACATAGTAATAGCGCAATTCCTTGCATTCGATTAAAACATAGAATTGATTTTAACATCATTTTGTTAGAAAGAGTTTCATGAAAAATACTAAATTAATCAATCCAATTCATATCTTTGAAATTGATGGACTTTAAAAATAACATAACAAAACACTTTTTCTCCAAGCAAGATATTGGTGGTGTAGAAAGCATCAATGACTTAAGAGATAAGGAATTTAGTGGCAAAACCCTTACCGCTGAAGAAAAATATGCTTTGGCTAATTTTGACAAGTATCGTTTAAATATCCTCAATTCTCAGGAAGATGATGAACAATTTCACTTACACTACCGTCAAATACAAGTTATCTCAAATTTGGGAGATTGGCGTGAGTTCATAAAAGATGAATACTCTAAATAAGTTTTATGTTAGAACATTGTTTACGAAAAGCTAAGACCTAAATACATAAAACTGAAATGAGAGAAAATATCTCTTATGTGATAGATTGTAAATAATTTCATTAAGAAAAAACATACAAACAACTTTTTAAAAATGCTTCAAAATCTGAAGCATTTTTTTACTTTTATACAATTAATTTTCACTCTCTAAAAACAGAAAATATGTACGCGAAAACTCTAGGCCAATTTATCATCGAAAAACAAAATGACTTTCCATTTGCTAAAGGCGAATTATCCCGTTTATTGCGTGACATAGGTATTGCTGCGAAAATAGTTAATAGAGAAGTAACTAAAGCTGGACTTGTAGAAATACTAGGGGAAACCGGAGATACAAACGTACAAGGCGAACGTGTAAAAAAATTAGACGTCTTCGCAAACGATCAATTTATCGCAGCTTTAAAAGCAGGAGGTGAATGTTGCGCTATTGCAAGCGAAGAAAACGAAGACATTATTCCTATAGATACTGAAATCTCTAAAAATGCTCGCTACGTTGTAGCTATGGATCCGTTAGATGGATCTTCTAATATTGATGTGAATGTTTCTATTGGTACAATTTTCTCAATATATCGTCGCACAAGCCTTAACGGACCTGGCACCTACGAAGATTTTATGCAACGCGGAACTGAACAAGTAGCTGCAGGGTATATTATATATGGCTCATCAGCAATGTTGGTGTATACAACTGGTAAAGGCGTTAATGGCTTTACGTTAGATCCAAGTATTGGCGAATTTTGTTTATCGCATCCTAAAATGCAAATGCCTAAAAACGGTAAGACCTACTCTATCAATGAAGGTAATTATTTACACTTTCCTGATGGTGTAAAAAAATACATTAAATATTGTCAAGAAGAAGACTTAGCTACCAATCGTCCCTACTCTAGCCGTTATATAGGTTCAGGTGTGGCAGATATACACCGTAATTTAATAACTGGCGGCATTTATATTTACCCAACTACAACTAAATCGCCAAACGGAAAATTACGTTTATTGTATGAATGCAATCCATTAGCCTTTATTATTGAGCAAGCGGGTGGCGTTGCAACTGATGGCTATAAGCGTATTATGGAGCAAGACATTACTGAACTTCACCAACGTACCCCCCTATTTTTAGGCTCTACTGAAATGATGGCAACATCCATGGCATTTATGGAGAAATACAAGGAAGCATCTCTTAAATAATAATCATAGGATTTTATTTAGTTATATAATTTTCTCACATTAAAGATTAACATTCTGGTAACATTCACCTTAACTTAATTTAAACTTCGGTTAGTTAAATTTGTGATATGAAAAAGAGTGCAGTCATTTACACCATCTTATTTTTATTCATTGGATTAATTGGGTTTGCGGGTGAATTACCTAAAAATTCAAAAGATAAAACAGTGATAATTAGTGGCTCAATTTCAGATAAAAGCAGTAATGAATACTTAGCGGGAGTTAAAATAGCTTGCGCAACCTGTCAAAAAATAGTGTACTCTGATTTAGATGGTAAATTTTTTATTTACTTAGAAGTTAAAGCCGATGAAAATTTAACATTAGAATTTTCTCAAGTAGGTTATTCTACTAAAACCCTTGATGTAAAAGGATTTCAAACAAATAGTTCCGATTTATATATTGATTTAGAATCTGAATAAGTAAGTTTCAATGTAAAGTTAAAGTTAATATTTTGTTATCTATGTAACAATTTTATGTTATTTTAAGTATAATTGTATTAGAAATCATTTGGTGATTTTTATTTGTTACACTTAAAATAAATATACGGTTATGAAAACTTTAACACTATCCTTATTGCTTCTTATCGGAAGTATAGCATTATCTCAAGACATTGTATACAAAGACGGTTTGTATCTTAAGCAGGAAATAGCATATTCAGGTCAGCATACATTGTATTTTGCTAATGGTTCCGTTAAAGAAACGCTAACTATTAAAGATGGCAAACTAAATGGCGAGGTTGTTAAGTATTATGAAAACGGAACTAAAATGGAAACTGGACAATTTGAGAATAATTTAAAATTCGGTTTATGGTCACGTTACAACACAACTGGTTCTGTTATAGCAGAAGCTTCTTATAAAAATGATAAAAAAGATGGTACTTGGGTAGTATATAACGAAAAAGGTTCTAAACTATTTAAAATGGAATATAAAAATGGAGAAAAAGTTGGCACTTGGCAACAGTGGGATGAAAAAGGCGACATCATTAAGTCAACATCTTATAGCTCTATGTAGTTCAGTTTAATTTAAAATACAAAGCCATACATTTTTGTATGGCTTTTTTTATGCAGAAATAAAAGATTTAGTAAATAAGAAGTATTATAAATTAATTACCTAATAATGGCTTAGAATCAACTGATTTAGTATCTAAGGCGTCTCGTAAGCCATTGCCAACAAGCATAAACGCTAATACCAAAATCATAATTGCCAAGCCAGGGACAAAAGCCAAATAAGCAGCATCCACTAATACATAACCACGATGGGCATTAATCATTTCACCCCAAGATGGCGTTGGCGGCTGCGCTCCAATGCCCAAGAAACTTAAACCTGCTTCTGTTAAAATAGCTGCTGCAAAATTAGATGCTGCAATTACAATAACTGGCCCCATTACATTTGGTAAAATATGTTTAATAATGATACGCATATTTTTAAAACCTAAGGCGCGACCCGCCTCAACAAATTCTTTTTCACGTATACTTAAAATTTGTCCGCGTATCAAACGGGCTACATCAACCCACATAGTAAGGCCTACTGCAATAAATACTTGCAAAATGCCTTTTCCTAAAACCAAAGTAATAGCAATGACTAATAATAAGGTAGGTATAGACCACACAACATTGATAAGCCACATAATAGCATCATCAAACCAACCTCTATAATAGCCTGCCATTGCTCCTAATAAAATACCTATGACGATAGAAATAATAACAGAAATAAACCCAACCGATAACGAAATACGGGTGCCAATCATTAATCGACTTAGTAAATCACGACCAGCAAGATCTGTACCTAAGGCAAATGTTTTAGTGTCAAGATTATTTTTAGTGATTTCATTTTGCAATTCAGAAACCTTTACTTTTAATTTGGAGCCTGAACTTAATTGATAAAATTCGATTTGATTTAAAGCAGAATCATTAATAATTGGGTAATTATTATTAGCATCGTATACAACATCAGCCAGGTTATAAGCCACTTTGCCGCCATTATTAGGCTCATTACCGGTATACTCTTCTACAACAATGTCGAATCCTTTAAATGAATATGAATAAAATGGAATAGTTGAATAATCGCTAATTTTACCCAACAACATCGTATTGAATATGTTTCTACTGTGTGGCGCCTCGTTTTTCTTAACTAATAATAATTGCGCTTTAAAGCCTGGTTTTTTAATATGTAACTCTGGTTTTTGATCATTCGCAAAAGGCGAAGAATCAGGTGTTATTAAATAACCTAATATGGAAATGATGGTTGCAAATATAATTAAACTCAGGCCAAACATTGCTAACTTATCACGTTTAAAGCGAATCCACGTTTGCTTAGTAAGTGATTGCGAGGTAAAATCTATATTTTTTTTCTTTTTAAAAAACACTTAATTAATTTTTTTTTCCTTCCAATAGGGTTTTATTACCATAGAACAAATCCCTATTAACAAAGCATATATCCAATATATAAACTGAAAAGGAACCATCCAACCTAAATACTTCAATCTACCTAAATAAACAGAAGCTAAAAATAGTAACAAAAAATCAAATACAAACTTTGACAGCACAAAAATCGACAAATAAGGTATAATAGCAGACTTGTTTATAATTGCCATTACAAATGCTAGTATTAATAAATTTGCCATCATAACAATAAACCCGGCACTAAGATTCAAAAAATTGGAATTATACTTGGCTTTATAAGCCCATCTAATGCGTTGATTAAAGAAATCACTGAAATTTGTTTGTGCTTTAGTTTTTACTATTAGAGCCCTGGACAAAATATAATGAATACCTGTAGGATTAACATTTTTAATAGCCTCCATTAAAAACACATCTTCACCAGACGAAATATTCAAATGAGATTTATAGCCATTTACTAAATCATAAGCTGATTTTTTAAACGCTAAATTAGCGCCATTACACATAAACGGCTTATGTATGCCAACATAACCAGCTGTAATAGCTGTTAATGCCATGTTTTCAATAATCTGAAATGTTGGCAACATGCCAGATTCGGATTCAAAATCAATAGGCATTACTAACATTGCCGGTTTATGAATTTCAAAATAATTAGAAATTGTGCTTAACCAATTACTGAATCTAAAAACAACATCAGCATCCGTTGTAACTATAATAGAGCCCTTTGCCAAAGCTATTGCTTTAGAAATATTCTTTTTTTTACCTTGGTGAATAGGCTCTCTAAATACTTGAAATTGCAAAGATGATTTTCCTAAAATATTGTTGGCTAATTGATACGTATCATCTTCAGAGGCATCATCAATAACAATTATTTCAAAATGAGTAGTAGGAAATTGTTGTTTAATGATTTGCTCTAAACATACTTCAATCGTACTAGCCTCATTGCGCGCTGATAAAACAATAGAAATAAATGTAGGATTTAAATCAATTGCGGAAGTTTGTAAATCTTGATTAAGCCTGTTAAATCCAATAACAGCGAGGGTTGTAAACAAACCATACACAATGATAACAACTGCAAATATATATAACTCAATGAGCATGTTCTGTTCTGAAAATTATTTTTTCTTTTAAAATAATAGCGTATCCAATAGCACTTGGCACTACAACATTTACTATCCAGACTAATGTTGATGCGAGCACAACATTAGCCTCATTATCTGTTGCTGAATTAAAAACTAAAATAGCAATAGCGGCTCTAATAGCTGGCTCAATAAAACTAATCATAGGAATAATACTAGTTATTGTAAAATAGGCCGCTATACTTAAAAACACCTGAAAAGGCAGTGATTGAGGCGATAAAGCGTGATAAATAATATAAAACTGAGTTGTAAAAACAGCATATCTTACAATAGATAATGAGATTAATGTGGTGATTATTTTTTTTGTAAAGCGCAAATTGCGCGCGTTTTCAATAGTCTTGAACCATTTAATAAACTGCAACTTACGTTGAATATAAGATGCATTAAAAATTGCCCAACAAAAAAATAACACCATGCAAACACCTGCCGTTAAAGCTAAATAAATCACACTCGTGGATTGGCTACTTCCATTGATTTTATATGCTATCGCCATAAGCCCCATTGATAGGGTAATAAGCATTTGAAACATTCCATTAATGAAATGCAGTATCGTGACACTTGGTCTATTGTGAGGTTTGAAATAATATATTTTTGCTAAAAATTCCATTGCTCTGCCAGGCGCAATATTACCAATACAAACACCGGTTAATACAGCTTTTACAGAAGTTATGTATGAAATAGATTCAATTTGAGTTGTAATTAATTTCCATTTATAGCTTTCGATACCCCAATTAATGGGCATTAAAAGCAATACCAAAAAAAATACAACATACATAGTTGGATCTGCAAATAACTGCAAAAATTGTTCTTTAAGCTCAGGAATATGACTTAAACGACTGTAAATAATCCAAAAACTGATAATGCCAATAAGTAGCTTAATACTAAACGAAATTATTTTTTTTGAGGGTATCACTAAATTATTTGCAAAGAAATAAAACTACACATTAAATGTAAGTTTATTTAATAATATCCATACTTTATAGTTTTATTAGTTGTTAAAACTAAGTTTAATAAGTTGAGTTACTCAATAATTATACACTTTTACATTTCCAAAAGTATATTTCAATCATTTACTATTTATTTTCCATTTAAAAACATTGCTTTTTAAGTTTAAAATTTTAATTTCGTTTTATTGTCATAATTTTTATTATTAATTAAGTATCGCCATTTAATCTTTTTTTATTTGGTATAAAAAAATTAAAACCATGAAAAAAATCATCTACCTTTTTTGTATTGGGCTTGGTATAAGCCAATCTGTTTTTGCTCAGAATATTGGTATTAACCCAACTGGAGCGCTACCTAACAATAGTGCTATGTTAGATGTTTCTTCTACGAACAAAGGGGTGCTTTATCCCAACATTAATTTAACAAGTAACACAGATGCTGTTACTATTACTTCGCCTGCAACTGGTTTAATGGTTTGGAATACTAATACTGCTATGCCATGTGGTGCAGGATATTATTATAATGCTGGCACACCAGCTTCACCGGCTTGGCTTTGCTTCAAAAAACAGCAACAAGTAATTCAGTTATACGGAACAGCATCAAGAACTGGAGTTGCTACAACGGCTCAAACTGCTCAGCCTGGATTATCAACTACCATTGTAGTTCCTGCTGGCCAAACTGCTCAAATATCTGTTATAGGCGATATAGGTGTGCGTAACGTTGCTACTACTAGTAGTGCTTATTCCATCGTGGATGTCATAATTTTTCTTGATGGAACTTTTCTTCCTGTAGGTGGATGGAATCGTGGTGAAACCTTAAATGGAACGCTTCAAAATTCTTTTACAGTAATACCATTTTCAGCAACATTTACCGTAACTGCTGGTACGCATACGATTGACATTCGTACAGCTAGATTTGGAGGTAATACAAGTTGCGATATTGGAGGTAATTGTGCTACTGATACAAATTGTGGTGAAGCTACTGTTTTTGTAAATTATCAATAACAACGAAACAAAACAAGCTTAATTTTAAAACTTTTTACTCATGAAAATAAATCTCTTTTTTTTACTTGCTTTTTTTTATACAGGCTATGTTTTTAGTCAGGACTCGTCCGACAGAAAAGCGATAGGCAAGCAAAGCACAATAAATAATATTTCAAATTCAAATAAACCAAATTTAAATCAATCCGCAAAGAACACTGTTTCTGTAAATTCTAGTGATAGCATTCCTCATCAAACTACTGGCGATTATCAAGAGAAAAAAAGAATTCCTAATAGTGAAAACGGTAAGATGGATGACCAAAAATAAAAGTTAAATTTTGAATAAAGTTTTTTTGACAGAATTAACTTTAATACAAAATTTAAATCATGAATAGATATTTGTATTAATAATAAACGGTAAATTTTCTAACTTATAAAAATTTTTTAAATGCGTAAATCTTTATTTTTATTTTGTCTAATCATTAGCGCTTTTTTTGGTTTTTCCCAAAATAATTCATTAGTGTTAAACGGTGGCTATATTCGAATGAATGGAGGAACTGCCGCAAACCCTATTTTTATGGTAGTTAATCAGCCACAAACTACTGGAATAATTAGGCCTGGAGGCGGGCATATTCATTCAGAAAATCAGTATAACCACCTTCGATGGGTAACCTCTACTACTGTTGGTAACTATGTATTTCCTTTTGGTGTAGGTGGAACCGCAGCAGATTATATACCTTTCGAATTTAATAAAGCTACTGCTGGAAATGCAAACTTAACAATTTCTACTTTCAGTACAAATACTGGTAATCTTCCATTCGCTAATCCTGTCAGCCTTATGCCTCAGGCTCCGAGTTCCATTGATCGTTTTTGGGATATCCGATCTTCAACGACGGTTACAGCAAATCTTATTTTCAGATATAGGGGAATTGAAAACACAGTAACAACTTGTGCTGATGATACGATTAAAGCTCAATTTTGGAATAATTCAGCAGGTCCCTGGAGCGCTATGGCAGGCCCTGGTAATCCAGGAGTAACTTCTGGAATTGGCACTGTTGGGTCGATTCTTAATCAAACATATTTTCAACCGACTGAAACTGTTTGGGCATTAACTACTATACCAATTTCCCCTACTATTTCTGCTTCTGCAAACATTAGTTGTAATGGCTCTAATAATGGAAGTGCTACTGTTACTACCACTGGCGGACTTGGACCTTATAGTTTTTCTTGGACACCAACTGGTAGCATAGGAAATGTGAATGTAGGATTAACTCCAGGCATTCACACTGTAGTAGTTACCGGTGCTAATGGCTGTAATCAAACAAGAACAGTTAGTATTTCTCAACCACCTGCAGTTACTCTTACTGTAAATCAAACACAGGTAACTTGTTCTGCTTTAGCTTCTGCATCCCTAACTCCAACTGGTGGAACTCCAACATATACAGCTTATACTTGGAATCCAGCTATAAGTACTACAAATACAGCTACAGGATTGGGTGCAGGAAATTATACTGCTACTGTAACTGATAATAACGGATGTCAAAAATCAACGGTTTTTTCAATTACAACAAATACATTAACTCCTATTGTATCATCTGCAACTACAGGTTCCTTAAATTGTTCGACATTAAGCGTAAATGTAAGTGCCACCACCTCAACCACTCCTGTATCTTATACTTGGTCGGGGACTGGAATAACAGCTGGCGCAGGAACAGGAACGATTTCAGTTAATCAAGGTGGTATATTTAACTATACAGTAGCAAATACATCTAATGGATGTGTAACGACTGGTTCACAGGCGGTAACACAAAACACCAATGCGCTAGTAGCGACTTCTTCCAATTCAGGTACATTGACTTGCGCAACCCCAACTGTAGCCCTATTAGGAGGGCCTTCTTCGGGAGTTATTTATCAATGGAGCGGTCCAAGCTTTAGTGGAGGAACAACCTCGCAAAATGCTGTAGGTACGGCTCCTGGAATCTATACCTTAAATATAATTGATGCTGCAACAAGTTGCACAGCGCAAGCTACAACTGTTGTTACTCAAAATATTACAACTCCTGTAACGGTTGCAAGCTCAACTGGTTCTCTTACTTGTTCTTCAGCATCTGTAAACTTAAATTCATCTTTAGCCGGAGCAAATTATACATGGACAGCTCCTGGAGGCTCATCCATTGCTAGTGGAACAAACTCTCAAAATGCTATTGGGTTAGGAAGTGGGACTTATACTTTATTAGTAGTTAATCCAACGAATGGATGTTCTGTTACCGCTACTACAGCGGCAAATATTAATACTGTTTCCCCGATAACTTCTGCATCTACTGCAGGATCAATTACGTGTGTAACAAATACGATTAATTTAACATCAACGCTAGCTGGAGCAAATTACACATGGACAGCGCCAGGAGGCGCCTCTATCACTAGTGGAATAAATTCACAAAACGCCGTTGGACAAGGATTAGGGACCTATACGCTAATAGTTCAAAATATTACCAATGGTTGTACTAGCACTGTAGTAACTTCTGCTAATCAAAATACGACTACGCCAACCATTACTATGCCTTCTTCACAAACTATTACATGCTTGTCACCAACAGTATCATTAGTTGGTTCTGCAGTTCCATCTTCTTGTACACCAGTGTGGACAGGTGGCGTGTGTGGAGGATCAACATCTTATTCAGCTACAGCTTGCTCTCCAAATATTTATACGTTAACAGTTACAAATCCTGCCAATGGCTGTGCTAATTCAGAAACTGTTAGTGTTCTTCCTAGCTCTGGAATCCCTATCGTTACAGCTTCTAATACAGGATCTATTACTTGCACAAATTTAAGTGTCGGGATTTCTGCTTCAACTACGATGACTCCTGTTTCTTATTCTTGGTCGGGTCCGGGAGCTATAGTAGGCTCATCTTCTCCAAACGGAACAGTTACTGTTGGAGGCATATATCAATGTGTAGTTTCAAATACAATCACAGGTTGTACATCAACAGTCACTACTTTGGTTAATACTAATACTACAATTCCAACAACTACTATAAATGTATCTGGAATATTAACATGCTCAATTAGTTCAGTTACATTAACTGGCGCATCAACTTCAACAGCCACTACCAATTTATGGAATACAGGAGCCACAACGCAATCTATTTCCGTTAACGTTCCAGGCCCTTGTACTTTAACCGTTACAGATTCTTCTAATGGATGCTCATTTACAACTTCTACCACAGTTACACAAAATACCTTATCACCATTAGGGTTGAACGCAGGAACAAATCAAACGTTAACATGTTCTTCTACATCAGTTGCTTTAAACGGAAGCATAACAAGCCCAACAAATGCCATTATAAACTGGACGGGTGCTGGAGTATGTGGTCCTGTATCAAGTCTAACATCAACAGTATGTTCGGCAGGTGTTTATACATTAACTGCAACAGATGGATCAAACGGATGTGCATCAACATCAACTGTTCAAATATTTTCAAATCCTGGGGCTCCAACCGCAACTATTTCATCTTCTGCATTAGTTTTAGATTGCAATAATGCTAGCCAGTCAGTAACTGTAACAAGTACGCCAAGTTCAAATGTGACTTATACTTGGAATACACCTCCATCATCTTTATCAACGAATGGGGACATGGCTACTTTTAATTTGCCAAACACATATATTTGTACGATAACTAATACATTAACTAGCTGTTCTTCTAATGTTCAGGTTACAATTACAAGTAATACATTAATTCCAACCATTGCAATAAGCGGAACGCAAACTCTTACTTGTGGTTCACCTTCAGTAATTATCAACACAACTGTCACGCCTGTTTCAAGTTATTCATGGCAAGGAAGTGGAATTGTTTCTGGACAAAGCACAGGAGCTATTGTTGTTAATGCATCTGGCACGTATACTGTTAATGTTACTAATTCAGCAAATGGGTGTACAAATACAGCTACTTCAAATATTACATCTAACACAACTATACCATCAGCAACAATTAATGCGACGTCGTCAAATATTATTATTACTTGCTTAAACACAAGCGTTACATTATCTGTAAATGTGACACCTATAGGAGGCTATACATATACTTGGTCGACAAGTAGTAATAATACTTCTATAAATGCATCAACAGCTGGCATATATAATGTACTTGTTTATAATTCAACTACAGGATGTACAACCACAGCTCAGTATGCTGTATCGAGTAATACTACTGCTCCAAACATTACAGCTTCAAATGCAGTAATTCCTTGTGGTTCAAGCACAGTCAATGTGGTTTCTACTTCTACGGATGTGGTAACTTATAACTGGTCTACATCAACTGGTAATATTATTACAAATGGTTCAGCAACAGCTCTAGTCGGCTCTGCAGGTATTTATACTGTAACAGTAACTAATGCTGCAAACGGATGTACAAATTCAGCAATTGCCAGCGTAACTCAAACAAGTGTTAACGCTTTGTTCACTGCAAATCCAATATCTGGTACAGCACCACTAGGCGTTAATTTCATAAATCAATCTACGGGGGCAACCAGTTATTTATGGTCTTTTGGAGATTCTAATAATAATACTTCAACCATTACGGACCCAAGCCATACTTATAATACTACAGGAACATATACTGTGCTTTTAACTGCAATTAATGGGTCATGTTCCGATACAGCAACATTAACAATAGAAGTGTATTCGGCTTCCTCTATAGTTATACCAAATGTATTTACTCCAAACGGAGACGGCTTTAACGATGTATTTAAAATTAATACAAATGGTATTAAAGAAATAACATGTGATATCTTTAATCGTTGGGGATCTAAAATTTATACTTTAAACGGCGTAAATGATTCATGGGATGGAAATGGTTCTGCAGATGGCACTTACTTTTACATATTAAAAGCCACAGGTTATGATGGTAAAGAATTTACTGAAAATGGCTTTATCAATTTATTCAAATAATAAATTATAAACCCCTCAGTCAATTGACGAGGGGTTTTTATGATACCTTTGTGTAATAAATTAAGCGTTGTTACTTTCAGATAAAATCATATTAGGCATTGATCCAGGCACTGTAGTAATGGGATACGGCCTGGTACATATACAAAATAGTAAGTTATCCTTAATTACCTTAGGAGTTATTAAATTAGATAAGTTAGAGGATCATAGCTTACGATTACAAAAAATATTTGAACGTGTTATTGATTTAATAGAACAGTACAAGCCTGATGAATTAGCCATTGAAGCGCCGTTTTTCGGTAAAAATGTGCAATCTATGTTAAAGCTTGGAAGAGCTCAAGGAGTTGCTATTGCGGCGGCATTATCAAAGCAAATGCCTTTCGTGGAATACTCGCCAAAAAAAATAAAAATGAGTATTACGGGGAATGGTAACGCTAGTAAAGAGCAAGTAGCCGCTATGCTGGAAAATTTATTGAATTTTAAGCACAATGATGAATATTTAGATGCCACTGATGCATTAGGAGCTGCTGTTTGTCATTATTTTCAAGGTAAAGGCCATGCATCTGAAAAAAAATCATATTCGGGATGGAAAAGTTTTTTGAGCGATAACCCTAACCGCAAGGTATAGTATAATCGATTAATTAAATTAGTATCTTTCCTATTTAAATTATGACAAAACTATCGCCCACTAGATTCACTATTTCAACCGAATTCGAAGTTTATAAATCTGCGTCTGATTTAGAACAACAGGATTTAGAATTATTACAAGCCGCTCAAAAAGCAGTGGATTCAGCTTATGCACCATATTCTCATTTTTATGTGGGTGCGGCTGCATTACTCGAAAATGGAAAAATTGTCTTAGGCAATAATCAAGAAAATGCTGCTTACCCTAGCGGATTATGCGCTGAACGCGTCGCTATTTTCCATGCTGGAGCAATCTATCCCGACATTGCAATAAAAGCAATTGCCGTGACTTGCAAATCAAAAAGTAATATCATTAATGTACCCTTATCACCCTGTGGTGGCTGTAGGCAAACGATTTCTGAATATGAAAACCGCTATGGACAAAAAATTCGAATAATAATGGGCGGAGAAACAGGCGAAGTTTATGTTTCTGAAAGTATTGAAAATTTACTTCCATTGATGTTCAATGCTAAGTATTTACCAGCAAAAGATTAATATTTTTAAGAAAATTGAGTTGACTGGCTTTACTAAAATTCAAACCCCTTTATTTTATTGATATTAATCAAATTCTGTTATTTTTGTAACGTTAATATGTAACCTATTATGGCTAAGAGTTCAGATAAAAAAACTAAGTTCACTCAAGAACAATATTTAAAATGGTACGAATCAATGTTATTGATGCGTAAGTTTGAAGAAAAAACTGGGCAAGTATATGTTCAACAAAAAATAAAAGGCTTCTGTCATTTATATATTGGTCAAGAGGCCATTGTAGCGGGTACTGTAAGTGCTACCAAAAAAGAAGACAAACATATCACAGCCTACCGCTGCCATGCGCATGGCATTGGCTTAGGTATGCATCCAAAATATATTATGGCCGAAATGTATGCGAAGATCACTGGTTGCTGTAAAGGTAAAGGTGGAAGTATGCATATTTTCAGCAAGGAACATAACTTTGTTGGAGGTCATGGTATTGTTGGTGGTCAAATTCCTTTAGGGGCTGGACTTGCATTTGCAGATAAATATCAAGGTACTGATTACGTAACCGTTTGCTCTATGGGCGATGGTGCTGTTCGTCAAGGTGCTTTACACGAGGTATTTAACATGGCTATGACATGGAAATTACCAGTTGTATTTATTGTAGAGAATAATATGTATGCTATGGGAACATCTGTGGAACGCACAAGTAATGTTCACGATCTATGGAAATTAGGATTAGCTTATGATATGCCAAGTAAACCTGTAGATGGCTTGACGGTTGAAGCCGTTCATGAAGCGATGGAAGAGGCTGTGGCTAGAGCTCGTAGGGGTGATGGTCCAACGTTTTTAGAAATGAAAACATATCGTTATAAAGGGCATTCCATGAGTGATGCTCAAACATATCGTACTAAAGACGAAGTAAAAGAATACCAAACTCAGGATCCTATCCAAAAAGTATTAGAAACATTAATTGCTAATAAATGGATTGACGATGCTGGCATTGAAGTAATCGATGAAAAAGTAAAAGCATTGGTTGATGAGTCAGTAAAATTTGCTGAAGAAAGCCCGTATCCAGAGCCTGAAGAGCTTTACAAAGATGTATATGCTGAAGCAAATTATCCATACATTTTAGAATAATGTTAAATTTTGAATGATAAATTTTAAATGTATCCAAAACCGAATATTATAGTTGATAAAACATTTAATTTTTCTAAAGAAATAATTAAATTATATATCAATTTAAAAAATGATAAAATTTATGAATTAGCATCTCAGTTATTTAGAAGTGGAACTAGTATTGGCGCAAATGTAGAAGAGGCTCAAGCGGCTCAGTCAAAAAAAGATTTTATTTCTAAATTAAGTATCTCTGCAAAAGAAGCCCGAGAAACACGATACTGGCTAAGACTGTTGAGCGAGACGAACATATCGCAAATAGATGTAAAGCCATTATTAAACGATATTAATGAAATAATAAATATTTTAACTAAAATTATTAAAACATCAAATGATAAATAATTTAAAATTTATCATTCAACACTAAAGATTAATTAGATAACATACATTATAAAAACTTAAGTGATAAATAATTTAAAATTTATCATTCAACATTTAAAATTTCATTAACATGGCTGAAATCGTAAGAATGCCCAAATTAAGTGATACAATGACGGATGGCGTTATTGCAAAATGGCACAAAAAAGTTGGAGATAAAGTTAAAAGCGGTGAGTTATTAGCCGATATAGAAACTGACAAAGCAACCATGGAATTTGAATCATTTCAGGATGGTGTTTTATTACATATTGGCGTTCCAGAAAAAGGTACTATCGCTGTGGATGGCCTCATTGCTATACTTGGCAAAGAAGGCGAAGACATCAGTGGAATTATAAATGAAAAATTAGAAATGAAAAATGAAATTGTAACTTCAAAACTAGAAAGTGAAAATAATTTATCATCTAACATTTATAATTTAAAATTACCCTTAGGTGTTGAAGTTGTTCGTATGCCAAAATTAAGTGATACAATGACAGAAGGCGTTGTTGAGAAATGGCACAAAAAAGTAGGCGATAAAGTAAAGAGTGGCGAATTACTAGCGGATATCGCTACAGATAAAGCAACCATGGAGTTTGAATCATTTCAAGATGGTGTGTTAATTCATATTGGTGTTGCAGAAGGAAAAAGTGTTCCTGTTGATAGTGTTTTAGCTATCTTAGGAAAAGGTGGGGAAGATATCGCAGCCATTTTGAAAACGATTGAAGGTCCTGGAAAGACTCAAGAGACTAAAGGGACTCAAGAGAAAAAGGAGACAAGCACAACTATAACAACTCCTACAACATCAAACAACTCTGCTCAAACAACCAATAACTCTAATGACGGTAGAGTAAAAGCAAGTCCTTTAGCAAAAGCAATAGCAAAAGAAAAAGGTATTGATATTTCAAAAGTGAATGGTTCCGGTGATCATGGCCGTGTAACCAAATCAGATATAGAAAATTACAAACCACAAGCGACATCTAGCAGTAGTAATTCAAAAACTGTAAGTTCGTTTGTGCCAGGAGCAGAAGGTTACACAGATGAACCTACTTCTCAAATGCGAAAAGTAATTGCAAAACGATTATTAGAAAGCACAAATGGAGCACCGCATTTTTATTTAACAATAGAAGTGGATATGGATAATGCTATCGCTTCTCGAAATGCTATTAATGCGATGCCTGATACAAAAGTGTCATTTAATGACTTAGTAATTAAAGCCTGTGCAGTAGCATTACGCAAACATCCAAAAGTAAATACGTCTTGGATGGGAGATAAGATTCGCTATTACTCTCACGTCCATATTGGTGTAGCAGTTGCAGTGGAAGAAGGATTATTAGTTCCTGTAGTTCGCTTTGCTGATCAAAAATCATTATCTCAAATTAGCGCTGAAGTAAAAGATTTAGGAAAACGTGCTAAGGATAAAAAATTACAACCGGCAGATTGGGAAGGAAATACATTTACAGTATCTAATTTAGGCATGTTTGGTATTGATGAGTTTACTTCCATTATCAACTCACCTGAGTCTTGTATCTTATCAGTTGGTGCTATCAAACAAGTTCCCGTAGTAAAAAATAATCAAGTAGTTCCAGGTTCTGTAATGAAAGTAACCTTAGCTTGCGACCACAGAACGGTTGACGGAGCAACGGGTGCTGCTTTCTTACAAACATTAAGAACTTACTTAGAAAATCCAGTAACGATATTGGCTTAAGATTAAGTTGTATTTTTTATCTAGGTTTTGATTATTTTATATTATTTTGGATTGATATAATTCAAAATATGTTTTAATACTATTAACTATTATTTTTCTATAGTATTAAATAAATTATTACGTTGATTAAATTTAAATAATGAATCACTCACAATATAACATTATCATAGTTGCAGGCGGAACAGGCACTCGCATGCAATCTAGCATACCCAAACAATTTATCGAAATAAAAGGTAAACCTATTTTAATTCATACAATTGAAAAATTCATTGAATTTGATGAATACATTAATGTGATTGTATGTGTACATAAAGATTATTTAACGGATGCTAATTTTATGTTGGCTGAATATTTTCCTGATAAAAATATACAAACCGTTGTAGGTGGCGAAACACGATTTCATTCAGTAAAAAATGGATTAAATTGCATAACTAATAAAAATGATATAGTAGGCATACACGATGCTGCTCGCCCATTTGTAAGTATAGCAACTATCAAACGTTGTTTTGAAACGGCTTCTATTAAAGGCAATGCAATACCTGTATCACCTGTTAACGAAAGTTTGCGATTAGTAACTAACGGCATTAATAAAGCGGTGAGTCGTGATGATTATAAAATAGTACAAACACCTCAGTGCTTTTTAGTATCAAAAATACAAACTGCTTTTGAGCAACCGTTTACGCCTTTCTTTACGGATGATGCAACGGTATTGGAACGTATGGATGAAGAAATATTTTTAGTAGAAGGGAATCCTGAAAACATAAAAATTACAAATCCGGATGATGTGAAATTTGCAGAATTATATTTATAATGATGACAACTGAAGACATAGCTGATGCCCTTGAACTCACAGGGAAGTTATTGGAGTTGCATAACGAAAATCCATTCAAAGTAAAAGCCATTAACAGCGCGGCTTACAAGTTAGGTAAAACACGACTCGATTTAAATAATCAATCGATTGAGGAATTAACCAAAATAGAAGGCATCAGTAAAAGTTTGGCAGAAAAAATTCATGCGTTCACTACTACTGGCACTACTCCTGAACTAAGCGAATTACAAGCGAAAACGCCCATTGGCGTGATTGACATGTTAGGCATAAAAGGATTAGGTCCAAAAAAAGTAAGACAATTATGGCAAGAATTAGAAATTGAAAGTGTTACTGATTTATTGTATGCTTGTCACGAAAACCGATTAGTAGAATTAAAAGGCTTTGGTGCTAAAACTCAAAATTCAATCATTGCTAATATTGAATTCAAATTAAAAAATACGGGTAAATTTCATTATGCGTATGCCGAAAAAATTGGCAAGCCTATTATAGAGCAATTACTAAAACAAACAGATTTAGTAAGCTACACAGGCGCTATGTATCGTAAATGCGAAGTAATAGAGGAAATTGATATTTTAATTGGAGATGAATCAATCGACACTGATGAATTTATTTCGGAACAAATTCTGATTAATTTTATTCAAGTAAATTCTACTATTTTTTACAGAACCTTAGTAGAAACATCTTCTACAAAAGAACATTTAGAAGGTATACATTTCTCTGAACTAAAAACAAAATTATATAAAAGTGAAGAGGATGTTTACGTTAGTTTAAACACTCAATATTGCGAACCTGAATTACGAGAAGGATTTTTTGAATTAGAAAAAGCAAAGGCACATACCTTACCAAAATTAATTGAATTAGCTGATTTAAAAGGGATCTTGCACAACCACTCTACCTATAGTGACGGCATGAATTCCCTAGAAGAAATGGCGGTGTATTGCAAGCAACTTGGTTACGAATATTTAGGAATTTGTGATCACTCTCAAACAGCTAGCTATGCAGGCGGTTTAAAGGTAGAGCAAGTATTATTACAACATGATGAAATAATAAAGCTTAATCAGCAATTAGCGCCATTTAAAATATTTAAAGGAATTGAAAGTGATATTTTAGGTAACGGTAATTTAGATTACGAAGAAGATATTCTCAAAACCTTTGATTTTATTGTTGCTTCCGTTCATGCCAATTTAAAAATGGATGAAGAAAAAGCAACAAGCCGTTTATTAAAAGCAATTGAAAATCCATACACAACCATTCTTGGTCATCCAACTGGTAGATTATTATTAGGAAGACCAGGTTACCCAATAGATCATAAAAAAATAATTGATGCTTGTGCTGCCAATAAAGTTGTTATCGAATTAAATGCTCATCCTTACCGCTTGGATATTGACTGGCGATGGATACCATACTGTTTAGAAAAAGGCGTGATGATTTCTATTAATCCTGATGCACACCAATTAAAAGGTTACCACGATATGAATTATGGTATTAATGTGGCACGTAAGGGATTATTAACTAAAGAACATTGTTTTAATTCGAAAAGTTTAATTGAAATAGAACAGTATTTCATTCATAGAAATAAATAGTCTATTAAATGTATTCTAATAAAAAGAGCCTAATAATTTATTAGGCTCTTTTTATTTAATACCTGAAATTAGTGCTTAATCAAAAAATCCAAAGAAAAACATTACTGCAGCTTCTTCCTTATCTACACCGCTTGCAGAACCTACAATGCTTCCATCTTTTCTAACATCGCCATTGCTTTCGATTTTGCCTTTAATACTGCCATTTATTCTAACATCACCGTTAGACTCTACTTTTCCAACAATACTTCCATCTTTTCTAATATCACCATTAGATTCAATTTTTCCCTTAATACTTCCATTAACACGGATATCACCATTAGATTCAAATTTTCCTTTGATGCTACCGTTAATACGAACATCACCATTAGATTCAATTTTCCCATAAGATGAGCCATTCTTTCTTAAATCTTGAGCTGAAGCTGAATTAACAGCCAAACAAATAACAGAAGCAATTAGTAATTGTGTGATTTTCATAATTTATTTTTTTAAATTTACTACTCGTATGGCTTTTCGTTTTCGCCCCACTTTTTTAATGTGGTTGGTTCACAATAGTTACTTAAATATAAATATAATCTCATCAAATAACGATAGTTTTACAAAATGATTTTTGAAAATTTAAAACGCAAAAAGATTTGCTCTGATTCAGGCTTTGATAAAATATACCCAAAAACATATCAAGACCACTCTGCTAGGCATTTCACTCCTGTTAAAATAGCTATTAAAGCAGCTAAATTACTTGTAGATAGCCCTTTAGATAAGATATTAGACATAGGATCAGGAGTTGGTAAATTTTGCAGCATTGGCGCAACGGTTACAGATGCTCATTTTTATGGGATTGAAAAACGAAAGACACTTATCAATTTATCAAACAAAATAAAACGACAGTATAAAATAAAAAATGCTCATTTTATTAATAACGATTTTACGAAAATCGATTTTAAAAAATTCAATGGAATATATTTTTTCAATTCCTTTCATGAACATTTTGATGAAAGTTGTGTGTTGGATGAAACATCTAAAGTTTCATTGAGCGCTTATAAAAAATATCACCAAGATTTAATATCAAAATTAAACGAGTGTGAGAAAGGCACTAAGTTGGTGACGTTTCACACCTTCAAAAATAAAATTCCGTCTACCTACCAATTCATTGATATGAATGAAACAGGTCTCCTAAAGTTTTATATAAAAAAATAAATAAGTGCGTGCGATTTCCGATACAATTTTATTAAACAAAAGATTGTATTTTGTAAATCAAACGAAGGATATGATTATTTGAAAATAAAAAATTATCAAACAGATATGAAACATGGTTCATATATTACTAATGGTAAAAATTACAGTTATGATAATTATACGTTAACAAAAGGGGATAAAGCCGTTAAGATCATCGTAAGTTATTTACAAGACGATGAATTATTAAGTAATTATGCTAATATTGTATCTCAAAGTATTTTTAAAAACAAGCAACAAATCTAATCATTTCATAAATGGCAATACTCAATTCTATAGCATCCTGGTTAATGAAAAAACGGATGCATCAAATAGAGTTGTTTATGAAATACCCACACGACGTTCAAAACGAGTGGTTATTAAATCTAACTTCTTCTGCTCACAAAACAGAATTCGGAAAAGCACATCATTTTAAATCCATTACTAATTACGAGCAGTTTAAACAACAAGTTCCTATACAAGGTTACGAATCACTGAAACCCCTTATAGAACGTACTCGCCGAGGAGAACAAAATTTATTATGGCATACAGATATAAAATGGTTTGCTAAAAGCAGCGGCACTACTGATAAAAGTAAGTATATCCCTGTTAGCAAAGAATTTTTAGATGGTTGTCATTACAATGGTGGCAGAGATATGATTACCTTTCAATGTATTAATAATGCTGACACGAAATTATTTACCGGAAAAAATTTAGCGCTTGGAGGAAGTTTCAAAACGGATAATTTCGGAGATCATCATTCTTATCATGGTGATGTTAGTGCTATTATTATTCAGAATTTACCAATGTGGGCGGAGTATTTCAGAGCACCTGATGTTAACATCGCCTTGATGGATAATTGGGAAGATAAGCTCGAGAAAATGGCATTATCGATGGCTGATGAAAACGTGACTAGTTTAGCTGGTGTTCCAAGTTGGATGCTTGTTTTGATAAAACGTATTTTAGAATTAAAAAAAGTTGATGATCTAAAAGATATTTGGCCAAACTTAGAAGTTTATTTTCACGGCGGCGTAAGCTTTACCCCTTATAAAGAATTATTCGAGAAGTTATTCAATAACAACAACGTTGCGTATATGCAGTTATATAGTGCTTCTGAAGGGTTCTTTGGTATACAAGATGAACGCGTTAGTAATGAAATGTTGTTAATGTTAGATTATGGAATTTATTATGAATTTATTCCAGTGTCGGAATTACAAAAAGAAAATCCCAAGACATATAATTTATCTGAGGTTCAAAAAGATAAAGACTATGCTATGCTTATCAGTACTAATGCGGGTTTATGGCGATATCAAGTTGGAGACACTATTCGTTTCACCAATTTAAGTCCGTATCGTTTTATAATCACTGGCCGTACAAAACAACACATTAATGTGTTTGGTGAAGAATTGATGATACATAATGTAGAGCTTGCTTTAAAAACAGCGTGCGAAAAAACAAAAGCACATATTATAGATTTTACTGTTGCCCCTGTGTTTATGACTGATAATACGGGCGCACACGAATGGCTCATTGAATTTGATCAAGAGCCTAATAACCTAGATTTTTTTATTTCTGTATTAGACGATACGCTTAAACATATCAATTCTGATTATGAAGCAAAACGTTTCAATAATTATGTATTACAAAAACCAGTAATTAATTTATTACCAAAAAATAGTTTTTATAATTGGTTAAAAGCAAATAATAAATTGGGCGGACAATTTAAAGTGCCTCGATTAAGCAATGATAGAAACACTTTAGAAGACGTTAAGAGAAGCTTATTAAAACACGCTTAAATTATTTTCTTTAATCGTTCGGTTATTTCTAATACTGCCGGGCAAACAATGGTATTCTGAAAAGTCAAATCTAAAATTTGTTCCATACGTTTCCGATTTGTATGTGGATATTCTCTGCAGGCTGTGGGGCGAGCTTCGTAAACAGAACAATAATTATCTGAACCTAAAAACGGGCAAGGGGCTTGACGCAAAACATAATCTTTATCTTCATCTATTAGTAAATAAGTATCAATAAAATCTCCTGGCTTTTGTTTCAAATGCTTAGCTAATCGTTCAATATCCTTATTATAAAAAATAGGAGATGTTGTTTTGCAACAATTAGCGCAGACTAAGCAATCAATCGTTTCAAAAACCTCTTCATGCAACTCATGAAATTGATTGTCTAAATTTTTTGGTTTGGTTCGCTTCAATTTGTCAAAAAAAATCCTGTTCTCTTTCTTAAGAGTAGACGCTTTTTGATTATGTTTTTTAAAATCCAAAATACAACGTGTAATTTGAAGGTGAGCGAATTAAATAATTAGTTAATATGAATATTCTTTAATGTATTCTTCCGGAGATTTAGCATCTTCTATTTTAAAATGACCAATTTTAGTGCGACATAGAGCATCAAGGTATGCGCCACTATTTAAGGCTAAACCGAAATCGCGAGCAATACTTCGTATATATGTTCCTTTCGTACAAGCAATTTTAAAATCTACATAAGGTAAATTATAGTTTGTTATTTCAAATTCTAAAATTTCAATCGGTCGTGCTTTTAATTCAATCTCCTGTCCTGCTCTTGCTAGTTTGTATAAACGTTTGCCGTCAACTTTAACAGCGCTAAACATAGGTGGTATTTGTTCTTGCTTACCAACAAAGGATTTCGCTGTTTCTAGCACAAATTCTTTAGTAATATGATCGATTGAAAAAACTTCATCCACTTCTTTTTCTTTATCATAACAAGGCGTTGTAGCGCCAATAAAAAAAGTACCTGTATATTCTTTTGGTAAATCCTGAAAAGAAGAAATTTCTTTGGTTTTTTTTCCGGTACAAATTATTAATAATCCAGTCGCTAATGGATCGAGGGTACCGGCATGTCCAATACGTAATTGCACTAATTTATCATCCAATAATAATGAAGGATGTTTTTTAAGAGCGTGCTTTAATTTATTAACCGCCTGAAAAGACGACCAAGTGTATGGTTTATTAATTAAGAGTAATTCGCCTGAGCGGTAATTTTGTTCAATCATTATCCTTATATACTATGCCCCATTTTATCTTTTTTGGTTTGCATATATTTTTCGTTATGTGGATTTGAAGGAATAATGATAGGGATATTTTCTACAACCTCTAAGCCATAACCAATAAGACCTACGCGCTTTACGGGGTTATTAGATATTAATTTCATTTTAGCAATTCCTAAATCACGAATGATTTGAGCACCAACGCCATAATCGCGTTCATCCATTTTAAACCCTAATTCTAAATTGGCTTCAACAGTGTCTCTTCCTTGCTCTTGTAATTTATAAGCTTTCAATTTATTTAATAAACCAATACCTCTGCCTTCTTGATTCATATATACGATTGCGCCTTTGCCTTCTTTTTCAATCAATTCCATTGCTTTGTGCAATTGTGGCCCGCAATCGCAACGGCAAGAACCGAAGATATCTCCAGTAACACAAGAAGAATGAACCCGAACTAATATAGCTTCGTCTTTTGTCCATTCGCCCTTAACTAAAGCCATATGCTCTTCTCCTGTAGTATTAACTTTATAAGCAATTAATTTAAAATCGCCCCATATTGTTGGCATAGCAACTTCTACTTGACGAGTGACTATACTTTCTTTACTTAATCGGTATGAGATCAAATCTTTAATGGTTACAATTTTCAAATCAAATTGCTTGGCAACCTTAACTAAATCAGGCAAACGAGCCATTGTTCCATCTTCGTTCAAAACTTCTACTAAAGCGCCACAAGGCTCAAAGCCTGCTAAACGAGCAAAATCAATGGTTGCTTCTGTATGTCCCGTTCGGCGCAACACACCGCCAGTTTTAGCAATTAAAGGAAATATATGTCCAGGTCTTCCAAAATCAGAAGCCTTCATTGTTGGGTCAATCATGGCTTTCACCGTTTTAGATCTGTCGGCTGTAGAAATACCTGTCGTGCACCCATGACCTAATAAATCAATGGATACTGTAAATGCAGTTTCGTGCAAAGCAGTATTCGAAGTTACCATCAATTGTAGCTCTAATTCTTTGGCACGTTCTTCGGTAACAGCGGCGCAAATTAATCCACGACCGTGAGTTGCCATAAAATTAATAATCTCAGGAGTTACGTTTCGAGCGGCAGTTAAAAAATCACCTTCATTCTCTCTATCTTCATCATCAACTACTATAATTACTTTACCAGCCTTTATATCCGCGATGGCCTCCTCTATCGTATTTACTTTTAATGCTTCCATTGTTTAGTAGTTCTTTTTTGCAGTGCGAATTTACGGAATAAATTTTATACCATTTCCTTAAACTTTAGGGTAAAATAAGCGCTAATTAACAATGATTTATGAAGATTTTGATTCACAAAAAAGGATAACTGTATATTTGCATCTTAAACAACTATCAATTCGAAATGTTTTCAGAATTCATTCTTCATTTAAAAACAAAATTAGAGTTACCACTTCCAGGTGAAGAAGCGCAGTTTGAATTAGCGCATGTTCAAAGAGAACGAATTATTTCAAATACAGAAGAAGCCAATACGTATCGTCCTAGTGCCGTATTGATTTGCATTTATCCAAACGCTTATAACGAACCAACTATTTTATTATTAGAAAGACCGACATACAAAGGCCATCACAGCGGTCAAATTGGATTCCCTGGTGGCAAAGCCGAACCAACAGATTTTAATTTAGAGGCAACAGCCTTACGCGAATTTATTGAAGAAACCGGATGCATCGCAATTCCTCATTTTATTGGCAACCTAACTCCTGTATATATTCCAATTAGTAAATTTATGGTGCAACCATATATTGCTTACCTAACCGAAAAACCCGAATTTAAACCTGATGAAAGAGAAGTATATCAGTTAATAGAACTAAAGGTAAATGATTTATTAAATCCAGAACTTCTCAAAGAAACCATAGTAACACCTGCACCTACTATAAGATTTAAAACGCCTTATTTTGATGTAAATGAAAAAGTAGTATGGGGTGCAACTGCTATGATATTAAATGAATTTAAAGTCTTGATTTCAAAAATAGATATACTATAAAAAGATGATGGATACTTAATGTAATTGTCGATACTTTTGATACCAATATGCGCCTCCTAGCGACACTATAAAGAAAGTTAATAGTTTAGCGACTTCAGGAAACACTTCTTTAAATCCAAAGTTACGCAAGAAGATTCCATAAAAAGCTTCCAAACCCCAATTTAAAGGGGATATAACAGAAATTTGTTTCATCACTTCCGGCATCACAAATGTAGGAACCCATACACCACCGATAGCCGCTAAAATAATAACGAACACTGCTCCAAATAAGGAAGCTTGGTCGTGCGAAGTTGCGATGGTTCCAACTAATAACCCAAAGCCTGTTGCTGCTAAACCCGCAGAAAATGCTACTAAAAACAATACTGGTAAATTATCTCCGATATTTAATTGGGGCAACCCCATCATTGGTAAAATAAATAATCCAACACTTAACATTAATGCGAATTGTATTAAGCTTACAAAAACATACATCAACATTTTTCCTAAAATCACAATCATGTATGAACCAGGCATAGTCAACAATCTAAAGGCACTACCATCTTCACGTTCTTTAATTATATTACCTGCTAAAGGAATACAAATAAAAAACATAGCAAATAATGTCCATGCCGGTACATTATGTTGTACTGAATTTGGAATAATAGTAGAGTTATTATAAGAAGCATACTCCTCCGTTAATCCAACAATAGGAGCTGTTTCAAGCTTCGAAGGTTTGGCATCAGGAAAACTCTCTTTCATTGTTTCATTCAAAGAGTTAACCATACTTTGCATTTCTATTTGAGAAATGATTCGCTCAATTGAATTACTAATTGTTGTTTTAAATGATTTTTTAGTAATAGGGTCAAAAAACAACTTCAAGCGTATCGTAGAGGTATCAAGCCTTTCGGAAGACAATGTATCTCCGCTAAAACTACTCATTAATTTATTAACTCTATCTGATGAACGCTGACGTAATAAATCACTCGTATGTTCAGGTATTACAATGCCAATAAAATAATGTCCTTTAGCAACTTCACTTTTTGCCTCGTCAACACTCAATTGTTTTTTTGTAATGATAAAAAACTTTGAATTGATTAGTGATTTTTCTAACACATTTGATAAAGAGTCATGATCGTTATCTACAATTAATAAAGGAACAGATGCTTCGTTTACAGAGCGAAATGTGGTATCTTGAATAAGTGTGATAATTAAAATTAAAACAGTTGGCATGATAAAGGTTATTGCAAGCCCAGCCTTATCACGCGTGATTACTTTAAATTCTTTGTATAAACTGTATAATAGTTTCATTTATGTTTTTTAAACCGCAATTACACTGCGAGTTTTCAGTGCGATTAATATTTATTTATCTCTAAATTTTAAACCTGTAATTTTTAAATAGACCTCTTCAATACTTTGACTATTATTTTCAATAATTAAGTCCTTGGTTTTGCCTTGAGTAACTAGTTTTCCGTCATCAATAATAGCAATGCGATTACAAAATTCTTCTGCTTCATCCAAGTGATGTGAGGTATATAAAATAGTCATACCTTTTTCTGTATTTAATTTTTTAAGGTAATCAATAATCGCTTGTTTAGATTGCACATCAACACCTACAGTAGGTTCATCTAAAATCAATAATTGAGGATTATGCAATAAGCCTGCAATTAAATTTACTCTGCGTTTCATGCCACCAGAATAAGTTGAAATTTTTTGATGCGTATTAGATTCTAATCCTAAAATTGCTAAGTTATATTTAATAGACTCCTTTAAAGGAGTTGTTTTTAAACCATACATGTGCCCCAAAAACAATAAATTTTCCCAAGCTGTTAATTTAGGGTATAAGGCGATTTCTTGCGGAACAACGCCAATGGCTTGTTTACATTGATTGCTATGTGTTTTATGTGTCAGTCCATTGATGTATATTTCTCCTTCAGTAGCAGGAAACAAACCACACAACATAGATATCAACGTTGTTTTACCTGCGCCATTTGGTCCCAGCAAACCAAACACATCACCTTTATCTATGGTTAGAGATAAATTATTAATAGCAGCGCGGGGAGCATCTTTATATTTTTTGATTACGTTTTTTACCTCAACTAATTTGCTCATACTATGCGTTTTCTTGTAAAAATATTTTCATTTCGCAAGTCGCGATTAGTGTATTATTACAATATGATTTAGCTTCTATGATTGAGACATTCATTACCTGCGTTTTAGTTATAACCTCTGTCAATAGCTCTTTTCCGGTTGATGGCAATTCATATATCACTAAATCCTTGATATTCCCAATAAAACCAATTACTGGTTTAACTCCATTTTTCATGGCTTCATATCCTGCTCTACTTGCAGCAGTTTGCGCCATGTTTTCAACAATACCCGACTCTGTTAATTTTCCATGATGAGCAAAAATATGTTCTTCTCTAATATCAAACCCTGTAACAATAGTAGTATCATCACTTTTGTAAATGCGACTAACAAGCACAATTGGCGGTCGTTGAGGGATGTATTGTAAAATACTATCGGAACTTACAATGGGATTATTTACAGTAATCATGCGTGCAAATTTATGGATTTACCTCAACAATAAACGGATTAACCATCAACTTTGCTGTTAATTTTTCTATTTTAGGATTCAATTCATTAGCAAAAACGATGTGTTGACATTTTGGTAGGCTCTGAATCAACCTATCAACATTGCCTTGCTGCGCATCTTTAATTTGTGATTCTGCATCATCCAAAATAAACAATTTGAGTTTATTTAAATTTAAACCATGCTTAAAATAGATATCCATAATACGCTGAGTTGTGCCGATAATAACATCTGTTCCAAAATAAATTTCCTCAAATTGTTTTTCAATTTTAATCCCTTCAATAGCGAATGCGTAACGTAAGCTCGTATTTTTTCCCAATGTCCTAAACTGATCTTTCATTGTCAAGGCTCTTTCATGTGTGGCTACTATGATTAATGCTCTTGGTGCATCTTCAAACTCTTCTTTAAGTTTTTGAATGGTAGCGATAATAGCCGTTGTTGTTTTACCAATTCCATTCGGACCAATACCAAACATATCTTGCCCTGCATTTAATTTCGAAATAGATTTTTCTTGCAAAGGCAAAGGCGATGTCATTCCTGCTTCTATTAAAGCTGAGGAAAGTGGTTTAATTAATTTTTCTGAAAACATATATTTTTGTTTACGAATATAAAATTACTTCATACTCTTTTAGTGGTTCGATTTAATAGTTTTACTTTTTTTGTGTGCTTGATAAAAAAGTCTATATCCATTTTCACCATCTATCATAATGATATCGAATTTAAAATATCCTTTATGAACTCTTTTATTACCTGTGCCACAAATCCCAATGAATCTTGTATCACGTTTCTTTTCATTAATCCTTCCATTAGCAGTTCCTATAGGCAAACCGCCCATCATTGATATTTCCTTGCAACCACGAATAACAATGGAAGAGTCTTTTTTTATTTTGACAAAACCTTCATTTCCTATTGAAACTGAATCAAGGTCAAAGCCCGATTTATTAAATAATTCTATTTTTAAATGTTGTCCAAAAATAAATTCAGAACCCATTACTAATAAAAATAAAAATGTAATAGTTTTCATACAAATAAATATTATTGAATTATTCCTAATTTTTTAGCAATAACAGGGGGTAATCCTTTTTTATGCAACATAATATTAGTTGTTTTATATAACACGTAACTTTCTGAAGCATAGAAATACCCATCACATTCGTTTCTGGTTTTGCCCCAAGAGTTTTTTACTACATAATAAGGTGTTGCATTTTGATCTTTTACTAACCCTACAATATGCATCCCGTGATCATCTTGTGTTTCGTAATTATCAAAAGCTAATTGTCTGTTTTCTTGCGTAATTTTCAATTGAGGTTGGGGCGTTTTCATAGCCACTTCTTTTTCATTATCAGTCTTTTCGCTAAAAGGCGTTTCTGTTATAATGGCTAAGCCATCTTTAAATCGAAAACTTTTTTCGCTGATATCTGATGCCCACGCAAAGCTATATCCATTAGTGACAGCATATTGCATCACCTCTTGAAATTCGTTTAATGGTAAATTATACATTTGCTCAAAATTCCAATTATCAGGAACTTCCAATACAAATTTTGAATAAAACGGGTGGTGTGTATATGACGTAATAAATACATAATCATCAGGATTAATACCAGAAGCTTCTGCATAACTTTTAGGAGTATACTCTTTTCCTCTATACATAAATTTTTCTGGTACTTTCCCTAAAAAAGCATCGCAAGTTGATTCAACAACATGATGAACAGCCTGAAAATCAATTTTTGCGTTTTTATCATCTGCAGCTGCTGAAACAACACCTTTTAAGGTTGCTTCTAATAATGAGTGATTATGGATATCATTAGGATTTTTCTTTCCTGTATATATTTCTTCTGGAACCATCCCATAATTTCGTATCACATTTAATACATCAGGAAAACCACCTCCTTCTCCAAAATTTAAACGACCGTGCATTCGTATATAATTATCAGCCTTTAATGGATAGGCTTTACGAGCCACAAACATTTCAGATAAATTAAATTCCTTTCCTTTTCCCATGCGCATCAATTCACTTTCAAAAAATGATAACGAAGAAAATGCCCAACAGGTACTTGTTTGGTTTTGATTTTGAACAGCAGACGCATCTATACTTTTAACTACTGTAAATTTATAATCACTCCCTTTCGTATTAGTTAAAGGGCCTTGATACTGAGCTTGAACCTGACCTTGAGAGTAGCTTATAGTGCATACTGCAATTGTTATTAAAAAAAAGTGTTTCATTTGTTTAAGTTAATGATTTGGTTGGTTAAAGAATGATAGTATAACTATTTTTTATTGATAAATACAACTAATCAAATCGTCAAATTAACTCCTACTCTCATTAGTTAGTTTTAATATACTTCAATAAAAAAGACATTTCAAAGATAGTAAAAATGACGTACTGCACCATAAAATGACAGGTAAACGCCAACGCTTGTTCCTTATTAATCAATGAATATACGAATACGACTATCATGCAAACAAGTAAGCGAGCCATACTAAGCGCTAATGTTTTAAATACGAATTCTTTTGACTGTTTATCTCCAGAGGTTAAGAGTAAATTAGCACCAACAGTCGTAAGTAAAAAAAACAAGGTTGGAATCCAATAATGGGTTGTTTTGAAATATTTAGAGTCAATCTCACTGAGTCCATAAGATACTATTAACGATCCTATGCAAACAGATATTAACTGTATATAATATTTTGTCTGAGATTGCATTATTTTTTTGGCTTTATAAAATCTTTAAGAACAACATACATTGCAATGGCAATAGACAATAAACTTAGACTAATTGTAAAAATTGGGGTTTTAATATTTTTAAAATATTCATCAAGCTTATAGCCACCGTAGCAACCGCCACCTATAATTAATGCCATTTGAAGTGCGAGTCCGCTATATTTAGCGTAATCATTAAGCGGTTTTTGAGGCTCCTTGTTCTGATTGTTGGTTTCCATTAGAAATATTTTTTACCACAGCTCCCATATTACATGTGCCTGTAAATGTTGCGTTTGGCTCAATTGAAATTTTACCTGTAATAATATCCCCCAATAATTTAGAACTTGCTTTTAAAATTAATAACTCACTAATTTCCACTTTACCATGAATTTCTCCTGAAATATCAGCATTCTGACAAGTTACATTACCTTCAATTTTACCAGTTGAACCAACCACTAATTTACCATTAATAGTAATATTTCCATTCAATGTGCCATCAATTCTTACATCACCATTAGACGTAATATCTCCTGAAATAGCAGTACCATTACCTATAAGATTAATGGATGCAGTATCGTTTGCAGTTTTATTTATTTTTTGAAACATGCGATTTATAGTTTATCGTTACGAATATACTAAAATTACTTCTCTAACTTATAATGGTCGGAAAAAAAAGGCTTGTAATAATTAGTTTGTTTTTTCTTATACAACTTAGGTAAATTATCAGCAGAAATGACCATTAAAGTAAATAAGTCTAATTTTATTTTACCTGAAAATATCGTTTTATCCTTACTTATATTATCCATATAAGCAAGAGCCGCTTGAGCATTTTTAAATGTTTTAGCTATCATAATTTGTTCTGCATTGCCAAATAAACTGCTCGTCAAATTTAAATTTTCAGCACTATAAAAACTGGCATTAAAATCTGCTAACGATGATTTAAAAGTGCTTGCGATAGCTGGATCATCAGGAGATATAGCAATCATGAAATGGGGAGACTCTAAATCTAAAGTAAAAGTATCTGTTTTATTAACAGCCACTCCAACCGTTGCTTCACTTGGATGCTTCAAATTATATATAACTTCTAATAATTCTTGTGCTTTTTTTGTGGCTGGATCCTTTGGGTATAGCGCTTGTAACTCCTTTAATGAAGACTCTAATGAGTCGATACCTTTTAGTTTTCCAATAGATAGCGCCTTAATGTATGCGAACTTTGAACCAAAATCATTTTTTCCAAACTTAGCTTCTGATTCTTTACAACGGCTAACAGCAACTATATAATTTTGTTCAGAATAAATATTATACGTTTCCGTATAATACGTTTCTACCTCTCCTTTTTGTGTGTTTTTTTCAGCAGCATAATTAGGGTTTTTTATAATTTGAGCGTACTCACTAGTTGGATAATCATTTAATAATTTATTTTTATAATAGTCTGCTTGCGATTTATTTTTAATTGATTCGAAGATCCGATATAATTGATAATACGTGGAGAGCTTGTATTTATGGTCAACGTAACGTTTATTTAACTCTTCAAATGTAGCAATAGCTTTTATATTATTATTTAATTCTTCTTTATACGTGCTACCTAGATTATAATACGCATCAATAATTTTTATATCTGATTTTTTGATTAAAGAGTCTGCTAATGGCAAATCTTGTAAATAAATGTCTTTTGTTTTTGTGTTTTTTGGTTTTGCGCCACCCTTTACAATTCCATCTTTTGTTTCTTTTTCAGTTGAATCAACTGGATTAGTTCCATAATCTACTATAATCGCTTTTTGGCTTCTTCTCCAATTATCTTCTAACTTTCTAGTATTACCCCATTTTTTAGCGAAATCACCAATACCAAAAGCTAAGGTTGTTGGATTATAAAAATACCAATCTCCCTTCACTCCATTTCCTAATTCTGGCAACCCATTATTTGGAATTGCATTATTATTCGGCGTTTGGTTTTGATTTTTTGCATTTTCTAATTCTTCTTTCTTGCGCTCCTCATCTTCCTCCATCTTATTAATCATCTTTTCAATAAATTTACTACGATCACCATCACTCATTTTGGCAATACGTTGCAAACTGTCTTCGCGTTGTATAATCCTAATATAGCCTACTAAAGTCGCTAGGGTTTGCTTGCGTTTATTTATTACATCATAATCTTTATAGTCTCTTGGAAGAGATAACATTGTACTGTCGTAATATGCCCCTGATGCTGTATAATTCGTTTGCTCGAAATTTATTTCTCCTAATTTCAAATAGGATAATGCTTTTTGTTTAGCGTTTTGTGTACTATTTTTTACGGATAATTTATAATTTAAAATAGCTAAGGCTTCATTTTTATCTTTTTCATAAATTTCACCTATTGTATAGTATATAATATCTAAATATTCGTTGTTTTTAAAATCACGAGCCATTTTTTCCAAATCCTTAATTAATTTATAAGGGTTTCCATTTTTCAAATCTACTAAACGAGCTTTTTTCATTTGAGCGTTAAACAACAATTCATAAGTGGGCTTTGCTGATATTGTTTTTTGATAATATTCTCTAGCCCTGCTATTATTTTTTTGCTGTTCGTATAATTGGGCTAATATAAAGGAATAACGAGCTTTATCTTTTTTCTTAGATTTAGACTTGATGGCTCTTAATAATGCCTGTTCAGCCTCCGAAAACATTCCTCGTTTAATAAAATAATCTGCTTGCACAGCAGGTAATTCGTTTTTAGCATATTTTGATATTTTTTTATCTTCTTTTAAAACTCCTAAAATGGGCTCTGCTTGAGATGGAGCACCCAGTTCGTTATAGGATCGAGCGAGCCAAATCATAGCCTTATATTTGTCCTTCGATTTATAACTTCTAATTACATATTCAAACGCTTCTATTCCTGAAAAGAAATCACGTTTATAGAAATTTGAAATACCAATCACATTCCAATTATTATCTATCCATTTGCCAGCAGTAACTATTTCATTATCTTTTTTATCCTTTATAGTATGGCGTTGTATACAGTTAGATGACTTTTTAATAGCTTTATCAAACTCAGGAAAAGTTGCTTTACATGTTTCCTTGTTTGGTACTAAAAATACTGGCAATAACACGTCATAATCATACTTATAATCTTTTCTAATCTGTGCTTCTCCCTCTTTTATGCTTTCAGTAGCATAGTAGTATCCATTAAATCGGGCAGTGAGGTTATGGTATCCTCTATGGATAAATGTATTTTTATTTGTTTTGCACGAAGAAAAAACAACTAAAAATAAAATAACAGTAAATATATATGTCTTAAAACTATTCAAAATAGGTGATAAAAATAAGGTAATAACGTCAAAATCGTAAATTTAGTATATTTTTGCAAGGAAAGTATGTCGGAAACCAAAAATAGTCGTTGGAAAATTCTAACTAATCAATTGCGTAATAAGTATCGCTTGGTTATACTTAACGACAATTCTTTTGCTGAAAAATTTTCGTTACGACTTTCGCCTCTTAGTATAATCATTTTGTTTAGCTCTATTACATTGCTAATGACAGCAATTGTAATTAGTTTAGTGGCATTTACTCCTTTACGCGAATATATTCCTGGCTATGGCAATGTAAATGATCGCAAAGATATTTTGGTATTGAATGCAAAAGCCGATTCGCTTGAAAGCACTTTAGTTGCAAAAGATTGGTATTTAAATAATTTGATTAATGTGTTTTCTGGAAGAACGGAAGGTAAACTGCCTAAGCCTAAAAAGGACTCAACAGGTAAATTTTCCCAAATTAATACAAAACCCAGCGATGAAGATAAAAAACTCAGAAACGATATTGAAACAAATCAACTTGCATCAACAAGTGATAAAGTTTCTGCAAATAAACTTAATAATTTAAGTAATTTTTTCTTTTTTAGTCCCATAAATGGTATTGTTACATCATCTTATAACATTAATGAAGGGCATTTTGGGACTGATATCGTATCAAAAGAGAACGAATTAATAAAAGCAACATTAGACGGAACTATTGTTTTTTCGGGGTTTACAGCCGATGATGGTTATGTTATTCAAATTCAGCATAGTAATAATTTAACAAGTGTTTACAAACACAATTCCTCAGTTAATATTAAAGCTGGAGATTTTGTAAAAGCAGGCGAACCTATTGCGGTAATAGGAAATACAGGAGAAAATAGCAAAGGAGCCCACCTTCATTTTGAATTATGGTATAATGGATTTTCGATTAATCCACAAGACTATGTTATATTTTAAACTGCTTTAGATAAAAGCTATTATTCATTATTCTTTTTGCAATATCTCAGATTGCAGAGCTATTCAAAATTTCATATCTCACGTATATTAAACGCGGTATAATCCAAACATTATAGAGCTATTTATAACAAAACCCCCTCTTTAATATCTTAAAGAGGGGGTTTATATTTATATTACATTATCTATTTATTATGAAAAACAGTTATAAAGCCATTATATTTTTTATCATCAGGAACCTCAACCACATAAAAGTAAGTTCCATCCGATAAATGATCAGCCTTCCAATCATTATTATAATTAGCACTTTCAAAGACTTTTCTACCCCAACGATCGAACATAGTAACCGCTGTATTTGGATGATGTTCGATATTAGCTATTACAAAATAATCATTCACTCCATCACCATTTGGTGTAATAACATTTGGTATAACTATATTACAAGGAGGTAATACTGTAATAACCTCAGATGCAGCGGCGTTGTATCCACAACTATCATTTACATATAAAATAATTGTGTATACGCCTGAATTGGCTGGGCTAATAGATGTTAAATTGGCTGAGGTTGATAACGGTGAAGTGTTTGAATCAATGAACCATCCATAATTGTAGCCAGGATAACCACCCGTAACATTTGAATGTAATGTAAATTCAGTTCCAGCACATGTTGTGGAACTGTCAATAATAGTGGTTGCTAAATTATTCGCAAAATTTCTGATAACGATTGTATCTCTATTTGCATTAGCACAACTACCATTTACAGTAACAACTAATGTTGTTGTAGTATTAGAAGTTACTGTGTAATTTGAAGAAGTATTAACACCCGACGCAGGAGTATTTGAAGGAAGAGTTGTCCAAGCATAATTATAAGGAGTTCCTGCATTTCCTGGGGTGGTTGAACCCACGCCTGTAGTTATGACGAAATTATTATTTAAACATTTAGTTACATCCTGTAATGGCGATATTAATAAATCTGCTTTTGGAATAACATTAACCGTAATTGTTTTTGTATCAGGAAGAGCACCACAAGGCGCTGCGCCAGTTACAATATAAGTGTTTAAACCAGCACTAGGAGGAGTTACTGTAACTGATGAAGTTGTTGCAATACTTACAGAACTAGCTCCTTGCAAATAATACCAAGTATAGGTAATTGCGCCTGTTGAATTTAAAGCTAATTGAGATCCTTCACAAACTGTCGTATTATTTGGTATTGCCGTAATACTTGTAATTGGTGAAGGATATAAGATAGCTACAGTTTGCGTTTTAACACAACCTCCATTTGGATTAATAACTGAAATAGTATATATGTATGGTGTGTTGTTAGCAGGAACAGTAAACGTAGAAGGTGGAACTACTTTTATAGAATCATTACTAAAATTAGCTGTCAATGAACCATTTGAAACAGAAACTGTATAAGTGGCAGGATTAGTAGCTCCGCAATTTTCAAATTTAATATTTGGACGATCAGATGACGAACCAAATGCGGTCACTATTGGACAGGCAACTGTTCCATCAGAATTAAAATATCTTACAGATACAAATGGAGTTACTGTATATGGAGATTGAGAGTTTTGAGAAAATGATGGTATTGTTTGTGAATTACAAACGTCTATTAATAAATTAGATACACCGTCCCATTCATAAGGAGTGGGAAATGTATACGTGTTCCAGCCAGTTGTAATGTTAATAGTAGGAGCATAATATACTTGTGTTAATCCCGTTTCAAATGTTAATGAAGTTAAATCATTAGTATTTGTACACTTCATTTTAATTGTAAAGTCTGGGTAAGTCGTTGTTCCAGAAATAGTAGCTATATTAAATGAAATACTAGAAATTTTACCAGGTAATATACCTGCTGAAAGTAACTCAGAAGCAGTATATAAAATTTGATGACGGGTATTTCTATACCAATTTCCATATATTGCTGGGTAACTAGTAGTTGTATTTACTAAAGTCCCAGTTCCTAATTGTATACTGTTTGGAGTAGTACATCCACCAGTTGTAGAAAGTGCGCAAACAGAAGGCACCGAAGAACCAAAATTAAGGTGCAATACAGCGGTATCGGCAGGGAAACATAATACGGTATTAGTTGGCGTGATGGTGAAATTTGTTTGTATAGTAGTAATAGTAAAAGTACTATTATATAAACATACACCATCATCAATTAAATAGGAATAAGTTCCTGCTGCAAGAGGAGTTAAGGTTAAGTTTGAATCAGAAGTTACCGTATTTGAAACAACTGTACCAGCTGTTGGCCCAGTTACATTGTAAGAATATGGTGAAGGGAAAGTAGTGTTTAAATTAATTACAGCGGAACCATTTGCATTACCTGGACAAACGTTTTGAATATTATTGACATAAGAGTTACCTCCAGCAATTTGCCCTAATGTATACTGTATTGAATCTTGACAACCTGAAGCATTTGTATAAACCAACGTATATAAACTTCCTGCAACGGCAGTAGCTATTTTTAGAGTATCATTTGTGCCATTTGGCGCAGGAATTAACACTGACGGAGATCCTTGATACCACTGATAATTAGAACCTCCAGGCTGTGCTATATATGTAGAGTTTCCACAGAATGATTTAGTTTGGGAAATAAAGAATGGTGGCGAAATGCCTACTGAAATATTTGCCGATGCCTGACCACATGTTGTGGAAGCAACAACAACGCTATAATTACCGGGGGCTAAGCCTGTAGCCGTTTGCGAATTACTTACAGCAAGTCCTGTACCTGTATTTGTCCATGTATATGTGTAAATTCCATTACTGCCATTAGCCTGCACATAAGCAGATCCAGAAGCTCCGCCGGCACATGAACTATTTGCATTTAAATTAATAATATTAACTGTTGTAGCTTTAATAGTATCATTTATAGTTATGGTACAGCCTCCTGGAGAAACCATTTGAACTGCGTATAAAGTATTAGTAGTAACAGAAGGGACAATTAATGTGTCATTTGTTCCACCAGGGATGATAACACTACCTGGCATTGATAGCCACTGATAATGAGAAAAACCAGCTGGCGCAACTAATGTAGCGAATGAAGACCCACATAAATTAGCGTACGGAGCTCCTAAGCCACCACAATCTGCATCTACATATGCGTAGCCAATATGTCCACCTAAAGAACAACCACCAACTTCAAAATTAACTGAAACGTTTGTACCTGGAGGCAATGTTGATAAATCCACTGAATATAATTGCCATTTTCGATAATAAACTGGATCAAAAGACATTACATGTGATGATAAAAATAAAGAATCCGCAGGAATCGTTGATTTAGGATTAAATGTGTAAGATGTACACCCGGGTAGTAATAAACCTGTTGCTTCATTTCTAACTTCTACCTTAAAATATGGTGATTCTCCTGCTGTGTGACCTGATGGATTTTCGAGCACAACTGCATAGCTGAAGGTTAATTGTTTGTTTGTAGATGAAGATGTTGTAATATATTTTAAACGAGAGGCTTTGTTATTTGCATGTTGACCTAACATACGAACCGAAACTGGGTCAAAACTAAATGGACTTACTAATGGGATTTGAGAAACATTTGTGGAACCAACTAATTTTGTTGCGTTTGTATCATATCCAGCAGAAAAATAATTAGGTCCATTAGGATTTGTTGGCGGAATAGTTAAAATAGTATGGTAATTAGCTGTTTTCTTTTCAGAGACGTTACTCCCTAAAGGATTGATAATTGCAGCTCCTGCTACTGCATAAGTAGGGTAAGTTACCCCAGTAGAAACAGTTCCTGATCCTCCTGTCCAGTTAGTAAAATTATACTGTTCAAAACCCATATTAGGACAACCAACACTAGCTGTTTTATTTGGAGTTAAATAAATAACTGTTTCATCAACAACAGAACTACCACCTTCATAAGGTGTGTGTTTTCGAGGTAATTTAGCTAATTCTTTTTCTGAAGAAAATTCTAAATGCAGCGCATTTACATAACCCTTAAGATCACTAGCCTTAATTCCTTTTGCCTTTGCTTTTGAAAGTGCAGCTTCCTCATCAAATACTTCAGGGTTATGTTTTTTAGGTTCCTTAGTTTGAGCCTGTATATAATGGCTGAAACTTAAGCTAAGTAATATTGCAGAAAATAGAAATTGTTTCTTCATAATTTTGAAATAATATTAAAAAATTAATATAACACTAAATTAGTGTTATTTACTTTGTCTACAAAAATAATCCTTTTTTTGGTTTTTTGATACTTTTTAACTAAGTCAAACGGAAGATTCGCCCAATAATATTCTATATTTATAGTATTCCTAAAATTTATTCTTAAATTTTTGATTCTAAGGTTTTAGCTTACCTTTGCAAATCTTAACTTTCTATGGCTACAAATTCTAAATTTATAAAATACACTTGGCTCTTAATTTGGTCGCCGTTTATAATTTTATTTATTCTTTTAACGCTCATATCTTGCGAGATCTTTTTTGATTTACCAAGTGTAGAAGAATTACAAAACCCTAAAAGTAATTTGGCAACCGTTATATACAGCTGTGACGGTAAAACCTTAGGTAAATATTATGCCGAAAACAGAGTTAGTGTTAAATATTACGATCTCGATAAAGACTTAGTAGATGCGCTAATTGCAACGGAAGATGCGCGTTTTAAGGAACATAGTGGTGTAGATTTAAGGGCTTTGGGACGAGCAGTGTTTGGCGCACTTACCGGCAAATCAAGCAGTGGCGGCGGTAGCACACTATCGCAACAATTAGCTAAAATGATGTTCCCCCGTCAAAAATTAAGCAAACCTAAAATGATGATACAAAAACTCAAAGAATGGGTTATTGCTGCGCGTTTGGAAAAAAATTATACTAAGGATGAAATTCTTTCTCTATACCTCAATAAGTTTGACTTTTTAAATCAAGCAGTAGGTGTTAAATCGGCTGCGCAAATTTATTTTAACCGTGGTCAAGATAGTTTAGAGATTCAACAAGCTGCTATGCTAATTGGCATGGCTAAAAATCCATCCTTATTTAACCCCATCAAAAAAGCGGACACAACATTACATCGACGAAATGTGGTGATGATGCAAATGGTTGTGAACGGCTCTTTAAAAAAAGAAAAATATGATAGTTTAAAAAAACTACCTCTTGGAATTATTTATCATCCAGAAGATCATAACGATGGATTAGCTCCTTACTTCAGGGAATATTTGCGCGAATATTTTTTAAAAACATGGTGTGAAAAACACATTAATCCGGAAACTAATAAACCCTATAATATTTACCGTGATGGCTTAAAATTATATACAACCATCGATTCGCGTATGCAGCAATATGCTGAAGAAGCGGTTCATGAACATATGACGGAATTACAAACTCAATTTACTAAAGAATGTAAAACCAAAAAAAATGCGCCATTTGCATGGAACGTTACTAAAGAACAAATACAAAATATTATGATGAGCTCCATGAAACGGAGTGATCGTTATCGTTCATTAAAAAATGCAGGGTTATCATCCGATCAGATTTTAATTGAATTTAAAAAGCCTCAAAAAATGGTCGTATACAGCCTTCGTGGCGATATTGATACACTAATGAGTCCTTGGGATAGTATTCGTTATTACAAAAGTTTTTTACATACAGGCTTTGTTTCTATAGAACCATCAACTGGATATGTGAAAGCGTGGGTGGGAGGCATTAATCACCGTCATTTTAAATTTGACCATGTTAAGGTTGGTCGCAGACAAGTAGGCTCTACCTTTAAACCCTTTGTATACGCATTAGCAATTCAAGAAGGTTACTCTCCATGCTACCAAGTTCCTAATGTAAGGACATGTATTGACATCCCTGGTCAAGCTCCTTGGTGTCCAGATAATTCGGATGGAGATAAAGGAACTGGAAAAATGGTAACCTTACGTTATGCCTTAGCGGGTTCTATTAATTATGTTACAGCTTGGGTGATGAAACAATTTGGGCCAGATGCAGTAATTACTTTAGTTCGCAGATTAGGTATTACAGCACCCATAGATGCAGTTCCCTCTATTGCTTTGGGAACACCTGATATATCAGTATTTGAGATGGTAGCAGCTAATTCTACATTCGCTAACCAAGGTACTTATGTGCAACCAACATTTATTACCCGCATAGAAGATAAAAATGGAAAAGTTCTAGAAGAATTTATTCCTACTACAGATGAAGTTTTTAGTGAAGAAAAAGCATACGCTATGATACAATTAATGCGAGGGGTTGTAGATAGAGGAACAGGATCAAGATTAAGAGGTCGTTTTAAGTTAATGAATGAAATTGCAGGTAAAACTGGGACCACGCAATTTAATGCAGATGGTTGGTTTATTGGATTAACACCTGAGCTCGTTGCGGGTTGTTGGACAGGTGGAGAGGAAAGAAGTGTTCACTTTAACTCCACTAACGAAGGGCAAGGAGCGAGTATGGCTTTACCTATTTGGGGTAAATTTTTTCAAAAAGTATATGCTGATCGAACATTAAAAATTACTAAAAATGGTTTTAAAAAACCTGCTAATATGGGCGATATCGAATTAGATTGTAGCGCATACGATGCTCAAACAGATAAAGAAATTCCAATGGAAGATTTAGATTTTGAAGATAAAGAGAAATAACAATAATAATATAATAAGAAATGATCAACAGAGTAGTAAAAAATGCAGAAGAAGCCTTAGAAGGATTAACCGATAATATGACCTTAATGGTTGGTGGCTTTGGTTTATGCGGCATACCCGAAAACAGTATTGCTGCCTTAGTAAAAAAAGGAGTGAAAGGATTAACTTGTATTAGTAACAATGCTGGCGTTGATGATTTTGGGTTAGGGTTATTATTACAAACTAAACAAATTAAAAAAATGATTTCGTCTTATGTAGGCGAAAATGCTGAGTTTGAGCGTCAAATGCTAAGCGGTGAATTAGAAGTAGAATTAGTCCCTCAAGGAACTTTAGCAACTCGTTGTATGATGGCAGGTTACGGCATTCCTTTTTTTCCAACACCAGCAGGCGTTGGCACTGAAGTAGCTATAGGTAAGGAAACTAAGATGGTAACCTTTAATGGAGAAACTAAAGAATATTTAATTGAAAAAGCGTTTGAAGCTGATTTTGCAATTGTTAAAGCTTGGAAAGGAGATACTGCTGGTAATTTAATTTTTAAAAGTACGGCTCGTAATTTCAACCAACCGATGAGTATGGCAGGAAAAATAACGGTTGCTGAGGTTGAAGAACTAGTAGAAGTTGGTGAACTAAATCCTGATCACATACATACACCGGGTATTTACATTCATCGTATTTTTAAAGGCGAAAATTATGAAAAACGAATTGAACAAATAACTGTAAGAAAAAAAGGATAGTATGAAAAAAATAAACATTGGAATTATTGCGCTAACATTAATAGTTACATCTTGCAGTAAAGATGTGAAAGAGAATAAAACAGAAAGAATATTTGATGTGAATGTGAATTTAGAAAATGATTTTATCAACATTGATAATACAAAAAAACAATATAATGCGCATTCAGGTGAATTCTACTCTAGCATTGATTCAATTGCGCAATATGGGGCTGGTTATGTAAAATCAATTGATGATACCTTACACGGATATAATCTTAATTTAATTGTGAGTGCATGGGTAAGAGAATTTGAAGCACCCGCCGAAGGCTCTATTGCTGTTTCTTTAAATAAAGCAGATAATTCATTAAAAGATTGGACTGGATTAAAAGTAAAGGCTAATAATTTTAAAGAAAAGGAATGGATATTTATTGTTGATACTTTTAAATATAAAGCCGATTTTTTGACCGATGTAAGCACAATAAAAGTATTTTCACTAAAACAAAATGGAAAGGATTATTTAGATGTTGATGATTTAAAAATTAAGTATATTTTTTACAAATAATATTATGTTAGATAAAAACGGAATAGCAAAACGCATCGCAAGAGAAGTAAAAGATGGCATGTATGTTAACTTAGGAATTGGTATACCAACATTAGTAGCCAATTACATTCCTGATGGAATTAATGTTGTTCTTCAATCAGAAAACGGTATTTTGGGTATGGGACCTTTTCCTTGGGAAGGAGAAGAAGATGCTGATTTAATTAATGCTGGAAAACAAACAGTTACTTTATTAAAAGGCTCATCTATTTTTGATAGTGCGATGAGTTTTGGCATGATTCGCTCACAAAAAGTAAACCTAACCATCTTAGGCGCTATGGAAGTAAGCGAAACTGGTGATATTGCCAATTGGAAAATACCAGGTAAAATGGTAAAGGGTATGGGCGGTGCAATGGATTTAGTAGCATCAGCTAAAAATATTATTGTTGCTATGCAACATGTAAATAAAGCAGGTGAATCAAAATTACTTACTAAATGTGACTTGCCATTAACGGGCATTAGATGTGTTAAAAAAATAGTAACGGAATTAGCAGTACTTGATATACTAAAAGAAGGTGGATTCCGTTTATTAGAAAGAGCTCCTGGAGTTAGCATCGAAGAAATAAAAAATGCAACTGCTGGTAAATTAATAATAGATGGTGAAATACCTGAAATGACATTATAACTTCCGTGTTAATAAAAAAAAATATAAAATATAATAATTCTGAGTCTTGGATTTTTTTAATTTATGCATGCCTTAATGCTTCAGTTTTATTAGCAAATACGCATTTTGTTAGCATAGATGGTCCTTCCCATTTGTATAATACAACACTAATAAAAGAGTTGTTATATTCAAACAGTCCAATACACTCATACTATCAACTAAACCATGAATTATTACCAAACTGGTTTGGTCATTTTATTATTATTACACTAAAATTAATTTTCAATGCTTCAACAGCAGATAAGTTATTTTTAATATCATATGCGGTAATGTTTCCATTGTCTTTTAGATATTTATTAAAGCAAATATCTCCAAACAATACTATAGTTTCATTTCTAATCTTTCCATTCGTTTACACATTTCCTTTTATAATGGGCTTTTATAATTTTTGTTTTAGTTTAGTGTGGTTATTTTATAGTTTAGGTTTTTACTTAAAGTATATCAATGCATTTAATAAAAAACATTTTATTGTTTTATCTGTTCTACTAACATTATGTTATTTTTCGCATTTATTTTCATTTGTTTCGGCATTACTATCGTTAAGCGTTATTAATGTGTATTTTGGTTTTATAAAAAAAACGATACCGTTTTCATTTTCAAATTCAGCTAAAAACGTTTTAAAAAATCAATTAAATTTAATTGGGATTTCTATCATACCAATTTGCTTAACAGGCATGTATCTATATCATAGAAAGGATTTTGAGCCAAATCATGTTTTTTTGACGACAACTCAACTTTTAGAAGAATTGAAACAATTACGGGTATTAATAATGTATAGTGTTGAAGCAGAAATGAAATACGTTGCAAAAATAAGTTACTTGTTTTTTGCATTATTAATTATTACAATATATGTAATGATTGAAAAAATCGAAATGTCTTTAAATTTTTTTAAAAATAATATTATAAA
>CAILKE010000072.1 GCA_903834765.1 uncultured Bacteroidota bacterium
CTGCTTTATCTGCTGCAGCTTTGGCAAGTTTCGCGGCTTCTTCATCCGCTTTCTTTTTAGCTAGTGCGTCTGCCTCAGCTTTTGATTTAGCCTCAGCGGCAGCTTTATCGTTAGCTGCTTTATCGGCAGCAGCTTTGGCAAGTTTCGCAGGTTCTTCATCCGCTTTCTTTTTAGCTAGTGCGTCTGCCTCAGCTTTTGCTTTAGCCTCAGCGGCAGCTTTATCGGCAGCTGCTTTATCTGCTGCAGCTTTGGCAAGTTTCGCGGCTTCTTCATCCGCTTTCTTTTTAGCTAGTGCATCTGCCTCAGCTTTTGCTTTAGCCTCAGCGGCAGCTTTATCGGCAGCAGCTTTATCCGCTGCAGCTTTGGCAAGTTTCGCAGCTTCTTCATCCGCTTTCTTTTTAGCTAGTGCATCTGCCTCAGCTTTTGCTTTAGCATCTGCGGCAGCTTTGGCAGCAGCGTCATCAGCTGATTTTTTATTTAAAGCTTCTTGATCTTTAATAATAATATCAATTTGCGCTAATTGATCTTTAGGATAATTTTCAGCAGGTTTAAATTTTATGGCATTCGAATAATTTGCTTTAGCTGTAGCCCAGTCTTTTTTTTGAAATGCCTTGTCAGCAGTTTTAATAGCTGAATTATAATTAAATTCTAATTCTTTTTGTTTATTTATGGCATCTGCTTCAAGTTGTTTTAATTTATCAAGAGCCACTAGGGATTGAGAAAAATAAGCTTCATCATAATCGAATACCTGTTTTACAGAACTATACTGTATTTTAACTAAAGGTTGATTTAAAACTGAGTAATCAATATTAGGCAAAGGTTCAAATAAGGAAATTCCTGGTATATCAAATCTTTTAGTGCTTTTATCATCAGGTGGAACACCTCTAGTTGATACTTGAAACTTTTTAGTACAGTGTCCTTGTTTAGTAACTGTAATCATAAAGTCACCATTTGCCGGTATTTCAAATTTAAATACACCATCTTCTCCAGTCAAAGTTTGAGCAACTTGTTTTGTTCCTTGCATTAATGTAACAAGAGCACCTTGGAGTTTTTTGTCGTTTTTTTCGACTTTACCTGTTAAAGGTAATGACCAATCCTGAGAATATAGATTATAGGAAAAAACTAATAATATGAAAGTAATTTTAAAGCGATAAGCCATAATTCAACAAATGATGTAATTTTGTATTAAGGGCTAAATTTAGTTAAAATTCTATAAATATAATATGATATATAATGCAAGAAATCAACAAAATCAGCAATTTTAGCTATTGGGAAACTCAAACTTTTTTAAAAAATATTGATTTAATTATAATAGGAAGCGGGATAGTGGGTTTAAATGCTGCTATTTCATTTAAAGAAAAATACAAAAAATCAAAAGTGGTGGTTTTGGAAAGAGGTATTTTACCTCATGGAGCAAGCACTAAAAATGCAGGATTTGCTTGTTTTGGAAGTGTGAGTGAACTTCAATCAGATATAAAAAACAGTAATGAAAATTTAGTTTGGCAAACTATTGAAATGCGTGTTAAAGGTTTAGAATTATTACGAAAGCGATTGGGAGATAAAAACATTGATTATGAACAGAATGGTGGATATGAATTATTTGACAATGTTGATAAATTCAAAAACTGCGCTGATTCAATTTCTTATTTCAATAAACGATTAAAAAATATTACTAAAAATAATAATACGTATAGCATTGAAAATAAGAAGATTAAACATTTTAATTTTAATAATATACAAGGATTGATTTTAAATAATAATGAAGGTCAGATACATACAGGTCTGATGATGAAGACTTTAATTGAGTTAGCAATTAGCAAAGGGATTATCATTTTAAATTCAATTGAGGTTAAGTCAATTGAAGATATAAATACAGGAGTTATATTGAAAACTAATATTGGAGAAATTGAATCCAAACAACTTATTGTTGCTACAAATGGTTTTGCAAATGAGCTGTTGAAAATTAAAGATTTAAAACCAGCGAGAGCCCAAGTTCTAGTAACTAAACAAATTGAAGGCTTGAAATTAAAAGGAACTTTTCATTACGACGAAGGTTATTATTATTTCAGAAATATTGGTAAACGAGTATTGTTCGGTGGTGGACGAAATTTAGATTTTAAAACTGAAACTAGCTCAACATTTGAATTAAATACAAAAATTCAAAAAAAATTAGATTATTTATTAAATACAGTTATTCTTCCAAATACTAATATTGAAATTGAACAAAGATGGTGCGGGATTATGGGAGTGGGTAGAGAGAAAAAACCGATTATAAAAAAAGTATCAACAAATGTTGTATGTGCTGTTCGGATGGGCGGAATGGGAGTAGCTATTGGATCTTTAGTAGGTAAATTAGCTATAGAAGAATTATAAGTTATTTAATATATTACTGTATAAATGTATTATTATTAAAATTACTATTTAACATAATGTTAATTATAGGTTAATAGAATATAGTCAGAAATTGTGCAAAAAGATTGTTATTAGTCTAATTCAGGAACAAAGTTACTTTGTTCGGCATAAAAAGCAGTCTTGTTAAACAACATCATTAGCACTTCTTTTGTTAACGCATCAGCTTCTGTTGTGAATTTTAAAAAAACAGAATCATCCATAATTGCATAAGCCAAGGAACTCATACCATAATTTCGTTGTAATAAATGCAATAAAAAACCTTCTTTGTTTTCTTCTGGTAAAGAACATAGTGGACAAACAATTTGAAACAAAAACTGCTTTTCTTGTTCCCAAACATCAACCATAATATCAAATCGTCCTTTTTTTAAATTCCACTGACCTTCTTGTTGTCCACGAGTATCTTCTGGATTTAAACCTAAAGCCATAATGGATTCATCAATTAATTGATAATATGTTGAAATCATAGTTATTTTAATAAATTATTGAGTTGTTCTGTGAAAAATAATGCTTGACGGTTGGTATAAAACGTATTTTTAAATTGACCTACCCATTGAATTCCTTTAATGGCGTTTGTTAAAAAAACTTCATCGCCATTCATTAATGTATTTACTGTTAAGCTTTGTTCAAATGTTAAGATTCGGTTTAAGCTGGCTAAGGCTAATATTTGCTTTCTCATTACGCCTTCAATACAACCATCAGTTAATGGCGATGTATATAATGCACCATTTTTAATTACAAATAAATTAGCACTAATCGATTCGATGATATGTCCATTTTCGTTTATTAGCAAGCAATCATCTAACTTTAATGATTTTTTTGTTAAGCCTGCCATAACATAAAGTAAGGCGCTTCCGGTTTTTAAATTGGCTATTTTAGAAATCGGTTTTTTAATTTCGGCATAAACGTCAACCCATAATCCTTTTTGATTTAATGTATATCCTTCTGTTTCTAATGCTTCTGTTTCTATTAAAAAAGATATATCATTGGTGTCTGGTGTATAATAGCCACCATCATTTCTAAAAACTGTTAGTCTTATACGGGCATCAGATGAAATACTATTTTCATTTAATAAATGTAAAATAAGCGCTTCTATATTTGGTGTAGAAAATTCTGCAGGCACATTCATTCTCAAAATAGTCATACTTAGCTTAATACGTTTAATATGATCAGCTAAAAACATAACCTTCCCTTTAGAATATCGTATGGATTCAAACAAAGAATCGCCATACCTAAAAGCTCTGTTAGTGAAGCTGATGGCTGGTTCATAAAGGCTAATTAAATGGCCATTATATATACAATTCGTATTTGGCATTGGTGCTCAAAATTATGTAAATAAGTTTTAAAAAACAGATTTCATTTTATTTTTATTAAAATAGTAATGAACAAGAATTCTCCATTTAATTATTAATTTATTTCAAGTGATACTTTCATTTTGAATTAACTCCAGAGGCAAGTTGAAATTCATAAAATTTATCTTTTAGCAGCTTTATAAAGAACAGCATTAATGGCGTTTAAAATAATTTCACAGGCTGTTTTAATCTCATTATCGGTTATAATAAGTGGTGGTGCTAATCTCATGGCATGTGTGTTAAATAAAAACCAATCCACAATTAATCCGTTTTTAACACAATGGTCTATAATTTCAAAGTTTAAATCAGTTTCTTCAAAATCGATAGAGAGCATGAATCCCCTACCCTTAATGGTTTTAATTGCTGGATGAACTAATAATGAACGAATTAAGTTCGATTTTCGCTCAACATCAGCTATTAATTTTTCATTTTGTATGGTTTGTAAACAGGCTAATGATGCTGCACAACAAACAGCATTTCCTCCAAAAGTATTAATATTACCTAAGACTGGATTGTAAGTGAATTCGTTCAATAATTTTTGAGAACTAATGAAACAGCCAATTGGTAAGCCACCTCCCATCCCTTTGGCTAATAATAATATATCAGGTACGACATCGTAATGTTCAAATGCAAACAGGGACCCGCTGCGACCGAAGCCATTTTGAATTTCATCTAAAATTAATAACGCACAATTTTCATCACACTTTTCACGTATGGCTTTTAAAAATTCTTTAGTTGAAGCAGTATAACCAGTTTCGCTTTGTATAGGTTCTAAAATAACTGCGGCTGTTTGTGAAGTAATGTGTTTATTAACTTCTTCTATAGAATTGTAAGTCAGTATTTTAACATCTGGAATTAATGGACGAAATGCTTGTTTGAATTCTTCATTACCCATAACACTTAGCGCGCCTTGCGTGCTGCCATGATAAGAATCTTTGAAACAAATTATTTCTGTTTTTCCTGTAACGCGTTTTGCAAGTTTTAAAGCGCCTTCTGTGGCTTCTGTTCCTGAATTAGTAAAAAATACAGAGTTTAATTGAGTGGGTAAAACGGCGGTTAATGCTTTGGCTAATTGTATTTGAGGAGCTTGTATATACTCACCATAAACCATTAAGTGCATGTAGGTTTCTGCTTGGTGTTGGATTGCCTTTACAACATTTGGGTGACAATGTCCAACGTTGCTGACTGAAATTCCTGAAATAAAATCGATATAAGAATTTCCATTAACATCAAATAAATAAATGCCTTTTGCTTTAATAATCTCTAAATCCATTGGTTTAGGAGACACTTGTGCAACGTGGTTTAGAAATAATTGTCGGTTTGTTTGATGCATTATTGTTTTCAGTTTAAGTGCATTTTACTATAAAAATCTATGGCGTACTTGAGGATACGGGTAATATTTTTCCGTTATAATAGATATGTCCTTTAGTAGCGAAGTCGTAAATGTAACTTGCCATTTCTAAGGGTTTGAGTGGTGCTTCATATCCAGGGAAGGCTTCTTCGAGCATTTCTGTTTGCACAGCGCCAAGCGCTAAGCAATTGACTGATATATTTATATCTTTTAATTCTTCAGCTAAACATTCTGTTAAACCTGCAATAGCAGCCTTTGATGAGCTATAGGCTGATAGCCCAGCGAATTTTGCAGAACCTTGAAAACCGCCCATGCTACTAATGTTTACAATATGTCCTTTTTGTTCCTTGCCCATTAATGGTATTAATTGTTGAGTAATATAAAAAGGTGCGAAGACATTAACACGGTAAATTTTTTCTAATTCGGAAAGAGCAATTTTATTAAATGGTTTATTAATAATAGAACCCGCATTATTTATAATACAGTCAATATTTTTAAATGTTGCTTTGATAGTTTGTAAAGCCTGATCCATACTTTCCTGAGAACTCAAATCAGTGGAAATAGCTGTTAAATTGGGTTGTTTCAACGCAAGAAGTGGTTCAATATTTCGCGTTAGGCAAATTACTTGATGTTCATGTTTGCAAAATAATTTTGCTAATTCGAGTCCTATTCCCCTACTCGCTCCTGTAAGTATTACGTTCATTGATTGTTGTAATTGATTAGTAATTAACTACTTGCTCTTCTATTTCTTTTGGTATTTCTCTGAAACCATATTGTTGGTTTCGTAATTGCGGTGTGAAGCCTGCATCTTTAATAGCGTCTTGAATTGTTTTATATGTAAAACGATGTGGAGCTCCAGCGACACTCACTACATTTTCTTCAATCATTATACTACCAAAATCATTAGCACCTGCATGTAAGCAAATTTCAGCGGTTTCCTTACCAACGGTTAACCATGATGCCTGAATGTTTTCTATGTTTGGCAACATAATTCGGCTTAGAGCTAACATGCGAATATATTCATCTGATCCAACATTATTGGTAATGCCCTTTACGCGCTTTAATAACGTTCCATCATCTTGAAAAGGCCAAGGAATAAAAGCTAAAAAGCCTTTAGCATCAGCAGGTTTTTCTGCTTGCACTTCTCTTATCCATACTAAATGTTCGAAGCGTTCGTATATAGTTTCTACATGACCGAACATCATGGTGGCTGAAGTGGTTATGTTTAATTGATGACAAGCGCGCATTACATCTAACCATTCACGGCCAGTACATTTACCTTTTGATATTAAACGTCGAACTCTGTCATTTAATATTTCGGCACCTGCTCCTGGTAAACTATCTAAACCAGCTTCTACTAATGCTTTTAAAACCTCGGTATGTGTTGATTTTTCTAGTTTAGTAATATGAGCAATTTCTGGTGGACCTAAGGAATGTAATTTAATTGAAGGGAATAATGATTTTAATTCTTTAAATAAATTCACATAAAAACTTAATCCTAAATCGGGATGATGCCCGCCTTGAAGTAATAGTTGATCACCACCGTATTTGATGGTTTCTTCTATTTTCTGTTTGTAGGTTTCTATGTCTGTGATATATGCTTCTGCATGCCCTGGTATACGATAAAAATTACAAAATTTACAATTGGCAATACACACGTTTGTTGTATTTACATTACGATCTATTTGCCAGGTAACGATATTAGAGTTGTGTTTTTTGATGTTTCTGATGTCGTTAGCTACAAACATTAACTCGGTAGTTGGGGCATTTTCGTACAAAAACACGCCTTCTTCTATATTTAAAAACTCTAAGTTTAGCGCTCGTTTTAAAAGGGATTGAACTGTCATTATTATTTTATTTGCTCTGTAAAAGTAAGTTATATTAAGGGAAACAAAAAGATAATATGAAAGTTTAATGAAGAGTTGTTTTAAGAAGGAAACTTATTTTTAAGGTTTCTTTTTCACTACCAAAGTGTCAAAACTACTTCCGTAACCAATAAAAGCGCCAATAGCATCGCCACCAATTATTGTACTTTGCAAATTAGCTGGAGCCGAAAAAGGATTTCCATTACTTGATTTATTGGCATAATATGAACGCCAAAAATTATATTCATCGAAACCTATGGTACAAAATTTCACCACAATAGTGTCCCCTACTCTATAATAATTTTTTTCTGGATCAGTTTCATTTGCTTGTTGGGCGTTTGGTTGAGCGGGGCGCTCATAAGCAAAATCAAAACTTTTTCCATCTACAAATTTATCATCAAAGGCAGAGGAAAAAGGGGCAACAAAAAATTGATCTTTAGTAATACGTTTAGCAAACCAACGATAACAATTCCCAAGGCCCGTAGGGTCTGATAGACGTGCCCAACAAAAGCCCAATGTGTCTTTTTCCCATTTAAAAAATAAACTATCCAGTGCAATCGGCTGACGAATAGATGTTGATGCTGAATATGTTTTATCATTAATTAGCATTGTTAATTGATAATTTTTACCAATTTGACCTATGATTTTTGTACCAATATAAATTGGGAAACCACCAACTATTAATTCTTTTAAAGTGTCAATTTGAAAACCGTCACTTACTGTTACAAAAGCGTCTTTTACAAAAAACTGTGATGGGTTTGATAAATCGGCATTACCAAAATAAGGAGCAGTAAAAGATAATAATACTTGGGCTGTTTGCCCGGTTTCAATATTTGCTTCAACAACTAATTTCTGAGTATATTCAGGGAGTTGGACGTCTATTTCTTTGCGACAAGAGTTAAATGAAACAACTAAAACAATAATTGTAATTTTTTTAAAAATATGCAATTTAAAATATCTTTTAGAAGACCAACTCATCGTTCAAAGATATTAAGAAAATGATAAGTTTAGAGTCGATTTAACATAATTACTCTCTAAAATTAAAAAAAACAAATTATATTTGATACCTAAAAAAAAAATATGAAAAAAATTATTTTAGCTACAAGCTTAACTCTATCTGTATTATTGATTTCTTGCGGTGGCAGTAATAAAGAAGAAAATCACGACTCTATTGATTCAACTGCTGTTGAAGCAGTAAAGGATACAACAACGTTAACTGTAAACGAAGAAACTAAATTCAAATTTGATTTCGCGGTGGCTAACATTCCTTTACCAATAGCTAGTATTAATGAGCTTTCAAATTGGGGTGTAACTTACAATGGTTCATTATTAGCTGATACAAAAAAACAATTATCAACCAGTTCAGAATTCACAAAATCTTTAGCGTTAGGAATTTACAATATAGATATGTCTTATGCGATGGTTAATAATAAAGGTGAAGACGTATTAAATTATATGAAATCCGTTGTGAAATTAGCTGATAATTTAGGTTTAAAAAGTGCAATTGACAATATATTGGGTAAACGTGCAGAAACGAACCTTTCTAACAAAGATTCATTATTAACAATTTTAGATCAAATATACACGAAAAGTGATTCGTATTTAAGAACAAATGAGCGTGTTTATACCGCTACTGCATTATTTGCCGGATCTTGGATAGAAGGTTTATACTTAACTTGTAAAATTGGAGAAGAAGTAACGGATGTTGCTGCAAAGGAAAAAGCATATAAACATTTATGGGATCAACGTTTTTACTTAAAAAACTTAACAGAAGTTTTAAATGATTTTAAAGATAAAAAAGAGTGTGATAAATTAAACTCTGATTTAAAATCCATACACGCTGATATTGATGCAATTAAAGATCCTAAAAGCATGAAGGATGAAAACTTTAAAGCAATAGCAAGTAAAATTTATACTTTAAGAACTTCTATTTTTAAATAAGATAACAACTAATGCTAATAAAACCCTCACACAATCTGTGAGGGTTTTAAAATAAAAAAATGCTATGCGATAAAAATTCGTATTATTTAATTCTAAAACAAAAAAATGAAGAACTTTTTTATAAGAATTAAATATATTTTAGATACGAAAGTTAAACTATGAATAAAACTTTACTAATTAGCATTCTAATTCTTTGTAGCTTACAACCATATAAAGCCCAATCAATTCAACGACAAACGATATCAAGCACTGGTAATTCAATTAGCACTGGGAAACAAATTATCAGACAAACAATAGGGCAACCTTACCAAACCTATCCAACTTACAATCCTGAAGTTTCATTTCGTCCTGGTTTTCAACAACCAATTTTTAGTATGGAATCAATTGAATCTTCTTTTTCATTAAATGTTTATCCTAACCCTGCCTCATTTTTTTTAAATCTAAGTTCAGATGTTTCATTAGATCATGTGATAATCTCTATTCATGATGGGTTTGGTAAAATAGTTTATGAAACAGAATTATCAAATTTCACAAAACATCAAGTAGCCTGCAATAACTGGGCAAATGGAGCTTACTTTCTAAAAGTAATCAAAAGCGATAAAACTTTCACGTCTAAAATAATTTTATACCGCTAATTTATGATCAAACCACTGCTTATTAAAACATCCTATGTTTTTATTGCCATATTACTTTGTGGACATGCCATTTCTCAAAATGAAATTAACATAGAAGGATCTCAAGTTATTTCAAATTTCAAATTTGTAAATAGTTCGGGCCTAATAGATAAAGACTATTTGAGCATTACTGGAGGCGCTTATGGTCTCTCATATCAGCGCACCACAAAAAAGAATTTACTATTTAAAGTTGGCGCAGGAATGAGAAAAGCAGGATCGACTTTAACTATTAGCAATGACAACTATAGCTGGCAATTACAATATATAGATGCTAAAATAAGCATAGGATACATGCTTAATAAATGGAGACTAAAACCATATATCATGCTAACGCCTTATTATTCTTTTTTAACCAAAGCATATCAAACTGTAAATACACAGAACTATGATATGGTAAAAAACAAAACCATTAAAAATTCTGATTATGGAGTAAATGGCTCATTTGGAATTAAAGTTACTTTATCTGACCTGTTTTCTATTTATGCAGAAGGAAGCTATTTATATGGTTTACAAAATAATGAAGTAAATACTAAGCAAAAGTTATATAACAGAGCTTATTTTATAACACTTGGCGCGACAATTAAAATTAGTAAACTTTCACCTAAATGGCTTCAAGAAGGAAAATAAATAAGTATAATAAGTAAAAAATAAATATGAAAAATTTTTTAAATTTAGTGTTGTTCTTTTTAATTGTTTTTGGTTTTCAAAAGTCATTTGCACAATTAAGAGGTATTAATTATCAAGCAGTAGCAATAGATGCTAATGGTAAAGAAATTGCTGGCATGGATAATACTGGACAAGCTTTATCAGAAAAGACCATAGGGGTTAAATTCACCATTTTAGGTGGCGGTCAAAATGGTGCTAATTTGTATCAAGAAACTCACATCACTAACACAGATAAATTTGGATTGTTTTCTTTAATTATTGGTGATGGACAAATAACAACTGTTGGCACCTACACGGCATTAATTGATATTCCTTGGTCTACAGCAAATCAATTTTTAAAAGTAGAGTTAGATTTAAATAATAATGGTGATTTTAAAGTCATGAGTATTCAGCAATTTATGGCGGTTCCTTATGCATTTTATGCTTTAAATACGAGTACTGCAAATGCTGGCCCAGCTGGCCCTCAAGGTCTGCAAGGTACTCCTGGAACAAACGGAACCAATGGTACTAACGGAACTAATGGTTTAAATTCATTAATAAAAACAACACCCGAAGCTGCTGGCACTAATTGCACAACAGGAGGCTTTAAAACAGAATATGGTATAGATGCAAACAACAATAACACGCTTGATGTTGGAGAAATTGTAACCGCATTAACTCAATATGTTTGTAATGGTGCAATAGGAACTGCAGGGAATAATGGAACAAATGGCGCTAATGGAAATAATTCTTTGATATCCATTAATCCTGAAGCAGCTGGTGCAAATTGCCCAACAGGTGGATTAAAAGTAGAATATGGTTTAGATGCCAATAATAATGGGAATTTAGATGCCTCGGAAATAAATACTTCTTTAACTAAATATGTATGTAATGGTTCATCTAACGGTTCAAACACTTTAGTTTCTACAACTATAGAGTTAGTTGGGGCAAATTGTGCAACAGGCGGTATCATGGTTGAATATGGATTAGATGCTAATGCTAATGGGGTTTTAGATTTAGGAGAAGTAAATAGTAGCTTAACCAAATATATCTGCAACGGAGCGGTAGGAACAACAGGTGCCGCTGGAACTAATGGTACAAATGGGACGAATGGAACTAATGGGTTTAATTCACTCGTAAACACAACAATTGAATCTGCAGGTGTAAATTGTTCTACTGGAGGTGTGAAATTAGAATATGGGTTAGACGCAAACAATAACAATATATTAGATGCAGGAGAAATTGTAAGTACTTTAACACAATATGTTTGCAATGGCACAAACGGTAATAATGGAACCATTGGTGCAAACGGTGCAAACGGAACTAATGGTTTTAATTCGTTAGTAAACACAACTAATGAATCTGCCGGCACTAATTGTGCAACAGGTGGTGTAAAATTAGAATATGGATTAGATGCAAATAACAACAGTGTTTTAGATGCTGGAGAAATCATTATTGCACTAACTAAATATGTTTGTAATGGTGCAGCTGGCCCTGCATCTAATCAATCATTAAGTGTTACGGGTAATACATTAAGTATTTCTGGTAGTAATTCGGTAACCTTGCCAACAGGAGCTGATTCTCAAACTTTGAGTATCATTGGAAATACAGTTTCCATTGCAAATGGAAATAGCATTACATTACCAACATACCCAACCTATACAGCAGGAATTGGTATTGCTATAAATTCAGGTTCAATCATCACTAACACTGCTCCAAACCAAACAGTAACTTTATCAGGTACAGGCGCAGCAACAGTAACAGGAGCATATCCTAACTATACTGTCAATGCACCCGCAGCAACTCCACAAACAACTATAACAGGTTCAACTAATATTAATGTAACTGGTACAGCACCAAATTACACAATCGCTTCTCCTAGTCAATCACTTAGTTTATCAAGCAATACATTAAGTATTACAGGTGCTAATAATGTAGTGTTACCTATTAGTACTGATTCTCAAACATTGAGTATTAACAGTAATTCAATTAGTATAGCAAATGGTAATACTATTACAATTCCTGTCAGTACTGATTCGCAAACCCTAAGTGTGTCTGGCAGAACCTTAACTATTGCTAATGGAAATTCAGTAACTATTCCATCACAATCATTAAGTATTGCTGGTAACTCAGTGAGTATTTCAAATGGCAATACTATTGTTTTACCAACGGGTTCTGATACTCAAACTTTAAGTATTACAGGAAATAGTATAAGCATAGCAAATGGAAATACCATTACAATTCCAACTTACACTGCTGGTGCAGGAATTTCAATTAACTCAGGTTCTGTAATCATTAATTCGGCTCCAAACCAAACCGTAACATTAACAGGAACGGGAGCTGCTTCAGTAACTGGCGCTTATCCAAGCTACACAGTTAATGCTCCTGCCGCAACACCTCAAACAACCATTACAGGTTCAACTAATATTAATGTAACTGGAACGACTTCAAATTATACGATTTCATCACCTAGTCAATCGTTAAGTGTTTCAGGTAATACATTAAGTATATCGGGTAGTAATTCGGTAACCTTACCAACTGGTGCAGATTCTCAAACATTAAGTATAAGTGGCAGAACTGTTAATATTTCAAATGGAAATAGTATTACTTTACCATCAGATAATGATGCTCAAACCTTAAGTTTAACAAGTAATACATTATCCATTGCCAACGGAAACAGTGTAACATTACCAAGTTATACCACTTATACAGCTGGTACAGGCATTGCAATTAACTCTGGTTCAATTATTACAAATACAGCTCCTAACCAAACAGTAACTTTAGCAGGAACAGGAGCTGCTACTGTTACGGGAGCTTACCCTAATTATACCGTTAACGCACCAGCTAATACCGATGCACAAATATTAAGTTTAACAAGCAATACCTTAAGTATTAGTGGCGGCAATAATTTAGTGCTACCTGTTGGAGCAGATTCTCAAACATTATCAATTATAGGGAATACAGTTTCTATTGCTAATGGTAATTCAATTACATTGCCTAGTAGTTCTGGTTGGGGCTTAACAGGTAATACAGGTACAGTTGATGGTACAAATTTTATTGGAACTACGGATAATGTGCCATTGAATTTTAAAGTGAATAATGTCATGTCTGGAAGAGTAGATTCTGCTTCTTCTAGCACATTTTTTGGTTATGCAGCTGGAAAATTTACTACAGCCTATAATTCAACAGCAATAGGTTTTAAAGCTTTAAATGCTAACACAACTGGAACAAACACGGCTATTGGTTATAAGTCGCTTTCCTCAAATACAATTGGCTCAGGTAATACAGCAATAGGAGATTTTGCACTTACTTTTAATACTACGTCTAACAATAATACAGCTATTGGGAATGAAGCATTGATGCAAGGAGGAGGAGCGAATGGATTTAATACTGCAATTGGAGCAACTTCAATGAAATATTCTTTGAGTTCTTATAACACTGCAATTGGTTATGGGGCTCTCAATTTTAATAATACTGGTGGTGGAAACACGGCAAATGGTTATTTATCCCTAACCTCTAATAATCTTGGTTCATTAAATACGTCTATGGGTTATCAATCATTAGCATTAAATACTGATGGTTCATATAATACTGCCTTAGGATATAGGACTTTATATAATAATACTACCGGATCAAATAATACAGCATTAGGTTATTCAGCAGGGGTTGCTACGGGTACATTAACAAATGTTACGGTTATAGGAGCAAACTCAAAAGTTTTGACTAGCAATAGTTTAATTTTAGGTGACACCACCAATGTAAATGTTGGTATTGGTACAGGAGCACCTACTAAAAAACTTGATGTTAGAGGTGCAATTAGAATTGTTGATGGCACAGAGGGATTAAATAAAGTATTAACTTCGGATGCAAACGGTGTTGGTTCATGGCAATCACCAGTGGCTAGCAGCTCTGGTTGGGCTTTAACTGGTAATGCAGGAACTGTGGACGGCACAAATTTTATTGGAACAACTGATAATGTTCCATTTAATATAAGAGTCAACAACGCAAAAGCGGGAAGGATAGATTCTACTTCTTCTAGCACATTTTTTGGTTATGCAGCTGGAAAATTTACTACAGCCTATAATTCAACAGCAATAGGTTTCAAAGCATTAAATGCCAACACAACAGGCACAAACACTGCTATTGGTTATCTTGCTCTAAATGCAAATACAACTGGTAACTTAAATACTGCTGTAGGTGTAAATGCTTTAAAAGCTAATACAACTGGGGCTAGCAATACAAGTATAGGATATAATTCATTACCATCTAACACTTTAGGTTCAGGTAATACAGCTATTGGAGATAGAGCTTTGGCGCTAAATACTGTTTCTAATAATAATACAGCTATTGGACGTGAAGCAATGACTCAAAACAATAACGGTACCAACACAGGGGTAGGTGCATATGCGTTAAGATCTGTAACCGGAAGTAATAATACAACTTTAGGGTATTATACGTTATATAATACAACAACTGGTATTGGAAATATAGCTGTTGGAGCTAATGCAGGGAGTACAAATATTACAGGGGGCAGCAATACATTTTTAGGTTATAATACAGATGTTGGGGCTAATAATTTAACTAATGCAGGTGCTATAGGAGCTAATGCTAAAGTATTAAAAAGTAACAGTATAATTTTAGGTGATACCACTAACGTAAATGTTGGTATAGGAACTGGAGCGCCAAGTACTAAATTACATATTGTTGCTACAGCAACTAATACAGGTTTACGTTTAGTAGATGGCTCACAAGGAGTTGGCAAGGTATTAACATCAGATGCTAGTGGTAATGCAAGTTGGCAAACAGCTGGAGGAGGTAGTTCAATACCAACAGGAACTGTTGCAGGACAAATGTTATATTGGAATGGAGCTGCATGGGTGACAATTTCAGCCGGTATCACTGGTCAAAGTCTTACTTTTTGTAATGGTGTGCCCACATGGGGGGGGTGTCCACCTGTAGTTACCACTTCATCCGTAAGTTCTATATTTGCGACCAGCGCTTTATGCGGAGGAACAGTAACTTCTGATGGAGGTAACTCTATCTCAGCTCGTGGAGTGTGTTGGAACACTAGTCCTGGACCAACAACTTCAAATTCCATTACAACAAATGGAACTGGCCTCGGCACTTTTTCATCTAACTTAACTGGGTTAACTCCAGGAACAACTTATTATATTAGGACCTATGCTACAAATAGCGCTGGAACTTCTTACGGTAACGAATTTAGTTTTACAACTTCTGTAACACTTGCAATTGGAGATTTTTATCAGGGCGGTGTAATTTCATATTTTTTCACTTCCTCAGATCCTGGATATGTGGCAGGTCAACAGCATGGTTTAATTATTACCAACTACAATTTAAGTACAGGCATTCAGTGGTATAATGGTTCTAATATTTTAACTGGAGCGAATGGAATAAATATTGGTACTGGAAATTCCAATACCAATATAATTTATTCCGCACAAGGAGCAGGAAGTTACGCAGCACAACTATGTTATGACCTAATTTTAAATGGCTATACTGACTGGTATCTTCCAAGCAGAACCGAATTGATAAATAGTGTAAATAATTTAAATATTAATGGTATACAATTATGGAGTTCTACTGAATTAAATAGTACTCAAGCAGGACAATATGCTATTGGTTTGGGATTTAATTATACTAATAAAAATGTTACATCAATCGGAGTTAGAGCAATACGAACTTTTTAAATTGAATACATTTTTGGTATTATATTTTTAATATACTTGATAATCAAAAAAATAGAATGAAACATAAAAATTTAGTTACGAGTTTATTGAATATTGCTTTTCTTGTTTTTTTTGCAAAAACCTTAGTAGGGCAAACAAAAAATAATTTTAAACAAAAAGAGGCTTTGCTTAACAAGGCTAATACACTAATTAGTAAAGGTACTCCCGTTGCCACTATTTTATCTAAACAAGAAATTGTGGAACGTAACTGGAGCAATTGGGATACTTACCAAAATTATAAAGAAGCATTAGCGGCTTGTCAGCAATTATTAGCAATATCACCAACCAATGCAAATTATAATTACAAGGCAGGTTTGTGCTATTTCTTTTCGTATGATGAGCAACACAAAGCTTTAGCTTATTTTAAACAAGCGGCTAAAAATTTAAGTAGAGATTATAGTTTTTCTAATACTACAGAAGAAAAAGCCCCCTACACTGCTTTGTATTTTTTAGCGCAATCGTTTTTAGAAAATAACCAACCCGATAGTGCGCTGAAATATTTTTCGTTATATCAAGACAAACAAATTACAAGCGCTATTAATACAGAGCGTGGCTTAAGCATGAGTGTAAATGCAAAAAACGGAGAAAAGAATTTGCGTAATGTGACTGTAAAAAATATGGGTTCAAAAATTAATACTTCGTTTGCAGAAAATAATCCTGTGGTTAAGTTAAATAACTCGATGATATTTTTTGCATCTCGTCGTCCTAATAAAGAAAATAATAGTAACGCAAATAATTCGGAAGATATTTATTATTGCACAAAAGATGCAGATGGTAAATGGAACGAACCGTCAGCCTTTAGATATAATACCGAGTTTGATGAAGCGCCCTTGCATATTTCGCCAGATGGATTAACGCTTTATTTTAAGAAAACTGTGAATGGAAATTCTGATTTTTATAGCACAACATTTAAAGATGGAGCTTGGACAAAACCTGAAAATTTATCAGACATAAACACTGCATTTAATGAGGAAAGCTTAGGCATCACAGGCGATGGTAAAACAATGTATTTTAGTAGTGATAGAAATAAAGAGTTTGGCAAGTACGATATTTTTAAAAGCACGTTAAGTACAAAAGCAAAATGGTCAACTCCTGTTTTATTAAGCAAAACAATTAATACGGTTTTTGATGAAGTGTCGCCTTTTATTACTCCTGACGGCGCTGTTTTATTTTTTAGTTCTAATGCTTTTGCAGGTAAAGGCCTTGGTGGTATGGATGTTTATTATAGTGAATTAAAACCTAATAAAGGGTGGCAAGAGCCTCAAAGTTTGGGTTATCCCATTAATAAAACACGTAACGATGTGCAATATTATATTTCATCTGGCGATAAGCGTTTTTACAGTAGTTTAACAGATAATAATAGTTATGATTTATTTGAAGTTGAAGGTGGTGGTTTTGATTTCGAATCCTTAGCGGCATCTATGGATGTTGTAACGGTGACTAATGAGATGGGAGTAACTCAATTAATGGAAACCGAAAAGAAAGTAGAGAAAGAAGTGGAAGTTACTCAAACCATTGAAACCGAAGTTGAGAAAGAAAAAGAAGTGGAGATTAATAAGGCGTTAGAAGAAAAGGAAAAAGAAGTGGAAGTGAATCAACCTGTTAATGAATTAGGTGATAAAGAAGTTAAGGTTTCTGACGTTAACGTGGATAATTTAACAGAAGAACAACGTAAAGAATTGGTTGAAAAAGTAAAAAAATATTTAATTGAACAATTAGCTACTTCCGAATCAGTTAAATTTAAGGTGGTATTCTTCGACTTTAATAAGAGTAATTTGAATTTATTATCCTTAAACGAATTAAAATTATTAGTGGAATTTTTAGGAGAACACCCCGAAACTAAAATTGAAATTGCAGGACATGGTGATAATAAAGGGAGTTGGGCAACTAACTTAGGTTTATCAAATAAAAGAGCCAAAGAAGTTTATGATTTTTTGATCAATAACAAAGTATCACCTGATAGAATGTTTTATTACGGAAAAGGCAGCGCGGTGCCAATAGCGCCAAATGATACTGAAGAAAACAGAGGGAAGAATAGAAGGGTAGAAGTATTTATATTAAAATAAATCTAATTATTAAAATGAAAAAGATAATAGCAATTGTAGTTTTTGCCACGAGTTTAATATTTCAATTAACGGCTCAAACACAAATTAGAGTAAAAGAAAATGCTCACGAAGGTGGCGTATCTGCTTTATGTTTAGGTAACAATGGAGAGACCGCTATTACAGCTGGTGAAGATTTAAAAACCTTTGTTTGGAATATAAACACTGGCGAAAAATTAAAAGGAGCCTTAAAATTTGCAGATAAAATTACTGCTGTTGCTATCAATGGCAATAGTAAATTTTATGTGTCTGGCAGTAATGATATGCGCCTGAGAGTAGTAGATATAGAACAAGGTATTCCTACACGAGTTATGGCAGAGCACACTGCTGCAATTACAGCCGTATGTTTTAATCCAATAAATGATTTTATTGCGAGTGCTGGAAAAGATAATTTGATTAAAATTTGGGATAATAGTAAAAGTAAAACTTCAATTAAGACTTTATCAGGTAATGAAAAAGAAATTAATGCTTTAGTGTTTGCTCCAGATGGAAAAAAATTATTTTCGGGTTCTGCAGATGATCAAATTAAAATTTGGGACGCTACTTCTTGGGAATTACAAAAAACAATTTCTGCCGAAAGTAAAGGTGTTATTGTATTATCAATGAGTTCGGACGGCACACTATTAGCAAGTGGCGGTTTAAATGGCATGGTGAAATTATGGAATGCTTTTTCTGGTGAATTAATATCTGAAGTCAAAGCATTTAAAAACTCGATTTCGTCTATCAGTATAAGTGCAGATAGTAAATATGTATTTATCTCATCAACTGAGAAAAAGATTGTAATTTATAATATAGGTGATAAAAAGATTGAAAAAGAATTAGCTGCTCATGATAATGAAATAACGGGAGTTGCTGTAAGTAGTAAAGGTGATATGTTGATTACCGTCAGTAAAGATGCTACCATGAAAACATGGGATATTAGTAATTTGAAAATAGGAAAAGCAAAATTCGCTGCCTCATCAGAGGTTCCTGAATTAAGTATAAATAGTATAAATATAAAAGATGCCAATAATAACGGTATTATTGAACCAGGAGAAAAAGCAAATTTAGTTTTCACTGTAAAAAATTCAGGAAAAGGAGTTGCCTTTAATGTATCAGCTAAGCTAAAACAAAGTAATACTAGCTTAGATGTAAAATTTAATGAAACAGCAAATATTGGCAATATTGATAATAATAAAAAACAAGAAGTTAGTATTCCGTTAAGCGTGGCAGCTGATGTTGAACAAGGCTCTGGAACTTTTGAAATTGTTGTACAAGATGCAAATTCACAAAGTGTTGTTTCTAGTAAATATAATTTTCAAATTGGTGGCTCCACAAATTACAGTTACATCATGGTGATGGGTCAAACATTTAGTTCTGCAACTGGCAAAGCAACTATCGGAGCTCCTATTAGTACTAAATTAAAAATTAAAAATGTAGCTAAAACAGAAGCTAAAAACATCAAAGTCAATTTCTTATTACCTGAAAATGTTGTAGCGGTAAATAAATTATTTGAAGTAATTCCATCTATAGCTAGTGGCGAAGAAAAGGAAATTGTATTAGATTTTTATGCGAATCAAAACTATAAAAAAACAGATATTAATATTGGATTAGATATTGAAGGCGCAGCTTATTCAAATGCTAAAGAAATTATTTTAAAAGTAAAATTAAATGAAGCATTGCCTTTGGGCGAAGATTATACCAAAGCAGTGGAGCAAGAACAAGTGGCTTTGCAAGAAAATACAACTAATTCTTCATCTGAAGAAACATTATACCGTGGCGGCTCGGGGCCAATGAAAGGTTTAAATGTAAATAAACCAAAAGAAATGGTAGTTGGCAAATACTATGCATTAATTATCGGCATTGATAAATACAAGGCACCTTGGAATGCTCTAATAAATGCAGTAAATGATGCCAAAGCAATAGAAACAGCATTACGAACACAATATAAATTTGATGCATTTAAAACCCTATATAACGAGCAAGCTAACAGAGAAGCTATTATTACAGAACTAGAATGGTTAGTAGCCAATGCAAAAGAAAATGATAATGTGTTCGTTTTTTATTCGGGGCATGGCGAATATAAAAAAGAGTTAGGCAAAGGTTATTGGGTTCCTGTTGATGCAGTGACATCTTCAACATCAAAATATATTTCAAACTCTGATTTGCAAACTTATATCAATGGTATTAAATCTAAACACACGCTATTAGTTTCCGATGCTTGTTTTAGTGGAGATATTTTTAGAGGGAATACCGTTTCGGTTCCATTTGAAGAATCAGAAAAATATTACAAAGAAGTTCATAGTTTAGTTTCGCGCCAGGCAATTACCTCTGGTGGTATTGAACCTGTTATGGATGGCGGAAAAGATGGACACTCCGTATTTACTTATTATTTTTTAAAATCATTAAATGATAATAAATCAAAGTATTTTGATGCTAGTCAGATTTATACAAAAATAAAAATACCTGTAATTAATAACTCCGAACAAACGCCAAAATTATCACCAATAAAAAATGCTGGTGATGAAGGTGGGCAGTTTATATTTATTCGCAAAATGTAAGCGATGAGCTATCCTTTAAAAACAACCGTTTATTATGTTGTGCTAGTTATTGTATTGTCGATAACAGCATTAAATGCTCAGATTAACAATTTTAAAAAATGGACTATTAGAGAGGGGCTCTCTCAATCCGATGCATATTCAATTACGCAGGATCACCGCGGCTATTTATGGATTGGTACTAGTGCTGGAATCTCTATTTTTGATGGTAAAACATTTGTAAACTATGCAAAAAAAGATGGTTTATGTGGTAATGTCATTAGAGCTATTTTCGAAGATTCGAAAAAACGAATCTGGCTTGCTTCAGAAAATGGTGTATCTGTTTATGATGGAAAAAAATTCACACGAATTAATCAAGAACAAGGATTTAAAGGACACAGCGCCACAGCTATAACAGAACTTCAAAACAAAATTTTTGTATCAACGGATGATGGTGGTATCAATATTATTTCTTATTCAACAAATGGAAAATATAAAATTAATTATTTGAGCGATGAAAATGGTTTATCATCAAATACAATTTTTTCTTTAATAACAGATAAACATAATCGCATTTGGGCTGCAACCTTTGGAGGCGGAATCAATGTTATTTCTTTTAGCAATAACAAACCAACCGTTCAAGTATTTAAAGGATTTGACAAAATCCCCAGTGATAATTTATACGCTTTGAATATTGATGATGATGAAAATTTATGGATTAGTGCCGAAGAAGTTGGAGTTTTAAAAATTAAGGTAACCCAATTTTTAAACAATAATTATAGCTATCAATTTTTAAATGATAAAAATGGATTAACTTCTAAAACTATTTGGTGTATTTTGACAGCTAAAAATAATGAGGTTTGGTTTGGAACTTTAGACAATGGAATTTATAGACTAAAAGACGAAAAAATTATTCAATACAGTGTTAATGAAGGATTAAATGGAAATCAAGTTCTCTCATTTTTTCAAGACCAGAACCGCCATGTTTGGATAGGCATGCAGGGAGAAGGACTTGCGATGCTTCAAGGCGATTATTTTTCTCATTATTCAAAAAATAATGGATTATCTGATAATAAAGTGCAGGCTATTGTTAAAGATAATTTTCAAAATTATTGGTTGGCAACTTCCGAAGGTGGATTAATTAATATGAAATTAGAAAATGGGAAGCCAACATTTACCGTATATAACGAATCATTAGGCCTTCCTACAAATGAATTAAGCTGCTTAGCATTTGGCAATACTACAAATACTAATTTATGGATAGGAACAAATGAAAAAGGAATTGTGAAATTTGACGGTAAAAATTTCACAAACTACACCACCAATAATGACCTTTCAAATAACAGCGTATACTCTATCTGTGTTGATGATAAAGGAATTGTTTGGTGCGGTACAGCCGATGGAATAAGCAGATTTGATGGTGTAAAATTTTTAAATGTTTCTACTGAAAAAATGTTGATGCAAAATGAAGGTGTTAAATCTATAGTTTGCGATAAAACAGGAAATGTTTGGTTTGCAACTGCAGGTGGAATAGCAAGGTATGGAGGAAATGAAAAACTCAGAACATTTGATGAGGTGGAGGGATTAAAGTTTAAAGATGTCAATTCATTAGCGGTTGATAAAAATGATCATATTTGGATTGGCACTAATGGAGGAGGTATTTATAAATTTGATAAAAAGAAAAATGACAGCCTTGCAATTAGTAACGAGTTAAATGAAATGCAATTGAGTTCAGGCATTATAAAATCGATGGTGTTTTTAAATGATTCAACTTTAATAGCAGGAACATTTAAAGGTTTCGACAGAATAACTTTTGATAAAAACTTTAAAGTAAAGTCAGTGGTTAATTATAATGCAAATGATGGCTTCATTGGTCAGGAATGTAATGAAAACGCACTATTTTTAGATACAGATCAAACAGTATGGTTTGGCACAGTAAAAGGATTAACGAAGTATATTCCAAATAAAGAACTTCACTCAAAATTATCTCCTACTTTAGAAATAACTGATATTCAACTATTTTATAAATCTATCAATTGGCTTGAAAAAGGAGAAAAACTTTTGAGTTGGGAAAACTCACCAAGTAAAAGTATTTTCTCTCACTCGGAAAACCATTTAACGTTTAAATTTAATGCAGCTGTTTTAGATAATCCTGAAAAACTATTATACTCTTATATTTTAGAAGGAAAGGAAACGCAATGGTCGCCTGCAAAACCAAATGCAGAAATCACCTATTCTGGATTAGAACCAGGCAAATATATTTTTAAGGTAAGAGCTATTGATGCGACTGCTATTTGGTCAGAGCCACAAACGTTTAGTTTCGAAATTACTCCACCTTGGTATAAAACAAAAATATTTTATATTTCCTCAATTTTATTATTAATCATTTCTATTGTTTCTTATGTTAAGTGGCGCGAAAAAAAATTGGTCAAAGAGAAACAAAATTTAGAAAGGATAGTAGATGAAAAAACGCTTGAAATTCGAGAGCAAAAAGAAGATATTGCGCATAAACATAAAGAGATTACTGATAGTATTAATTATGCTGAACGAATTCAACGAAGTTTTTTGGCAACTAATCAAATTTTAGATACTAATTTGAAAGATTATTTTGTGTTCTTTAAACCAAAAGATGTTGTTAGTGGTGATTTTTATTGGGCCGATACCTTGCCAAATGGAAACTTCATACTGGTAACTGCTGATAGTACTGGCCATGGCGTACCTGGAGCTATTATGAGTTTATTAAACATTACAAGTTTGGAAAAAGCTATAGAACATTTAACAAATCCCGCAGCGATATTAAATCATACTCGTAAAACTATTATTACGCGTTTAAAAAAAGATGGAAGTGCTGAAGGTGGAAAGGATGGAATGGACTGTTGTGCAATGGTATTTGATTTTAAAAATAAAAAACTATTTGTAGCTGCTGCCAATAATCCAATATGGATTGTCAGAAAAAAGATTATTGATAATTCTGAAGATTATAATTATGAGTTAATTGAGATTAAATCAGACAAAATGCCAGTAGGTAAGCATGACAGAGATCAAGAATCATTTGCGCTTCATGAAATTGGTTTAATGGAAGGAGACATTATTTATTCTTTAACAGATGGTTTCCCTGATCAATTTGGTGGTGAAAAAGGAAAGAAATTCATGAGTAAAAATCTTAAACAATTATTATTGCAAAACGCTTTCCAAACAATGAATGAGCAAAAACAAATACTAGAAAAAACCTTCTCAAATTGGTTAGGTAACTTAGAGCAAATTGACGATGTGACTGTATTTGGAGTTAAGATAAACTAATTTAGAATAGCTTGTTGAATATTTAATTTTTTCTCATCGAATTCAACCGTCTGATAGCAACAAGTTGATCATAATAAGTACCTCTTTGTCTATGATATACATATATAGCATAATCATTTTCAGTTTCCCAGTGGCTGCCTTCGGTTAATGTTTCATCTCCAGCTTTTTGTTTGTCTTTTAAAAATACAAAGGTATAATTGTAATAGCCTTGTTTCATAAGGATATCACATTCGTACCCAAAGCGTTTGTAATTATAAGTCATTCTATTTGATTTACCCAATCGCCAATCAGTCAATTTACCTAATACATAAAAATTACCCTCGCTTTGGGCATTATCGTATGCTAAAAAGAAATGAACCATTACATAATCGGCTTCTGAATCAGGGCTTCCTAATGCATCTTGATTTTTAATTAAATAACCACCATTCAAATCATTATAAAAAGAATAGCCTTTATAAGAACGAGGTTCATCTCTTTTGAGAACTAGGTTATATTTATAAGAGCTGTCTTTGTAAATAGATTCAACTCTTTCGGTATATGTTCGTAACGAACGCGTATCAAAATACCTAAATTCATTTCCGCCTGTAAAAGTTGATTTATCATCTAAGGAATAGGTTAATTGACGAGGCTCTACAAATGTTGGCTTAATATTATTAATAGCATTATCCCAACGGTTATTTTGAGTTATTATTACTTTTAAATCGGTAAAAGGGTTCGTTAATTCATAAGCTCCATTTAGTATAGAAAATTCTATATGTTGTTTTTCGTATTGCTCATCGTTACCAATGGCTTGGCGTATGTTAGCCATTACTGTAATTTTATCTTCAAAAATCATAAAGCGTTTTGTGAGTATTAACTTATCTTTATTATTATCTAAATACACATAAACAATGTAGTTACCAGATTTAGAGAACTGCATATTGGCTTGTGGAAATAATATAGAGTAATGCGTATACTTTTGGAGTGTTACTGTTGAATATGCGAAATTTAAAATATTAGCTTCGTAAAAGCCTACCATGTATTCTGAGCTCATTAAATCAGACGGCTCCCAATTAGCATTGCAATGCACAAAACTGATGGAGTAATTTTTTTTATCTGCATCTAAATCATCAAAACTCAATTCTAATTTTTCAGCACCATTTAAAGGTAGGATTGCTGCTGCATTGTCCCAAGAAGATTCATGTAATAAGGCTGTTTTAATATTTGATTTATAAACCCAGTCTTCATAGCGAAGCTGATCGTCGTTTACATAATCATCTTGACAAAAAATGGGTAATCCGTATATTGTTAAATAAAGAAAAAATAGTTTAAAATGAGTCATCTTGTTTTAACTGATGTTTGTTGAATAGTAGTAAAGAAATATAATTTAAAATTAAACTAAATCTACTGCTTAATTAAATCACCTGTACTATTTTTTGTTAAATTGACAGTTTTTGGATTGCCACTATAATAAACATTTCCTGATTGATCTATAACTACATCCATTAAACCATTTTGAGGTGCATTTACATATGCTTTACCTATAGAAACACTGTGCAGATAAACGTAATTGGCTACTTGTAAGTCAGAGGCATATAAAAAATTAGTTCCTGTGTAATCATTTTCTAAACTGTTAGTGGTACCTGATAAATATATATCACCGTTTCCGTGAGCACTTGCTCTAATAGTGCCTGTGTTAACATTTAAAATAATATCACCGGAACTGCCTGTTCTAAAAGTAATAAGATCTTGAGTTATGGTATTAATTGATTCAATATTTCCTATTCCACTATTTAATAGATATTTAAAATAAGGTGCGGTAATATAAACTTTAATTTTTTCGTCATAGCCTCTCACCCAGTTACAACGGTTATTGTTAAATACTCTAAGTGTTTCTCCATCTAATTCTGTTTTGATAAGTGATTGTAAATTTTTGCCTGCCTCTATCCTCACTTCAAATTCGCTACCTTGAGCGACATATAAATCCATTTTATCTTTAAGTTCTATGCAATTAAAATCTACAATATCTCTATAGGTTGCTATATGTGCGCCAGATGATTTAATACAATCACACATATTTTCTTTTTTACATGAAAAGAAAATAAAGCAAATAATAACTGTCAAAATAAATTTATAGTTCATGTGATTTTTTCTTTTTTAAGCTAAAACGATATCCTATACCATAATCAAAATGTGCTGCAACTGCCCAATGTGATTTCATTGTAAAGTTAAACATTAAGCCATTTTTACAATAATATCTAATACCTATGCGGTGAAAAATAGGACCATCTTCCTTTGGTTTAGAAATAGCATAGTAACCCATTTCAATAGGTAAACTTATGCGGCCAATATTATAGGCATAACAAGCCTTTACCCCTAATTGAACCAAATCGAGCCAACTTTGAGCAGGATGGCCAGAAGTTTTTAAATGGTATTCGTTTTGTAAATCATAATTTACATCAAATCCGGCACCCCACTTATGGGTATTGCGAACATTGTAATAATAATTAACTCCAAAAGTATTTGAAAAATATTTAGTTCCTGTAGCTGGTTCATGCTCATTGAAGCCAGCCGCATCCCATATTAAAATTTCATGCTTGCTTTTCCATGTGGGAGAAGAATCTTGTAATGCCACTTTTGTAACTTCTCCATTTAGTTTATATGTTAAACCTAAATTGAGTGATACAACATTCAATCCTAAATTAGGCACTTGACTTCGTCCATTAGATGCATGAGAAAATGACAAACCTGGCTCTAACCTTAACTTATTACTTAACTTTAAATGCCACAAAACTTTCCATTGAACAAAAGTGTTTAAATGGCTACCAATAGCGATGTTTTTTGGATCGGTATTAATATCAAATTTTTTATTAAGATAAGAAACTCCCCAACAAATTCGAACAACTGGGCGCGATGCTCTAACTTTTTTATTTAAAGGGATTTCGATATAAGGAGATAAAGCAAAACAATAGCCTAATTGTTTTGGATTTGAAAAATCGATTATATTTAATGATAAACCAACTTCCGGAAAATTATTTTCATGATGCCAACGTTTTGTCCCGGTGGTAGGTTTCACAAAATCAATTTCTATACCTGGAATGTAGCCTTTTACTAAATTACCGATCGTACTTTTATGTTCGAAAATAAATCCATAAGAGGGTGCTACTTTAATATAAAAATCTTTTGTACCAGTCATTTTTTTCTGAGAAAAAACAACCAATGAGTAAATTATAAGATAGTATGTTAATAGATTTTTCAACGGATTCAAAAATAATTATAAAATCTTAATGATACGCATTTAAAAAAGTGTCCTATTTGATTTTTAACAAATAAAAAAAATTACATCATTCATTCAAGATTAAAAATTTAAAATGTTGAATAAATGTTTATATAAATCAGTTATAAAATGCTTGTAAAATGCTAGTTTAAAGCTAAACTTGCTAATTACAGTGCTAATTAAACTTTATGCAAAATGTTAATGATACAAATTTTATAATATGCCAACTAAATATCTATTCTTACTAATCACTTTTTTAAGTTTTGTTGTTTCATCATTTTCTCAAACAAATACCAGAAAATGGCGTAAAACCGAAAATGACTCTATGGAACGTTCATTGCTACTTTACTACGAGGCAAATTATATCATGGCATTGCCTATTTATGAGAAATTGTATTCAGCACATCCAAAAGAAGAATATTTGAAGTATTGTTATGGACGTTGTGCTTTATATAGGAGTGATAAGCATAATGTAGCTTTAAGTTTATTGAATGAAGTGTATCAAAAAAACAAAAAAATTGAAAATATAAAATTTGATTTAGCTAAAGCCAATCATTTTAACTTAAAATTTGACGAAGCTCTGACTCTTTTGGATGAATTTTTGGCGGACAAAAAAGTAAAACCAGAAATAAAAAAAGAAGCTAATCAATTAAAGTTATATTGTATTAACGCTAAGAAGTTTTTTGCTAATCCAACCAATGCCAAAATTGAAAATGTTGGAAACACAATAAATACAGTTAATGATGAGTATGTTCCTGTTATTTCTGCAGATGAATCTATTATGATATATACTTACAGAGGTACTCAAAGCATGGGTGGATTACAAGACGCTTTCCAACAAATAGATCCTTATGGTTTTTATTATGAAGATGTTTATCAATCTAACAAAGAAAATGGACAATGGACAAAACCTAACCCCATCTCAACTATTAATACTAATTCGCACGATGCGGCCATAGCCTTAAGTGCCGATGGCCAACAATTATTTGTATATAAAGATAATGCAGACGATCATGGTGATATTTATGTAATTTATTTTGCAAATAATGCGTGGACTGTTCCTCAAAAATTAAGAGGTGAGGTAAACTCTTATTCATGGGATGGAAGTTGTTCGATGACTGCCGATGGAAAACAATTATATTATAGTAGCGAGCGTGGTGGTGGTTATGGTGGAAAAGATATTTACAGAGCAACCTTACAACCTGATAGCACTTGGGGTCAAGTGATAAACTTGGGTGATAGTATCAATACAGCTTTGGATGATGATGCGCCTTTTATTCATCCTGATGGTGTAACATTGTTTTATAGCTCTAAAGGAAAAAATAGTATGGGAGGATACGATATTTTTCAAGCTCGGTTAAATATATTAGATTCTTCGTTCAATCAGCCCGTAAATTTAGGTTATCCTATCAATACACCTGATGATGACATTTACTATGTTCTTTCTGCTAATGGAGAACGAGGTTATTATGCCTCTGGAAAACAAGGTGGCTATGGCTTAAAAGATATTTATACAGTTTACCCAGGTTATGTTGGAAAAAAACCATCTTTATTTATTGTTAAAGGTAAAATTACTGTCGACTTACAGCCTGTGGAATCAAATATTACTGTGGAAATAACAAGTAAAAACAATAATCAATTTGGCGAATTTAAAAGTAATTCTTTGAATGGGAATTATTTGATTTCTTTACCTGCTGGTGGTATTTTTAATATAACTTATAAGTACAATAAATTCCCACATAAATCAATAGAAATTAACACAATGAACTTAGAAGGATATGATGAAAAGTTATATGATATAGAGTTCAATAATAAGGATACAACAAAACCTATTGCAACTCTTGCGCCTAAAGATTCAATTGTTGCTGTTGTTGTAGTAAAAGATGTAGTAAAAGAAAAAGATGTGAAGAAGGAAGAAGTAAAGAAAGCAATTACAAAAAAAGAAGATGTAACGCAACCAATAGTAAAGAAAGAATTAGTAAAACAATCGTTTGTTAAAAAGGAAGAACCGAAACCTTCCATTGCAAAAAAAGAACAATTACCTATTGAGAAACAACCTGTTATTATAGTTCGCAAAAAAGAAGGCTCTGTTCCACGAAATGCGGCTCAACAAAAAAACAGAGTGTATAGCGAACTTTATTCTGATATCAGTGCAGAAGGATTAGAATTTAAAGTACAAATTGCTGCTTATAAATATCCTAAAAATTATTTATACATACATTTAAAAGGTTTAGGTGCTATACAAAATTTAATACTTAATGATGATATTACTCGAATTACCATCGGTGGATCATTTAACACTATTGGTAAAGCATACGAACGATGTGAAAAGGTAATAGCTGCTGGTCAAAATGATGCCTTTGTCACAGTAATATACAAAGGAAAACGAATCTATTTAGAAGATTTAGAAACGATGGGGATTTATGTAAAAAAGTAACCATAAACTTTTAAGAAGGTTAACTCCCAGTAGATTTAATAAGCCAATTGATTTGATTTAGATTATAGTAAAAGAGATTTAATAATGTACTATTATTAGACAGCTAATTTATTATTTTGAAAATGATAAATAATTTAGAGTCTGTTAAAATTTATATTGTAATAATTGTTATGAAGTATTTTTGAGCGAATTGCTCTTAACTACTTAATTAATCCAGCTTTTTCTCGTTTACCGTAATCAATAATCAAAAAATAATACATCAATACACCAAAAGCGTAAAGGCCAGATGTAATTAAAAAGATATTTACAAAAGGATAGCCCTTGCTAAACATAACTTTGACCATCAAACCACTAATAACCCAACTTCCGCTCCAAATAGCGGCGGTGAGGGCTGACGTAATTTCTCTGTTTTTTTCCCCTACATAATTCATTAACAACTCCGACGTCATTGGACCCGCCATGTTCATTAATGGTTGACGTAACAAATAACAAATGATTGCAATATACACAGCAATGCTATATTGACTATAAAATTGGGTTGTGGCCAAGGCTACTAAAGAAATTACTGCCAACGACTGTGTAGTAGGAATCGCAATTTTATAACCTATGTTATCCTTAATACGAGGCACCAGCATCGCTCCCCAAGCAACTAAAACCGCAGCAATTGCGCTAACAATTGAAAAATCTCCTTTACCTAAATGATGTACTTTATCAAAAAACAAACTGATAAAGGGAATGGTTAAGCCTGCGCCAGTTGCAATAATAAGAGTTGGAATCAGTCCTTTAAAAATCAATAACCAATCGGGTTTTTCTTTAGGCATTTTACTATCATTTGTTTTTTTATCATCAATTTCTTCTTTCAAATTAACCTGATTCATAAAATACAAACCTCCAAAGCCTAATATAGAAAATAGAATCAAAATTTTTTCTTCATCAAAAAACCAGGGATTGATTCGATCTAAAAAGGCAATGATAATGCCACTAGCAATGCCTGCAAAACTCCAGGTACTATAAGTTAGCGCAATGCCAGATGTGTGATTTTCTTTGGATTCGTTTCTTAAAATAAATGGAATGATGGGGATTTGCATAAAGGTAAACGAAGCACCCCATAGTAATAGTGCTACATATATAAGAACCGTTAGTTTAAAATAAATGCATAATACAATGCATAATCCAAATAAGGGCACTAAAATAGAAGACAAATAAAAGAAAGGCTTCATAGCTCTACCCTTAATGATATTACCAATTGGCAAAGCCAATGCAAACACACCTAAAAATCTGAATGTTATAAATAAAGCAATTTCCTCATTACTAAAGCCTTTACGATTCATGTATAGAGGTAAAATGTTCATGAACGTAGCATTTACCATTTGAATAAAAAACTCGGCCATTACAACATTAATAATAGCCGATTTTAATTTTTTATAATCCTTGATAAAGGCAAACATAAATGAGGTAATTGAAAACCTGCACAAAAATAGTATTTATTACCTCAAAATAGACTTTACTTTTTTAATGCTCAGGTATACTTATTTCTATTTCTTTTATTTTTTGTCATTGTATTATCTAAATTTGACTTTACATCCTTTTTTGTGGTTAAAAGACTTATTTTAACTAGTTTTTTCAATTATTATATGTTTCCATTATTCCAACTTTTTTCCAAATTACGGAAAATCTACAAGATGATGAATCAAAATGTTTTTTTTATTTGGATTATTGTATCATAGTTTAATTAAAAATATTTTCATGAAAAAAATTCTTTATTTTGCTTCTATAGTTTCTTTAGCAACAATAATATTTTTTGCTTGTAAAAAAGAAACAATTCAACCAGCAACTGAAAAGTCAATCGTTGAAAACAGCATTGAAAGCAATGTTGTTAATGATGTTTCATTGAGTAGTTCTTTTCATAACCAACCCATATCATTAGGACAAATTATTAATGTGGGTAATTATCGAACACAAACTCAAGCAGGTTGGGGAGCAGTTTCAAATGGTAATAATGCAGGTGTTTATTTGCAAGAGCATTTCTCTTCTGTGTTTCCTACAGGTTTAACTATAGGCTGTAGCAGTGGTTTTACAATAAAACTAACTAGTGCTTCGGCCATTACTAATTTTTTACCGCAAGGCGGTTCACCTGAGGCATTAATAGCGTCTTCTACTGATGTTAGTAATGTAAATAATTTGTTTGCTGGGCAGGTAGTTGCGCTGAGTTTATCAGTTTCATTCGATCAAAATATACCCAACTTCGGAACCTCAAAAAGCACTCTTTCATCTTTAGTAATTACTTCAGGAGATTTTATGGGGTGGACCGTAGGTCAATTATTAAACGAAGCAAATAGAGTGCTTGGCGGTTGCCAATCTAATTATACATTATCTCAATTAAATTTAGCTGTAACAAACGTTAATGAAAATTTTGACAATGGAACAACTGTTGGAACTTTTTTAACTTCTCATTAATAGTCATTAGATTTTTTTAAATAATAAATGGTTACGTTATTGCGTAACCATTTTTGTTTAACTACGAATACTGAAACACGATATCCAAATATGCTTTTAGCTTTTCTAAATCTGTTGGTTCAAACGATTCAAAATCTCCTTGATGATTAAACCACGTTAATTGGCGTTTCGCATAACGCCTAGTGTTTTGCTTTATTAAATTAACTGCTTCTTCCAGCGAAGTTTTTCCTTCAATCACATCAAATAACTCCTTATAACCAACTGTATTTAAAGCGTTAAGCTGTTTGAACGGATGCAATTCCTTTACTTCATTCATCAATCCTTGTTGCATCATCATATCCACCCGATTGTTTATTTTAGCATATAATGCTTCTCGATTGGTATTTATTAAAATAGGAAAAATATCAAAGGAACGCTCTTTTTTTTTGTTTGTTCTGAACTGAGAAAAAGGTTTATTCGTGTAAATACACACTTCTAAAGCACGCATCAAACGTTGCGGATTATTTAAGTCAACTTGCCCGTAATATGCTTCATCTCTCAGTTTCAATTGCTCCTGCAAATACACAAGGCCTTTTTCCTCAAAGTCTTTAATTAATCCTTCTCTTATATGGGATGGAATTTCTTCAAACTCGTCCACTCCATTCATAATGGCATTAATGTATAAGCCTGAACCGCCAACCACAATTAATTTTTCGTGTACATTAAACAAGCTTTCAATTTGCTGAATTGCATCACGTTCGTATTGTCCAACATTATAAGTATGCTGTATACTAATATGATCAACAAAATAATGAGGAACATCTTGCATTTCCGCAACAGTTGGTTTAGCAGTGCCAATACTCATCTCTTTATAAAACTGACGAGAATCAGCCGAAATAACCGGACAACCATAGTTTTTTGCAAGCTCTATTGCTAAAGCAGTTTTTCCAACGGCAGTAGGTCCTGCAATGATGATGAGATTTTTTTTCAAAATGGTGTTTAAACTTATTAATGTGTAAATACAAAGATATCAGTAAAAGGGAATTTTTATAAAAAAAACAGTTCAATTAAGTTTTGGGATTGAATTTGCCACTTCGTGAAAGTTTGTTATTTTTATAAAGCTAAAAAGTCTTTTAGAGAAATTACGTTAGCGACCATCTTATGTCAACATTGCAAACATTTAACCTATTATTAATATTCGGACTTGTTTCGTGTAATATGACAGAAAGAAATTCTGAAAAGATAACGAGAAATGAAGATTTTAAGTCAAATCAAAAAGTTAAGGACACAACCTTAATTATCAAAACAACTACTGATACTCAAACGATTATTAAAATGGTAGATACCTTATTAATAAGTCATTTACCATCAAATAAAAAAATAAATAAAAAATACGAAGATCCTATTGAAGTTTTATCAACTAATTTTAATGATCCCTCAAATTATATTATTCCAGGATTTGTTAGAAATACTTTTACAAGAAGCAATGATTATATAAACTTTACAAGAATTGTTAAAAATGAAGAGGATAAAAGAATTGGTTGTAGTGGTGGAGGAAATAGTTTATCATTTTCTGTAAAAACCTTAAGAGATACATTTCTATTTGAAAACGAAATGCTGAAAACCTTAAATTTTAAATATAATATTGAAGGTGGAATTTAATGGGAGAATTCAGTGAGTCCAAATAAAGGAAAAATAAAAGGGGTTTTATTGTTAGACAAGTCTTGGCAAATAGAAATTGATTTATGGATAAAAACGAGAGATATGCAGAATAACCGAGAGTATGAAAGACGCATAACATTAAATGAAAAATTCACTCAGTAACCAATTTGTATAATTAACTTAAATGTAGCAGTTAATAAGAACTTAAAAAAACAATCAACTTCTTTTTTTGAAAAACGTAAACTGAAATTTTATATACTATTTTAGCTTGATTTTAAGTCTTAAATTTATAGAAATAATCTCATCTATAATTCATCTTCTTTTTCGCCATCAACCCATCTTTGCATCATTACACGCTCAGATGGAGGTTGGTGTGTTCCACCTGCCAAAATATCTAAAAATCTATCCCAAAGATTTTTATCCTTATTAAACTCCTTTTTTAGTTCCTTTACAGCACTCAAATATTCATTCTCGTATTTATCTGCCTCTTCAAATGTAAAATCATCAGGAATATGACTTGCAACAACTTGGGTAATCTCATCTAACTCTTTTGGAGTATACTTTTCAATCATTTGAAGTTCAATTTTACAAGCCTCAGCAAGCGAAACAATTAAAGGCATTACAGTATCTTCAAAATTACAAACGTCTTTTTCCCAATGTTTATGAGCATTCTCAGGAAGTATATCGTATCCAAGTTTTTCGGCAAATCTATAAGACTTTTTCAATTTGTTTTCATACATATCAAATTGCTGCCATAATTCTTTTGAATTTGTTCTCTCTTTTCCTTCTATTTTCTTTTGAAATAAACTTAAAATTTTGTTGATTGATTTAATGGAATCACTAACATCTTTCTGACTCACTTTCCACATTTCAACTTCGTCTTTCTTACAATTTGTTTCAATTATTGATAATGCATTGGAATTTAGCCTATCAAATTCCTCCTGAATTTTTTTTAACTGTTCATACTGTTTTTCAAAAGCATTATGAAAATTCCTAACAGACAATAAAGCTCTTAGTTTTGAATTATACCCATATTTTTCCATGTTTACCTGATTTTTATAAAAGTGTTAACTAATAATTTATACCAAAGTCCCTATTTTATCAGTTAATTACAATGATATTTATCATTCTTTTAAAAAATAAAAATTACACAGTTGATAAAATAATAAATGACAATAAAATCATATATTAATAAAATTATAACGAAGTGGATGTAAAAAAAACAGAAACAAAATCAAATTATTTATTTTCACCAACTTCATTATACTAGGACGGATATAATAGAGAAAAAAATGTTGGCTAAAAAAACTCTTATCATAACTACTAATGACCTAATGAACGACAAAAATTTGTAATGCCTAAATTGAGCCATTTGATTTGCAAGGTTATTAAATGACACTAAAACAGAAACTCTTACAAATCATATTAAATTTTTGATTGATGAAAAAAATGGGAGAATTTGTTTGGAATAAAATAGAATATAAATGCTTAATCTAAATTCATTTTAAGCACTATAAGAATAAAAATAGTAATAAAAACCAAAATTCGGTGTACTTTATTTTACCACTTACCATATAAATTTTCCGTTTTTGTATATCTATTCAAATGCAAGTAATTTTAATTAAATTTGGGCATAATTTTATTGAACTATGAAATATATTATATTTAGTGTTTTATTTATTGGGCTAACTCAAATTCATTTTGCTCAAAGCAGTGAGTGGGATTTACAAAAGTGCATTGATCAAGCGCAAAAACACAATATTTCCCTTAAACAATCGGAAATATCTACACAAATTAATAAGAACAATTCTATTCAAAGCGAAGCTGCAATTTTACCAACATTGAATGCATTTGGTCAACATAACTATAACTTCGGTAAAACAATTGATAGATATACCAATACCTTTGCCAACTCTCAGGTTTTATCTCAAAACTTTTATCTATCAAGTAATGTAGTTCTTTGGTCTGGATTAGCACAATTTAATAATATCAAAGCAACTAGATATCAGTATTTAGCTAGTACTGAAAATTACTTGCAACAAAGAAATGATTTGGCTTTAAACGTTGCTACTTCTTATATTAATGTTATTTTTTCTGATGAAATTTTACAAATTGCCAGAGCCTCTTATAAATTAACGCAAGAGCAATTATCTCGTACAGAAAAACTAGCAGAAGTTGGTACAGTTGCTAAAAGCGCTGTTTATGATATCAAGGCTCAATTAGCAAATGATGATGTAACTGTTACTAATGCTGATAATAATTATCAAATCGCTATGCTGACCTTAAAACAATTATTGAATTTAGATACATTGAATAATTTTTCCATTGCTCGACCAAATGTTGATGTTTTGAATAATGAATTAGCCTTAACCTCTGTTCAAAATATTTATGAAACTGCTCTTAAAAATCAACACTCTATTAAAAGTGCTAATTATAATTTACTAGCATCGGAAAAAACATTAAATGTTGCGAGAGGTAAAGTAAGTCCAACGTTAAGCGCTACTGGATCTATAGGAACAGGAACTTCTGAATTAAATAAACGTATTGTAAGTTCTAATATTGTTGGTGTTACTCCAGTCGCTGCAACTTTAGATGGTGCAACAGTTGTTTATCAACCTGAATATTCTTTTGTAACAGAAAAAAAGCCATTTGCTGATCAATTTAGTGAAAACGTAAATAAGAGTATTGGTTTTACTTTAAATGTGCCTTTATTTAATGGTTTGCAAACTTATACAGGAGTTAAAAATGCAAAATTGAATGTATTAAATGCAAAGTATAGTCAGGATTTAGTTGAACAAAATTTATATAAAACTATAGCGCAAGCATTTGCAAATTCTAAAGCTGCGCTTAATAAATATAATGCTAACAAAGTATCTGTTGAAGCATCAGAGCAATCGTTTATGTATGCTCAACAAAAATTTAATGTTGGTGCTATTAGTACGTTTGATTATAATAGTGCTAAAACTCGTTTACAAAATGCACAAAGTAATTTGGTTCAAGCTAAATATGATTATGTATTTAAACTAAAAGTATTAGACTATTATCAAGGTAAAGAATTGAAGTTTTAAAACTATTTGCTCTTTCATATAATTATATACATATTAATATTTAAACAAAACGCTGAATACTCTGCGAATAATAAAACTAAAAAATGAAAAAACTATATTGGATTATTGGAATTTGTGTTGCTCTATTAACAGGCGTTATTTCTTACAAATTTATGAAAGGTGAAAAGCCAACGGATGTTACTACAGAAAAAGCAGCTAAGCGAAATATTATTGAAACGGTTTCTGCTAATGGAAAAATACAACCTGAAGCCGAATTAAAAATCACCTCAGATGTTTCAGGCGAGATCGTTGAAATGCTTGTGAAAGAAGGTGAACAAGTGCAGAAAGGACAATTACTTTGCCGTATCAAACCTGATATTTATGAAAGTGCATTTGAACGTGTTAATGCTACAGTTAATAGCTCGAAAGCTAATTTAAAAACAACGATTGCTCAATTGGAGCAAGCTAAAGCTAATTTAGCTAATGCAGAGGCTTCTTATGCTAGAAGTAAAAAATTATTTGATCAAAATGCTATTTCTCAGCAAGAGTTTGATGCATCAAAAGCAACTTTTGAATCTTCTAAAGCAAATGTAGATGGGATTAAAGAAAGTATCAATGCTGCTGACTATAACGTAAAAAGTGTTGAGGCATCTTTAAAAGAAGCAAATACTAATTTAGATAAAACAAAAATTTATGCACCGGTTGATGGAACTGTTTCTAAATTAAATGTAGAAAAGGGAGAAAGAATAGTTGGTGTACAAGGCTTGCAAGGAACAGAAATATTACGTTTAGCTAACTTAAACGAAATGGAAGTAAGTGTAGAAGTGAATGAAAATGATATTATTCGTATTCATAAAAATGATACGGCCCTCATTGAAGTTGATGCTTATATAGGTAAAAAATTTAAAGGTATTGTGACAGAAGTAGCTAATTCAGCTAATACCGTTGGCGTTTCTGTTGATCAGGTAACAAATTTTGTAGTAAAAATTAGAATATTGAGAGAGTCTTATGCTTATTTAATTTCAGAGGTAAATTCAGCACCTTTCAGGCCAGGTATGAGTGCTAGTGTTGAAATACAAACAAGTAGAGCTAAAGATATCATTACAGTCCCTATTCCAGCTGTAACAACACGTAATGCAGACACAACAAAAACAAAAGAACTTAACCGCGATGAAGAGCCCGAAATGACTGTTGTAGATGAAAAACAAGAAAAATTAAATAAGAAACAAGAAGAAATTAAAGAATGTATATTTATCAATAGAAATGGAATTGCTAAAATGGTTTATGTTACCACTGGCGTGCAGGATGATGATTATATTGAGATAAAAAGTGGTATCAAAATAGGTGATGAAGTTATTTCAGGTCCTTACGGTGCGGTTTCAAAATTATTGAAAGACGGCAGTAAAATAACCATCGTGGATAAGGATAAATTGTTTACAGAAAAAAAATAAATTCGTTGCCATATATTTTACACATAGAGTCAACATCAACTGTATGTTCAGTTGCATTATCTGATAGCGACCAATTATTGACAATTAAAGAGTTAAATAATGGTTATACGCATGCTGAAAATTTACATCTATTTATTCAAGATGTTTTATTAGAGGCTTGTATTGAAGCAAAACAACTTAGTGCAATTTCTGTTAGTACTGGTCCTGGTTCATATACAGGTTTACGAATAGGATACGCTTCAGCTAAAGGATTAGCTTACGCCTTGAATATTCCTTTAATTAGTGTGAGCACCCTACAAGCCTTAACAACTTTAGCAATAGAGCAAACAAAAGCTGATGCATTGTACTGCCCTATGATAGATGCTAGGCGAATGGAGGTTTATTATGCACTCTATAACAAGTCTCTTAAAGAAGTTCTTCCCGTAAATCCATTAATATTATCAGAAGAAAGTATAAAGCAATTTAATATAGATAAACCTATTTATTTTTTTGGCGATGGTATGCCTAAAGCAAAAGAATTACTAATCACATTGTCATCCGCATTTTTTATAGAAAATATAGTTTCCAGCGCAAAAGCATTAATTCCATTTGCTTATCAAAAATTTGTTCAGCAAGATTTTGACGATATAGCATATGCAGAACCTATGTATTTGAAAGAATTTTATTTTGCTGTGTCTAAAAAATAATTAGTTACTTTATAGCATGAACAGTAAGATTGCTTTCGTTATTAACCCAAATGCAGGTGTAAAAAAGAAGATAAATATTCAAAATTTTATCATTGAGCATTTTCCAAAAGACATTCATTACGACTTTCTAATTTGGGAAGATAAAAATGACTTTGAAACTATTAAGCAACAAATCGTAAAAAACAACTATTCTATTTTAGTAGCTTGTGGTGGTGACGGAACTGTGAATCAAGTATCATCGGTGGTTGTTAATACTCCTATAGCTTTAGGTATTTTACCATTAGGTTCTGGTAATGGTTTAGCACGAAGTAATAAAATCCCTATGGATTTAAAACAAGCTTTAGCTGTTATAGCAAAAGGTGCGGTTCGGAAAATCGATTCTGCCTTAATAAATGGTATTCCTTATTTTTGCACTGCAGGTGTTGGTTTTGATGCTTTGATAGCTAATTGTTTTGCCACTAGCACCAAACGAGGCTTAGCTACTTATATTAATACAACAATTAAAGAATTTTTTAATTATAAGTCTAATCATTACTCCATTGTAGTTGATGGCGTAAAAACAAACGTCGATGCTTTTTTAATAACTATTGCAAATGCTGGTCAATGGGGCAATGATGTTTACATAGCACCTGGAGCAAAACTAGACGATGGTTTATTAAGAGTTAGTATTTTAAAACCATTTTCAAAACGCTCTATTCCAGCTATTGGATTAAAATTATTTTTTAAAAAAATAGATACTTCTAATCATTTTATGGCCTTAGTTGGTAAAAAAATTGAAATAGAATTTAATAACGAATTACCAGTTCATTTTGATGGTGAACCTATTTTGGTAAAAAATAAACTCAACATTGAAGTTGTTCCTTTATCATTAAATGTAGTTTGTTAAGCTGTAACTAAAAAATACACTAAACCAATAGCAGCTAGAGTCATCAATATTAATGTAATAAATCCTAATGTATTTGAAAGCATAGAGTTAGTATGCTCCTTCATTATTTTTTTATTATTTGCTATATGTAAAATAATGGCAATCATAATTGGTGCTGTTAATCCATAAGAAATAGCCGAATACAATAACGCTTTAATTGGACTAATTCCAAAAAAATTGAGCGATAATCCTACTAATAAAGATATAATTATTGAAACATAAAAAGGCTTTGCTTGATTAAATTTATTATCTAATCCAGCTTGCCAACCAAAGGTTTCTGCTAACATATAAGATTGTGAGCCAACTAAAACAGGTATAGCTAACAAACCTGTTCCTAATACCCCTAATGCAAAAATTAAATATGTAAAATTACCAGTTAAAGGTTCTAAAGCTTTAGCTGCCTGATCTACCGTATCTATCTGGGTAATTCCAGCAGGAAATAAAACGCTGCCTGCTGTTAATATGATAAAGAACATTACTAAATTTGATAGAAACATACCAATGTTAACGTCTGTCTTCATATTACTAAGAATTACTTTGTAAACAATATTTTTTTGTTTGCTATGGGCTATATCTTCTGCCTCCATAGTTGTTTGCCAAAAAAATAAATAAGGAGATATGGTCGTGCCAAGCAAGGCTACTATAATTGAAAAAAAAGCTTTATCAAATTTAAAAGTTGGAATGAATGTGTTAAAGATTACTAGACTCCAATCTTGTTTCACCATAAATGGAACTACCATATATAGCAATAAGGAAAGGCAAAGCCATTTTAAAATGTTTGCAATTTTTTGATAAGAATAATTAATAATCACGAATATAAGGATGGCAGTGAATACAATACAAAACGTATATATAGGAATTACAGGAATTAACATATTTGCCACAGCTCCCATTCCTTGAATGTCCGCCCCGATATTTAAGGTAATCGCAGGGAAACTAAAAAATAACATTGTATATAATAATGTTTTAGAATAGTGTTGTTTTAATGTGACAGTTAATCCTTGAGAAGTAACAATACCAATGCGCGCGCACATCCCTTGAACAGCTGCCATCAATGGATAAGTAAATAAGGCTGTCCATAAGGTAGAAAGACCAAACTGAGCGCCAGCTTGAGAATAGGTAGCAATTCCAGAAGGATCATCATCACTAGCTCCTGTGATTATTCCAGGCCCTAGTTGTTTCCAAAACCGAGTAAATTTATTTGATTTTTTTTTAACTGCTTTCATTTTAAATCGGCTTTTAAATCTAATTAAATTAAAAGCCAGAGTGAAAATAAAATCAGTGCTATTTCTTATAATGATATGTGCTTAATATCACTATCCGTCTCTAATACAACTTAAAATATGCTTTGGCTTGTAGGGCAATTTCATTGCCATAAGCTAAAGAGGCAGTAGCTGCTGGAGAAGGAGAATTAATTACATGCATAGAATGTCCCTGATATTCAATTTTAAAATCATCTAACATATCGCCTTCTGGCCCTAAAGCCATCGCTCTAATACCACAACGAGCTGGTTCTATATCATCCATTTGTAAATCTGGAATAAGTTTACGCAAACGATTTAAAAAATAAGTTTTACTAAAGGCACCTCGATATTCATCTAATCCAAAACGCCAATGCTTTTTGAAAAATCTCCAAGTTCCTTTAAAACCAAATGCTTCAAAGGTATCTTTAAAACTAAATGCTGTTTTACTATAACCTTCTCTATCAAACACAAATACGGCATTTGGTCCACACTCTACACCTCCTTTGATCATGCGCGTAAAATGTACGCCTAAAAAAGGAAATTGTGGATTAGGTACAGGATAAATTAAGTTCTTCACTTTGGCCCTACCCTTTTCTGTTAAGTCATAATAATCTCCTCTAAAACCTACAATTGCCGAATCGGTTTTTACATGATCCTTTTTTGTGATTCTGTCGGCTTGCAATCCAGCACATGAAATTAAATATTTGCAATTAAAAGTTCCTTTTTCAGTAACGACATCTGTATTATCTCCTTTATTAATAAAATCAATCACTTTATGTTCTGTCAATACTTTGCTTCCATTGTTCTTTGAGTGTATTAATTCTACATACTTGCGCGCAACGTCTGTATAATCAATAATACCTGTGCAGGGCACCCAAATTCCGGCAATACCTTGGCAGTGTGGTTCAATTTCTTTGATGCGCTTTGCATCAATTATTTCAATACCTTCCACTCCATTAGCAACTCCATTAGCAAAAACTTTATGCATATGAGCCAACTCGCTTTCTTCAGTAGCAACAATTATTTTACCACATATATCATGAGGAATATCATGTGTTTTTACAAAGTCTATTAATTCTCTACGTCCTTCAACACATTTAATAGCTTTATATGAGCCTGGTTTGTAGTAGATACCCGAATGAATAACGCCTGAGTTATGTCCTGTTTGATGTGAAGCGACTTCTTTTTCCTTTTCTAAAACCAAGATAGTTTTTGTAGGGTGATGAGATTGCAGTTTGTAAGCGGTTGCTAAACCAACAATACCTCCTCCAACAATAATTATATCATAATGTGTTGTGCTCATTTTAAAAATTCTAAATTTGTCAAAAATACTAATTTTATAGTTGAAATTTGTGAAAGTTATAAAAGTTACAAGATGTAAAAACAGTAACTTTCTAAATTTTAAATTTTATAATTTCTAAACAAATGTAATATGAAAATAATTTGCATAGGTCGTAATTACGCAGAACATGCTAAAGAATTAAATAATGCTATTCCTTCTGAGCCAGTATTTTTTATGAAACCTGATACGGCTTTATTAAGGGATGGCGAAGCTTTTTATTATCCTGATTTTACAAAAGATTTGCATCACGAAATTGAAATTGTGATTAAAATAAATAAGGTAGGTAAACATATCGATCCTCAATTTGCTCATAAATATTATGATGAAATAGGACTTGGTATTGATTTCACTGCTAGAGATTTGCAATCTATTGCTAAAGAAAAAGGGTTACCTTGGGAAAAAGCAAAAGCTTTTGATGGTTCTGCACCACTTGGTAAATTCGTTAATAAATCAACATTAGGAAATTTAGCAGATATTAATTTTGAATTAAAAATAAATGGTCAGTCTCGTCAAGTTGGAACAACAAAAGATATATTGTTTAGCTTCGATAATATCATTTCGTATGTATCAAAATTTGTGACGCTTAAAGTAGGTGATTTAATTTATACAGGAACACCATCTGGTGTAGGCCCAGTAAATATTGGAGATAAACTACAAGGATATATAAATGGCGATTTGTTTTTAGAATTTGAGGTGAAGTAATTATTCTTTAAAAAGCTTTATCGATTTTCCAGAATTATTTAAATTTCTTAAAAAATATATACCATTAGTTAATATTGAAAAATCTTGTTTTTCAATATTTGTACCGATATAGATGATCTGTCCTAAATTATTTGTTAATTCAAATTTATTGTTTTTCAAACTTGAATCTAATAAAATAAATGATGAGAAAGGGTTAGGATAAATTTTAGCTTTGTAGGTTTGTTGTAATTCATTTATACCGACTGTTGAACTGCAAAATGAACCAGAACCAACAAGTGTTGTCATTTCTGTACACAAATAATTATAATTATTAATATCAGTTGCTGTCATAGAAGTAATTAACAAATCATTTGTTTCTAATGGATCAATTAATAAATTGTAAAATTCTTCTTTGCCATAATCAAATCTTATTAATTTGTAATCACTATTTCTCATGGCTTTTCCATCTGCAGAATCAGTTATTAATTTAAATATTTCGCAAAAAGCCCAAGGCCTAACGCTTGTTCCAGTATTTTTAATTATAGGAAATAAACTTTTACTATCTATTGGTTTAGAACTTGGTATTTGAGTTGGCCATGCTGTGTATTTAAATAAATCTAATACAGTTGCAAAAATATCAGTTGTGTTAACTAATGCATCACTAGTTCTTCCCTGATTTACAACTGACGGTCCTGCTATTATAAAAGGTACATGCACTCCGTATTGATAAACAGTTCCTTTTGCTTTAGTTAAATCAGCTATTTGTGCGGTTCGAGCAGTTTGACCATTATCACCTATAAAAATAACATCAGTGCTATCCATTTTATGCATCACACTCAACGAGTCAAATAATCTTCCAATTTCAGTATCCATTGCTTGTACCATAGCTTTAAAATAAGCTTTTGGATTAGCATTAATATTTGGTGTTGTTCCCGATAATGTTGTAAATGTGTGTAAAGCCAAAGGTGGTAAATGCAAAGGTTCGTGAGGCGCATTAAATGCTAACCATAAAAAAAAGGGTTGTGATGGATTTAATGATTTTAACCAAGAGATTGAATTATTTACATTTTCAGTTGTTGCATAATTTGTGCAGTTGCTTGCTACGCCATTAGTATATTTAGTCCAATTTGTATAACTAGGTAATTGACCTATAAATGGACCTTCAAAGCGATCGTAACCCATTATATTTGGATTTAATAAATTAGAAGCTGGAGCAGGCTGATGTAAATGCCACTTACCAATATCGGCTTTTGCAATATTTGAATTATATTTTTTAAGTAACCGAGGAATCGTTATTTCTGATGTATCTAATTGATTAGATCCTCCAGTTCCACCTACAATCCCTCCCACTCCGGTTCTAAAACTGTACCTACCTGTTAATATCCCTGATCGAGTTGCTGAGCAAACTGGATTTGACATCGCGTTTTTAAAACGGACTCCTTTACTTAATAATGATTTTATGTTTGGAACATAAACTGTATCAGGTCCAACATCTTCATTATAACTAAAATAATCAGTTCCTAAATCATCAGCAATAATTAATAATACATTACGTTGAGAAAAAATACTTGAAGTAAAAATAAATATATAGCAGGCAACAAATAAAGCTTTCATAAACGACGATGTTAAAAAAATTATTTTCTTAAATATATTTGACAGCCTATTGATTTCGTTTCTCTTTCAGTGACTTCTTTACCATTTAGTAATTCTTCAACAGCATTGGATACAAAATGAGTTTTTACTTTTTCGGGTTCCATACCATTGTCGTCAATTGCGCCATTATATTTTACAATCCAATTTCCATTTATTTTCCAAATAACGAAAGCATGAGGTGTTTTTTGAGCCTTAAAATTTTTTGCAACAACTTGAGTTCCGTCAAATAAATAAGGAAAATTAAAATGTTCCTTATTTGATTTCTGTCGCATTTTCCTATAGGTGTCTTCTTCGTAGCTAATTGTGTCCGTTGAACTAATGGCAATTAAAGGAACCCCTAATGCTTTGTATTTTGAATTCATTTCATTAAATCTTTGTGGATACAATTTAGCAAACGGACAATGATTACAAGTAAAAATGATAATGAAGCCTTTAGCATCAGGATAATTACTTAATGACACTTGTTTTCCATCTATATTTTGTAATTTAAAATCAGTAACAATTTGTTCATTATCAGCATTAGTATAACCACAAACCATTGCGGATGATAAAACTACAACGACAAATATTATTATTTTATTAAATACAAATTTCATATACATTTTAATTAAAAAAATGATCACGAAAGAATTGACATTACTGTTTTATGAATTTTTTAATGGTAGTTAATTTTGTAGCATCATCTGTTAATTCTATAAAATATATTCCTGCTGCTAAACTACTTATATCTAATCCTCTTTCTAATTCTGGACGCGGTAACATAAATAATGTTTTACCTACAGCGTTTGTAATTCTTATATAATATGCCTGCATTGTAGGGTCAACAAAAGACACAAATAACTTATCGTTAGCAGGATTTGGATATAAAAAAAAGTCTTTACCATTTTTTTGATATTGAGTAATTCCTGTCGGAGCACTTTGATCTTTTACTACAAATTGGCCCATCATTCCTTCATCTTCGTGCAAGGAAATATGACAATGAAACATAAATGGATGTATACTATCGGCATAATCATCAAACTTGGCAATAAATTTAACTACACTTGGTGTTCCACCTCCACCCCCTGGACCAGGTCCAGCTCCAGTTGCACCGGGCACAACTACCACATCTTTCCAACCAGCTTGAGCAGCAGCAGGAGCAACACCATTAACTGAAATGATATTAAATTCTACATCATGAATGTGAAATGGATGAGTAAAAACTCCTGAATTAGTTATTTGCCAAATCTCTGTGTTGTTTAATGGAACATTATAATCTATTTGATTAATGTTAAATAATTTATGATTGATGATAAATGCATTTGGTCCTAAAATAGTTGTACTAGTTACACCAGCACTATCACTAATGGTTACAGATCTAGTAATTGCTGCATTAGCAGAACTCAATAAAGTATTGGTTCGTAAGGCAGTTGGAATGGTTGTAATAGGATTAGGATTAGTTGTTTGCGCAACCACATTTAAATGCACCATCACAAAATCTTTTTTGCCTAAGTAATTTGCAAATGGTCCATTTGGAAAATTCTCGCTACCCGCTACAAAATTTGCTAAAGTTGAATTGTAGGCTTTTAAATCAAATGATTGTCCTGACTGACCATTAAAACTTACTAATATTTCAATGCGTTCACCTGGATGTAATTCATAACGCGTTACTGATACAGGAGCATTTAATAATCCGCCATCACTAGTTATAACTGAAAAACTTCTATTGTCGCTAAATCCAATATTATAAGCTCTTTCAATAGCCCATTTAAAATTCTGAAACGAACAATTTGAGCAGGGACATTGCATTTTGCTCTTAATGTTCCATTCACCAACATACTGTCTCCATAAGGAACCACACTAAATTGATTTGAAGCTGTGAAGTCTCTATCTGTCAAAACTAATGGAATATCATCAACTCCATAAGTTCTGGGAAGTGCTAAAGCTCTTTCAACTGGATCTCTAACAATAATTAAACCTCCAAGACCTTTTGTAATTTGATCCATAGTCATTTCATGAAGGTGTGGATGATACCAATATGTTGCAGCATCGTTGCTTACTTTCCAATATGGTTTCCATATAGTACCAGGAGGAATTACTTGATGAGGACCACCATCCATTACTGCTGGCAAATGCATTCCATGCCAGTGTATAGTTGTCGAGTCATTTAAATAATTATGAACATTAAAATGTACTGAATCTCCTTTTTGAATAAAAATGGTTGGTCCCCAAAAATTACCATTAATACCCCCAGTAATAGTCTGATTGCCTGTATTTACAATTTGTCTAAAGGTATCTTTAACTGCTAAATTAAAATTGTTTCCAGATAAAGTATCTGGTATCCAAAGCGTATTATAAGATTGAGCATTAGTTTTACTACTTATAAAAAATATACTAATGATAGTGATAAATAATTTAGTTTTCATGATGCTATAATTAAATATTAAATAAATGATAATTCGAAAGTAATGATTAATTTAAAACATTAAATAATATATGAGATTAATATCTATTATTTTGAGGTAAAGTAAAATATTATAAAAATTGAAATTCTTATTAAATGATTAACTTTACTTAATATATAAAGTACTATGAAAAAAATAAATGTTGCCATTAATGGCTTCGGACGCATTGGACGCGTTTTTTTTAGAATTGCATTTGAAAATCCTAATATTAATATTATTGCTATTAATGACATTACCGATTCTGAAACTTTAGCGCATTTATTAAAATACGATTCTGTTCACCGAAAATTTAATGGGGAGGTGAAACATGATGCGAACCATTTATATGTAAATGGAAAAGAAATTAAAATATTTGCTTCTAAAGATCCTGAAAATTTGCCTTGGAAATCATTAGATATAGATATTGTAATTGAATCAACGGGGTTATTTTTAGATAAAGTCTCTGCTCAAAAGCACTTAAATGCTGGTGCTAAAAAAATTATATTATCAGCTCCCGCTAAAGACGATGATATTAAAACTATTGTTTTAGGAGTTAATGATTATTTATTAACGAAAGAAGATGTTATTGTTTCTAATGCATCTTGCACCACTAATTGCGCGGCACCGATGCTTAAGGTTTTAAAACAATGGGGCATTGAAGAGGCTTATATTACAACAGTTCATTCTTACACTGGCGATCAACGCCTACATGATGCACCACATAAAGATTTGAGAAGAGCTCGTGCTGCAGCAATGAGTATTATTCCTACTAGCACTGGTGCAGCTAAAGCCTTAGGTAAAATTTTTCCTGATTTAGAGGATAAATTAGGTGGTTGTGGTATGCGTGTTCCTGTGCCAGATGGTTCATTAACAGATATTACCTGCGTGCTAACTCAATATCCAAGTGTTGAGCAAATTAATGAAGCATTTTTAAAGGCAGCGAACTCTGATTTAAAAAATATTTTAGAATATACAGAAGATCCTTTAGTTTCAATTGATGTTATTGGAAATACGCACTCTGTTGTATTTGATTCTGACTTTACAAGTGTTGTTGGTAATCTAGTTAAAATAATTGGATGGTATGATAATGAATTTGGTTACAGCAGTCGCTTAGTAGATCTTGTTTTAAAAATGGGAAATTTATAAAACAGATTAAATCAAAAAAAAGCCATATCATTAGACATGGCTTTCTTTTAAAATATAAAACTTAAACTAGCTTAATGTACAAGCTTTTGTTGATACATAAGTTCCGCTAGAAGTAGTTTGAGTTGATACATCTGTTTTTGGACAAACAACATTAGCATCTCCGCTTGAAACTGCATCCATTGACGTTACATCAGTTCCAGTATTACCATAAGCATTACCGTTATATGTTTGAGTAGTTGTACAAGTACAAGTTTTAGCTTTGCTACAAGAAGCAAAAGACACTGCGATAAACGCAACTGCAATTAATGTGATTTTTTTCATTTTTTATGTTTTTTTAAATGTTTTTAAAAAGTTTTTTATGAACTGACTAACTTAACGTACAAGATTCTGTTGATGTACTATTACCGTTAGTAGTTGTTCTTGTTTTAGGACAAGCTATATTTGCACTACTGCTTCCAATATTGTCATAAGTAGTTACGTCTGTAATAGTTGAATTACCAGACGTATAAGTGCAAGTACAAGTTTTAGCTTTGCTACAAGAAGCAAAAGATACTGCGATAAAAGCAGCTGCAATTAATGTGATTTTTTTCATGTTTGATTTTTTTTAAAATTTATAATAATTAAAAGTAACATTTTTTAGTATTCAAAACAAAATTTTTTAATTAATAAGCATGTGATTTTAAACATTGGTTGGTTTAAAACAACTTATATACCTCTAAATATGTTTTGGTTTGAAATTGAAACTCTGATTTGCATTAATTTTTCTAATTTGCTGGTAAAACTTTGGCTTTACATTCACCAAATCCTACACGTATGTTTTCATTCTGGCAGTATCCGCGTAAAATAACAGTATCATGATCATTAATAAACTTTCGTTCACTTCCATCATTCAGTTTTAATGGTTTCGTTCCTTTCCAGCTAAGTTCCATCATACTGCCATATTCATGTGGTTCTGGACCGCTAATTGTACCACTTCCCATCATGTCACCAATATTAACATTACAACCATTAATGGTATGATGCGCCAATTGTTGCTCCATTGTCCAATACATATATTTGTAATTAGAATTACAAATAACGGTTTCGGAACTATTTTCAGGCATAATAGCTACTTCTAGTTTTATATCAATATTCTTATTTCCTCTGTATTCTAAATAAGGGAACACTTTAGGTTCTTGAGTATATCCTTTTGTTCTGAATGGTTCTAAAGCATCCAACGTTACAACCCAAGCAGAAATTGTACTTGCAAAGTTCTTTGATAAAAATGGCCCTAATGGAATATATTCCCATGTTTGAATATCTCTTGCACTCCAATCATTAAATAAAACCATTCCAAAAATATAATCATCAGCTTTTTCAGTACTAATACTTTCTCCTAAAGTTGTTGATTTCCCTACAATATAAGCTGTTTCCAATTCAAAGTCTAATAATTTACTAGGTCCAAATGTTGGGAATTCAGAATCGGCAGGTTTTTGTTGACCTTTTGGGCGATGAAATGTATGTCCGCTCACACAAATGCTTGATCCACGACCATGATAACCAACTGGAATGTATTTCCAATTTGGCATTAACGCATTTTTTGGATCTCTAATCATCGTGCCAATATTTGTTGCATGATCAATACTGCTATAAAAATCTGTATAATCGCCTACTTTAACAGGTAATAAGTTTTCTACATCTTTTAACTGCAAGAATGAAGCAGTGTATTTTTGATTAATATCCTTATTACTTTCTTTAAATAGTTCTATAATTTCTAATCGAACTGCTGAAGTAACTGTTTTACCTAATGCAATAAAATCGTTTAAATACAGATTAGTTAAAGTTGATTTATCAAATCCTTTAATACTTGAAAAAGCACCTAAATCAGCCAAAACAGACAAATCAACTATAGTATCTCCAATTCGAGTTGAGACAGATATATGTTGTGTTTTAAGGTGTTTAATAATCCCAAAAGGAATGTTTTGAATCGAAAAATCAGAATCTGCTGAAATAGATATCCAGCTTTTTGCTAAAGAGTTCATGTGTAAAATATTTTGCACGAATATACTCTCATTAAAGTTAAAATAAAAAAAGAAATGATGACTTAATTTGCTATTATTTCAATTGTTCAATAATGGCTTCAATACTCATACCGTCAGCCTCAGCTTTATAATTACGAATAATCCGATGTCTTAAAATAGAATTAGCAACCGCTTTCACATCTTCAATATCTGGACTATATTTTCCATTAATTACAGCATGACATTTCGCTCCTAGCACCAAAAACTGTGATGCTCTTGGTCCTGCGCCCCATGCCAAATATTTTTTAGTCACATCAGCGCTAAACTCAGAATTTAAACGTGTTTTATTTACCAATTTTACAGCATATTCTAATACGTTATCGGCTACAGGTATTTTACGTATTAAGTTTTGGAAAAAAATAATTTCTTCACCAGAAATAATTTTATTTAATTCTACTTTTTTATCGGTAGTTGTGTTTTTAACTACTTCTAATTCTTCGGCAAAGCTCGGATAATCTAACCAAACATTAAACATAAAACGATCGAGTTGAGCTTCCGGTAAGGGATATGTTCCTTCTTGCTCAATAGGATTTTGTGTTGCTAATACAAAAAAGGGATTTCCCAATTCGTATTTTTTGCCAGCAGCTGTTACGCAACGTTCCTGCATGGCCTCTAATAAAGCGGCTTGCGTTTTAGGTGGCGTACGGTTAATTTCATCTGCTAATACTATATTAGCAAATAAAGGTCCTTTAATGAATTTAAAATTACGGTGTTCATCTAATATCTCTGAACCTACTATATCGCTTGGCATTAAATCCGGTGTAAATTGTATTCTACTAAACGATAAACCTAATACATCTGATATAGTATTAACCAATAAAGTTTTTGCTAATCCAGGAACTCCTACCAATAAGCAATGCCCTCTACAAAAAATAGAGATCAATACATTTTTAATGGTGTCATTTTGACCAACTATCACTTTTGCTATTTCAGTATTCAGTTCTTTATATTTTACTACAAAGGCATCTATTGCTTCAACATCGTTTTTATATTCCATGGTCTTAATTTAAAAAATAAAATTCTTAATAATTACGGATTGATTGTCCAATTATATTCTAGTTTGCATGTATTGAATTCATTATCAATTTTTATATACGTGTTTTTTGATTTTTTAGCAATCCAATCTGTAATAGCAGTTTTTTGATGAGCGAAAGTTGCCATGTTTAATAATTTTATATAGTCATCCTTCATGTTTGCCTTATGTGGTTCGGTTCGTGACTTCAAATATAAAATTCTCCATGCTTGTTTTGCATCAGCCCCTGTATATTGAATAACAGGACTCACATCTCCTACTTTCATTTCATTTTCAAACATAAAAACTAGTTTTGGATCCATTTGACCAACATCTTCTAATTCCCATTTAATACTGTTAGTTGCAGGGTTTAATAATAAACCGCCATTTTGTTTCGTATCATTATCATCGCTATATTTTAAAGCAGCATCTTTAAATGAAATTTCACCATTTAAAATTTTAGTTCTAATCGTATCTATTTGTTGTCTGGCTTTAAATACATCTGCTGATGATACCTTAGGAGACATTAAAATGTGGCGAACATCAACTGATTCTCCTTTACGAGCAACTAATTGTATAAAGTGAAAACCATACGTTGTACTAAATATTTCAGATACTTCGCCTGCTTTTAATCTGAATGCTACGGCTTCAAATTCTGGAACAAATTGGCCACGCATAACTGATTCGTAGCGTCCGCCATTTTTTGCTGAACCTGGATCTTCGCTATACAAAGCTGCTAATACGCTCATGCTTTCACCTTTTAATACACGCTGTCTGTATACTTCCAATTGTTCCCTTACCTGCGTTTTTTCTTCGTCAGTTACAGGAGGATTTTTAACAAGATGCCCAATTTCTAATTCCGAATTCACTAAAGGTAAACTATCAATTGGCACTGAATTAAAAAAGGTACGTACTTCGTTGGGTGTTAATTTTGTATCTCCTGTAATTTTTTGTTGCATTTTTTGAGCCATTAATTGATTTTTGACATCATCTCTTAACTCATCTTTAAATACTGAAATTCTTTTTCCGTAAAACTCTTCAAATTTTTCTTCACTACCAAGCATTCCTACATAGTATTGAATACGACGATTTAACTCTCCATCAACTTCACCATCAGAAACTGTAATACTGTCTCTATCCGCTTGCGCCAATAATAATTTTTGAAATAATAAATCTTCAAATACTTTACATTTTGAATAATTTGATTTTTCCTTTTCTTTTTGCTGCAATAAAGTAGTTTCAACCTCAGATAATAATAAAGGGTTTTTACCAATAATAGCAATTACTTTATCTAAAATTTGTGGTTGAGCAAAGCTTATCGATGATAATAATAAGAAGGATATTAAGAGTTTAAAGTTCATTTTACTAAATTAATTATAAATTTCTAATTCTTTGTTTGTTTTAGCTTTATCAAAAAAATCTTTTTTAATAGTTGAAATTAATTGTTGTTTTCGCTGATTAATCAACATATTTTTTATGTTATTCTTCTCAAAGTTTATTGGAGAAAGTGTGTTTTTAGATTTTATATCTATAATTTTGAGAAAGTAATAGCTGGTTTCATCGGTAAATTCGAATATTTTACCATTTTGTAGACTGTAATCAGGAACTTCTTTCAATTGATTGATTTCTTTTTTTAAATCATCAAACATTAACCAAGTATTGTCATTCATGTAATAATTATTAGCAAATTGCACACACATTATTTTTAATTGTTCAGCATCTTTAGCATTAGTTGAATAACAGAGTTTTTTTAATTTTTCGATGTTGGGAATATTATTGGGTGTTTTTACATATAACACTTTAACAATATTATTTTTCAATAAAAAACTTTGAGAATTAGCATAATAGTAAGCTTCAATTTGGTCATTAGTCACGAGCGTATCTAATTTATCGTTTATGAGCTTTGATTGAAATTTAAAGGTAATTAATTCTTTCTTGTATGCTTCTAATTCCTTATCAATATTGAGTTCATCGTCGGTTAAATAATTTAATGCTTGCTGATAAAATACTTCGTTATCAGCCCATTTAGTAATATATGCTTTTGTATAAGCTGAACTATCTTTTTGAGGTAAATTTCTCAATATATTTTCTATATCAGATGAGTATAATAATTCATTATTAACTTTTGCAATAACTTTTCCTTCATTTGATGTTGTATTGTTTTGTTTATTGCAAGCAAAAATTAGCGCCATACATAGCACCACTCCTACTCTATATTTTATATTATTGATTGTTTGCACTGGTAAAAAAAGAAAAGGCTGTAGCATTTATTGTTACAGCCTTTTCTAAACTATTTTTTAATTTATTTAATTGTATTTAATACGTCTTCATTTACTTTCACAACATATTTGTTTTTCAAATATGCTAACCATTCTTTTTCTAAATAATTTTGGTAATCTGCAGTAATCATTCCTTTAGCTTCGGCTATAGTTTTAGGTGTTTTAGGTAATACCTTATTCACAACTAAAACAGTTACTTTATTATCCTTAGCATCTTTAATATCAGTAGCAGAAACTCCTTGTTTCCAATTTGCATCTACATCTTTATTTTCACCTTTAAGGTAAGTAATACTTTCAGAAGCTAAGTTTAATTGAGATGTCTTATTAATAGCATCTACAATTTCTTTTTCTGATTTATTTTTCTTTAATAAAGCTCTAACTTCTTTAGCTATTTTTTCATCAGCGCATTTATAGGTTGTAACTTCAGCGCGTTCTTCCCATAAATAGTTGTTTTTGTTTTTTTCATAATACGCTTTTAAACCAGCAGTATCTTTTACGGCTTTACTCCAAACTTTTTGATCAGTTAAATCAAATAATAAAATACCATCTCGGTATTCTTTCAATAAATTTTTAAAATCAGAGTATTTAGATTCTAAATTAGCATCTTCAAAATTAATAACGCTTTCGTCTACAAACTCTTTGTAAGACTGTTGTAGGAACATATTATTGTCCATTTTAGGACGAGCTGTTTGATGAGTTTCAATATATTTTGCAAAATCATTTTGAGTAAATTTCTTAGCACCTAAATTAAATAACTCTTTATTACCTAATTTATCTGCTTTTTTAGCTTCCCATTTTCCTTGATAAGCAGTTGAATCAATCACTTTCAAAAATTCATTTTTAGCAATCAAGTTTTCTTTAAACGCATTATCTTTTTTCACTTTTGCAATTAAAGATGTTCGTCCGGCTTGAGTTCGAGAATCTTTACCAATACGCTGTTTCAAATCGCCTTTCATTTCATCAAATGAAGCTAAGCCTTTTCTATCAATACGTTTCACAATATGCCAACCGTAGTTAGTTGTAAATGGTTCGCTATAATCACCATTCGCTTTTAAAGCGAAGGCTGCTTTTTCAAATTCAATTGGCATGCGACTGCTTCCAAACCATTGTAATTGTCCACCTTTTTCAGCACTTGGTTTATCATCAGAAAACTGACGAGCTAAATCTTCGAACTTATCGCCAGCTTTTAGTTTTGTGTAAATTTCATCAATTTTTGTTTTCAAATTAGCTTTTTCTTTCTCACCAGCATCTTTAGGAAATTTAACCATAATGTGAGCTGTTAAAATTTCTCCTTGGCTTGGGCGTTTATCAGCTACTTTAATAATATGGTAACCAAAACGTGTACGAACTGGCATACTAATATCTCCTACATTTGTTTTAAATGCAGCATTTTCAAAAGGATATACCATTTGCAATGAAGTGAAATAACCTAAATCTCCACCATTTTCTTGAGCAGAAGGGTCTTCAGAGGTTTTCTTAGCTGCATCTGCAAATTTATCAGCGCCAGAAATAATTGTTGAAGCTATATTTTTAACTGATTCTAATTTCGCTTTAAAATTAGTGCTATCATTTTTAGTAGATGTTTTAGATAATCCTAATGAACTTTTCTTTAATAAATTTTCATACTCCGTTAATTTAGCGGCTGTTGGATTTTTACCCATCAAAGCATCTCTAATTATTATTAAACGTGTATAAGCCTCAATCGTGTCTTTTGGTAATGCATCTTCAGAAAGACGCAATAAAATATGAGCTGCTTTTATTTCTGTTTTCATTCGCTCATAAGCTTCATTTAATAAAGCCTCATTAACGTTTTTGTCTGTTAAATAAGGCGCTGCCAATTGTTTGCGATATCCGTTTAACTCTGTTTTGAAAGCAGAATTGGTATCTAAGCCATTTGCTTCTGCTTCAAATACTTTCATTTTAAATGTTGAAAATAAATCAACATATTCTTTCACTGATTTTTGTTCTTTATTAACTTCTTTGCCGCTATTTTTTTTGTAAACATTTTCGAATTCGCTTTTGTATACGGCTTTATCGTTGATGTTCATAATAACTGGTTCGCTTGTTTGCGCCATTGAAGAGAGGCTAACTGCAGATAACGTTAAAAATCCGAGGGTACTTTTTTTCATATACTTCTGTTTATTATTTTTAAGGATAGCAAATTTAACATTTATTTTTAATGGCTATATATTAAGATATAGTCATCTTTTTTATTTTATAATTTCTTCGAGTTTAGCATCTAAATCAGCACCTCGAAGGTTTTTAGCAATAATTTTCCCTTCTTTATCTAACAATAAATTTTGAGGAATACTTGTGATACCAAATAATTTACCCGCATCGTTACCCCAACCTTTAAGGTCGCTTACTTGAGTCCAAGTTAATTTATCAGCTGCAATAGCTTGTACCCATTTATCTTTTACTTGATCGAAGGATACTCCAAATACAGTAAATCCTTTGTCTTTATATTTATTATATGCAGCCACTACATTTGGATTCTCGCCGCGGCAAGGACCGCACCAGCTAGCCCAAAAATCAACTAATACATATTTTCCTTTAAAATCATGTAAGTTTATCATTTTACCTTCAGGTGTAGCTTGCGAAAAATTAGTCGCTTCATAACCAATAGTAGAACCGCGCATTTGAGAGATCTTTTCTTGAGCTAATTTTCCAAATTTTGTATTTAAAATACTTTTATCTAATAAACCCACTACACGCTCTAATTCCTCAATTGGTGCTTGAGAATTTTGATTATTAAAATATATTGCATAAGCACTCACAGGAGATTTTGAATGAGCTTTGATAAATCCCTCCATGGCGTTTTTTCGTTCAACATCCAAGGCTTGGTATTCTGATACTTTAATGTTCATGGTTGCGTTATCGCCCTTAGCTTTTGCATCGTTATAGGCATTTACAATAGCTTGTTGATTAGCACCAAAACTTTGCATTAGGGTATTGTATTCGATGTAATCCTTTTGTGTTGGTCCTCCATCCACTATAGCAAATGGTAAACTATCTATATTGGCAGTGATGTTGATTTTACCAGCATCTACAAAGAAAATTAAATTTGGTTGATCGTTTACATTAGCTGTTTTAGTAATCCAATACATATTTGGCTCTGGACTTTTTCCTGTAAAGGTAAATTTACCAGCTTTTAGTTTTATACTATCAGTAAAGGTTTTATTATCCCATTTATGATGTATATAAGTTTTAGCATTTTCATTCACTTGTCTAAGTGAGCCATTGATTGTAAAACTAAAAGGCGTTTGTGCATTTGAAACTAAAGCAGAACAGCCTAGTAATAAGAGAATTGATTTTACCATATTTAAATATTTAACGGGTAAATGTAGTTTTTTATTATTAAACATAAGAAAATGGATTAGTTAAAAAATGAAAAAATTTGGTAAAGAAAATGTTGAATCTTAATTTAACGTTTTAAAAAATACTTATGTTGATAAACAACTTTCATCTATCTTTTAACATATTCTCTTATACCACAATAGGATTGACAATCAAGATGTTTGAATCATTAATTGTTAAATAATGATTAACTAAATGTCATTTTTATTCACAATTGCTTGTTACAATGCTATTTTAGTTTATTTTTGTCTCCGAAAAGTAAGTGACCACCCTATAAGAGGATAACTGTTCTGGTTATAACCGCCTTAAACCACTTACAGAAACTAAAAAACATTTAAACCCCAAAAAAATGAAAAAAATTTTACTAAGTTTATCATTAGTGACAGTAGCTTTAGCAGGTAAAGCGCAAACGTGTTCTGATTTATTTATTTCTGAATATGCAGAAGGAAGTGCGAATAATAAAGCTATGGAGTTTTATAACCCAACAGGAACTGCAATTAACATGAACAATTATCGTTTAGTTCGTTATTCTAATGGTTCTGCTATTGGCACGGACAGTACTGATTTAATTGGAACAATTAACCCTGGTGCTACATTTGTTATCGCAAATGGAACTGGTGTTACTTCTGGTACCACTTCTACATCTCCTGCTTGCTCTCCAACTTTGCAAGCCTTGGCGCAACAGTTAGATCATCCTTATCCAAACCCTACAGCAATGAATGGTGATGACGCTTTAGTTTTAGTGAAAATTTCGCCCTATAAACGTTTAGATATCTTTGGGAAAATTGGCGAACAGCCAACTACAGCTTGGAGCGATGTAGCACCTTATGACGGTACAGTTGGTAAATGGTGGACTAAAGATCACTCAATGCAACGTAAAGCTTCAGTTCAAATGGGAGTAACTACTAATCCTTCATTTTTTAATCCTAAATTAGAGTATGATTCTTTATCAAACAACAACTGGTCTAATATCGGTTTTCATACTTGTTCTTGCCCTGCTGTTGGAATTAAAGAAAATGTAAAAGCAATTTATTTAAAAGTATTCCCAAATCCTGCAAATGGAAATGAAATAGCTTTTATTAGCGATAAAATTATTAAAGAAATTAACATTGTAAATGCAATTGGTCAAGTTGTATTAGCTCATACATCAACTATTTCAGAAAACACAATCGTGTTAAGAAATTTGAGTTTATCAAAGGGTATATATTATGCTGTTATCAAAACAGATAACGGTTCAAAAACAGAAAAATTAATTATTCAATAATTAGCATTCTTCATTATTTCTAAATACAGGGCTGATGAAATACTCAGCCCTTTATATTTCAAAAAACTATGTTAAAAAAAAGTATCCTATTCGTTTTCGTTGTTTGCTCTTTAATAGGCAAAGCTCAAGATAGTTTAAAAGTTACCTTATCAGGCTCAATAAAGGATAAGGAAACAAACGAGGCCCTTATTGGCGCCACCGTTGTTGTAAAAACTGGTATAGGCACAGTAGCTGACTTAGATGGTAATTTTAAAATAAAAGTGCCAAAAGGAGATTATAACATTGAAATATCAATGCTTGGTTATAAAAAATTTAACCAAAAAATAAAATTAAATACCAGTAAATCTATTGACGTAAAATTAGAAAGCGATATTTTAGATGAAGTAGAAATTGTTGCCGATATGGCCAAGGTTAGAGAAACTCCTGTTGCTTTTAGTGCAATTTCTGGGACTAAAATTCAAGAGGAATTGGGAGGTAGAGATATTTCAATGATAGCAAATACAACTCCTGGCGCTTATGCTTCTGCTGGAGGCGGAGGTGCTGGAGATTCTCGAGTAACTATAAGAGGGCAAAACCAAACAAATATTGGTGTTTTAGTGGATGGTATTCCAGTAAATGATATGGAAAATGGTCAAGTTTTTTGGAGTAATTGGGATGGCTTAAAGGATATTACCAAATCTATGCAAATTCAACGTGGATTAGGCGCATCTAAATTAGCCATAGCTTCGGTAGGTGGGACCATGAATTTTATAACAAAAGGCATTGAAAGTAAACAAGAATTAGTTGTAAAAAAAGAATGGGGTAACAATAATTATAATTTAATGAGCTTGTCATATAACTCTGGTTTAATAAATAATAAATGGGGGTTCTCATTAGCTGGGACATACCGGAACGGTGACGGATGGGTAGATCAAACTTATTTTAATGCCTACTCTTATTTTGCAAAAATACAGTATATGCCAAATCCTCGTCATATAATCAGCATTGGTGTAAACGGAGCACCGCAGTCACATGGGCAACGTTCTACACAAATGCAAATAGCGGTTTATGATAAAAAATATGCTCAAGAATTAGGCGTAAATTCAGATTCAGTATTACGCTCAATGACAACTACTGGTATTAAATATACAACTCTTACACAAGGAGATAGGCGTTTACAATGGAATCCAGATCAAGCAGTTTTGAATGGACAACCTTTTAACGATAAAAATAATTATTACAGTAAGCCTTTATTTAACTTGAATCATTTTTGGAAAATAAGCGAAAAAACAACTTTATCTACAGTGGCATATGCTTCTTTAGGAACAGGCGGAGGGACAGGTTATAGCCCAAGTCTTACGAGCAGGGATTCAATAACTGGTTACATTAATTTACAACCGTATTATAATTCTAATTCTAGTCCAACAAATACGTTGTCTCAATTCCCTGGACAAACAAAATCATCTACCATTCTACAATCCAACGAAAATAACCATCAATGGTATGGAATTTTATCAACAGCCACTTCAAAGTTAAGTAAAATAATTACCTTAACTTATGGTGTTGATTTTCGCTACTACAAAGGGATTCATCAACGAAAGGTGTATAATTTAATAGGTGGCGATTATTACATAGAAGCTGGGACTAATAAAAACCCAAATCTTAGTAGTGACCCAGCCAATTTTTATAAGAAAACAGGTGATATTTTTGGTTCAAATTATTTAGGATTGGTAAAATGGGGGGGAGTATTTTTACAAGGAGAATTTAAAAAAGATAAATGGACAGGCTTTATAACGGCTACTGGCTCATACTCTGGTTATAACCGAATTGATTATTACAAAAAAAAGGATTTGGTATTAGCTGATACAACTTATCATAATTATGTTGGTTACTATACTACGGTTGTTCATAATGGTGTTACTTATGATAGAAACTCTCCAGAATTGAAAGATGCTTCTACTGGGTGGAAATATCAATATGGGTATACTCTAAAAGGTGGGGTTAATTATAACATCAACGACCATCATAATGTTTTTGTGAATGTTGGTATTATGCAAATTCCCTTGAAGTTTGCAAACGTATTTACTTTTGCAAATACACTTATTACAGGATTTAAACCACAACATGTTCAGTCTTACGAAATGGGATATGGCTTAAAATATAATCAAGTAAATTTTAATTTTAATGCCTACTATACTAGTCAAACAAATCAGCCACAACCAAGTATTACATCTCCAGTAAGTGGAGATTTATATATAACAAACGGTGTTGATTTAGTTTATAAGGGATTAGAATTCGAAGCAAGTTATAAACCAATCAAGCAAATACAAATAGAAGGGGTTTTATCTTTAGGCGATTGGCGTTATAATTCTGCTGGTACGGCTTACTCATATGATCAAAACAATAATGTTACTGACTCTATTCATTTCGATGCAAAGGGCGTTCATATTGGAAACGCAGCCCAAAATCAAATTAGCATAGGTATTCGCTTTATGCCAATTAAGGGCTTTTACTTTAAGCCTCGCTTCACTAGGTTTGATAAATACTACGCTAATTTTAATGCAATGGATTTATCTAAAGGAAATGAAGGCAGAGACAGCTGGAAAATACCTGGATATAGTATAATTGATTTAAGTACTGGGTATGAAATTCCATTTGGAAAATTCACTGTTAATTTATATGGAACGATGAGTAATGTATTAAATACACGTTATATAAATGATGCTCAAAATAATTTATATGGCGGAACATTTAATGCAACTTCTGCTGGCGTATTCTTTGGTGTTGGTCGTACCTTTATATTTGGTACAAAATTGACATTCTAATCAAAAATAATACAAAAACTATGAGTCTAATTAATAATCATAATAACTAAAAAAAACACCTATGAAAACAATCAAACTATTTGCTCTGATATGCGGTTTTAGCATCATGAGCTCTCAAGCACAAACAGCTCTTCCCACAGCTTGGAGTTTTTCTTCAACCACCTTACCTGCATTTTGGACAGAAGTAAATGCCAATAGTGGAACTTTTCCAGTCCCATATTATACGGGTTCTGGACATACACCGCCTGCTTATAAATTTGACGGTACAGGCGATCTTTTAACGATTTTTTTTAATGGAAATCCTGGTAACTTAACGTATTGGATTGCTGGAAATAGTTTTGCAGGTGGGACTTTTTTAGTGCAAGAATCTATAAACGGAACAACTTGGACTACATTGCACTCACACACAACAATAGCAACAGCATATACATTAATTACAGATGTACCAAATTCTGCATCACGCTATATAAGATTTAATTATAGCGCAAAAGTTACAGGTAATGTTGGTATAGATGATGTAAACCTAGATGCTGGCGCAGCTACTCCTCCTCAAGAAATAAATGTAAAACAAGGTTCAACAACAATAGTAACTGGTAGTTCATATATGTTTAGTTCTCCAGTTGGAACAACAACGCCTATTACATTATCTATTGAAAACTTAGGTACTGTAAATACATTATCTATTACTTCTGCTACTATTACAGGTGCAGCAGCTTCTGAATTTTCATTAACCACTGTGCCTTCTTCTATCGCTGCAACAACTGCTAGTAATTTAGTATTTGATTTCAATCCTACGTCTGCAGGAACTAGAACAGTTACTTTAACTATTGCTAACAATGATTCTGATGAAAATCCATATATTATAAATTTAACAGGCTTAGGTGGTTCATATTTTACGGAACCTGCAACTCAAGGAACTGCTTTAGCTTTTTCAAATATTAAATCTTACCGCGCCAATGCTTCATTTGCAGCTTCTTCCAGTTCACCAACAGGCTATTTAATACTAAAAAAAGAAGGTTCTAGTGCTATTACAGAATTTCCTGCAGATGGCGCTCAATATATGATTGGTGATGCAATTGGTTCTACCAAAGTAATTAGCACTAGTAGCTTAACATCTTTTGGAATCAGTAATATATATGCTGGTAAGACATATCAAATTGCAGTTTTCGCATATAATGGTTATGGTTCATTTATCAACTACAAACAAATTTCTCCACTATTAGGAAGTGTTACAGCTTTGGGAAGCATGCAACCAGTGAATGAATACAGTTCTTTAAATGTAAATAATTCAAATTTTTTAACTTCATTATCAGCTCAGATTTACCCTCATACATCAACATTTTATGGTAACTATGACGAAACAATGATTCGTTTATTTACTGAACGCGATACAACAGGTGGTCAAAAAGTAATTACCTGTGTTTATAGTAGTGAAAATTATGTTTATAACTCACCATTAGCATGGGGAATTTATAGTCGCGAACATAGCTATTGCCATAATTGGATGCCAACTAACCCTGCGGATGGAACTGGCACAACACCAAATAATGTTGAAAGAAAAGAATATAATGACCAACATCATTTATTTCCAACTAATCAAAATGACGTAAATGCTGTTCGTAGTAATTATCCTATGGGAGAAATTACGACAGTCCAATCTACATTTTTGGCCTCAAAAAGAGGACAAAATAGCTTGGGGCAAACTGTATTTGAACCAAGAGCTCAACATAAAGGAGATTTTGCACGTGCGGTAATGTATATGGCTACAGCATATAACAATCAATTAGATGCTTATGGCGTTGCTCAAAACTGGAAATTAAGAAATCCTATTTCTGCAAGTATTGCTTACGGACAAGATCAAAATATATTAAAAAAATGGCATTTTCAAGATTTACCAGATGCATGGGAAATATCTCGTAATGACTTTTTAGATTCATTACAAGGTAACCGTAATCCTTTTATTGATAGCGTAAGATATGCTTGTTATATAGATTTCTCTAATATGACATACATTGCAGCTCCTACATATACAACTGGAACAAATGCTCCTTGTTATGTTGCAGTTGGATTAAAAGAAAATGTCCCTACTCAATTCGAATACGTATTAGCTCCAAATCCAACTTCGAGCGAATTCTATTTATTAATTGACGCTAAATTGACTGACAAATTCAGCTTAGCAATTACTGATGTTTCAGGTAGAATAGTTTATACTAAACCAGTTGATGTAGTAAATGGATTTAATTCAATAACTGTTAATGATTTAAAACTCAGCGGTGGTGTGTATTTTGTTAACTTGACTTATAAAAATGAAAAAATAACACGTAAATTGATTATTCAATAATTATTTATTAACTTTTTTATTGATAAAAAAATGGTTCTGATATATTCAGAACCTTTTTTATTTAATTACATTTATCACAAAATAAAATCATTATGACTTTATCTATTATTGTTGCGACTTCTTTAAATAATGCCATCGGCAAGGATAATCAGCTTTTATGGCATTTACCAGCAGATTTAAAGTTTTTTAAAACTACTACTATGGGCTGCCCGGTGTTAATGGGACGCAAAACATTTCAATCTATTGGGCGCACTTTACCGGGAAGAAAAAACATTGTGATTACAAGAGATTCAAATTTTAATTCAGATAAAGTATTTGATATTATTACAGAACCAAATTTAGATGTTGCGATACAACATTTGCAAAATGAACAAGAAGTTTTTATTATAGGTGGTGGCGAAATATATAAACAATCTTTATATTTAGTAAATACTATTTATAAAACTATTGTCAATACGACCATTCAAGGTGATGTTTACTTTCCTGAAATTGATACTAATCAGTATGAATTAATTTGGGAAGAAAAACACCTTGCTGATGAAAAAAATAAAATGGATTACACTTTTCAAAAATATATAAAACGATGAGCGATATAAAAATTGAACATATTTTATTTATTGATATTGAAACAGCCCCTGTTCAATATCAATACAGTGAACTTTCTGAAACCACTAAAGATTTGTGGGATAAAAAAATGATGTATGTAAAAGATACATCACCTGAAGAGCATTATGCTAAAGCTGGTATTTTTGCTGAATTTGCAAAGGTAGTATGTATTGGATTAGGATTTATGAGTCAGGGAAAATTCAGAACCAAAGCTATTGCTGGAGAAAATGAAAAAGATATTTTAATTGAGTTTTCAAAATTGATGCAAACGCATTTTTATAAAGAAGAACATTTTTTATGTGCACATAATGGTAAAGAATTTGATTACCCGTTTTTATGCAGACGTTTATTGGTAAATCAACTCCCTTTACCTAAACTTCTTCAAATACAAGGCTTTAAGCCATGGAATGTTAAGCATTTAGATACTATGGAAATGTGGCGTTTCGGAGATATTAAAAATTTTACTTCACTTAATTTACTAGCTCATATCTTTAATATTCCTTCACCTAAAGATGACATTGATGGAAGTCAAATAGCGCAGGTATTTTATGAAGAAAAAAACATTGAACGTATTAAAACTTATTGCATAAAAGATGTTGTGACGCTTATTCGCATTTATCAATGTTTAAAAGGATTAGCACCAATACAAGATGAAGATATAGTTTATGCATAGTAAATTATATCTTATAAATTATAATTACAGATAATTTAAAGTATAATTATCCGTGATCTCTGCAAAAGAAAACTAAAACCTTTGTGGTTAAAACTAAAAAATGACAAATCAAAAAAATATAGCCGTTATAGGAAGTGGAAGTTGGGCAACCGCTATCGTGAAAATTTTATGTAATAATTCTGATTCAGTTAATTGGTATTATCGCAACCAAGCGGATGTAGATTTTGTAAAAAAATACAAGCATAATCCACGTTATTTAAGTTCCGTTAGTTTCGACTTAGGTAAATTGAATCTATCATCTAATTTACAAGAAACCATTGAAAAGGCTGATATCATTATATTAGCAGTTCCTTCTGCTTTTATAAATGATACCTTAAAAAACATATCAATCGAATCTTTTAAACATAAAACTATTTTCTCCGCCATTAAAGGTATTGTTCCCGAATATAATTTGATTGTTGGTGAATACTTAAATACAGTTTATCAAATTCCTTTGGATAGCATAGGTGTAATTACAGGTCCTTGTCACGCAGAAGAAGTAGCACTTGAGAAGCTATCTTATTTAACCATCGCATCACGCGATGTTTCTAAAGCTGACGAATTATGTACCTTTATGCGTTGTAGATATATCAAATGCTCAAGCAGTGATGATATTTATGGAACCGAAATATCGGCAGTACTTAAAAATGTAATTGCGGTTGCAGGTGGTATATGTCACGGATTAGGTTATGGAGATAATTTTTTATCAGTACTGGTTAGTAATGCAATACAAGAAATAGATCGCTTTGTTGCTGCTGTTCATCCTATAGAAAGGGATACGAAGGCATCGGCCTATTTAGGTGATTTATTAGTAACAGCCTATTCCCAATTTAGTCGCAATAGAACCTTTGGAACGATGCTTGGAAAAGGTTATAGTGTTAAGAATGCGCAATTGGAAATGAATATGGTTGCAGAAGGTTATTATGCTGTAAAATGTGTGTGCGAAATCAATAAAAAATATAATGTGTTTATGCCTATAACGAATGCGGTTAATAATATAATATACAATCATAAAGATGCTAAAACGGAAATGGAATTACTAGCTGAACAACTTAGTTAATATTTGATTGATTTTAAAACGATATGCACTTATTATATTTGACTTCTAACTATTTAAAATAACAACATAAATTAAATACCCAGTTTTTTAATACATTTCCAAATGATGATCAAATCTTTTTCGATACTATAGTCTTTAGCATATCGTAAATTGATTAATTTGGTTTTAGAATTATCTTCTTCTTTAGCAAATAAACAAATAGGCGATAATATAGAACGTTTTATTTCCGGTAATGATTTATCTGACACTCTACCATAACCAACCCATGAATAAAATCCAAACAATACGTTAAAAATATTAATAAAGAAATGCATTTTTTGTTCTTGTATAAAAAACAAAACTGGACTCAGTATCAAAATAAGAATACTCATAACAATATCAAGTAAGCGTTTATTCCGTTTGTTCTTTGGTTTAGTAATACTATTGACATCAATCATATACAAATCCCCTGCAGTATCAATGCTATTACTACCTATAATAGAAAGGCTTTCGGGAGGTGCAATTTTAAAATCAACACCGCTTGATACTAACGTTAACATATTATTGATAATAAATTGAGAAGAAATATCTTTCGCACAAAAAATAATTTCGTTGATGTGGTGAATATTAATAATCTCTATTATTTGATTTATTTTTCCAATATATGATTGGTTGTTACCAGTATAACTTTCAATACTCACAAAACCGACAAACGATGGATTAATATGAGTTTCCTTTAATAGTTGATTTACTCGAATACACTCTGCTTCTTCACCAATAATTGCAATACGTTTTGTTTTAGCAGAACTCAAACTATACGATTTTAACTTTAATAAATGAAAAGCAAATCGAAGTATTAAAAAACTAAATAAAGCCCAACTTGTGCCTAATAAAATTAAAGCCCTCGAAAACCTCATTGATTCTGGTAATAACGAGTAACCCATCAAAATAAAAACCGTTCCAATTAAAATACCTCTTCCTATCTTTACCAATTTAATGGGCTTATCGTAGCCCCCATTAAAGTATACCATCACTACCCAAACAATTGCGTATAAAGGAAAGGCTACACTTAATAATTTTTCGGAATAAATATTTTCATTAAAACCAGTTCGCTGTTGATATATGTTTTTAATTAAAAATAAACCGGCTGTAATTAAACTAAAATCTATGATTGGAACAGTAAAGCTTTTCAAAAACCTTGATATCATTGCTAGTCCTGCTTTCAAAACTATAGCAAAATGAATTAAAAAATTAAACCAAAAAGCATTAGAACCGCTAAAATGTTTGTTACTAAAAATAGCCATAGCTTTGTAAAAAATAACCACATAATTTAAACTACTACGCTTTGTACTTTCACCCTTGTAATGGATAATTTGTGTTTCAGGAAAATAATAATTCTTAAATCCTGCCTTTGTTATTCGATAAGATAAATCAATATCCTCTCCATACATAAAAAAAGTTTCATCCAATAATCCAATTTTATTTAGCACTGTTTTACGCATAAGCATGAAGGCGCCACTGATAACATCAATTTCATTTATTGCATTCTCGGGTAAATAAGTCAAATGATATTTACCAAACTTTTTGGAATGAGGAAAAAATTTTGCTAAGGCAAACATTTTATAAAATGCCACTGCAGGCGTTGGCAGTCCTCGCTTGGATTCTGGAGCAAAATTTCCTTGTCCATCAAGCATCTTCACTCCTAGCCCACCGGCATCAGAATTGGCGTCCATAAAAGCTATTGTCTTTGTGAAGGTGTCTTCTTGAACAACTGTATCAGGGTTGAGTAACAAAACGTATTCACCTTTGGCTAACTTGATTGCTTGATTATTAGCTACCGAAAAACCTGAATTGAATTTATTTTCAATTAAAATAACATCAGGAAATTTATCTTTTATTAAAGTAACCGATCCATCTACAGAATTATTATCTACAACAAATATTTCACAAGGAAATGTTTCAGATGCCTTTAGGACTGAAAATAAACATTGCTCAATAAAATGCTTTACATTATAGTTAACAATAATAACAGATAGTTTTACCACAGACATAGAGCGCTAAAAATACCAAAATATTGCCAAAATAGAAGAATTTTAAAAAGTATCGATTAGTTCAAAAAAAAATGCTAAATTCGCGTTCCAATTTTTACTTAATTTTAATTGCTAAAGTAAATACTGGCCCCGTAGCTCAGCTGGATAGAGCAACAGCCTTCTAAGCTGTGGGCCATTGGTTCGAATCCAATCGGGGTCACGATTAAACAACTAAAAAGCCTGTAAATCAATAGATTACAGGCTTTTTTCATAAAGAGGGTAAACATAGGGTAAACATTTCGTTTTTTCCTCTCATAACGCTCACTTACTTTAATTTTCACAAGCACATAATTCATCTATGCTTATACTATGGATAATTTATGTACTTACTATAAATACTATTTACTTTTTGATACGAAGTGTTAGCAAGTAATGCAAACGCAACGGATTAGTTAAGGACTTGAGATGGAGATATTTTAGGAGATAAAACTCAGATATTTACTATGGAGTTTTTTAATATTACATAAATTTCAGAGTAATTTATGTATTTTAGTTCTGCGATATACAAATTTATTGAAAGGTAAAGTATAGAAATAAAGTTGGTGCATATAGAAGAAGTTTGAAACATAAAGAATTAGCTAAAATTAAAAACATAGATCATGAAACACAATAATTCAGATTATAAAAAAACATTTTATTACTGGCCTTTTATAGAAAATAATGTAATTGTAGCAACGCTCAAATACCCAAACTCTTTAGTAGATTATATAGAAAATTTGATTTTTGATGTTATTGAAAAAAGAAACCTTATTGAAAAAAGAATTGTTTTCCTTGTTGACAATTTATGGACAAAACAGTTATTGCAAAGTTTATTGTTATGTCGTAAGGTTATAGATAACGATAATAATATTTTAAATACAACTAATCAAATTACTATTGTTGAAATAACAAATGATTTTGATAATGTAATTTATAAATCTATTGGCGGCAACATTAATGAAATTATTTATGAAGCAGATACATTTATTCTTATTGATTTTAATGTTTTAATGAATGATAGCAATGAACTTCTTGAACGATTAAGAGTTTATTGGAAAAATAAATTATGGATTGGAGTAGGACTAAATAATGAAAAAGACACTATTAGATTATTAAGTTTTGGCGAAGAATACATAAACTATTTGCCAGATTCCCCAGAAACGTTTGAAGGATTTGTAAATGAAGATGTATTAAAGGGGATAGAAAATATTTTAGTATCATTAGGTGATAATGAAGACTCTGGTATATTTTCTAAACACTTTTATGGTGAGATTTTTACAGAAGAAAATGACTATACTTTAGCAATAGGAACGAGTGATTTGGTTGAGTGTGAATACGAAGAAGAAGATGGCGAAAATGATGAAAACTATGGTGATGATGAAAAATCTTTTTGCGTTGCTATTTTAATTACTAAATATAAATTAGAGCTTTCAATAGAATTACAAGATTATGATTGGGATGGCACAGTCTATTTGAATTATAAAATTGACTTTGAAAGTGATATTTATGAAGAAGGCGATATTGGAAAGATAGACGATTTGGTTGAAGAAATTTGCGAACGAATTAATTCTCAGAAAATAAATGTTCGATTATCTTAATATTACATAGGATTGAAACATACAGTGATTGAGTCAGTTTGGTGTATTATTAAATTTATAAAAACTAAAAAACTAGCGATTTCGGATTATTAATATTTCAATAAAATTAAGATGGGTGAAAAAGAAAAATACTTTGAAGAGCTAAATATTAGCTTCGAAAAGTACCTCAAAACAAAAAGTATATATTCCTTCAAGCAAGTCAAAGGCAAAATGAAGGAGGGCGAGAATAAGTATAAATTTATTTTTAGAGATTACTATTGGTGGCATCCAAAATGGAGTGTGGCAGATTTTGAAAAATCACTTTCCGATGACGTTAAATTGTTAAAGAGTTTGTGGTCAAAATGGCGAAAAGTGCATAGAAGTTATGAGGATATGGTATTAAGCAATGAATTATATGCTTTGCATTACCAAGTGTCTTTAAATTTAACAAAAAAATGCGAACACAAATTTAAAAATGGCAAATATTATTTGGTAAAATCCAACAATAGAGTGTACTTGCATTTTGCTGAATTATTTATTGAATCAGAAAAAAAAATAGCCAGTTCAAGGCCCGAACCCACAGTAAAATCTAAACCCAAGAAATTTGATGATATCAGGGAATATGCCAAACAACTAAAAAGAGAGATTAGACCAAAAAAACGATTTGATGTCAGGCTACTCGAAGTTTAATACGATTATATAAATAAGCCAAAGAAAATGGATGAAGTAGTTAAAAACGAGTTATCAAAATTAAATATGTATGAGGTTATTTGCGCTGATGCATTAAGTCAATTACATTTAAATAACCCACAACAATTGGTGGACTTTGAAAAAGATAAAATTATATCATTGTTAAAAAGAATGTTTGATGCAGAGAGAGAATACTTAATTGATGAATCTGATGATTATTTAGAAATTTATAAAGAAGAAATTTAATTTAACTTATTCATCCTTACAAATGGACAACATAAAAAAAATATTAAAGTCAAAATTAAATTGTGAATCTGTAAATTCTGAAATAGTAGAATTTGATAATGATAATGATTTTCTTCCTAAAAGAGGTAAAATAAAATTTGATTTTGTAATCAAAAACAATAATAAAATTGAGGCATTAGGTTTAAAAGTTCAGGAAACAGACCTTGACAGTTATGTAAAAGGAATTATTGAAAAAATACCAAATAATTTTGAATACCCCGTCTTTTATATATCATCAATTAATAATAGCGGTTTATTAACCAGGAATTTGTATTCTTCAGAAAAAATAATGAATTTATCAAAGAGACCTGAATATGACATTTTTGAAAACCGTGATGTAATTTATTATGACCATTTAGATAAATTAATATTTGATATTAAAGACCTTTGCAAGGACTTAATGAATGAAGAAGATTTTGAATTTCGTGAATTAGCAAGAGAAGTTAAAAATCTACAATGGAAATTAAAGGATAGCGAAAAAAAATATATCAACGAGAATAATAGTTTAAAGTCAGAAAATAACTATCAAAAAGAAAAGTTAGAAAAACTTGAAATAAAGATTAACAAATACATTAAAACTGATAAAACAAAAACTATGTTTGCTATTAGTAATTGTTTGTTTATAACAGAACTAAAAGGAGCAATAAAAAAACTAAAGCTCCCGGAAAGTAATGAAATTAAGTCTGATATAAAAACTGGTTACGGATATAATGAAAAATATTCAGTTACAAATTTCATTGATAATAATCATTTTGAATTTTATTTAGGTAATATATCAAATAAATTTTATTTAGTTCTAGAATCTTATACATGGGTTGCTGAATATAGTAGCAATGTACCCACTACTAATTATTATTATTGTTATGATGATATAAACAATCATTTTACTCTAGTTAATGGAAATGAGGTAGAGGATATTTTAACATGGATTCCGTTGAAGGATTTTTAATTTAATGCTCTTATTATTATAACCTGAAGGTCTTAATTTTATTAGATTATATAACAAATCTTTTTTCTAAGGAATATTATTTACCTCGCATCTAAAAATATTTTAAAATTTACATTTTGAGTGTTAGTGCAAAAGATATTTTTTACTGTATCGCAATTACATTTGTGGTTACATATTGTCCTTCTCTCTATGTCCCTATCCATTTACCATTTGAAGTAAATTTAATTAGTGCTTCTATCTCGATTCTGAAGTCAATTTTGGAAGAATTTATTTTTCGTTTTTTATTATTAGCCATATGTTGTAATTACTTTGGAATGTTGCAAAGTTTAATAGTATCATCATTACTTTTTTCATATGCCCATTTTGAATTTAATTGGTTTCAAATAAACTATTTTCTTTTCATTTCAAAATTTACAAGTGGTTTATATTATGGATGGGCATATCTATCAACCCGTTCAATAATTGTCCCAATAACTATGCACATTTTGTGGAATATTGCAACTATCCCATTTGAAAAGGTTATTGCGACTGAAACTTCGGTTATCGAAGTTTATGTTAAAATAACAATTTTGATTTTGGTAGTTATTTATTATAAATATCCAGTAAAGAAGCTTTCTTTAATTCATTATTAATAATCTTATATTACAATAGAATTCAAATACAATATCAAATAAAATTCCTGATTGAAGAACTTTACAGGCTTTTTGATTTAATGGGGGGGAACATAGGGGGAACATTTGAATTGTTCATTACTTTTTACTCACTTACTTTAATTTTCGTTCACACATACCTTATCCATACCTATGGTATGGTTTATCTATATACAAACTACGTTAAAAACTTTCAAAATTATACAAAACATGGTGATGTGATGCAATCGCATCACTCCTGATTAAAATGCTTTTTACTTGATATACTTTTGTATAGTCAAACCATTTCTATTCGCTATATGAATGAAGTTTGATGATTTTGGAGACTGACTGCGCAGCAGTTGACAAAATGTAAATCAATCTAAAAATTAAAAAAATGGCTCAACAAAAAGGCATTATAAAGCTAAAAGGAAAAATCGGAGATATTTCCTTTTACAAAACACAAGACGGCCATTTGGCTCGTGAAAAAGGAGGAGTAGATGCTTCACGCATCGCTAACGATCCTGCTTTTATTCGCACCCGTGAAAATGGTGTAGAATTCGGTTCATCTGCTAGTTCAGGCAAATTGCTAAGAAGTTCATTAAGAAGTATGTTAATGACTGCTGGCGATAACAGAGTAACGGCTCGATTAACCAAAACAATGACTGATATTAAAAATTTGGATGCAACATCAGTGCGAGGAAAAAGAACTGTGGGAATTGCTATTGCTTTAGCGCCAGCTAAAGCGTTGTTAAAAGGTTTTAATTTTAATAATAAGGCAATATTAGGCAGCATCTTATTTAAACCTTATGCAGTAGCAACAGCCACAGGAATCATTACCATTACAGGACTCGTTCCACTTACTGATATTGCTTTTCCGGAAGGTGCAACGCATGTTAGTTTTAAAAGCTCTTGGGCAAAGGTGGATTTTACAAATAATGTTTCGGATGTTAAATTATCGAATGTTGTTAATTTGCCAATTAATGCGGTATCGGCTAACGTTGTTTTAACTCCAACTGCAGCAGCTGTAGGAACAGGAATAAACTTGTTTGTATTGCAACTGGAGTTTTTTCAATTGGTTAATGCTATTCAGTACACCATGAAAAACGGAACATACAATGCGTTATGCATTGTTGAGGTAAGCTAAACAGATGGAATTATTACTCATTAGAACATATGATGTTGTAGGGATCAATGGCACGCTTTATAATTGTGAAAAAAGTATCTGCCATACGATTGAATTACCCTGGAAAGAAAATCAAAAAATGATTTCCTGTATTCCAGAAGGTCGTTATGAAATTGTAAAAAGATATAATGCCAAATTTAAATGGCATTTCATACTTATGAACGTGCCAAATAGGTCCTTTATTTTAATTCATCCGGCTAATGATGCGCTTAAAGAATTGAAAGGGTGCATTGCACCAGTTTTAGTTTTAGCAGCAGCAGGAAAAGGATATGAATCAAAAAAAGCATTAAAGAGTTTAATTTCTATTATTTACCCTTTACTGGATCAAAAAGAAAAAATTTATCTAACTATTAAATCAAAACCAAACAATGAGACTCATTGACAGATTAAAAGCACCAACACCTAAGTTTTTTAAAGTATTAAGAAATATTGGTTTAGGATTAGCCGCTGCAGGCGGTGTAATAGTTGCATCGCCAATTGCCATCCCTACAATTATTATAACCATAGGTGGTTATTTAATTGTAGCAGGAAGTGTAGCAACTGCAGTAAGCCAAATAGTAACAACTACTGAAGGCGATGCTTCGACAAGCACTGCAAACCAAAAAAATAACTGAGTATTAATTATTAAAATCATTATTAAAATGACTGAAGAAAAAAATCAAATCGAAAAAACTCAAACTATTGTTGAGTTACAAGTTTTGCCATGTGCTAACGAAGTGGCACCAGCAAAACAAAATGTTGAGGTATTAAACCACGAAAATCAAGATGATCCACCATGTGGTAAAATCATCTTAACAGTTACTTGTAACGGATCAAAATTAACTAAAGCAGATTCTGGACTCGTTGAAGAATTTCAGGAAGAAGTTTGGGTGACAGTAAAAACAACAAAAGCGGATGCAGGTATTGTACCAAATATTGATTTAAGTGTTCATGAAAGATGCACAACAAAAATGACAAAGGCTGATTCCGGTATTGCTTAAAAACTAAATTATGTCAACACATCATAACATAGAAAGCGGAACTATCATGGGCACTGTTTCAGGAACAGTCTTAACTGTATTAGTGAACATAGGTTCATCGGATATTATTAAAACAGTTGTCCTTGCTGTACTTGGTGCAGTGGTTAGTTTTGGAGTTTCTTTATTGTTAAAGTGGTTACTCCGAAAGTTTAAGTAATTTTAAATTAATCTTTAAAGCCTTGCACAAAATGTGCAAGGCTTTTTTTTGATTACTTTTTTAAATATTTATAAAATAAAGCTTTGCGCAATTGCATTAAATAATCTAATTGTTGATTTAGATTAGTTTGCAAATTTTCAATTTGTGCTAATGTATTTTGAACATCAGAAAATGAACGATTGCCGGTATTAACTGAGTTTAAAGTTTCTTCAATTACATCAATAACATCACCTAAGCGAATATATTCGATAACTGAGCCTTTTAGATGTTTACGAAATAAACGAAGCTCCCATAAGCCTAATAATAAGAAATAGTAAAACTCTTTTTCTTCTTTATTATCTGCCAAAAACACAAATGAATTGCATACATAGTGATTAAATGGTTTACCAGAATTTAGACCTTTGTTTAAAATAAAGAAATGTTGTTGTTGATACATTTTACCTGATTTGTGTGTTTTGATTTTTGATTTTAACATGATGATTTTTTTAAAGGGTTTGTATCCCTTTTTTCATCTTGTGTTTTGAACCTGTTTACTACTAATTTGAAAACAAAGAAAAAACCCAAAAAAACGAGCTAAATAAAAGCCCGAAAAAAATGAAAAAAGAAAGCATTTTGAAAAGGCTGAACACTGAGGTTGCCAAGATTTTTGACAAAAAAAATACTACCTGAATGCGGCAGTATTAATAAACCTTTTACCTTAAATAATGCCGCATGAAGTGTGGAGATTATTTTTGCAAAACCCGAAGGGCTTGACCTTGCAATCCGAAAGTGGAAAGACTTAAATTGCGCCTCTTTTTTTATTTTGGAATAATTTACCTGTTACTGCATTCTATTTTTAAAATAAACATCAATTGAAATGTAGAGGTAAAAGCGCCCGCGGCGTGGGAAGGAAAACGGTTGCAAAAAATGAAGTGAGGTACGAACAAAATGATTTGCAATCCGTTGTGCGGCGAGCCACCTGCGAGTGGAGAGAGGGTGTGCAGCATGGGAGCTTGAGGTACGAAAGCGGATGCAAACTATGTTGCAAGTGTGGCAAAAAGCCCCCTACATTTCCCCCAGAGGGGGAAGGCAAAAAGGCATGCCACACGATAGCAACACAAGTGCATTTTTGTTGCAATGATTTTATTGCGCTACAAAACAAAAATGCACGAAGCCCGAGCGACTATGCAGGCGAGCTGAAAAGTTGGTAGCCGGTGGACTGAAAGTGGCTGAGATGAATGAAGTGCAATGGCACCCAGTGGAAGTAGTGAAACGGATGTAACGGGTGAATAATGGAGCGAAATGAATGAAGTGGCTTGAAGGACAGGATAGGCTACCGTGACGAAAGCACTGTGCAACGAGCAAAAAATGTGACAAACTAAAAACCCGAAGGGCAAAATAGCTTATGCTAAAAGCCTTGAAAAGACTTAGTTAAAGCATGTGCTATTTTGGTTTGGCGCAATTTGTTGCTTGCACCTGCTGAGGAACACCACTTTACCTTTTTCTTATTGAAATAGACGACTCAAACTGCAATATTAATTATAGTATTAAATGATGCACTTTATTGAATTGTACTAATTTCAGTTTCAAGTATTTTCACTTGAACTCGCAATTTTTTTTACTGTTTCTTAGTACTGCTTCGTTTGTAAGTTTATCTCCATTGCTAGTTTAAAGAATAACTGCTAAAAAAATAAGACTATGCGTTAAAAAAAAGGGTAGGCAAGAATTTTAATTGAATGTGCATGCTAAAGTAAACTATTAAAAAAAATTAGTTTAAAAGATTTTTCATTTTAATATATTAATCAAATTTCTCATTATTGAAATGTAATTTTATTATTTTATCTCTGAAAGTAATATATTCTTCCTTTGGGCGATTGCGGATGGCAAATTTCAAATAGAGAAGTGCCTCCTTATAATTATTTAATTTATAATAAATGCAAGCACACTTGAAATTACAATAATCGTCCCACGAATTAGATTTTAAAACTGAATAATAATCATTGATTGCATTTTTATATTCAGATAATTGTTCATAACAATTCCCTCTATTAAGATAATACTCTCTAATAGCATTCAATGCAATAGCACTTGTAAAATTATTAATTGCCATTCGATAGTCATTATCATAATAATAATTTAAACCGATTGAGTTATAATTCATTGCCTCAGATTCGTCATTTTTAGTAATTTTATTTACTTGATTCTTCTCTTTAATTATATTTAAATCTTCAAGTTTACTAACCGATAAGCCAAATAAACCCTTTACGATTTCTGCTAAAAATATTTTATAAAATATAATAGCAAATCCTACAATAACTATTATTCCAATCATTTTATTAGTAATTTAATTATACATTAATACCAAAGCTACTAAGTTTTCTTAATGATTCAAATCCTTTTTCTATTGATAGCTCTTTGATAATTTCATTTTTATTTAGTGAATTACGAATTGATTTAAGATTTGATAATTCACCGTACCCAAAAATTTTAGTTTTTTCACCTATAGAGATAATATTATCCCAGTCTTTTTTAGATATTAATTTAATTCTATCATAAATAACTTTTATATCAACCCCTTCATTTTCTTTCAATTTTGAAAGTGCTTTAATTTCTTCGATTAGAGAAATATTCTCAGTAATAAATTTTAATCCTTTTTTACCTACAGAGATATCTCGTAATGATAAATTTTTATTTTCTCTTAATTTATCTGTCAGTTCGGTTAGCGGTGTATTTTCTATTTCTACTGAGGGATTATCAACAATGTATTTAATTAATCCATCCCAGAATTTAATACCAAGTTTTTTTATTTCACTAATTACAAATAAAGTATCTTCAATATTTTCACCCTCTTTTTCTTTTTCTATTTCTCTTATCTCTACTATCTCCTTAGTAATAAAATAATCACTAAGATTTGAGAAATCTAAATTATATTTTACTGATTTCAATAATTTCCAACTAGATTCTCTTTTAGCGTATTCTGATAATAATGTATTATTGGAAGATTTAAGGTGATTATATACAAAAACAATTAATTTTTTTAAAACAAGCTCTAAAGCATTCGGAACTTTTTGTTCTTCATAAATTTTCCATAAATCTAATTTGTTATCAGTAAGTTCGTGGAAATAAGACAAGGTATAAGCCACCGTAAATGATTTTAAATTAGTGTCGCCAATTGCATCAACATTTTTTCTACCAAATAATTTATCAACTGCTTTAAATAATATTGCATTCGCTATTAATTTTTTATAAAAATTTTCGCCAGGCATTCTGTTTTTTTCACTTAACTCTTTTATTTTTTTAAGGTATTGAATGAAATTCTTTTGGGCTCCTTGTGAAACATAATGAGGCTCTAAATCCCAAATATTAATGAATTTTGCAATATCTGATTTTACAAATTTTTGATTAGTTGGATTTTGTTCCTTGAACTTTCTTTGTTGAGCTGGTGTTGTAAGTTTATTTAAAGATTCTCTATACTGACCATTTATGCGCTCGAAATACCACAATGTAGATAAATTTCTATTGTCTGGGTCAACAACATATTTTTTTCTAGATAACGATTCAATTTGAACAAAATAGGGGTTATTAGATGTTAAATCTAATTCTGAAACTTTGTTTTGGCTATTTGCAAATCTTGCTATATTGGGAACTTCAATATTCTTTTGTTCAATATCTTTAATTACTGTCAATTTCATTTGAACAAATACTTTACTTAAATCAGCGTCTTTAAATTTCTTTTGGGTATGAAATAACGAAGCTGTTGTTTGACCACCATTAACGATTTGAAAATCATTCATTTTGGTTAGATAAAGCTGGTTATCAATAATTTTTGTTTCTACATTTTCAGCAGTTGCAGTAATGCCATTATTATAAGGTAAAAACATTTGCGGTTTTTCTCTTATTGTATCTCTAATTCCTTTATTGTATTTCCCTGTTTGACCTAAAAATGCACGAACATTGCTTTCTAATAATTCATTAGAAAATTCTTTGTACAATTTGGCTAAAACATCACCAGGAATAATTGCTAAATAACATTCATATAATTCATTTAAATCAGGCACTTTTAAACACTGAACACCTTGTGCATTAGAGGGAAGTAAGTCCTTAAATTCAATTTCAATAGGTTCTCTGTTACTTGATGATTCGCTTAATTTATAAAATCTTGGAATATCCCAAACATGAACAAAAATATCTAAATCATCGAATCCTTTTATGGATGTTTTTTCCAAATCATGATTTGAATTGCCATTTATTAAAAAATAAATATTTATCCTTTCAAAGTTTGCTTTTTGCTTGAAGATTATTTTCAAAAGTTCGTTTAACTCTGCTTGTGCTGGATCGATATAATCGATATGGCCTTTCAATGCAGCATTCAAAAATTTCTTTATTTGATTAATACATTTATTAAAATCATCTTTAGGTATATTAAAATCATAACTAGAAGAATTAAAGTGAGTAATAAATAAGTCAAGTGTTTCGAAATAAACCTTATTATCATCTTTAAATTCATCCTTAAGACAATATCCATTTATTTTCCAATCTATTCTACCTTGTGAATCCGGATGAACAAACGATAAAACTCTTGCTCCTTCTGATTTTCCAATACCATCTAATATTTCGATACAATACTCAGTAAATTTATCTTCAAAACTTACGCCTTCTCCATCTGAATAAACTAATGCTGCAACATCAGATTTTAAAGCTTCTAAATAATTATTTAATCCTCTTTCCATTATTTAATTAATTCAATAATTGATTCAATATTAAGACGAAAAATTTCAATAGACGAAAGTTCTATATTATAAGTTGTATTAAAAATACCAATTGGTAAATCACCGGAAACTAATTTTGGGAAGTCATTAGTAACTGAATATTTATATGAACATTTTAGTGCGTATTGGCTATTATAATTTTCAATATCTTCATTTATATAACCAACCAATATCAATTTTTCATTGAATAATTTCAAAGCGTTATGATTATTGGCTATTTTATTACGAATTTGATCAACAACTGAATTGAGTGAAAAGCCTTTGTCTTTAACTTGTTCCGTTACGTAAAGTACAAGGAATAGATGTGTTAAATTTTGTGCGTCTAATTGCCTTTCGCTACTTACTTTAATTTTTGGAGTTTTTGAAGATGTGAATTTCACTTCAATACCTTTAGAGCCAAATAAGAAATCTTTATCGTCAAAATCTGGTCCAGTCCAACTTTCTAGTAAATTATCTATTGAATAATTCTCATCTAATAATGAATTGAATAATAATAATTCTCCAATTAGCCCTTTTTGTTTTTCAATAGTTAATCCCTGAAAATTTATTTTATCAAATAATTTTTTCCATTTTAAAACAACATTTGCCGTTTCAATTAACGCTTCGTTTTCTATAACACATTTTGAAATTTCTTCAAGAATATTCTCAATGAATAAACTAAAAATATCCTTTAATTGATTATCTAAAAGATAAATATTTAATTCTTTTGAATTATCAAAATCAAAAACCTGAATTAATAATCCTTTAAATTTGAATTTTTTAATCTCTGGGATTTTTGCGTTTACAGAAGTTTCGAGTATGAATAAGTGATTACCTGTTATGTGATTAGTTGCCGCATAACACTTAAATTGAGGTATTTCTTCAATCCTCGTTTTAATAATAATTTCATCTGTTGGCGACTGATTAGCCCAAATTGATTTAATGTCAATCATGATTTATTCATTTTCAATATTATCATCGTCAACCATCGGTTCATTTTCAAAATCATCTTTTGTAGTCGCCATGTAAGATACTTTTACCTCATGATCAATTTTCGGAAAATGTAGACTATAACCAATAATGGGTACTCCGAAATCAACATCTGAAGTTCCACGGTCATCCAAAGCATATAATAACAATAATCCCTTTTTTTCTCTAGCCCTTCTTTCTTTGATACTACCATCTCCGTTCTCTAATAAATCTACTTGTCTATCTATTGTATCGTCAATCTGATTTTTAGTGATTTTATATAATTCGTGGTTCTCAGTTTGATTTCTTACGCTAGATGAAAGTTCAATTAAGTCAGACCCTAATTCGATTGAATATTTCTTTGTAGGCATTTGTTTTCTTGAATCTTTATTTGGCGTTTTTCCTTGTATCTGATCATATAAATAAACGTCTGAATCAGTATTAGATACAATACAGATATTCCATTCTTTTATATTGTTGTTTAATTTTTGTTGTTTTATATATTCAGCAATAACTTCATTATTAATTGATGGGATATTAATTTTGTAATTATTAATAAACTCATTTAAATAATCAACATTAACATCTTTATATAAAACATATCTAATTTTTTTTCTTTTTTCTATTAATTCAGTTGGTTTGCCTAGCTTCTTGAATAAGGTTGAAAATAAATTGAAATTATGCAATATGGACTTCTTATCTTTTAAAAGAAGATATGTTTGCGGGTTTGAACCTGAAAAAGAAATGGTAATGTTTTGAGCCCAATATAATTTAGCAACACTTGTTACCGTCATTAAGCCATGATGATTTCGGATTTTTAGTCTAAAATCTTTGGGTCTTTGATGGGTTACAGTCATTTCATCAAAGTCATTTCTCATTTCTTCTGTTGCCATTGTTATATGGTTAAACCATTCAAAAATCTGTTCAGTTGTGTAAAGTCTACATAAATCTACATATCCTGGTCTGTAGCCAAACCATCTTCCCATTTGCATTAAGGAATCATACATTTTAGTAGTCCTTAAATAATAACTAACTGAAAGGCCTTCTAAAGTAATACCTCTTGCAAGTCTGCCGCCACCAACTGCTATAACTGATAACCCATTTTCATATCTGCTATAGTCAATCTCTTCTATATTATGATATTCTAAATTTGTTGTTGACCTTGTTCCATGAACTGCCCTTACATCAATTTTAGAGGATGCATTTTTTAATTCCAATCTAACATCTTCCCAATGATGATGCTTTATTCTTACATCTGAATAGTCTAAGTTTTCTAGAGTATTTATCGTAGTTGGTTTAAAATCATGTTCAAATAATTCTTTCAATTCATGTAAAAATTTAGAATCATCACTTTCAATATTATTTTTAAACACTCTTATTTTTTCATTTACTAATAAAGCCACTTTGTCAATCCATTTCACATATAAAGCCACATGAACCAACATTGAGTTGTGTTTTTTATCATGACCTCTTAATCTTCTGATTGTACAAGTCAGAATAAATGATTTTATTGCTAACTCTAGGCTTTCTGGAAGAAAGTCAGGCAAATCGTCTTTATTATTTTTATTTATTGTTGCAAAAAAAGGAGGGTCATAGTCATCAATTTTTCTATAGACATCAAGCGGTTCATTAATTAAATTAGTTATTGGATCCTCTAAACCAAAAACCTTTGCTGCCCCAAAGTAATTTTTTGCTGCTTTAATGTTTATAATAAAATCCTTGGGAAATAAATCATCCCCAATTAAATATTCTTTTCCTTTAACAACAGTTTTTAATTCATCATTATATTCCTGCGAAATAAATAAGTTAGCATAAGGAGTTGCTGTATATCCAATAAAAGTATTTTGGTCAAAAACATTTAATAATGTTCTAATTAATTTATTTATTGTCTTTACTTCATTTATATCATTTGAAGCATTAACAGAAGCCGCATCAGCTTCATCATCTATTACTAAAACTGGAACATCAAATAATTTTGGTTGACCATCTATGAATCTAATATTTGAATCTTTTGAAAACCAATCTATTAAATTTTCAAGTATACTTTTATTCTTTTTAATTACAAATACTACAGGGTTTTTACCTATAGGAATTTTTGCAGTCTTCGGACTAAAATCACCTTCGTCTCCTCTAATATAGAAGGAAGATGTTAATGGGTATATGTCAGTATTTACTTTGTATTTACCAACACCCACTATATTACCTTGTCTTTTAAGAATGAAATCAGAACTACTAATCCCTGTAAATCCTTCATCAATTCTTTCTTGAGTCTGTCTTCTTAAAGAACTTATTGTACCTGCTATTACAATAATAACTTTATATCCAGCATCTGTCGCTTTATTTATTAATCCCACATAATTTGAAGTTTTACCAGATTGAACATGCCCAACAACCATTCCTCTTCTATCCCATGAGTCTGAATTTTTTGGATTAACACATTTGTCTAAAATTCTGTCAGTAAAATCATCTAAATCATTAACCGGAAAAGAAGGGTCTTTTTCAGCCATATAGGCCTTATACCTTTGCCATAATTCCCAATTTATATTCGCTTTATTGTCCTTTACCCAAGGTTCAATATCCTCAGATAACATTGTTATAGAGCCTTTACCTATGCTGAAATCTGCCATTAACATCTCAAACAATTCATCTTTATCTATCGGTTGAGAAGGGTCAATATTTATTACCGATACCTTTTCGATAATTTGTTTTATAATTTCTGGTGTTATTTCTCCTTTTGTTTTTTCGTGATTTAATAAAGTATGTGCAATAGCTCTCGCTGAGTGTTTTATATCGTTCATTTTAAATAATCGTTTATTATTGGAAAAAGATTAAAAGGTGTTGCACTCATGATTTGCTGTCTGCCCAATGCTTCTGGAATTCCTTGTAGTTTATAAATATCAAATATTTCTATTGCTAGTTTTATCAAGTCATCGTTTGGTATTTCCGTAATTTTCTCTAGTTCATGAAAAGACGGATCCTCATTTTGATTGTGTAAAATTAACTCAATCGGAATATTTTCTTCTAGTAATTTTATGGCTTTAGAAAATAATTTATTTGTTTTTTCTACCTCTAATAATTGTTTAATTATTGGATGTTTTTTGTTTATTTTATATTTCTTTATACCTTCTCTGTTAGTTTCATCTTTCCATAAAGCTTCAAATGAAGCGTTTATATATTCATCAGAAATTGTTTTTTGACCTCTCCAATTATATATTTTAGCAGACTTCATAACAGCTATTCTCGCTATTCTAGTTAATTCTTTTCTAATTTCTATCGGTGGAGTTGCCGTAGATTTTTTTATATCCAAGTTCCAATCAAAATCATTTGCATTTGGAAAATTAATGGATATTCTTGCCAATTTTGAATACTCTCTTTTCTTTTCGATACCTAACCAATCACCAGATACTAATAATCTATCGCCTCTATAAACATAAAATCCTTGTTGTTGATACCATCCTAATGGACCTCCAGATTTTTCATAATCTTCGACTTTTATTTTTGACATATGGGGTAATATGAAATAAGTAACTTCAACATTATTATTAAGTATTTCAGTTTGTCCCATTTCGGGCTTAGGATTTAAGTTTAATAAAAAAGGATTCCACGCTTCGATTTCATAAGTGTTTGAATATATTTTTACTTTTTTGCTTTCAATGAATTTGTGAAATACAAGACTTAAATGTGCTTTTACGGAAATCAATTCCTGATAAAATGCATTTTTAACTGCTTCGTTATCTTCATTAGAGTTCCCAACAATTCGATCTAATATTTCCCAAAAAATTAAAGTTCCGCTTTCAAATTTATCAAGTTTGTTCAATAGGGAATCATCTGAAATATAATCTAGTAATGTCCATTCTTCTTCTTGATTAATAAAGTCTATATCCCAACACCTCTTTATGATTTTGTAACCTTTCTTTTTAGTAACAACAGTTAATCTTTTACATTGCGAAAATGAAGCAGTTTTAAGCCCCATTCCAAATCTCCCTAAATCTTTTTCATCTCGTATATCTTCAGGATCTTTGCTTCCAGGAGTCATCGCAATAACTAATTCAGCTAAGTTCATCCCTTTTCCATTGTCAAGAATAGTTATGAAGGACTCCTTTCCTTTCCAAGAATAATCAAGAGATATCTCAGTAGCATTTGCCGAAATACTATTATCAACTATGTCTGCAATAGCCGTAGATAAATTATATCCAAAACTCCTATAAGAATTTATAGTTGATTTAGGATTTGGTTTGGCATTTTCAGCTTTAAATTTTTGCATTATAGCATTTCCAATATTTTTTTAGCAATACCATTTGCCATCAATGGTGGCACGGCATTACCAATTTGTTTAAAAGCAGCTGTTCTACCACCTTCAAAATAAAAATCATCAGGAAAAGATTGAATTCGAGCTGCTTCTCTGACTGTAATAGATCGATTTTGTTTTTTATCTGGGTGAATGTAGTAATGACCATCCATTGCTATATGGGCGACCACTGTGTGACAACAGCCACCTCCATCTACAACTTGAAATCGATTTGTGAAAGAAGTTATGTTTTTATGTTTAATTAAATGTTTAGGCAGTGTAGCATAATCTAATCTTTTCCCTCTATTCCATTCTTCAATTGCAATTCTATATATTTCTAAATCATTTTGATTATTTGGACGCGCTATATGTTGAGTTGTAAAATCTATACAATTTCTAATAGCTGTTTTTTTAAGATACTCTGTAGTTTCTTTTTTATAATTAACTAAACCTAAGCTACCTTGGCCATTTTGTAAAGATGGTAAATCGGAAAATAAGTCATTTAAAATTTTATATTTATTTTCCTTTGTAGCAAAAGTGGGGTATTCAAATTTTAAATTTTCTTTCCATCCAATTAATATAACTCGTTTCCTGTTTTGGAGTACTCCAAAATTATTAGCATTAAGTATTTTAAAATCAAAATTGTAACCAGCTTTAGTAAGAGCTTTTTTAATTTTCTCAAAATGTTCGCCGTTTTTTGCAGATAATATTCCAGGAACATTTTCAAATACAAACATTTTAGGATTATACTCTTCTAGAAACCTAACGTACAACTTATATAAAAAATTTCGTGGATCATCTTCCATATTTTTAGGGTCTCTAGCCCTGCCTACTATAGAATATGCCTGACAAGGTGGGCCACCAATTATTAGGTCAATTTTTTTATTTTTAGCCAAGCCATTTATTTGGTCAAAAATACCATTTATGGTGGTTTTAGAGATTTCCGAATTAATTACTGAATTAATTTCTGATTTTGGAACACTATTCCAAAATTCATCTCTACTAATTTCTTCTTTTAAGTATTTATAATAAATATCTAACTTGTTATTCTCTTTTAAATAATGAAATGCAACTCTTGTTTTTAAAGTATCACAAGCTAATTTATTCATTTCAACGTGAGCAATGGGATTAAAGCCTTGTTTGCTAAATCCTTCTGATAAACCTCCTGCACCAGCAAACAAATCTATGTAATTTAAAGTTTTCATATGTTTTTCAGTTTCATTAAATAATTGTAAAATTTAAAAATCTACTTAATGCTTCTATTTAATTGTAAATTAGATCCATTGTAAAAATAAAAAAAATACGATACGAAGCTTACAAATACTGCATACTAATGCAAAAAGTTATCAAATTTCAGCGTTAATATCCGATTTTTACTTTTGCAATTTTGCAAACCCTTATATAAGGGTCTGCAAAGGTGCAAAAGACCACTACGGCTCCGCTCAGGATGACAGTTTATTGATTATCAAAAAGGTAGTAGATAATCTCGCGATTTTCTGTTTTCTTGCAAAGGTGTTTTACTATGCCATCATCCATATGAATTAGAGTATCATTGGTTAGGATGGTTTTTAAGCGAACTTCAATGGTTCGTTCCTTACAATTTAATTCTTCAGATAGTTTTTGGATTAGGATTTTGCGTGGCATTGGTTCAGTTAGATAAGCTCCAATTAGTTCAAGCGTTGAATCTAAGGATGCTTTTTGGTTTCGGGAATCCATTGCACCCTGAATGGTAGCATGTTCTGCTAAAATCAATCCTTTTTCGGTATCGGAATATTGCACAAAAAACGGGTCGTGCTTTTTGGAGCTACGGCATTTGAGATAGGTTACTTTTAATAAATCAGTATTATGGTTTTGAGCATCTTTTTCAAAACCAATTTGCATTACCGTACTGGCTTTGTTTAATATTTCAGTTCCTAAATGCCCTCGAGCTTTATCAGCACTTCCAGGGTTTTCATGTATCAAACATAAAAAGGTAACATTATACCGGTTAATAGATTGATTCATCATATCTATTAATTTCATACTGTCTTTGGTGTCATTGAAATTAAACACACAATCTGTTATTACATCCAGTACAATAAAAATATGCATAGGAAACTGTTTTCGGATATGCTCTAAATAAATATTTAGCATATCAAAACGATCTTCTCTACCAAACTCAAGCAATGAAATGTAATCGAATCCATAAGGGTGGTCTTCGATTGGATAGCCTGCCTTTAATTGTATTTGCTGCAATGAATAAGGAAGTTGGTCGGATAAATTACGTTCGGTATCAACATAACAAACTGCATAGCGCGTTAATATGTTTGTTTTAAAATGTAGCAAATCACGATTGCTTTCAGGTGTTTTTAAAAGCGATGCACAAATGGTTTCAGCAAGGCGTGACTTGTGCACGCCTGCTTTACCTTGTATGACATTAATGGTTTTAGGAAAGAAAACAGGGTTTTCTTTTTGCCATAAAATAGGTTGGCTAAAATTAATTGGCTTGCATTTATTTTCTTTAATCTTTTTTTGAGATTGGAGTAATAGAGCAAGTTTAGACTTAGCCCCATCAACTCCGCCATTTAATGATGGCGGAGCTGGGTTGTGGTTTTTTGGTGCAGGGATGTCAAACATGTTTTTTAGTTTTAAGGGTTCTCGACTTCGCTCGAACTGACAATTACTGATAGTAAGAAAGAGCCATGAAATAAACTTTGATTTGTCCGTTTTCGTAGCGAATGGTTGCGGACCAATCTTTAGGAGTTTTGTTTTGCATATTGGTTTCCTGGTGGATGCAACTTTCTAAACTCATAATAATCATCTTGTAATTATTATCTTCTAATCTGATAAATAGTTCAGAGAAATAAGCGAAGCGCAATTTCTCTAACTGAAGTTTTTCGAAAAATTTATTCAGTTGGTTTTTATCTGAATTACTATCATTAAAAAGCTTGAGGTAATAATTAACATTGCTTTCTAATGATTTTTCATCTCGTGCTATAATTGCTGCAATTTGTTGTAGCAATTCTGGCCATGTAAGGTCATGTATTGTTTCACTATATTTTATCATTGTTCTTTTAGGTTTAGTGGTGTTCGCTTTTTATTTTTTTATTTTACAGTTGGAAAAATCTCGGTTGGCTATATTTTTCCATTTCAAACCTCCTTACTTTTTATAAGATTTGATGACGAGTTATTGTTTGAATTAAATTGTGTCATCGAATCCTTCAGGTTACGATTGGAATTAAATGTTTTTGGATTGAAGGATTTAACGTAATGCTTTTTCAATAAATCTTCTACATCATTTAATTTATAGTAGATTTTATTGCCAACTTGAGAGAAGGAAATTTTTCCTTCATCACGCCAGGTTTGTGCTGTGCGTTTTGAAATTTTCATTAGCAACAAAAACTCCTGATTATCAACAAAAACCTCTTGAGGTTTTTTATTTTGATGATCGATTTTTGTTTTGATTTCCTCAATTGAGGCTGTTAAACTGTTGAACTGTTCTTTTGATAAGATGATTGCTTCCATGATTTAAATTGTTTTTTAAATTGTGAAAGCGAATCTTACAAACTGCACCAATTTGTTTCTTTGAAACCTCGAGGTAGATGCAGTTTGACGATTTGCTTCCATAATTATTATTTTTAATTGATTATGGAGCAAATGTGCGCAGATGTAAAAAGTCTATTGGTCTCGTTAGGACCAGAATAGGACTTTTTACTTTGGTAAGTCTCTGACTTTCAGATTGATTCTTTTTTCAGAAGAGGGGCGTTTCTCAGGTCGGGAAACATTTAGAATTGTTTTTACTGTATTTAAACTTAACGCATTTCCGTTTTTATCAATAAAATTATTGGTAATGAATTGTGCTAAGTCGTTAGAAGCCATATTTAACAATGGTTTACCTTCAATTGTTATTTCTTTTGTAAGTTGAAAAAACAAATCTACAAATACATTTGTTTGACAATTAAATTGAAAAAGTCCTATTGAAGTCCTGCAGATTTCTGTAGGACTTTTTGCGTTTTCCGTAGGACTTTTAGGACTATTAACTGCTTGACTATAAATGGTATTACGTTTTTTAGATAATTTTTGTTGGGACTTTATCAGTTCTATTTCTAAAGTTATTTTTTCATCGAAAGACATTTCATTTACATCATTAATCTTTGGTTTATTTTGTAAATATTCTGTGCGCGCTTCCATTAAAAATGAAAGCTTATCATCATAATTACTATACTCCTTAATCTTATTTTTTAATTCGTTAAAGTTAAATTGTGTAGTTGTGGTTTGCTTTTGTTCAATAGCATCACGCATGACTTCAATAATCATTAAAGCCTTTTCAATTTTAATTATTTGGTCTTTTGTTTTAAAAAGTTCCCGGTTTAAATCAATTAGTTTTTCGAGTTTATTCAGCCAAAAAATTGGATCATTTAATTTACTGCATTGGTAATGAATAAAGGGTTTTATCTTAGATTTATTTAAAGTAAATAGTTTGTGTAACAAACATTTACAATACTGTTCTTTATTGAATTGCCCTTTGACTAAGAAATTAGAAGCTTGACCTTCCTCAAAAATAGTTAAATCATAGACGCCAGCGTCAAATTGGGCAACATCAACAAAGGGATGTTCTACAAATGGAGAACAAATAACAGAATTATACATAATAGAAATGGAAATTTTAACTATTAGCTAAAATAATGCAATTTGATAAAGTAAAAAATGTATTGTTTATAAATATAGCAGAATGTTGCTATAAAAAATAGTTGTTGAAAATTTAAGAGGCTGTTAATAAGGATTGTTGAAATCAGTTGAAAAATAATTATTTTGAATTAAAAAGAAGATGATACCACTTTAAATTTCGTAATTTCTCATTTTTTTCATCATAAATTTTCAAAAGCTCACGAAGGTGTGTGATTTTACTTTCTTGTTGACTTATTATTTCCATATTTAAATTTAATTCCTCATTTAGAATATTGTTTTCTTTAATATGAGACTCTATTTTTTTTACATTAATTGTATTTTGAAAATTAAGTGTATTAAATTTTAAATTTAATTCTTCAATTTTATTCTTTTGAGCAACTATATTTTGAGATTGATTTTTTAAAACTTCATTAGTTTTGTTTAATTCGCTAGATAATTTCCCCTGGCTTTCTAACAAATTTGAAACAGCTTCATTAGCATTAAGAATTTGCTTTTTATAGCTCGAGAATTTAGTTCCAAATGCAATGAAATATCTTTTGAAAATATCAGTTTCAATATCATTTCTATGTTTAATAGCATTCAAAAAATTTTCATATGCGCCTGCAAAATCGCAATGCGCAATATTAGTTCTCGCATTTTTATAGTAAAAATCAGCCTTACCTTTTGATATTTCTTGAATTATGAGGGTATCTGGGGTTTCGTTTTCAGCAAATTCTATAACTTTTTCGTCAGTTTTTATTGCACTAGGTGGGATAATTGACTTTAAAACTAAACCATTTAGTGTCTTACATCTTGAAAGTGCTACATAAACTTGCCCTGTAGCAAAGGCTCCGCTTAAATCAGCAATAACATTATCAAAAGTTAAGCCTTGACTTTTATGTACAGTGATTGCCCAAGCTAATTTTAACGGAATTTGGGTAAAGGTCCCAATTATCTCTTCAATTATTTTCCTTTCTGTATCATCCCATTTATATCTAATATTTTTCCACGTATTTGTTTCAACTGAGATTTCAAATTCATTGAAGTTGTCAAAACCTGTGACAACGATCCGATTTTCGGAGAATGATTTGACTTTACCTAGTTTGCCATTAAATATATTTTTACTAAAATCATTTTTAATAAACATGATTTGAGCTCCAACTTTTAAACTCAATGTCTTTTCAGTTGGGTAGATTGATTCAGGAAAAATACCTTCAACGCTAGCTTCGAAAGACTTTTGTTCGCCAGCTAATTCAGTTAATTTCTTTTGATTCGTATCATTTACAATTTTGTTAGTTGTAGCAAGAATAATTTGATTCAATTTATCTGAAAAATCAACATTTGGATTATATCTTTGATTGAGTTTTTGTAAGTCTTCACTATCCATTTGATTGACTCGTATTTTATTTAATAAATCAATAAACTCTTGTTCCTTTTGACGATATATTTTTTTTAATTCTATGAAAATTGGCTTGTTGTTTGTAATCACTTGTGAACTAAAAAAATATGGGCTGGCATAAAACATTCTTAAAATTTCCCATTGTTCATAATCTGCAATTGGCGGTAACTGGAAAGTATCACCGATTAAAATAATTTGGAGACCTCCGAAAATCTCATTAGGTTTTTTTCTGTAAACACGAAGTAATTTATCTATAACGTCTAGCAAATCGCATCTTACCATAGAAATTTCGTCAATAATTAATATCTCCATTTTATTAATTAATTGAACTTTCTCCTTATCTAATTTGAAATGATCATAGATTGTACTTTTGTCCGTGTCGTTGATTTCACTTTTGACTCTTAATCTTTTGTCATTTGGAACATATACACTTGGACTTACTTTGAAAAATGAGTGAATTGTTTGGCCACCAGCATTTATTGCTGCAACACCGGTAGGAGCAAGTACAACAATATTTTCACCTAATAAAGACTTTATGTATTTTAAAAATGTGGTTTTTCCTGTACCGGCTTTTCCTGTAAGATATATTAATTTGTTACCATTCTTAACTAACTCAACTGCATAGTTAAAATCTTTGTTATCAGTATCTAATTCAAAA
>CAILKE010000073.1 GCA_903834765.1 uncultured Bacteroidota bacterium
ATTGAATATGTGAAATAATTAATTCCAAATCTACAGGAATTGATGTATCACCACTTGAAGCGCCTCTTTTATTATTCATAAATCTACAATTTTTTAAAACGTGTTTACGAGTAATTAAAGCAGAATCTAAATACATAACTATTACATCAAATTCAGGAATATCTTGCAAACGACCAAGTGGTGCAACTGCTTGAATATTCTCTAATTCTTCCATTAAAACAGTCATTTTTGCTGTTGGTTCTACTTTACCATATCCACGAGAAACTGGAAAGCGTCCAGCTCCGTAGATATTTTCCATTGCTTGTTTTTCTTCGTATTCAATGTTAGTAATACCGATTATTGGAGTACCTAATACGTTTACTACAATATCAGCCCACTCATATGATTTTCCGTTTATTAACGGTACTATTGGATATGCCATGTTTTTTTATTTTTTTAAATTGATAATGCGAAACCTATATTTACTGTAATTGTATCGGCAACACCAACTGGTACTAATTTAACTGCAATAGTTAATTCATTATCAGTTAATACATCCTGAGTTGGGTCAATTGTTACACTAAATGCTGAAATTTCAAAATCACGTTGCATTACTTCTAAAGCTCTATCACAAAGAGAATTAAAAAATCCTATTGTATCTTCAGATAATGTACCATTTGCGTTTACTACTAATGGACTTGCTAATTGAGGCAATAAGAAACTTCTTAATCCTTTAATTGCTTTGTCAATTACTCTATTATTATAGATAAATGTATAATCATTTGTAGATGAAATAGAAGTATTTGGACGGCTAAAATAAGAGCCTACAATACCAATTTCTTTCTTTACAAAATTATATCCAAAAGAATCTAAATTAACAATAGTCCCATCAGAAACAGTTGTATATAAAGTACCATTAGCAAATGCTAAAGTATCAAACTCAGATGCTGCAACATTAAATTTGCCTATCCATCTAATACTTTCGTTTACTTTTGCTAAGGCAACAGCACCAAGTGTAGTACCCATGCAGCCAATACTTTTATTAGTAGCTTTCCATAATTTAAAACCATTATTATCACCATCTTGTCCTAAAGATACTGTAACATTTTTACTAGTTAATAACTTTAAATTACTTAATGTAGTTAAATCAGTTACCGCACTAAAATCAGCTTGGTAAATAACAGATGAAATTGTTTTATGATTAGTTTCTAAAGCGGTTAAAACGGCTTGTAAAGTTGCTATTTGAGTTGTAGCAAAAGCAGTTGTTTTTTGATAAACACCTAATTGTACAATTTCACCTTGAGCAAAGTTTTGCATTAAAGTTACGCTATCAAAAGTTGTTGCATCGGCTGTTGCATAAACACCAATATACAATTTACCTTTTGGTTGAATTCTAAAGAACTCAGAAACGTGATAATAAAGTATATCAATATCACTTGCTACTCCAGTAACCACGTTTTGAGTTAAAGTTCCTGCTAATGTACCAACAACGGTTGAAACATAAGGAGTTCCTGTATTTAAGAATAAACCTTGACCAGCAGGTGCGGTAATTGTTACCGTTGCTGTTGAAGCAATTGCTGTAAATCCATGAGTTGGAGTTCCTAAGTTAATTTCAGCCGCTAAACGAGTTGCAGCAGTATCAACAGAAACAACGTCCGCAGTAACTTGTGTATAATTACATAATATAACCGTTCCTAAAGCAGCTTTACTTGCAGTTGGATTAACGCTATCAATAACAGCGCAGGTTAATTTGTGAGTATTACCAACAGCTCCTTTATTAGTTACTAAATAGGTTGCAGTTGCTTTTGTTTCTCCAATTGATGTATTTGTAATACCTAATGCAACCGCATCGTCAATAGAGTAAACTGTTTTTATTCTGTTAGTAGAAGTAAATCCACTTGGCAAAGATGCTGTGTAGAATAGTAAGCCTGAAATATAATCAGTACCTGCTAATGGTCTACCTAAACCGCCTTGTCCCTTGTTAAATATAACGTCATTTGCCATTTATAAAATATTTTTAAAAATTATTTTTTCTTTTTTGGTTTTTCTTCAATCACATCTACCGATTTTACAACAAACATTTCTAATTTGTTTAATTCAGCGTGATTTTTTATAACTTCAATTTCAGCATTATCATTTAACATATAAATAGCGTTATCGCTTGTTACAACGATAATATTTGATTTATCTATTTCATTTTTTGCTAATTCTTTTGCTAATTCTAAAGTCATTTTAATATTTTTTTAAAAAGGGAGTTAAATCAATAACTCCCCTTAATTTTATAATTATGCTTGAACAATTGCAACAACACCTGTTTGAGTTGTACGCATTTTAGAAGCTCCAAATAATTGTAAAGCAGATACAATAGAACCGTAGAATTCAGCTACTTGCTCTGTAATAAATACTTCAGTAGAACCCATTGCTTTAGCAACAAAATTTGGATGGTAAGCTAATGCAGCTAAGTTATCAGTTGCAGCAGCAGAAGATGGTGTACCGCTATCATTTATAGCTTTAATAACTGGAGTAGCAGTAGCATCGTAAACAACAACTGTTGAACGAATCATAACATCAAATCCATGAATACGAGTAACAACACCTGAAGGTAATGCTGATTGACCATAAGATTGTGCTTGATAAATATCAGCAATTGCTAATAATTGTGCGTTGTACATATCTGAAGGTAATAATAAGATACGACCAGCAGCAGGTACATTTTCAGAATCTAAAATAGATTTTGCTTTTAAAATATCTGCTAAAGTGATAGCGTTACGAGTACCAGTTGCAGAAGGTGCTAAAGCGTTTCCTGTTGCAGTTCCTGTTGTACGTACTTGACGAGTTGCTCCACTTGGTGCCCATTTGTATAAAGCATTGTTAGTTAAAGCATCTTCTAAAGTTTGAACGTGTTGGTTTAAGATAGACATACGTTTGTCATAAGATAAAAAAGCAGTTTCTTGACCAGCTTCAATATGAATTGGTTGAACGTAGTATGTATCCATTGAATACGTTAATTCACTATCAGTTCTTTGTACGATTGACGCAGGGAATGAACCTAAGTTTTTAGTGATAGTTGGATTAGCTCCAGCTTGTGGTACGTGAACTGTTTTGTAGTTTACGAAACCATCGTGATTAGTTGCACGATTAATAATTGCGTTATCCTTAAATAGATTCTCTTGAATATCGGATAACCATTGTTCTTTTTGTAATGCCATGATTTTTAGGTTTTATTTTTGTTATTTTTTTTATTTATTTTTTATTGTAAAATTTATTATACATTTCGTTGTAAATTTCAGGAGTTTCATTTTTAATTATATGCAAACCTTTTGCATCTTTTTTCTCCCAATCACGAATAGTCCAATCAGCTCTTACATCTTTGTTTTCAATGTTTTTAGCATCAAAGATTTTAACAGCATCTTTAACATTGTTAATTTTACTTAACATATTTTCTACTGCTCCAAAGTTTGCAATTGCTAATTTGATAGTTTCATCTTTTGCAGATTCTTCAATCTTTTTAGCTTTGATAGCGTTTTCAACTAATTCAATAGACTTAGTTTCTAATTCCTTAGCTTCAGTTTCTAACTTAGCTAATTCAACATCTTCAATCTCTTTTAAACGAGCTTTTAAAGTTTCATTTTCAGAAATCAATTCAGCGTTTTTAGTGTCCTTATCTTCAATAGCAGCAACAATTTCAACTTCAGTTGCTTCATTAGATAACTTTAACACGTTTGTTATTTTTTCCATGTTTGGTTTTTTATTTATTAATTTATTATATATGAAAGCCATTTCTGTTAGGCTATTTGTACTCATTTTCATTTTCTTATCACACTTAACTATCACATCAATTAAGCCCATTTCCATACATTGATTAGAATCTAACCAAGTTTCGGCATCCATCATTTTATTGATAGTATCTTCATCTAATTTTGTTCTTTTAGATAAAATAGTAACTAAAGTATTTTTAACCAATGCTAAAACTGCTTCATCATTTACACCACTTGGATTATGTAACATCATTGTACCGTAATCAGCCATATAACATTTTTCCCCAGCCATTGCAATAACTCCAGCTATACTTGCAGCTAATCCGTCAATATAAGTATCACATTTAACAGTTGAATTAAGTATTGCAGAAACAATAGAATAACCATCTAATACATTTCCGCCTATTGAATTTATACGAACATTTATTTTTTTACATTTGTCCTGTAAATATTGCATTTCATAAGCAAATGATGAACCAGATATACCACTTTTGTACATTCCATTTTCATCAATTGAATCACCTATTTGGTCATACAATAAAATAGTGGCTTCGTTTTCAGATATATTTTTTATGTATTTAAAGTCCATATTACAAAATTAATTACTAAATTTGTAAAATAATTATATTGTTACTATAATAAAATGGGTAGGAAAAATAATGAAGATGACATTCGTATTAAAATGTTATCATTTGGAGTTCGCTTAACCTGCTATGTTAGCGGTGCTAAAAAAAATAGATTTATGTTAGACCAGTTAAAACGTGATTTAGGAGAGGGTGAACTTATCAAAAATATATTAGATATTCACTATTCAATAATAGATGAAATACCCGAATTTAAAGATAAGGAGTTTACCGAA
>CAILKE010000074.1 GCA_903834765.1 uncultured Bacteroidota bacterium
ATGTAATATTTCCAGGATAGATACCCATCGCTGTTAATTCAGACGCTGTAAATAAATATTGTTGCCATGTTTGATACCAATAATTTCCAAATGCAGTTGGATAACCGTATGCAGATGTTAGAGCTGTTCCTGATCCAACTACTGCAGTGCCTGAAGCAACCACTGGAGTTGTAGCATTTAAATTAACAGAAGCTGTAGAACAAACTATATTTGGATTAGCAGTTGCTGAAATAGTAGGAGGATTATTTAAAACAACAGATACGGAAGATGTTGTTGAACAAATCCCATCCGTTGCAAATACTTGATATACGTAAGTACCAGCAGTTGTTGGTGTTACATTTGCAGTTCTACCAGCAATAGAAGTAGGTATACCACTACCGGCAGCTGGTGTAGCTGTCCAAGTAAACGTATACACATTTACCACACCTTGAGTAGATGATAATAAAATAGAGTTACCTGGACAAATATTAGTAGCGCTTGCAGAAGCATAAATTGGATCAGGTAAACTTACTGATGTTGTAACAGCAGCTCGTGGGCTTAAACACACACCATTATCTGATGCTACATAAAAAGTAGATGTTGCAGAAATTGGTGTAGTGTAAGTAGATGAAACTCCTGACTGCAAAACAGTAGTTGAAGTAGGTGTGCTATACCAGTTATATGAAGTGCCTCCACTAACAGCAGAAGCAGATGCTCCAACACCACATTGAGCTGTATTTGTAACTGTAGGAATCGTTGGAACAGGAACAACTGTAACTGTAACCGGAGAAGATGTTACTGAACATCCATTTATGTCAGTAGCAATAACACTATAAGTTGTTGTTGTTGTTGGAGATAAAGCAGCAACACTTGTTGTAGCAACAGTAGATGTACCATCATTCCAGGCATAAGCTGTAAATGTTGGAACTGATCCACCACCTTGGTTAGCACTCGATATATTTAACATATATTCTTCGTATTCACCCCAAGTAATACCTTGTGTTGGACTTGTAACCACCGCTTCATCTAAAACAACACGCATACGTGTTAATCCATTCAATGCAGTAATAGGAATTGTAATGGAAGCAGTTTCTGTAGCTGGAGCAACTAACATCGAAGCCGAAGGCGTTGCATAAGCAAATTCACCTGCATCTGTAAATACTCCGTTTCTATTATAATCAATAAAAATACCAAAACCCATTGCTACAGGAGCTCCTGTAGCTGATAAAGAACTAACACTTAAAATATAAGAATTACCAGCAGTATAATTATAAGGTCCAAAGGCGGTAAAATCTGAATTTCTACCAGCAATCCCTGAAGCTGTACCTATTGTTCCCACTAATGAAATTGCAGGGCTTGTATTATTTAAGGGTCCAAACGAAACATTACCAATGTCTTCATAAGTAGCTGAAGAGGCTGATGGCATCACGCCATAATTAGCAGCTGAATTTGAATTTCCAAAACTAGGAGTTAATGTTGAGGGCGAGCCTGCACATATAGTGCTTAAAGAAGCACTTGCCTGAGCAAAAACTCCCAAAAGAGGCTCATCTTTGTAACTTGTTCCATTGGAAATTTTAGTATAAGTGCCATCTAAAACCGTAATATTCCATGCTACATTAGCATTAGATGGAACGGCAACAGGAATGTTTCCTGTCCAGCTTGACGCTGAGGATACAGAACCGCCCGTCATCGTCACTGCTGGTTGAGCTACACCATTAAAACTGTAATTTAATGTTACAGATGATAAATTGGATGCTCCTGGTGTTACTGTAGCGGTAATAACGCGCCCTACAGCCACACATTGATTTCCGATTGGAGAAATAGCCAAAGCATTAATAGAAGGCGCAGGGCTTATTCCATTAAATTCATCTGCTCCAATATCAGGAGAAGTTCCTGTTCCTGCATAACCAGCATTGCCTTGGCGAATATCTCCATCATAATCATCCGTAAAAGTTGCAATATTTGCAGCACCTCCTTCGATAACTGTAACAGTTGCCGGGTTTATATGTAAAAAATTAACTGAAGATCCTGTTGTACTTAAAAATGTAGGGTTTTCTGTAACAGAAGCCTGATCTCTATTTACCATTGCCGTTTGAAATGAAGGCAAAGTAATATAGTCATTAGTCCCATCAGAAAAAATCAAATTTTTTGGAGATGGAGAGCCAGAATAAAATAAATTATTATTTGATGTTGCTGAATAAGTTGTAAGAGTTGGGCTTGATCTTCTATATGCAACTGATGTTCCTGTTCCGGTTTGTGCAGACAGGTTTACAAAAATATTATTTCTTAAATCTACATTTGTTGCTGTGTTAACATAAATCGCTGAGTTACCAAACAAAGCGCCTGTACTTGAAGCTGCTAAATAAACAGAATTGTAATATAAATTTGCTGTTGTACCGCTAGTTATATTTAAACCAATTACTGCATTTGCCAAGCTAGCAATTGTAGCCTTTAAATCTCCAATTGTGTTATTGTAAATTGTATTTTTAGTACCACCTGAATTTGTAATACCAATTGCTGTTCCGGCTGCATTAGAATTTAATAAATCGTAAATTTTATTCTTAAAAACATTTGCATTTGAACTTGCTGATAAAATCAACCCAGTAACAGCACTTGCTCCTGTAGAAGAACAGGTATAAATCCTATTATTATTTATATTTAAAGTTGTAATACTACTTGAGCCACCAGTTATACCAACTACGGCGCCAACAGTTCCAGCAGAAGATATTGCCGAAATTGTATTATTAGCAACGGTTTGCGAAGTACCACCATTTGATGTCCCAATAGAAATTCCTGTTATTGCTGCGCTTCCTGTTATGCTTGAAATTAAATTATTTGAAATAATAGTATTATCTCCAGAATAGTTTGTTGCTATTGCAGTAATTGCAGAAGAACCACCTGTCCAATTTTTAAATGTATTTGATGAAATCGTTTTAGTTGCACCTCCACCTGTAGCACCCTCTAAATTTGACCATCCAATAAGTGTTGTTGCACCAGAAACATTTATATATGAAAAATTATTCCCTGTTGCGTTATGTATCGATCCAACAGGAGATGAAGGAGTTGTTGATGCTAAGTAAACTTGAACAGTACCTCCTGCGCCAGTTTTCGTAAATGAACCAACAATATTATTATTGTTAATGTTTTGAATACCAGAAGCTGGCATTTGAATGTCATTCCTAATAAAAGTAACACTACCGGTTGTGTTTACACTAATATTAGAAAACGTATTTGCTAAAACATTACAAATTTTGATTGGGGATGCATTTAAAATAAACACAATTGCACCAGATGAAGTAATTGTATGTCCAAAATTATTAAAATCATTATTATTAATAGTAAGTGAAGAAGAAGTATTAGCAGTGTTTGCTGCAACATTAATACCATTCATTGCTCCATTAGCTACAGCGCTTTTTAAAGAAATACTGTTATTAGAAATTGATTGGGTATTAGCAATTGTTGGTGCATTTGAATATGCTGTAATTTGTATACCATTCAATGTCCCTAAAATAGTTCCACCATTAGAACTAGCAATATTGTTATATGAAATATTGTAATTACCAGTATTTTTTATTTGGATACCATTTACAGTGCCTGAAACATTATTAAATGCAGAAAAAGTTCCTGTAGTACCAAAATTAGATATACTATTACCCTGAGTTAAAGATGAACCGCCAATATCTAATCCCTGATTTTGATCAGCTGCAGCCGTTGGTCCAGCTACTAATATACCTGTATTAATATTTGATATATTATTAGAGTATATCATTAAGTTTGACGTACCTCCCAACGTTCCAGTTGCAGTTGCAGCAGTTGAAACAGCAGAAGCATTATGTGATGAGTTAGCATAAATACCGAAAGTATTTTGGTAAGCCCTGTTTAAGGTAATTGTATTTGATACGATTGAAATATTTTGAGAACCATCAGTAGTTGTTGCGTAAAATAAAGCTATACCAAATTCGGTCATATTATTAGTTGCAGCTGTTGTTGTTGTATTAACAGCATTTTCTTGCATATTAAAACCAGTAATTGTGATAAAATCACCACCAATAATTTTAAAGATTGCATCATTTAAGGCACCCGCCGTTAAACTACTACTTGCAGTAATAACATTAGAGTTACCCTGAATGGTTATTGGATTAGCAACAATACCAGTTGCCGAAATTGAATATCCACCAGCAGGAGCTGTTTGAGGCGTACCTGAAATTAAGTTTAATGTTACACCCCCTGGGCCTACTCCAACTGCATTAAGATCTGAAATTGCTAAAGCCAATGTAGCGTAATCTCCAGGGATATTTTTTGTACCAGATAATTGCGCTTTCATATTAAACGAAAGGCAAATAACTAAAATCGAAAGGCTGAATGTAAGTTTCGATTTGATTTTGTAGATTTTTGTCATTATTTCTGTGTATTTTTTACAACAAAGGTAGTATATTTAGTCACAAAAGAAAATAGTAAGACTACATAAAAGCTCATTTAGTCGAATAAATTGATATGTTCAAGAATAATATGCTTTTAGTGAGGCAACTTTCATAAAGATATTTTAATTTTCAAAAATATGTATATAGATGAATTAAGAGAATATTGCCTTTTAAAAAAAGGGGTTGAAGAATGTTTACCTTTTGGTCCAGAAACTCTTGTATTTAAGGTAATGGGTAAATTATTTTTACTCACCAGTCTAGATAGGGAACCAACACAATTTAATGTGAAATGTAGTCCTGAAAAAGCAATTGAATTACGAGAGAATTATGAGTGCGTTTTGCCTGGTTATCATATGAATAAAAAACACTGGAACACAGTAATTTATGATGGCTCAGCAAATAACAAACTTCTTAAACAGTGGATAGATGATAGCTATAACTTGGTTGTAGAGAGTTTACCTAAAAAACTAAAACAAGATTTGGCTCTGTTATAAAAACAAGTGTGATGTTTATCACTATACACAATAATAGTTTAAGTATAGCGTTCTAGGCATATAAACCCCCTAAATCTGCCTATGCATCAAACTTTTACTCTTGTTTCTTCTTATATTAAAAACCACAAAAACAAGCAACAACCTGAAAAACTTGTTGACGACTTTAACCCTTCTGATTCTATTATTCAGAACATTCTTAATTACTCCAAATCTTTATCAATCAAGAAATCTAAATACACAGATTTTATTGAGATTACGTCGAATTAATTTAAGTTAATTTAAAAATCATTATAGGTTTGCGACAATTAATTTTGCGTACTATCTATAATCCGTTATTTTTGCAACTTACATTATTTAATCACAATGGCTCAATTTGAATTAACAATGCCCAAAATGGGTGAAAGTGTTGCAGAAGCAACTATTATTAAATGGACAAAAAACGAAGGTGATTCAATAAAACTTGATGAAACTGTTTTAGAAATAGCTACTGATAAAGTAGATTCTGAGATTCCATCGCCTTTTGAAGGAACATTAATTAAAAAATTATTTAATGAAAACGATGTTGTTCAAGTGGGAGCTGTTATTGCTATAATTTCTTCGGATGCTAATGCTAGTGTCGCAGAAACTCCAAAAGCAGTTGCTCCTGTTTCAGCTACAGTTGCCTCAACACCTCTAGTTACAAGTCATGCAGAGCCTGCTGATTTCAAAAATTCTGACAAATTTTATTCTCCTTTAGTAAAAAGTATTGCTAAAGAAGAAGGTATTTCACTATCTGAATTAGATTCAATTAAAGGATCTGGTCAAGACGGACGTGTTACAAAATCAGATATTTTAGCATACTTACCTAACAGAAATAAGACGGCTCAAGTAGCTACTACTTCAGAAACCAAAACAGCACCAATAACTCCAGCAGTTAACAAATCAGCAGTGGGGGTTCCTGACAATACAGTATTAGTTCAACGCCCTGCTGTATCTGTTGGTGCAGGTGATGAAATTATTGAAATGGATCGCATGCGCAAAATCATTGCTGATAATATGGTAATGAGTAAGCACGTATCGCCACATGTTACTTCATTTGTAGAAGCTGATGTAACAAATTTGGTTCAGTGGAGAGATAAAGTAAAAAAAGATTTCGAAAAACGCGAAGGTGAGAAAATGACATTTACGCCTTTATTTATTGAGTGTGTAGCGAAAGCGATTAAAGATTTTCCAATGATTAATATATCTGTTGATCAAACTGGAACAAAAATCATTAAACGTAAAAATATTAATGTAGGAATGGCTGCAGCGTTGCCATCGGGTAATTTAATTGTACCAGTTATAAAAAATGCCGATCAAAAAAACTTGGTTGGTTTAACCAAAGATGTTAATGATTTAGCTACTCGTGCTCGTGCTAATAAATTAGCTCCTGATGAAATTCAGGGTGGCACATTTACGTTAACTAATGTTGGCGGATTTGGAAATGTAATGGGAACACCTATTATTTTGCAACCTCAAGTGGCGATATTAGCAGTAGGAACTATTAAAAAGAAACCTGCTGTGATAGAAACCCCACAAGGCGATGTTATTGCGATTCGACATTTTATGTTCCTTTCGTTATCTTATGATCACAGAGTTGTTGATGGTTCTTTAGGAGGTACTTTTCTTAGAAAAGTTGCCGACTATATGGAGCAATGGGATATAAACAGAATTTCCTAAAAAAGCACATCATTTTATTAAATCCCACCCCAAAAGTGGGATTTATATCTTTAAAAAGGTTGTTTTTATCTAAGAAAGTTCTATTTTTGCTAACTTGTTAAAAAAATACAATGAAAAAAAATCTATTATTTATTGTTGCACTTTTATTTGTTGTTAACATTATTAAGGCACAATTATCATCTGGATCTTACTCAGATTACTTTCGAGAAGGAAACTTTTTGTTATTAGAAGACAACTATGATTTGGCTTTAAAGAATTTTATTGAGGCATACAAAAAAGATTCATCGTCAGCAAATATTAATTTCAATGTTGGTTACTGTTATCTAAACTCTTCTACTAAAAAAGGGTTAGCAGAAAGGTACTTAGCAAAGTCAGTTACAAGCGTTACTAAAAATTATGCCCAAGATGAACCGTCAGAAAAATCTGCTCCACCATTAGCTCATTTTTATTATGGCAGAGCATTGCATATCAATTACAAATTTGATGAAGCAGCAGCTCAATATGATATTTTTGAAAAACAATATGCGAAAAGTAAAGTTATTAAAGAAGAAATAGCTTATTACAAAGCTCAAACTGCATTCGCTAAAGAATTAGTTGCGGTTCCAATCAATGTTCAAATTCAAAACTTAGGAGATAGTATTAATAGTGAATACCCTGATTTTAGTCCAGTTTTAAGTGCTGACGAAAGAATGATGATTTACACAACTCGCCGCAGTACAACTACTGGCGGGGAAAGAACTCCTGATGGCCAATTTTTTGAAGATGTAGTTGTGGCATATAAAGATGATAATGGAATTTGGTCTTCACCGAAATCAATTGGAGACAATATTAATACAAATGGACATGAGGGTTCTATAAATTTAACACCTGATGGACAAACATTGATTATTTATCGCGACGACAATGGTAATGGTAACATCTACTTCAGTGATTGGGATGGAAAAACTTGGGGCCCAATACAATCCTTTGGTTCAGATATTAATTCTAAGTATTGGGAAACTCACGGTTGTCTTTCAACAGATCGTTCTATTTTATATTTTATATCTGATCGCCCTGGTGGTTTCGGAGGCAGAGATATTTATCGTTGTAAAAAATTACCAAATGGTAAATGGAGTTTAGCCCAAAATTTAGGCCCAACAATTAATACAAAATACGATGAGGATGCAGTGTTTATTCATCCTTATGGAGATTTAATATTTGCATCTCGCGGACATAAATCAATGGGTGGATTTGATATTTTTGTATCATCACCTGACGAGGATGGTAAATTTACATCGCCAGAAAACATGCACTACCCTATTAATACAACTGATGACGATGCATTTTTTGTAACTTCTCCTGACGGTAAACGCGGTTATTTTTCTTCAGCAAACGATAAAGGATATGGCGAAAAAGATATTTATATGATGTCTATTCCTGATGCCAAAGAAAAGCCTTTAGCGTTATTCAAAGGATCAATTGTAGCTGCTGATGGAGAAAAATTACCTGAAGATATATTAATTATTGTAACTGATAAAGAAACTGGAGAAATCGTTGGTAATTATAGACCAAAGGGAAACGGCACATTCTCAACAATCTTACCTCCTAACAAAAACTATAATTTTTCATATACAAGCAAAGGCGAAGAGTTTTATAATGAAGATTTATTTGTAAGTAGCGATGTTGCTTATCAAGAAATTAAAAAAGAAATTAATTTAGAACCAATCAATTTATTAGGCAAAGTTAAGGTTAAAGATAAATCAGTTACGTTAAACACAATTGTGTTTAATAACCCTAAAGATAAGCAACCGGTGCCAAACGCTAAAGTAACACTTACAGAAAAAGGAGGTGTTGATACTAAATTTGATGTAGATCAAAAAGGAAAAAAAGATGCAACACCACTAGCTATAGAAAAATCATATACAATTTATGCTGAAGCTAATGGTAAAAAATCAGCTACTAATTCATTCAATACAATTGGAACAAAAGGAAGTAAATCAATAACTGAAATATTATTCATAGAAGGAAAAGCTGCAAAAACATTTAATCTATTATTAAATATATTAGTTGTAAATAAAAACAAGAAGCCTTTAGCTGACAGTAAAATTACATTAACAGGTAACGATGGCAGTAAATATGAGGGTATAACAGATGCTAAAGGTCGATTAAAAAATATTGAATTAGAAAAAGATATCAATTATGATTTAGTTGGAGAAAATAATAGCATTATATCTGAAAAACAAGCTTTTACAACCATGAATCTAAATGCTAAAAAAACATTCGATAAAACTATTGTGATTTACGCTCAGGCATCATTGGCGACTAACCATAACTATGGCTGTGGCTCAGCAGTTACTTTTAAATATATGTTTTCTTATAATAAAAATGAAACTGATGACGCTCAAAATTGGTCTAATTTAATCGACGGTATCGTATCCAAAACAAAAGAATGTAATCCAACTGTCAAAATATTATCAAGCGCATCTCAAGTTCCTACGCGTGCATATGCTAATAACAATGATTTAGCGAAATCTCGTGCTGAAAATTTGGAAACTAAAATTAAAGCGGCCGTTACTGCTAAAGGGGGTGATGCCAGTAAAATTGAATTTAGACAAGTTGCTCAGGTGCGTGGCCCTATTTACGAAGGCGATTATCAAAATAAATCAAAATATGAACCTTTCCAATATGTGAAGGTAATTGCTAAATAAGTTAACCTATTATTTTTTTCTATAATCCTTCAAGGTTTTAAAAACCTTGAAGGATTTTTAGTTTGTTTTAATACCTTTACATTCTATGGAAAAAGAATGGTTTACAGATTGGTTTGACACTCCTTATTATCATACCTTATACAAACACCGAGATTACTCTGAAGCTTCAGAGTTTATAGATAATATAACACAGTTTTTACAATTAAAACCACATACAAGTTGTTGGGATTTATGCTGTGGCAAAGGCAGACATAGTATATACTTAAATAAAAAAGGATATAAAGTAGTTGGTACAGATTTATCGGAACAAAGTATTATAGAGGCTAACAAAAATGCTAATACAAGTTTAGATTTTTACACGCAAGATATGCGCACATTATTTCGCACCAATTATTTTGATGTAGTATTTAACTTATTTACAAGCTTTGGTTATTTTGATAAACGACAAGATGATGTTCATGTATTTTCATCTGTATACAAATCTTTAAAACCAAATGGATTATTTGTATTCGACTTTTTAAATGCACAATTTGTACGAAATAATTTTGTTGAAAAAACAAAACAAACTATAGACGATATTACGTTTCATATATCTAAATTAATTGAAAACAATACAGTGATCAAGAATATTGATTTTAATGACAATAACAAAGCTTATCATTTTGAAGAACGCGTAAAATTATTTGAAAAATCTTATTTTGATAGTTTAGCACAAGAATGCGGGTTTACACTTATACATAAATTTGGAAACTATCAATTGGAGCCTTTTGATTTACAAACTTCGCCACGACTAATTTTAGTATTACAAAAACGATGACATAGTTATATGCTGAGTTCATAAACACAAATAAAAACACATGACGTATACTATATGACCTTTAAAAAACAATAAAATCTACATATGAATTTATTTTTACTCACTCTCTTTTTAGCCTTACCAATTTTAATTATTGGAATAATTTTTTTATCCATCAAAATTAAAGCTAAAAATTTACGATTCTTATTAGCTTTTAGTGCGGCTTATTTATTTGCTATTTCCGTTACGCACCTATTACCAGAGTGCTACGAAGGAGCTCAGACAAAAACAATAGGCATTTTTATCATCATTGGGTTTTTTATACAAATCATCATTGATAGTTTTAGTTCAGGAATTGAACATGGACACGTACATTTACATTCCGATAGTTGCAAAAAACATTTGCCTTTAGGAATGATTACCGGTTTATTTTTACATTCTTTATTAGAAGGCCTACCTATTTATCAAAGCAGTTCGGTGCTCACAAATGAACATGCAATTTTAACAACGCAACAATCATTATTATTTGGCATTACGCTGCACAACATTCCTATTGCCATTGCCTTTGTTTCCTTACTTTTGGAACACCAAACATCTAAACTAAAAACTGTGGGTTTATTAATTGCCTTTGCGTTAATGGCGCCATTAGGCTGTTTCATAAGTTATGCGCTTAATACCTTTGGCGTACAAAATTACGATGGATATTTAAAATTATCGTTCGGCATTGTGATTGGTATTTTCTTACACATCTCTACAGCTATTATGTTTGAGACTGGTGAGAATCACCGCTATAACTTTGCTAAAATTATGTCGATGATTGGCGGTGTAGTGATAGCGATACTGATTAGCTAATTGAAGAGACTTGAGGGACAGAAGGGATTGGAGAGACAAAGGACACAAGATAAAGGATGAATGATAAAGGTGATGTTCAAACAACAAATAACGTGGATCAAACAACACATACTGATACGATATTTATAGACGTTATTGTGCCACTCTCAGTTGCCAATAAATTTACTTACCGTATTCCGAAAGAGTTAAATGAAAATATTGCGGTAGGCAAGCGCGTGATTGTTCAGTTTGGCAAGTCTAAATTTTATACGGCTATTGTTTATCACATCCATCATAATCCGCCAAAAGATTATGCTGCCAAGTATATAGAAACTATTTTAGATGACGAACCAATTGTTACAACTGCTCAACTAAAGCTTTGGGATTGGATTTCACAATACTACCTATGCAATCCGGGTGATGTCATGAATGCAGCTTTACCAAGTGGCTTAAAATTAAGCAGCACCTCTCACATTGCACTTAATCCGAATTTTAGTTTAGATGAAGTTGATTTTCATTATTTCAATGAAAGAGAACATACAGTTTTAGAAGCTTTACAAGTAAACGCATCGTTGAGTTTTGAAGACGTAAGTGTGATGTTGAGTTTAAAAACCATACAAGCTTTTGTAAATGGTTTAATAAAAAAAGGGGCTATCGTTATTTACGAAGAAATAAAAGATAAGTATAAGCCTAAACTGGTCGATTATATTGGCATTAACAACAATCTCCTAACAAACGAACTCCTCTTAAAAGAGACATTAGATACCTTAGAAAAAAAAGCGTTTAAACAAGCGGAAGTCTTATTAGCAATTTATCATCTTTTAAAAACAGATGAAACGGCGAAGCAATTAGGCTTAGTAAAAAAACAAGTGTTACTTAAAACCTTTGATACAAGCGTGATTAAAGGCTTGGTAAAAAAAAATATTTTAATTGAAACCGAAATTGAAACGAGTCGCTTATTGTTTGATCATAGAGAAAAAACAACTAAAACACTCAATCAATTTCAACTTCAAGCGCTCCAAGAAATTGAAACGCAGTTTGAAACCAAACAAGCTGTATTATTACATGGCGTTACAGGAAGCGGAAAGACCGAGGTATACGCTGAATTGATTGCTAAAGTCATTGCGCAAGGAAAACAAGTTTTGTATTTAGTCCCGGAAATTGCATTAACCACACAGCTGATAAATCGTATCAGGGCAGTGTTTGGAAACAGCGTTGGCATTTATCATTCTAAGTTTAGCGAAAATGAACGCGTAGAAATTTGGAATTCTATTTTACAAGAAAAAGATGGTAAGCATGAAGCTAAACATTTCAACATCGTGTTAGGTACTCGCTCCGCTTTGTTTTTACCTTTTAATAACTTAGGTTTAATTATTGTTGACGAAGAGCATGATAATTCTTATAAACAACAAGACCCTGCACCTCGCTATCATGCGAGAGATGCAGCGATGTACTTAGCAAACTTACATAAAGCAAAAGTGTTATTAGGCACAGCTACGCCGTCGTTTGAAAGTTACTATAATGCCTTACACCACAAGTTTGGCTTAGTAAGATTGGCAGAGCGTTTTGGAAAAGCAACCTTACCACACAGTGTTGTATGCGATCTGAAAAAAGAAACGCAACAACAACAAAATAAATCTATTTTTTCGCATCAATTAATAAACGCAATCACTGAAGCCTTACAAAAAAAAGAACAAATTATTTTATTTCAAAACAGGCGAGGCTTTGCGCCTTACACAGAATGCACTGCTTGCAATTGGATACCACATTGCACACATTGCGATGTGGCATTGATCTATCACAAACAAACCAATAAATTAAGTTGCCATTATTGTGGGTATACCATGCAACCTCCTACCAGTTGCAATGCCTGCGGTAATAATAATTTAAAATATAAGGGTTTTGGTACCGAAAAAATTGAAGAAGAAATAGAATTATTATTTCCTTCGGCGAAAATAGCTCGTATGGATTTGGACACCACGCGCAGTAAATACGCCTATAAGCAACTGATTGATGAATTTGAATTAGGCAACATCGATATTTTAGTCGGAACTCAAATGGTAACAAAAGGCTTGGATTTCGACAACGTGAGTGTGGTGGGTGTATTAAATGTAGATAGTGTATTGAATTTCCCCGACTTCCGTTCTTACGAAAAAGCTTACCAACTCATAGTGCAAGTGAGTGGTCGTGCAGGTCGTAAAGAAAAAGCAGGCACGGTATATATACAAACGAATCAGCCAGAACATGAAGTGATTAACCATGTGTTAGCCAATAATTATTTGCAATTTTATCAATCACAAATTAACGAGCGAGAACAGTTTCATTATCCACCGTTTACACGCGTGATTGAATTATCTGTAGTTGCAAAAGACATCAACGTGGTGAATGATATTGCTGAACAATTAGCCAATCAGTTAAAACCCATATTTGGCGGGATGCTACTGGGGCCTGAATTTCCGTTAGTAGCCAAAATAAAAGATCAATATCACAAACGTGTTTTATTAAAAATTAATAGAGAGTACTCCCCTACTCAAGTGCGTAATTTATTAAAACAAGAAATTGATACGCTTCAATACAACAATAAAAAAAGCATCTACCGTTTACAGATAGATGCTGATCCTGTGTAGTTCTTACTTCTTAGGTAACTTATAACCTATTTTTTTTCGCGGTTTAATTGTGCTTTGTCGCGATTCTTTTTTATCTGTTAATTCATCCATGTACTGAAAAACAACTTCAATATTTTTAGTGTTATTATCTGTTTTCTTCTCTAACTTTTCAATGGCTAAACGTATTTCGTTGTTATCCATCAACATTTGCCTAATGCGCGTAAAAATTCTCATTATTTGAATATTAACTTGAATAGCTTTAGCACTACTTAAAACAGATGAAAGCATTGCTACTCCTTGCTCTGTGAAAGCGTAGGGCAAATATTTAATATTTTCACCTTGTTTCAAGGTGCCAATTTGGCACCTTGAAAATTCCACCTCATCTTTGGTCAGTTCTATCATAAAGTCATCAGGAAACCGTTCTATATTTCGTTTCACTTGTCTTTTTAATTGTTTCGTTTCTACCTGATATAGCTCTGCTAAATCCCTATCTAACATTACTTTTTGATTACGAATCATGTAAATTTTATTCATCACCACCTCATCAATAATCGCCACTGAATTTTCTGCTTTTACCATATACACGTTTACTTATTAATTCAAAGTACGTGAAATTTATAGTAAATAATTGCTACGAAATGTAGCATTTTAAAATGAACAAACCTTTTAAGTCAAACTTACTACACCCGTCAGGTAACCTGACGGGTGTAGTGTGTAATTGTATTAATCTTGTAACTCCAACCAACGCATAGTTTTATCGTCGATTGAATTTGATACGGTGTTAAATTCTAAAGATGTTTTTTGTATTTCTCCAGCATCTGTTATACCGCCCGCTAATAGGTCTTCTAACTCTGCTTTACGTTTTTCTAATTGGGCCAAATCAATTTCAATCGCTTCTAATTCTTTTTGTTCCTTAAACGATAATTTCTTTTTTTGAATTGTTTGACTGTTCTCATCCCGATAGCTATCGGGATCGCTCGAACTGACAACAACTTGATTTTCGCTAATCTTATTTTTTTCTTCGTTATCAGAACCTCCAATTTGCGGCGCACTTATATCATCGTCATCTTCTCTATCATACACCCACTGACGGTAATCAGTGTAATTACCAGGAAAATCTTTTACTACTCCGTTGCCTTCAAAAGCAAAGACGTGATCAACTAATCTATCTAAAAAATAACGATCATGCGATACAATCAATACACAACCTTGAAAGTCTAATAAAAATTGTTCTAAGGTTTGTAAAGTCACAATGTCTAAATCATTGGTAGGCTCATCTAATATTAAAAAGTTAGGATTACGCACAAGCACTGTTAGTAAGTATAAACGGCGTTTTTCGCCACCACTTAATTTACTCACATGTCCGTATTGTACCTCGGGCGCAAAATTAAATCTCGTAAGTAAAGCTGAAGCGCTCAGCGACGAACCATTAGCTAAAGGAATAAATTCAGCTATATCTTTCACTACTTCAATTACGCGTTTATCATCTGCTACTTTAATGCCTTGCTGAGAATAATACCCAAACACAATCGTATCACCCACCGAAACCTTACCTGCATCAGGTGGCTCAATGCCTTGCAGCATGTTAATGAAGGTGCTTTTGCCAATACCGTTAGGCCCTACAACGCCTATTTTTTCGCCTTTAATAAAAGTATACGAAAATGGATTTAATATTTTTTTATCGCCGTATGCTTTTTGTAATTTATGTACTTCAATAATTTTGCTACCAATACGCTCTACTTTGACAGATAATTCTATTTTTTTATCCATACTTTTTTTACGAGCATTTTTTTCAACATCTACAAATGCATCTACGCGTGATTTTGATTTCACAGTTCGTGCGCGTGGCTGTTTGCGCACCCACTCTAGTTCTCGGCGATATAAGTTTTTTGCTTTTTCTAATTCAGACGCTTCCATCATCATACGCTCTGCCTTCTTTTCCATGTAATACGCAAAGTTACCTCTGTATTCGTACAATTGATGATCATCAATTTCAATAATTTTACTGCAGACTTCATCTAAAAAATAACGATCATGCGTTACTAATAAGATACTTTTTTTATAGCTTCTCAAATAATCTTCAAGCCACTCTATCACCGTCACATCAAGGTGATTAGTAGGCTCATCCATAATCAATAAATCGGGTTCATTTAAAATTACTTGCGCTAAGGCCAATCGTTTTTTTTGACCGCCACTTAGTGTATTTACTTTCTGTGTTAAATCATTCAATCCTAAATTAGAGCATACCAACATGATTTGTGTTTCCACATTCCATGCTTCTAAATCATTCATTTTATTGGTTAATACATCCAATTGATTTTCTGTTTTATCGGTTGGATTAGCATAATGTGACTCTACTAAATGCTTATAATCAATCGCGGTTTTTACCATCTCGCTATCACCCGCATAAATTGCTTCTTCAATGGTGTGATTTTCGTTAAGATTTGGTTCCTGACTTAAAAACGAAATGCGTAACTCTTTACGAAACGCTACATCGCCACTATCTGGGATTTCGATACCTTGAAGGATTTTAAATAAGGTTGATTTACCTGAGCCGTTTTTAGCAATAAGTGCTACTTTATCGCCGTAGTTAATTCCAAAATTGATATTTTTAAAAAGGACTTTATCGCCAAAACTTTTACTTAATTGATTTACTGAGAGAAGATTCATTTATTTGTTTTTATTAGTATTAAATAGTTAGATGTAAGTATTGAGAAACGATATTTTTAATTATCAAATCATCAAATGGACTTTTTATCAAATTAATTCTTTAAGTTTTTTTCGATAAGATACCGCAACTTATCCTTTGTTAAATTTGAATTGATTTCACCATTAACCGTAAGCGATACAGCGCCTGTTTGTTCTGACACCGTAATTGCAATAGCGTCTGTTGTTTCTGTGATACCAACTGCCGCACGATGACGCATCCCGAAGTTAGACGGAAAATTTTCTTTCTCCGTAACAGGTAATACACAGCGAGCAGCAACAATACGATTATCTTTAATGATTACTGCTCCATCGTGCATCGGGCTATTTTTATAGAAAATATTTTCAAGCATTCTGTCCGTTAATGAAGAATCTATAGGTTCTCCGGTGTTTACATAAAATTTTAGATCCGATTTTTTAGAAATGATAATTAAAGCGCCCGTCTTCGTTTCACTCATCACAAAGCAAGCGTTGATAATAGCGTCTGCATCTATCATAAATTTAGACGAAGTATTGACATCTGACGAAAAATTAAATAATGTTTTCCAATTCTTGTTTTTCAAAAACTCATTTGATCCTATATACAATAAAAATTTACGAATCTCTTGCTGAAAAACCACCATAATGGCTATAACACCTACATTGATGAATTTTCCTAAAATAGAACCCAGCAACTTCAATTCAAAGGCACGCACCACAATCCATACAACGTAAATCAGCGCTAAGCCAATAAATACATTAACAGCAGCCGTACCATTTACCATTTTATAAAGCTGATAAAGAATGATTGCTACCAGCAATATATCTACCACGTCGGCAATTCCGAAATTAATAAATAAAATATGTAAGGATGTTAACAAGCCTATAAAGATAAGGGTTTATGTGGTATTACATATTTTGATTTAACAATATTTTTGGATGTAACTACAATATACAACAAGGCAAAGATTAGTCAGTCATAATAAGCCGATATACTAAAATTAATAGGGGTTTGCAGGCTTTTCAAATAGGAACTTTACCGGCAAAGCGAAAAGAAAATTTTGGTATAAAGTTTCAACAAAGCCTTTTATAAGTAAAAAGAATGTATATTTTTGCGTATACATCAATTAAAACAACTGTATGATAACGATTGAAAAAATAATTTTTCCTCATAAAATAACTGAATTCATTGACTTTCCGCACGATTTATATAAAAACGATCCCATGTATGTTCCTGAAATATTTTTAGGACAAAAAGATTTATTAAACCCAAAAAAACATCCCTTTTTTGAGCACTCAAAACTAGATATGTTCTTGGCATATAAAGACAAAAAAATTGTTGGGCGTATTGCTGCAATTCGTAACAATAACCATATTAAATTTACGGGTATACAAGAAGGCTTCTTTGGTTTTTTTGAGTGCATCGAAGATTTTGAAGTGGCAAAAAAATTATTTGATGCGGCCATGGACTGGATGAAACAAGAAAAACTAACAGGTATAGTTGGTCCTACTAATTTTTCTACCAACGAGCCCTTTGGCATGTTAATAGATGGTTTTGATATGCCCGCCATGATGAGTACAACCTATAACAAACAGTATTATGATGCATTTTGCAAGCAATATGGTTTTGTGAAAAAAGTAGATTTTTACGCTTACATGATTCGCCCAGAAAGCGTTTCAGAAAAAGCAGTAAAATTATCAGATGCCTTTGAATCACGCTTGAAAACGAAAGGCATTACAATTCGTCCCATCTCTATGAAAAACTATGAGAAGGAATCAGAGAACGCTAGCTCTGTATATAATGCGGCCTGGGATAAAAACCTTGGATTTGTGCCGATGACACATAATGAATTTATGCACCTAACTAAGGAAATGAAAATGATTGTTGATCCTAATTTATGCTTAGTGGCAGAGCACGAAGGTAAAATGGTAGGCTTTGCCTTTGCTTTGCCTAATATCAATCAACTCCTTATTAAAATTAAACGAGGAAGATTATTACCCTTCGGTATTTTCAGATTATTATTTCAGCGAAAAAAAATAAATACCTTGCGCGTGGTTGTTTTAGGAGTAATTGAGGGGTATCGCAAATTAGGTATAGAAGCCATTTTTTATTCTAAAATTATTACCAATGCTAAAGCCAGAAATATGCAATATGCAGAAGCATCGCTTATTTTAGAAACCAATGAAATGATGAATCAAGGGCTTAAAAACATTAATGCCGAAGTGTATAAAACATCACGCTTATATGAAATGGCTGTGAAATAAAGCCTACAAAATGTCATCTCAAAAATCTGCACTTGATGCAAACACTAAAAAAACAAACTTTCATCTTTTAAAGGCCTTAACGCCTTTAGATATCGTGACGATTTTTTACATTATTATATCAACGTTATACATGTGTATTGGCGCATCTAAATTACAGGATATAACATTTCACATCCTTGTGAGAATGGCTATTTTGGGACTCATTGGGTTACTTGTTTTTTTAAACCATAAATACTCAAATAGTTTTATGTCGTTTTTAAAAAATTTATACCCTCTTATTTTTATTAGTTTTTTTTATACAGAAACAAGTTACTTAAAAAATATTTTAATAGGTAACAACCTTGATGCGCAAGTCGCTCATTTAGAGTCTTATTTATGGGGCTGTCAACCGAGTTTAATATTCGCTCAAAAGATGCCACAAGCTTGGTTTTGTGAGCTGATGAATATTTGTTATTTCTCTTATTATCTTATTACTTCTGGTGTTTGCTTAGCTATTTATTTTAAAAATAGAGCCGAATCTTTCGAAAGTGTATTTATTATCATCTGCTCCTTTTACTTGTATTACATTGTATTTGCATTGATTCCAGTAGCAGGTCCTCAATTTTTTTTCGAGTATACAGAAGCAGAGCCTCCCTATCTTTTTGGAAAAATAATGCATTATATTTTAATTAATGCCGAAGAGCCAACTGGTGCATTTCCGAGCTCACACGTAGGCGTTTCATTGATTTTAAGTTACGTGGCATTTAAGCATCAAAAATTGGTGTTTGTTATTAGTTTACCATTTGTGATAGGCATTTGCTTTGCAACCGTTTATTTAAAAGCTCATTATTTAGTAGATGTAATTGGAGCATTTATAAGCGTTCCTATTTTTATAGCCATTAGTAAGTTTTTTTATCAAAAGCTATTACCTTTATCAAAAACCAGTCTTTAAGATCAGCTTAAAAAATATTTTTTTCAACTCTTACATTACATGAATTCTACGATACCATATACACATTTACAAACTGCACATTGCGAAAATGGCGTTTCTACGGGCTTATTAAGGCATCATGGCTTAGATTTTATGACCGAGCCTTTAATATTTGGTTTAGGCTCAGGAATTTTTTACATTCATATTCCTTTTTTAATGGTGAATAATGGTCCTGCCATTTCATACCGAAGTATGCCGGGATGGATATTTAGCAGAGCTAGTAAATTATTAGGTGTAACCGTTAATCGTAAAAAATTTAGCAAAGAAAAAGATGCTATTGAATATCTTGATAAAGAATTAAGCAAAGGCAATCCTGTTGGTTGCCAAGTGGGCGTTTACAACCTTCCTTATTTTCCGCCTGAATATCGTTTTCATTTTAATGCACACAATTTAGTTGTCTACGGAAAAGAAAATGGTAATTATTTAGTAAGTGATCCTGTTATGGAAACGGTTACTAGGCTGACAGAAGCCGATATGTTGAAAGTTCGCTTTGCAAAAGGCGCCTTAGCGCCAAAGGGCCATGTATATTATCCTGAAAATGTAAAATCTGTAAGCAAAGAACATCTGCAAAAAGTGATTCCAAAAGCTATCAAACGTACTTCTTTTGAAATGCTTCATTTACCTGGCGCAATCTGCGGTGTTGAAGGCATTAAATATACCGCCAAACAAATCAGACAATGGCGCGAAAAATTAGGACCTCGTAAAGCCGCTCTATACCTTGGACAAATAGTGCGTATGCAAGAAGAAATAGGAACCGGCGGTGGTGGTTTCCGTTTTTTATATGCTGCCTTTTTAGAACAAGCCAGTAATTATATTGCTAACGATGAGCTTTTAAAAATATCAGATGAGTTTACAAAGGCAGGTGATATGTGGCGTGCAAGTGCTGTAAATATGGGCCGTATCTTTAAAGGACGATTGAATGAACAAAAAGATTTTGAAGAAAGTGCAAATATACTAGATGAAATTGCAGAAATAGAAAGACAAGCATTTAAACGTTTACGTAAAATATTGTAATATAAATTTGCTGTGTCTTAAATGTCATAACGCTCTTCATACCCTCTGTTTCCTTGCAATCCACCCGAATGAATAAGTAATATTTTTTTATCCGTTGAGAATTGATGTTGTTTCATTAAATCAAATACAGCATACATTAATTTAGCGGTATAAACATAATCTAATGGGATGTGGTATGTTGATTCAAACCATAGTTTGAATTCTAGCAATTCACAGTTGTGTTTAGCATATCCTCCAAAATGATAGTCGTTATTAATATTGGTGTTTAAGAGGTCGCAGGTCGCCTCGTACTTTAATATATTAATAGCCGTTAATTTTTGATGAGACAACATTGATTTTGCTATGCCCTTGAAAGTAGTGCCAGTGCCGTACGCGCAAAAAATTACATCATAATAAGATGTTGAATTTGATAAAATTTCTTCGCATCCTTTTTGCCCCAATGCATTATCCCCTCCTTCAGGAATAATATACGCATCTGGGTATTGAGATTGCAAAATTTGTAAATAGTACTGCTCGTTTTTTTGTTTGTACAGTTCTCTGCTTACATACTTTATTTGCATTCCGTTTTCTTTGGCTAAAGATAATGTTGAATTTAACTCTGAAGATTCTTCTCCTCTAATTATACCTATACTTTTAAAGCCTGCTAATTTACAAGCGGCGGCAGTTGCCGCTATATGATTGGAATAGGCGCCGCCAAAGGTTAAAATTGTTTTTTTGTTTTCGGCTTTCGCTTGCTCTAAATTATATTTTAATTTAAACCATTTATTGCCGGAAATTTCTGGATGAATTTCATCTAAACGCAAAACGCCTAGCTTGTAACCGTTATACTCAATAGGGGTAATTATAGGATTATAATAAATCACTTGAAAGAATTAAAACCACACATCCATGCAAAAAATTCCTTCCCAACGTTGATGATTTAACTTGCCTTGATACATCACATTACTTTTATCCGAATTTAATTGCCTTGATTCAAGGCTAATAGCAATGTTTTTCAAAGGTTTGTATTCAATTCCTGCTGTTGCGCCCCAGGTATAATTTCCCATTCCAGTTCCCGCACTTAATATTTCATCTTTGTCGCTATACCATTCTCCACGACCATAAAACGCAACCTTTTTAAACGATTGGTGTTTTAACACAACCAAAGAACTATTCATATATGCAGTGCCAATAATAGTTGCATTAACCTGTTTAGTATATTCTTGTATTCCATAATTAACCTCAGCGCCTAAACTAATTTTATTTTTTTGATAGGTTAAAAACAAATTATGATAATAACGCTGATGTTTTAATGCAACATAATCAGGTGTATCATCGCCTGTTATAAAATTGTAAGTGATGGATGTATATTTATTTGGAGCATAAACCACTGATGCACCGAAAAGCTTATTTTTATTGGTTTCTACAATGGATGTAAAACTATTAAAGGCATTTAACTGAACGCTCAATTTAGATCCTATCAAGTATGTCAATTTAGCTCCGGATAAATAATAGGGTTCAAACACATTGGCGAGAGACATGCTTGATGTAATGTTTTCGCGAGGCTGAGAACTCTCCACGCCAATGTTTGTTCTAAAAACGCCTGCATCAAACCATAAATTTTTAACTACTTCTACGCCAACATTCGCTTCTTGAATTAAATTATATTTTACAGGCCATGTAGTTGCTGCTATATCGCCATAATGCAAGGTAATTGTACTTCTTACGATTTTTGATTTATAACTTAATGATATCATTACCATATTTAATCCAAATTGGTTATTACGAGGTGCCATTGTTGGATATTTAACAAACTCAGACGTATTATCTTCTGTATAAGACGCATAATAGGTACTTAAATACGCATCAATTACCAATTTTGGTTCTGTCGTCAAATCATTAGTATTTAATTTTTTAGATTGAAATAATACAGAAGTGTCATTAGCAAAACTTATAAACGAGCGTTTGTGATTACTCGTATCAGCCTGACTAAAACCTAAATTAAAAAGCTGAGTTGAAAATATTAAAATAAATAAATGTTTCATTACGTAACATCAAATATATTGTTTTTATTTTGACCATAATAGCAATACCTTTACGCAAATGTTTAAAAAGGAATTAGATCCAGAAGATTTTTATGTAAGCCCCGAAGGCTATATCATCTTTACAGAGAAATACCTGCTGAAAAGAGGGTATTGCTGTAAAAATGGCTGTAAACACTGCCCTTATGGATACAATAAAAAAACAGGGGGTTTTGATAGAGCCAAAAAATAAATTATTTATTTATATTTGAATCCATATTACATCATTCATCTATCCTATTTTGTATAAACTAGAAGGCCTCAATAACAATCAAATTAATTACATCAACATTGGGTTAATGATTGTATCTGCCATACTAGCATTCATTTTACCATTCGAGCTTTTTCTGTTTTCTTACGCCGTTCTTGGACCCTTGCATTACCTTACCGAAATCGGATGGTTGCACAAAAAAAATTATTACGCTAAAGGGAAATACGATTTTATATTTTTAAGTGTATTATGTGCTTTAGTATTTTACTTTTCATTCGTAAAACCTACTACATCAAATACAAAAATTCCTCATATCATATTTTATGGCCTACTAATCTCCTTTATTTTTGTGTTTATAAAAGACAATCTTTATCGAATTGCTTTAGCATTATTAATACTTATTGGCTTATATATATCGAATGTTGGCGAAACTTATTTTATGTGGGTAGGCGTTTTCTTACCTACTATTATTCATGTATTTGTGTTTACCTGGGCATTTATGCTGTTTGGCGTATTAAAAAATAAATCTTTTTCTGGGTATTTATCTATTGTAGTTCTACTGATCTGCGCCCTTTCATTTTTCTTTATTAAAGCGCCATCTCTTCAATATGAGGTTTCAGAATATGTTGGAAAAAGCTATGATTTGTTCAGTTTATTAAATAAATATATGATTCATTTTTTTGGACTATCAACCACAACTAATTCATCTCAATCTATTATTTACGAATCAAACGCTGGGTTTATAGTCATGCGTTTTATTGCTTTTGCATATACGTATCATTACCTGAATTGGTTTTCAAAAACCTCTGTCATCCAATGGCACAAAGTGCCAAAAAGAACCCTCATTATCACCTTGTTTTTATGGATTTTTTCCGTAACTCTATATCTTTACGATTATAAAACTGGCCTTAAAGCACTCTATTTTTTAAGCTTTTTACATGTGTTTTTGGAGTTTCCGTTAAATATTACATCTTTTCAAGGGATCATCAAATCGATTGTGCCTGCCAAAAAATAAGGTATCATTTTTCACTCATATTTTATGTATCAAATTTCTGTAAATACTTCTTTTTAAAGAAAATCAGTATATTAGTGCTTCAAATTTTGAATGTGAAATAGTCATAAGCAAAAGAATTAAAAACAGAAATGACGTATACCATTTGGCAATAAAAAAAATAATAAGATCTCTACATGAAAATTTCTAAAGAATTTAAAATTGGTATAGTAGTTACAGCCGCAATAGGATTGTTTATTTGGGGTTTTAATTTTTTAAAAGGGAACGATTTATTTAGTCACCAATATGAACTATATGCCGTATATCCTAAAATTGACGGGCTTATCGAAGCCAATCCTCTTTTGGTAAATGGTTTTAAGGTAGGGCAGATTAATAAAATTACACTTACCAAAGTAAATGGAGAATACGCTGTACTCGTTAAATTTTTATTAACTGAAGATGTACAAATTCCTAAACACTCCATTGCCAGGTCAGTAAGTTCAGATTTATTAGGTACTAAGGCTGTTGAAATAGTTTATAGTAAAGAAACAGAATTCGTGAAATCAGGCGATACTTTATTAGCCGAAAACGAAGAGGGATTGAAATCAGCTGTTAGTAAGCAATTAGCGCCATTGCAAGCAAAAGCAGTTGGTTTGTTATCTTCCATTGATTCAGTAATGACAGTTGTTCAATTTATCTTAAATGATAAAACGCGTGACAACCTCAATAAATCTTTTGAGAGCATCAAAAAAGCAATACAAAGTTTGGAACAAACAGCCTATAAATTAGATGATTTAATGGCTACTGAAAAAGTCAAAATATCTGCCATTCTTACTAAATTCAATACGTTAGCTGGTATGCTCGAAAAAAATACTGGAAAAATTGATAACATCATCGGAAATTTCTCTAACCTTTCTGATAGCTTATCGAAATCAGAATTAAAAAGCGCTATTTCCGAAGCTGACAAAACCCTTAAGGAGCTTAATAAATTAGTAGCACAAATAAATACAGGGCAAGGTACTCTTGGTAAATTAGCTAAAAACGATTCGTTATACAATAACTTAAACAAAGCTAGCGACGACTTAGATAAATTAATGAAAGACTTGCGTATCAACCCAGAGCGTTATATCCATTTCTCTGTATTTGGCAAAAAAGATAAAAACAAACCTAAAGATTAAATATTAGTTCCATGATTTCATCCATCATTTTTAGCATTTTATTAATTGGCTCATCTGCATTTTTTTTCATCAACGTTAAAAAAATCAGACGCAATATTTTACTCGGAAAAGATATTTCTATTACCGACAATAAATCAGAACGTTTAAAAACTATGATGCTAGTGGCTTTAGGACAGAAGAAAATGTTTACACGTCCTGTTGCTGCCTTATTACATTTGTGTTTATATGCAGCCTTCGTTATTACTCAAATCGAATTAATTGAAATCGTTTTTGATGGAATCACTAGTCATCACCGTGCTTTCAGGGAAGTGCTAGGAGGTTTTTATACATTTATGGTTAGCTTCATAGAAATACTATCCGTACTGGCATTTATAGGAACCGTAGGGTTTTTAGCACGTCGTAATTTATTGAAGCTACCACGACTTAATATGGCAGAATTAAACGGTTGGGCAAAATTAGACGCTAATGTAATTTTAATGATGGAGATATTGCTTATCTGTTTCATTTTTATGATGAATGGGGCCGATGAAGTATTATATCAAAGAGGTGATTCTCATGCAGATAATTTAGGAGATGGTTCACTAGGATTATCTATCAGCAAACACTTAGGTCCATTAATTTATGGTGGAATGCCAACAGCCGGATTACACGTAATAGAGCGTATTGGCTGGTGGGGACATATCATTATGGTGTTTAGTTTTTTAAATTACCTGCCATACTCCAAACATTTACATATTTTATTGGCTTTCCCTAACACTTACTTTTCTAACTTAAAAGCAAAAGGACATTTCAATAATTTGTTTGAAGTAACTGATGTTGTAAAACCTAATTTTGATCCTACATATCAATCTGTATTAGATCCTAATGCCGTTATTAAATTTGGTGTAAAAGATGTGACTGATCTAACTTGGAAACAATTGTTAGATGCTTATTCATGCACGGAGTGCGGTAGATGTACTTCTGCATGTCCACAAAACATAACAGGCAAAGCTTTGTCTCCTCGAAAAATTATGATGGATACGCGCGACCGATTAGTGGAAGTTGGAAAAAACATAGACGCCAACAAAGGTACTTTTGTAGATGATGGAAAATCCTTATTAGGTGATTATATCACTAACGAGGAGATATGGGCTTGTAACACTTGTAATGCTTGCGTACAAGAATGTCCAGTTAATATTGATCCATTATCTATTATCGTTGGTATGCGTCAGCAACTGGTGTTAGAGCAAAGTTCTGCTCCTAACGAACTAAACGGTATGTTTACAAACCTTGAAAACAATGGTGCTCCATGGCAATTTAGTCCGTCAGACAGAGCTAATTGGATTCACGAAAATTAATACTAAACATAGAATAAAAAGAAAATCATAATAATTTCACATAAAAGAATTTGGAAATGAGCGCACTAAAAGTTCCTACAATGCAAGAAAAAATTGCCAATGGCGAAACACCTGATATTTTATTTTGGGTAGGTTGTTCGGGTAGTTTTGATGATAGAGCAAAAAAAATAACAAAAGCCATTGTGCGTATACTAAATCATGTTGGAGCAAACTTCGCCGTGCTTGGGGTTGAAGAGTCTTGTACTGGGGATCCTGCAAAACGTGCCGGTAACGAATTTTTATTTCAAATGCAGGCAATGCAAAACATCAGCATTTTAAATGGTTACGATGTTAAAAAAATTGTAACAGGCTGTCCTCATTGTTTTAATACCATTAAAAACGAATACCCTGAATTAGGGGGTAAATACGAAGTGATTCACCATACAGAGTTAGTGCAACAGCTCATTAACGAAGGAAAACTAAAAGTAGAAGGCGGCGCATACAAAGGAAAAAAAATTGTATTTCACGACCCTTGTTATTTAGGCAGAGCAAATAATGTTTACGAAGCGCCTCGTGATGTGATTCAAAAATTAGATGTAGAATTAGCCGAAATGAAACGTAGTAAAGCCAATGGTTTATGCTGTGGTGCAGGTGGTGCGCAAATGTTTAAGGAGGCTGAAAAAGGTACTAAAGAAGTAAACGTTGAAAGAGCTGAAGAAGCCTTATCTCACAATCCTGATATCATTGCTGTAGGTTGCCCGTTTTGTAATACGATGATGACTGACGGCGTGAAACATTTTAATAAAGAAGATAAAACACAAGTATTAGATGTGGCAGAATTAATTGCTAACGCAAACGATTTGTAGATTAATTATTACTCAAATAATTAAAAGCGATATCCTATGCAAAGTCCTAATTTTAGGGCATTTAACGGGAAGGTATTCTGAGTGTAATAATTATTATTTGTAGTAAAACTAGCAGGGTCGTTTACAATATAGCTGTCTTTTCTAAATCCTATAGCGCTTAGAATGATCGTAAAGTTTTTAGCTGGCTAAAGATTAAACTAAAACATTTGCCAAACTATCTTCCGCTTTTTGTTCAGCAATTCTGTCGGCTTCTCGTTTTCTCTGCAACTCCCATTTTTCTAGTTTTACATTTTTTTTGAGTTCCTGATCTTTTATAACTGGTGTTTCTGAAGGCGCTGTTATCACTTCATGCATCCCGTTTTTATATATAATTAATGCCACCTCGCTTTTCAATACCGTAATGGTTGGTCCATCCTCATCATTAAATAATTTATATTTAATTTCTGTAGGATTAATTTCTAAAATCTTCACGTCTAATTTCGTATTATCTTTTTTAAATAATTGGTCTTGCGAAAACAGATTTCCTCCAATAAACAACACACATAATAGAACTAAATACTTTATAAGAAAAAGGCTAAATTTATATTAAATGTAAAGTAAATTTTTCAAAACAAATACTTGTGCAATAACTTAATATGCATAAATTTGGCTAACTTTTTTAAACCTTTACAAACACAGTATTATGAGCAAAATTAAAGTAGCAAACCCCGTAGTAGAATTAGATGGTGATGAAATGACTCGCATCATTTGGAAATTTATTAAAGATAAATTAATTGTACCTTACTTAGATGTAGATATTAAATACTACGATTTAGGAATGGAGTATCGTGATGAAACAAACGATCAAGTAACGATAGATGCAGCAGAAGCTATCAAAAAATATGGCGTAGGTATTAAATGTGCTACCATCACTCCTGATGAAGCTCGTGTAAAAGAATTTAATTTAAAACAAATGTGGAAGTCGCCAAATGGCACTATCCGTAATATCCTTGATGGTACTGTGTTTCGCGAGCCTATCGTTTGTAAAAACGTCCCTCGTTTAGTAACTAACTGGACAGCTCCAATTATTGTTGGTCGTCACGCATTTGGAGATCAATACAAAGCAACAGATTTCGTTGTTCCTGGAAAAGGAAAATTAACAATGAAATTTGAAGGTGAAGATGGAAAAGTTATTGAACACGAAATTTATAAATTCAATGGCCCTGGTGTAGCAATGGGGATGTACAATGTAGAAGAATCCATTCGTGGATTTGCTCATTCTTGCTTTAATGTAGCACTAAACAAAAAATGGCCTTTATACTTATCTACTAAAAACACTATCTTAAAAAAATACGATGGTCGTTTCAAAGATATTTTTGAAGAAATTTATCAAGCTGATTACAAAGCAAAATATGAAGCGGCTGGTATCGTTTACGAACATCGTTTAATTGATGATATGGTAGCCTCTGCACTTAAATGGAATGGTAATTTTGTTTGGGCTTGTAAAAATTATGATGGAGATGTTCAATCTGATTCAGTAGCACAAGGCTTTGGATCATTAGGTTTAATGACATCAGTATTAATTACGCCTGATGGAACAATTATGGAAGCTGAAGCTGCTCATGGCACTGTTACTCGTCACTTCCGTGATCATCAAGCGGGAAAACCTACATCAACTAATCCAATTGCATCTATTTTTGCCTGGACTCGTGGATTAGAGTTCCGTGGCAAATTAGATAAAAATCAAGAGTTAATTAATTTTTGTCAAGCACTTGAACAAGTTTGTGTTGAAACAGTTGAAAGTGGTAAAATGACTAAAGATTTGGCAGTATGTACGCATGGAAATAAAGTGAACCATGGAGAACATTATTTATATACTGAAGAATTTTTAGATGCAATTGACTCTAATTTGAAAAAGAAATTAAGTAAATAATTTGGTGATCAATTAATTTAATTATGAATACAAAAATTCCAGCATCGTCAATCGACTCTCTTTTATTTAACAGAGTAGAAGAAGCATTAAAGTCCATTCGCCCTTATTTAGAAGCTGATGGTGGCGATGTAGAACTATTAGAAGTAGTAGATGGAAATACGGTCATGCTTGAATTAAAAGGCGCTTGTAGCACATGCAGCATGAGCCACATGACTATGAAGGCTGGAATTGAAGAAACTATAAAGCGTGCGGTTCCTGAAATTACGTCTGTACAAGCTACAAGAACTTAATAGAAATATATAATACATTTTAAAAATCCCATTCAAATAATTGAATGGGATTTTTTGCTTTAATACTTACATTTGTTTATGATATATATTGTAAAAACGAATAATACACCTGCCATTTTAGAACAAATTATTGATTTACGCTATGATATTTTACGTAAACCTTGGAATCAAACACGCCTATCAGTAACAGACGAATTTGAAGAAACAACAATTAATGCTTACATTGAAAAAGATGGTGAAATTGTAGCTTGCGGGCGTTTGCAAAACAATGGCAACGGTATTGGTCAAATACGTTATATGGCTGTTAATAATGCCTTTCAGGGGAAAGGCCTAGGTAAATTAATTGTAACTAAATTAGAAGATGAAGCAAAACACCTAAAGCTTAAAACAATAGAGTTACAAGCAAGAGAAAATGCTCTTGAATTTTATAAAAGCCAAGGTTATACAATAAAAGAAACATCCTTTAAATTGTGGGATATCATTCAACATTACTTAATGAGTAAACAATTGTAGAGCACAAAACGCTCAATAAAAAACCCTTAAAAGACAAGTCTTTTAAGGGTTTTTAAATCTTGATTATATTCCTTTATTTAATTACAACTAAACGGTTTGTTCCAACTATAGCTGAACTTGAATTTAAACTAACGATATAAGTGCCTGAAATTAAATCTTCAGTACCAATTTGCATTAATTGCTCACCTTCTGGTAATTTGCCTAAGTTTTTACTAATCACTAAACCTCCTTTTAAGTCATAAACATTAAACATTAACGACTCAGATTTTTCTATGTTAAATGTAACATTCACAAAATCTTTAGCCGGATTTGGATATAATTTAATAGTACTTACAATCGTTTTGTCTTTAGCAGCAATCTCTTCAATCCCTACTAAACTCTGATTATAATAAGTATCGCAAGTCCAAATACCACGTCCGTGAGTACCAGCATAAATCATTCCTGAGTTATAACAAGAGGCACTGTTATTTGTTTGTTGACGTAACATAAATACAGGCACGTTAGGTAATTTATTATTATTTTCCTTTACCCAAACCGGAACTGCAGCTGTAATATCAGAAGTTCCATAAACTCCATATTCTGTTCCAACAATAACACGCTTAGTGTCTTTGTACTCTATTAATGAAGAATAAATTGGGGCAGTTGCGATTAAGCCGGTTGTTCCAGATCCCATTTTAGCAGTAAAAGCACCTAGGCTTGAAGTAACAGAATGTGTTGTTGGATTTGTAGCATAATATACTTTAGGATTAGAATAACTACCACAAGTAACTACAATTGAAGAAGTATCATTTGGATTTACAGATATAGAAGTGATAACTGTCCCAAAAACGCCAATTCGTGTACAACGAATTTTTGTGTTTGGATTAGCTGCATTACCTGCTGTATTAATACCATTAAAGTTTGCATCCACTGACGGTAAGCTAGCAGAACTACCAACAGAGTCAATTAGTCCATGTAGGTGAGAAATTCTGTATAATGAGCCGCCATCTGTTCCTACATATAAATGATTCCCGTCGCTAGACCAAGCCATTGTATGAACTGTGCCAGTAAATCCTGATGGTGAATTCGTTTCATCTTTTGATAAAGCACTTGCTACTTGAACCCAATCAGGAGTAATACCAAAACTTAATGGTTTTTTAACTACGAATACTTTACCTGTAGTACCAACTGCTAAACGAGCTTGGATAATGTCTGGTAAACGAAGCGAATGACGTGCACTTAAATTTGCTGGTAAAATAAAACTAAACTTAACACCAGTTGTTGTTTTTGTAATCACTTTTACTTCAGCACCAGAATTATATCGTTGAGTTAGTTCCGTTTTCACTGCATTTCCTAATGCAGGAGGACTAGTAAAGCTGATTTTTAAAGAGTCGTAATCCCCTGCTTGTGCAGTATAACTTGTAGCTGTAATAGTCGATGAATTTCCTGAAAAAGAAGTGGTGTAATCTCTTTTTGTTACTACAAAAGTAGCTGTTCCTGCTCCTGCTATAGCTGTATAAGTTGATGCAGGAGAAGCAATGTCAAATGAAGCCTTTACCGTTGAGCCTAATGTAACATACATAGAATCAAAAATTGCTGAATTATTAGACTTGTTAACTATAGATTTAAATACTTTTGTTGATCCATTTCCAACACCTGCAGCATTATTACTAATTGTAGTAGCTACAAAATCAACCGAATCAATAGATTTAAAGTCTGTCGTAGTTTCCCACATACGAATTGGGGTAATAAAGCTAGCAAAAGAACCTCCTGAACCAGGCCCGCCATTATTTGCCGATGACGAAGAACCATATTCTGCGTCATAGAATGAAGCTCCTCCATTTATGCCCGTTGTTGCAGCTCTATCTACTTGGCCGTAATAAATAGAAGAAAAAACAGCTGTAGGATTGATGTGAGAAAAATCACAATAATTACCATCACCTCCGCCAACTGGATAGGCTCCTTTTGCACCATTAAATGTACCAGAAACGTAAGTAGTTCCGTTATCTTGGTTACCACACATTGCGCCGCCAACTGGCACTCCGTTTAATCCACCGCTAGGGTATCTTTCAAAAGCAATAGCATAAGGCTGTGTAACATTATATCCTTTGTTTATTGATGCATATGTATTCCCTGCATCGAATGTACGAGCAAGACCTCCATCGCTACCAACAAAAAACGAACTTGAATTAAATGGATCCCAAACAAACGTATGTATATCCGAATGCACATATTGTTGTGATCCTATTGCAAATTGATACGCTGCATAAGTCCAAACTCCAACACCTGAATTATTACCAGTCCACGTCCAAAAAGATGCACCACCTAAAAATACTTTATAAGGGTTGTTCGGATCAACAGTAATCGCATTATCATAATCTCCTTGACCCTGCCCACCTGATTTAAATGGATCAAACGTAGTAGAAGATGATTGAGCTATTTTTACCCATGTCAAACCTTTATCAACCGATTGCGCTACACCACCTAATAAACTACTTCCGTTTACGCAACTTAAGTAAATAACATTTGGATTAGAAGGAGCAACAGCAATTTCCATTTTGTTTCTGTTTGTTGAAGCAACAACAGTTGGTGAAATAATGGAAACAAAATCATCACCATTATTTGAAATAAACAATGTACTTCCAGTAGAAAATACATAAGAACCATCTGAAGCTAATTTAATATCTGTAATATTGCCACTAGTTGCCTGAGCAGCGCTAGTTGTAGCTAATTTACAAGGATGCCATGTAACACCTCCATCATTAGTAATTTTGAAACCGTTACTTGCAGTTCCTAAATAAATTGTATTAGGGTCCGTTTTATGACAAACTACTTTGTTAATATTTTTATATGCTGTAGTTGTTGTTACTGATGTAATAGCGCTAGTAGCAATATTTAATTTATATAATCCAGAACCAATAAATGCTGAATTTCCATCACCATTAATAAACCCTTGAGATTCGCCTGTTCCAAAATAAATATTATCGCCTGAGGCATCTTGGCTCATGCAGTCAATTATCATATTTGATAATTGATCATTTACTGGGTTCCAAGTGCTACCTCCATCTGTCGATTTAAATACACCACCTGAGTTACCACCAGCAAATACTACACCCTGATGATTTTTATCAAAGCAAATTGCGCGTGTACGACCTCCAACATTATCTGGCCCCAACTCTGACCAATTTAAACTTAAAGCGTTCGTGTTTGACGTTTTTTGGTTTTTATTGATTCCCATTCGAAGGGCAGCTTCATTTTCAGCAAATGCACGAGCTTCCTCGTTTATTAATCCTGTTGCAGGATCTGCCTTCAAAAGCATGTAATACTCAGCTGCGCCTCCCCAGCTTTGTGTACTGTGTTGACCATTTTCATTTTCTTCGAAACGAGGCGTATAGTGAGATGATTTGATTAATGCAATTGGAGCGCCAATCATAACTAACCCACTAGCAAAATAGGCTATGGTTTTAATATTTAATTTCATGTCCTTGTGTATTTATTTTTAATTTTTCTTAAAAAGTTGGAATTACAAATATAATTTATATTCTATTAAGAAGCTATAAAAAAGAAAAAAAGTGGTCGTTTTTATTTATAAAATCGTGGTTTTTAACAAATTAATGGTTTTTAATCAACTCCATTATTCTTTTTTATTCATTTTTTATTCCATTTGAAATGTTAAGGTTAAAAATATCCGATCATCCAATTGAGAAATAAAATCCGAAATCATAAAAATCATCTTTGTTATTATGAATAGTTATTGTTGAAAAAAAACTTGTCACTACTTGATAATATTACATTATAATCTTACATTGTACTTACCCTAATCATGCAACTATTCATATCCCTCATATTTACACTGAAACTATTTACAGCTCCTCCCGACAGTAATGATGTATCTGCGCGCGCTCTTAATTTAAAAGAAGATTTAGTTGATGTAGAGCATAGTCAAACTAAAGAGTGCATGGGTTTTGTTTATAATCAACAAATGTATTATTATGGGTGCGACACTTTATCTCAAGTAAAATTTTGGCGAAATGTGATGCATCTTCATAAAGATAGCGCTTTTTTTAATACGCCAGAAAATAGAAAAATACTTCATAAGGTTAGCATTAAACAAATAGAAAATTTATCCGAAGAGCATAAAAACAGACTAAAAGATAGTTTAAGGTTTACCAATTTGCTAAGTGATTCCGCTCGTATTTTACTAACTAATGGTAAAAGTTTTTTTTATGATTTTGATAAGGCTTCTGCCAATTTTGACAAAGGCATTAAAGGTTTTGTCGCAAACGGCGTTGATCCCTGGTATGCCCAAGCTATCCTATTAATTGAAAGTCCTAATAAATTACAAAAATCAAATGTTGGAGCTTATGGCTCTTTTCAGTTGATGAAAGATGTGGCTCGATTGTTTGGTTTAAAAGTAAATAAAAGCATTGATGAACGAGCTAATTTTGATCGTTCGGCATACGCTGCATCTAGTTTAATAAAAAAAATCTGTATTCCTAATACCCGAAAAATACTAGATTCATTAGGTATTACGAATTATAAAGAAAATGAATTATGGTTTAGATTATTGGTAATGCATTGCTATCATGCAGGGTCAGGCAATGTAAAAAAAGCACTCTTTAGTTTTATGCCAACAAAAGGTGATATGAATTTAATTTATACACTATGGCATACTGAAACTAAGCATTTTAAAACAGCTTCTCAAAACTACTCGCAATTAGTACTTGCAGCCATGTTAGAAGTTCATGAAAAATATAAATTAGCTCCAAGTAAATTGCTAATTAGTAACAAATAAGTACATATCTATTATTTAAAAAAACTATCAAAAAAATCTCACAAAAATTAGTGAGATTTTTTTTATTATCTCCTTGACAAAACTCACAACGTCTTTTGAGTAAATGCATTTCACTCAGTATTTGTAGATAATACATTTGTTTTATAACAACAAATACTAATCTTTTAAAAAAATAATTATGGAATCATTATCTTCAAAAGAGTTTTTCGAACAACTTAATACAAATAGCTTGAAACCGTCCTTTACACTTAAAGGAATTGTAAGAAAATCCTCAAAAGATTCGGAAGTCATGTTTAATAAGAAGGAAGACTTTGAGCATTGGGTTGCCATTCCAGCTCATATGATTGAATCGGTGACTGTATTAAATACCTTTTCGAAAAATAGCGAAATATATACCGCTGTTAAGCTTCATATGAAAACACCAACAACTCCAGAAGGAGAAGTCTTATTTAAACTTGTTACTTCAGACGAAATAAAAGCGATACCAGAAGAAAAGTGTGGGTGGAAAAATCGATTAATGGGTAGATGTGGTTGTTCTGGAATGAGAGGTAAGATGTTTGGATGTGGTTGTGCCCATCATCATGTTGGATGTGGTTGCCATCATTGTCATCATGAAGTAACTGAAGGTGATTATAAAAAATAAATTTAAAGAAATAATGTTTATCAAAATTTAAAAAGCGCTTGAATCATAATGATACAAGCGCTTTTTAAGTTAATCGTATAACTACACTAATTTTATTTTTTCATAGGAGTCATTTCAGCATGAAATGTCACTTGTATATTTTCTGCAATTTTTTCAACATATAACGATGGTACTTTTATTTTATGGTCAGCAACCTTAATATCAAACTTAGAATCCATTATAATGGCTCCGCCTTTAATAACAATAGTGCCGGTTATGGAGCGTGGAAGTTCTACACCATGCATCGACAATTTACCAGCAATGGAAACGTTATATGTTCCATCTTTTGTATAATCAATTTTTTCTACAACAAAACCATCAAATTTTGCTGTAGGATATTTTTCGCTTTCCACATAATTTTCATTGTAGTGCTCTTGCATAAATGCTGATTTAAATTCAAATGCTGTTTGCTGAGCTTCAACAATAAAATGGCCATCTTTAGCATTAAATACAGGTTTTGTGAATTTGTTTTCGGCATCAATATTTTCCATTTTAGTTTCACTGAAAAATTTGATGCTGCATTTATCTCCTCGATAAACCTGAGCGTTTGCATTTATACCTAAGGCAACTAAACAAATAAGGGTGATTTTTTTCATAAGATTTAATTATTTTTTTATTTATATACAATTATTATTCCGCTTTGTGTTTTCCTTGTAAACTAAATACACGAGAAATATTGAAGCCTAAGCGAACTCCGAAATTTTGCCAAGTAGTATTCGTATACATATAAAACTGATCTTCAGTTAAGCCAAAAGAGTTTGTTAAATGTATTTGAAACACGTGACCACCAGTTTCTAAATCATAGCCTACACCAAAACTATCATAGTATTTATCATTGCTGTATTGGTTAATACGGTGGGCATACTCTAAGGTAATAGCCTGGCGTTTAGCGAATTTGAATCGTGTTACTGCACCTACTATAAAACAATCGTTCTTGTCAGTAATTTTATCTACCATATTAAAATGCACCATAGCTCCCGTTAATTGAAAAGAAAAACGCGAACTAAATTTACGGGCAATCATAATTTGATTACAGTATGATAATCTATCAGGAATATTTTGGTATTTATTGATTCCATCTATCAATACATTTTGCATAAACGTATGATACACGCTGCTAAATAGCGTAACGCTAATAGGCATGCCACCACCTTTAGTGGTTTGCTTTAATAAACGGAATTTTAAAAATCCATCTACAATTTTTTTGCCAGAGGTACGACCTATTCCAAACATTAAACGACTACCGTGAGTATATTCTAAGGCTAAACGAATGTTTGCGCCACCATCAACACCCCAGGCATTATAGGCACCACTGTTAAAATCACCGAAGCGATGAGATATTCTAAAATCAAGGCTTCTTTTACTCAATACTTCAACCGTATGAAAATTGATTAAACGTGTTGTTTTAAAAGTAGCAGTTACATATTCTTTTTTTGGTTTTTCAGCAACCATGTTTAATAATTCTTCGCTCGATTGTGCAAAGAAAGCTGAAGATCCGCTAATTAAGATTGAAAGAGATAATATAATTTTTTTCATTTTATTAGTTATTTAAGGCGCCACCTGCTACCCATTTTTTTATTTTTGTAATATCACATAACGAAATTTTTGTTGTTGCGCCTTGGGGCATTTGTTGGGCATTGCCGTCCCAAATAACGCAACTAAGCAACTTGCCAGAAGTTGCATCTGCATTTAGACTGGTCCATGTTGTCATATCATGTCCGCTGCCAACATTATTATGGCATTGATTAGTACAAGCAGCATTGAGCACAGGAACTATTTGAGCAGAATAGCTCATAACACCAGTGCTATCACAATTGCTAACTGCAACAGCGCTTTCAGGATGTAATTCTTTAAAATTATCATAATAACAACCTGTAAAAAACACGGTTGCTAAGGCAAGAATTGAGAGATTTGTTTTATTCATGATCTATTAAATTTATAAGTAACTAATTATTTTTTGCTCCTTGTCCAATCCAAATATAAATTAATTGAATTTGCTTTTCTGTTAAAGGATTATATTGTGGGGTTGGCATAATCTCTTCACTATTAAGAGATTTTACTACAGAATACAATTTACTTGTTTGTGGTGAGCCAGGCTTTACTTCGCAGTTCTTCATAACTTCATCATAATTACGAAGCTTAAATTCTTTTGAAAGAGAATCTCCATGACATCCACTAAAGGTACAATTACCAGAAATAATTGGAGCAATATCAGTGCTATAACTTACTGCTTGTAAAGTGTCGAAATTTGGTTCATGTTTGCAAGACAAAGCAAGAAAACTAATAGCAAACATAGTAACGCCGAATTTTGTATTTTTTGTCATACGTTAAAATTTATTTTTGTAGTAAAAAAACATTGTAAATATATAATAAAAGTCTGAAGAAACACTGAACTATCGAAGCAAAACTATAAAATTATAAATTACAGAATTATTACAAATATGCTTCATAAAATTTAATACATTTGAATATTAAATTATTACATTATTAAGCTGTATTGAACACTATCTATGACTCACATTTTAATAGTAGAAGACGAAATAACTTTAGCTAAAGAAATTTCTAACTACTTGATAGATTCTAACTATAATTGCACCATAACGCATACGTATAAGGACGCCCTAAAAATTCTTGCAGAAAAAGGATTTACCGTTATTTTACTTGACTTAAAACTACCTGACGGAAACGGCTTACAATTAATTCAGTATTTAAAAAAGAAAAAAATAACTAGCGGTATTATTGTATTATCTGCTAATGATGAATTAAACATACGAATACTTGCCTTAGATGCTGGAGCAGACGATTTTTTAATGAAGCCTTTTCATTTGTCTGAATTAAACGCTCGCTTAAAATCGTTGATTAGACGTAAATTTCACAAGGGCAACACGGATATAGAATTTAATGAAATTAAGATAGATATTGATAAAAAGCTGGTATTAATTAATAACATTGGCTTAGTATTAACTGCTAAGGAGTACAAATTATTATTGTACTTTATTTCAAATGCTGGAAAGGTCATAACCAAAGAAGCTATTGGTTTCAGTATTTGGCGAGACAATTCGGACATGGACTTTTCTAGCGAAATAATTTATACACATGTCAAAAATTTACGAAAAAAATTAATCTTAGCAGGATGTAAAGATTATATCAAATCTATTTATGGAGTTGGTTATAAGTTTGATGATTAAGCCTAATTAACATGAAGTTAGTATACAAAACGATACTTATAAATACATTTGTTTCTATCTCTATATTATTTATAGGGGAGTGGTCGCTGTATACCTTTTTAAAAAATAAACTTGATCAAGAGGCTATAGAGCATTTGAAAGAAGAGAGGGAAATAATGCTCAAAAAATTAGACAATGGCATTAATATAGATTTGTTAAAAAACAACATTGGTGATGAAATAAACGTTTTAGAAACTGCATCAGTTATTTATCTTTCACCAACATTTAGAGATACGATTATCTTAGAAGAGCTTGAAAACGGTGAAGATGAAGCAGAAATATTTTTGGCTAAAAAAATAATTTTTGATACTAAGCAACAATCAAAAAATTATCGAATATCTATAATAAAATCTACTGATGAAGACGAGGATTTTGGGAAAAGCATTCAAATTACACTCATATTATCAGGGTTAATAATGGTGTTGGTATTAATAAGTATTAACGTATTAGTTTACAACAAATTGTTTTCACCTGTACTCAAACTTATTTCAGACATGGGTAATTTTTCTATACAAAAATTACAAAAAATAAATGCACCAAAGACGAGTACATTAGAATTTCAAAAACTTGGTATGATTATCAGTAATATGTCTCAAAAAAATATTAAAGATTACATCTTAATGAAAGAATTTACTGAAAATATGGCCCATGAAATACAAACGCCAATCGCAGTCATTAGTAGTAAAATTGAGCAGTGTATGCAGGACAAGAATTTAACAGAAGAACAATCTCAATTGTTAGGAGAGGCTAATAAGGCACTTAACAAATTATTTAATTTAAATAAAGGTTTATCGCTTTTAAGCAAGTTAGATAATAAGCAATACATATCTAGCCAGCCAATTAACATTAATGCTTTAATTAAAGAACGATTAAGTTATTTTTCTGATTTTATTGAAGATAAAAACATAGTCATTTCAGAAAATTATACTAGCGATATCGTTGTTAATATGGATATATCACTTGCTGAAATATTGCTGGATAACATTTTTAAAAATTCCATTAAGCATAATTTTGAAAATGGAAAAATTACAATTGCAACAGAACCAAACGCTATTATCATTTCCAACACTGGAGATGAGCCACTTGTGTCTACCGAACAATTTTTTAATAGATTTTACAGCAAAAACACAAACGAATCGCTTGGCTTAGGGCTTTCGATTATAAAGAAAATTATTGACTATTATAATTTCAAAATTACTTATGTATACTTAAATGGATATCATCAAATTACTATTCATTTTACCTAATAAATAAATTACATTTAACTAAATATTAAACACCATGAGAATTTTAATTATTGAAGACGAAAAATCATTACGCGAAGACGTAGTAGACTATCTATCTGAAAGTGGCTACAAATGCGACTTTGCAACAACTGTAAAAAGCGGCTTGCAAAAACTGAATGATTTAGTATATAGTTGCGCGTTAGTTGATATGGGATTGCCTGATGGTTCAGGTATTGAAATTGTGGAATATATCAAAAAGCATAAGCCTGAAATGGGTGTTATTATCGTAACTGCTAAAAACGCGTTAGAAGACAAATTAGAAGGATTAAAAATTGGCGCCGACGATTATTTAACTAAACCCTTTCATCTTTCTGAATTAAGTGCTCGTGTTTATTCTATTTTACGCCGAAGAAATTTCGGAGGAAAAAACACACTTACTTTTGATGGTTTAGAAATTGATACTACTGAGAAAAAAGTAACTGCTAATTCAACAACACTTCAGTTAACAAAAAAAGAGTATGATATTTTAGTATACTTGGCTAGTAATCCCACACACTTAATCACTAAAGAAGCCTTAGCAGATGCTATTTGGGGAGATAAAGCCGAAATGGCTACATCGTTTGATTTTGTATACAGCCAAATAAAAAATTTGAAGAAAAAATTAAATGAAGTTGGATTGAAAGACTATATCAAAGTAGTTTATGGTATGGGTTATAAATTTAAAGACTAAATAAATTTATAATAATTACCGATGAAACTCCTTACTAAAACAAACACCTATACATCTATTACAACGGTATTGCTTTTTGTAATTGGAATGGTTGTAGTATATAGAGTTATTTTAGTAAAACTCGATAGTGAAATCGATAAACAATTGTTATCGGCTAAAGCAAAAATAGAAGAAGGCCTAAGAAATGGAATCCCTCCAAAAGAATTTTTGAGTAATATAGGCCAAAAAATTTATATTAAAGAAGTTTATAAGCAAACACAATTTGAAAACAAGGTTGTAGAGTATATTCAAAAAAGCGCAGAGAAGATTGGCGAACATAATACTTCAGTTACTAATCGAGAACTGATGTTTCAAGTGCCCATCAATGATAAAGTATTTGAAGTAAGCGTTTCAAGCTCTATTGCTGAAGGAAAAGAAGTAGGTGAATACATCATTGGAGTTGTTGTCATTTTTTTATTGGTAATAATTTTCATATTATTTTTGATTAATAGATATGTGTCGGCTTCTATTTTTGCGCCATTTTACGACACGCTATCCAAAATAAAAACATGGAATATCAAGAAAAACGAAACATTGGTTTTTAAGGAAACAGACATCAATGAATTTAATTTATTAAATGATACAATTAAAGATTTAACTCAACAGATAAAATCGGATTATTTGCGCCTCAAAGAATTTACTGAAAATGTTTCTCACGAATCTCAAACGCCACTCTCTATTATTAGCAGCAAAGTAGAGCTACTGATGCAAGAAACAAACTACACTAAAAAACAAAACGAATTACTGCAACAAACCTATCAAGCTACACAACGTTTATATAAACTCAATCAAGCCTTAATTTTATTATCTCGCATTGAAAACAAACAGTTTATTGAAACTAATGAGGTTCATTTAAACACTGCTATTGATGAAAAACTTGAAGTGTTAGAAGATTTTATTGAGGCTAAAGAGATAACAATTACTAAGGAATACAATAAAAATATAACGATTGAGGTTAATCAATATTTACTCACTATATTATTAAATAATTTATTAATCAATGCTATAAAATATAATCCTGAAAAAAATGGCACTATAAAAATTACGATAGACGACAACTCCTTTAGTATTGAAAATTTAAGTACAGTTGATAAAATAAACAGAGAATATTTATTTGAGCGCTTTAATAAAACATCCACCTCTGGCTCATTAGGAGTAGGTTTGTCTTTAATTAAAAAAATAGTGGATTTTTATAATTGGCAAATTTCATATTCGCATAAGGACAATATTCATAAATTTAAAATATTAATGTAGCCTAAAACTTCTTTAAACTCGTTATCTTTGCCAAAAATAACTTAATCAAACATGATTGATTCGATATGGCATCAAGAGCCCAACTTAATTGACATAAATTTAATAGGTAACAATACTCTCGGACAGAATTTAGGAATTACATTTACAGACTACACTGCCAACTCATTAACAGCAACAATGCCTGTTGATGAAAGAACCAAACAACCCTTCGGATTACTGCATGGCGGTGCAAATGTGGCATTAGCTGAAACTCTTGGTAGTGTGGCATCTTTGCTAGTCGTAAATAGTGATTTGTTTATTGGGGTAGGTGTAGAAATTAACGCAAATCATATTAAAGCCGTATTTGAAGGTTCAGTTAAGGGGATTTGCACTCCTTTAAATATTAGTGGTAAAAATCATGTGTGGGATATTAAAATTTATAATGAGGCAAACGAACTAACATGTGTGTCAAGATTTACATGCACCATTGTCCCAAAAAGTAAGTTTGTCAAACAATAATTATATTTACGCCATGTTTACAGGAATAATAGAAACCCTAGCAACGCTTAAACGCATTGAAAAAGAAAACACAAATGTGCATTTCACTTTCAACAGCAGTATTACTCACGAACTTAAAATTGATCAAAGTGTGGCGCATAATGGCGTATGCTTAACTGTGGTTGCTATTAACGGTAACGAATACACCGTGACAGCAATTGATGAAACCTTACAAAAAACAAATTTAGGTTTTTTGAATGTTGGAGATTTTGTCAACTTAGAACGTTGTATGGCTGCTAATGGTAGATTTGACGGCCATATTGTGCAGGGTCATGTGGATGAAGTTGGAACTGTTGTTTCAATAACGGATAATAATGGCAGTTGGACTTACACTATTTCATACAACACACAATCTAAAAATGTGACTGTTGAAAAAGGCAGCATCACTATTAATGGAACAAGCTTAACAGTTGTTAATTCGCACAAAAACGAATTTTCTGTTTGTATTATTCCTTATACATTCGATAACACAGTGTTTAAAACACTAGGTGTGAATGATAAAGTTAACTTAGAATTTGATATTGTTGGCAAGTATGTCGCTCGATTAATGGGCAAGTAAACTCCGTTTTTAGGTATATGAATCTTAGAATTTAAAGAAAAATCTAATCTCAAATTCTATTAACTTTTTTATATCTTCACATCTTCAAAAAATAAATCAACTATGGCACGCGTTAAAATTAAAGAAGTATTAAAAGGAGAATTAATTGATCAAACAATAAATGTAAAAGGTTGGGTACGTACCTTTCGTAACAATTCATTTATAGCCATTAATGATGGTTCATCTATTAATAATATACAAGCGGTTGTCAATTTTGAAACAACTAACGAAAGTATTTTAAAACGCATTACGCCTGGCGCATGTGTTGGTGTTACCGGCAAATTAGTGGCTTCGCAAGGTAAAGGACAAAGTGTAGAAATTATCGTTAGTGATATTATTATCTACGGCGATTCTGAAGCTGATGTGACTAAACCAAATTCTTATCCATTACAACCAAAAGCCCACTCATTAGAATATTTAAGAGAGATCGCTCATTTGCGTTTTCGTACTAATACCTTTGGAGCAATATTCAGAGTTCGTCATACCTTGGCTTATGCTATCCATTCTTTTTTCAATCAAAAAGGATTCGTGTATTTGCACACACCTATCATTACTGCTAGTGATGCAGAAGGCGCAGGAGAAATGTTTCATGTAACAAATTTTGATATTAAAAATCCACCATTGACTGAAGCAGGAGATGTTGATTACAAACAAGATTTTTTTGGTAAGGCTACAAATTTAACTGTATCTGGGCAGTTAGAAGGAGAGTTAGGGGCAATGGCATTTAGCGATGTGTATACTTTTGGTCCAACGTTTAGAGCAGAAAATTCTAATACAGCTCGTCACTTAGCCGAATTTTGGATGATCGAACCTGAAATGGCTTTCTATGATTTGGCAGATAACATGGCTTTAGCAGAAGAAATGTTGAAGTATGTGATTAACTATGCTTTAGAAAAAAACAAAGAAGACATCGAATTTCTTTCTCAACGCTTGCTAGATGAGGAAAAACAAAAACCTCAAACAGAACGTAGCGAATTAAATTTATTAGAAAAATTAAATTTCTGTTTAAGTAATGAGTTTGCTAAAATTACTTACACCGAAGCCATTGATATTTTACGTGAATCTAATCACAATAAGAAAAAGAAATTCCAATACATCATTGATGGCTGGGGAGCTGATCTTCAAAGCGAACACGAGCGTTACCTAGTTGAAAAGCATTTTAAAAAACCAGTTATCTTAACAGATTATCCTAAAGACATCAAATCATTTTATATGCGTCAAAATGACGATGGCAAAACGGTTGCCGCTATGGATATTTTATTTCCTGGCATTGGCGAAATCATTGGTGGCTCTCAACGTGAAGAACGTTTAGAGAAATTAGAAACACGTATGAACGATATGCATATTCCAACGGAAGAAATGAGTTGGTATTTAGATACACGTCGTTTTGGCGCTTGTCCACATGCTGGATTTGGCTTAGGTTTTGAGCGATTGGTATTATTTGTAACGGGTATGACCAATATCCGCGATGTGATTCCTTTCCCAAGAACGCCTAATAATTGTGAGTTTTAGGATATTGATTTTGCCCCTAAACTAAAGGTATATCTACTATTACTTAAATCTATTATACCATATTTAGGGTATACGACAAATTTTAAATAAATACTATATTTAGTAGCTTATTTATGACAACCCTTAACAACTTAAAGCTTGGGCAAAAAGCCACAATTATTGAATTTACCGATGAATTTTTGTCGCGTAAATTTATTGAAATGGGCTGTATACCTGGCGAAAAGGTGAAATTAGCAAACATCGCTCCCTTTGGAGATCCCATTGCTATTGAGGTTGCTGGCTATTTGTTGAGTATGCGAAAACATGAAGCTTCTACTGTTGTAGTAAAAATAAATCCTGAAAATAATGTAGCCAATTGCGATGTCTAAAAACACTGACATATCTATTGCCTTATTAGGAAATCCAAATAGTGGGAAATCTACTCTGTTTAATTCGTTAACGGGACTAAGCCAAAAAACAGGAAACTACCCAGGTGTAACGGTTGATAAAAGTATAGGTAATTATACGTTCGATCAAACAAAATATATAGTAACAGATTTACCAGGCACTTATAGTTTATTTCCAAAATCAATGGATGAGGAAGTAACTTGTAAAGCTGTCGTGAGTAAACTACATGACAAAATAGACGTAATTGTGATCGTTGCAGATGCAACTAATCTTAAACGTCATCTCCTACTCGCAACGCAAATCATTGATTTGAAAAAACCAACAGTATTGGTTTTAAATATAATTGATGAAGCTCGTAAAAACAATATTACCATTTATACTGAAGAGCTTGAAAAATTATTAGGAATTCCTGTAGTGCCTGTCAATTCAAGAAACAAAGAAGGAATTCTCGAATTGAAATTAGCAATTACGAAAGCACGCATTTCAGATACGGTATTATATAATTTTCAATCTGTCAACAAAATACTTCCACAATTTAATTCATACGAAAGCTTAATTCAATCTCAGTTTGATACACATGCAAAACAAAAAGTGTCATTAAAAGAATTTGAACTGGAAGATAATATTTACCGTTTTTCTAAGCTTAATTACATCATCGCCAAGTGTGTTAAGCAACCCGAACAATTACTAAAAAGCACCACACAAAAACTGGATTCTTTTTTTACACATAAAATTTTTGGATTTGCTTTTTTCTTTATCATTCTTTTAATTATTTTTCAATTTATCTTTTTCATAGCGGAATACCCTATGACCTGGATTGAAGAGAGTTTCGCCTACCTCATGAATTTAACGGCAACCTCCTTACCAAAAGGTCAATTAAATGATTTGTTTGTAAATGGTGTGTTAGCAGGCCTCAGCGGCATCATTGTTTTTGTACCTCAAATTGCGCTCTTATTTTTCTTTATTGCTATTCTCGAAGATACAGGCTATATGGCAAGGGCAAGTTTTATTTTAGATAAAGTAATGCGTCGGTTTGGCTTGAACGGAAAATCGGTTATTCCCATGATAAGCTCTGTAGCCTGCGCTGTTCCATCCATTATGAGTGCTCGTACAATTAGTAATTGGAAAGATAGGATCATTACCATTTTAGTAACTCCATTAATTAGTTGTTCTGCGCGTTTACCAGTTTATACTTTATTGATTGGTATTATGTTTGCGGGAAGGGCTTCCATTGGGATTTTTAATTATCAGGGATTAGTATTAATGGGTTTGTATTTATTAGGATTCGCAGCAGCCTTAGCAGCAGCCATGGTTTTAAAGTATACTCTAAAAACAACAGAGCAAAGTTATTTCATCATGGAATTACCTGTTTACCGTAAACCGCAATGGCAAACGGTTGGGATTGTCGTTTTAAATAAAGTGAAAGTCTTTTTATTTGATGCAGGTAAAATTATTTTAGCCATATCAATTGTTCTATGGTTTTTGACTAGTCATGCGCCTAATAGTGCTTTTGATAAAATAGAACAAAACGCTATTCAGAATGCGCACATAAGTCAAGGTGAAATAAACTCACAAAAACTGGAAGCATCTTACGCTGGAATTTTAGGAAAAAAAATGGAGCCTTTCATTAAACCTCTTGGCTTCGATTGGAAGATTGGCATATCCTTAATTACCTCCTTTGCAGCTCGCGAAGTATTTGTAGGAACAATGGCAACTATTTATAGTAGCGGAGATACAGACAACACAGAAACGTTGAGAGAAAAATTAATTTCACAAAAAAATTATCAAACTAATTTGCCAATATATAACAGTGCTGTTTGCTGGTCGCTATTAGTATTTTATGTTTTTGCTATGCAATGTATGAGTACGCTGGCTACAACGTATCGCGAAACAAAGCACTGGAAATGGCCAGCTATACAATTAGCCTTTATGAGCGGTTTAGCGTATTTATCTTCTTTGTTAGTTTATCAGCTATTAAGTTGAACTACTTATACGTTTTTGTCATCGATGATGGCGTACAAATAATAAAATCACCCGAGTCATTTGATTCAGCCTCTAATTGATTAATATCGTTTTGTTCGGTAGAAGAAATCACTAAGATTTTTAAATCCGGATTTTGTTGTTTCAAATACCATTCAATGCCTTGATGATTGTTGCTGTGATACGCTCCGTTATAATGTATAAAGGTTTGTCCTTTTGACCAATTTTTTAAAATAAAATAAGCCATTGTTGCATCCTTTATCGCTTGTGACTTTGGAAGATTTTCACCACCATGGCCTCCTGCATTTTCAAATATATCCTTATAACATTTTAAAGTACCATCATATTTATACGGCAAAGGCGCTATCCATTTTTTAGCTTCTACATCTATGCTATCTAAAGCAACTACACCTCTAGAGTAAACTAAATTAGCATAACGACGCGGAATGTTAGCCGCCACAAATTTAAGTTTATTCGTTTTAGCAAAATCTAAAAGAGGTTTGTAATCAGTTCCGAAATTAGTCCAAAGCTTAACTTCATCTTTCAATGTTTTCTCGCTGAACTTTCCTGCAAGGTATTCGTTAAGTGCAATTTGATCATCAGCTTCAAACATCTCGGCTCCTAAGGTTAATTTTTCTTTTTTATCTGCAAACACATCTTGTGTCAATTCTTTTTGTAACCAATGACAAAGAGGATTGTCATGCAACTCGCCAAACAAAACAATATCCGCTTTTTTAGCTTCCACTAATAGTTGATTATAATCTGTCTTTTTTCCTTTACTGTCATATATAATATAAGCCTCTTTGTTCGAGTGTGTTTGAGCAAAGCCCATGTTAGCGAATATAGAAACGGTAATGATAATTTTTTTCATGATGATTTAATTAAATGAACACCTCTTATTAAATAGAATTTTTTAGGCGAACAAATTTTTAAAAGCGCAGTTTACATGGGTAAATGAGCATTTTAAAAATGAAGTTCAACGACAAAAAGACATTTAATAAGAGGTGTCCTAATGTTGTTCAACTAAGTTAAGATAAAAAAGTATACGTTTATATAAAACAACAATTTATCTAAGCATAATATCTAATTACGTATGTTTTTCTGTAACTTTATTGTTTTAGTTATTCATACAAAATTTATTCACAATATATCATATGCTTCTTCAAACCATTATAGCAGCCGTTTTAGCAGGCAAAGAAATTTTAGATGTTTACGACACAGCCTTTAATGTAGAATATAAGGAAGATAAATCGCCACTTACGTTAGCTGATAAACGAGCCAGTGATAAAATCATTGATCAACTCAAATGTTTTGGAATACCTGTATTGAGTGAGGAAGGCATACATGAATTATTTGAAGTGAGGAAGCATTGGAAACAATTATGGATTGTAGATCCATTGGACGGAACTAAAGAATTTGTGAAGCGCAATGGTGAATTCACTGTAAACATAGCGCTTGTAGAAGATAACGCGCCAACACTTGGCGTGATATACTCGCCAGTATTACAAGATTTATATTTTGCCCAAAAAGGATTAGGAGCCTTTAAAATTGATAGATTAGATTTTGCCGCGCTTATCCCTATCATCGAATCATGCTCTTTAGATCAGTTGATATCATTTGCTAAAAAACTTCCCCTTGTTACAAACAGGAAAAATTATATAGTAGTTGCGAGTCGTTCGCACATGAGCACAGAAACACATCAACACATCGAACAATTAAAATTAAAACATGGCAATGTTGAAATTGTTAATACGGGAAGCAGTATTAAACTATGCTTAGTGGCTGAAGGTGTGGCCGATGAATACCCTCGTTACGGACCAACTATGGAATGGGACATTGCTGCAGGACAAGCTATTTTACAAGAAGCAAATTGTAGTGTCATAGATTTTGAGACAAATAAGTCCATGCGTTATAATCGCGAAAATTTATTGAACCATTGGTTTATCGCTAAAAGAAATTCAGCCACTAACTAATAATTTTTTGTAATAAAACGTTAATTTCTTTTTGATCTAAATGCTACCGTAGCAAGGGAAAACTACACCTTATTTTATTTTAATGTTGAAATTATAAATCATCCTTAGTGCATAGGCTAGTGATCGTTTAAAATTGCATCATCCCCCGTATTTACATCATTCAAAAATAGCCCATCTAGAAGGGTTATAATCCATTTGTTTGAAATGAAAGCCTACCATTCGATAATGCGATGTCTTTTCTTTTTGAATAAAGGCAGACAATCCTAAATGTTGTTTTTTCCATTTTTCAAATTCTGACCCCACAAAAAATTCTAAATAAACATGTTGAACTTTTTGAGTAGAATCGTAAAAATCTCGCAATAGAGTTGCTTTATAAAATGCGGCTTTATCTTTCCCGTTGCCTATGGTTAAGCAAAGTTGATCCTTTGCTAAATCACGCATAGAATCAACAACTAATGCCAAATCAGCAACCATGTATTGGCCATGTTTCAAATTAGATTTTTGTAACGGTAAAGTAACATTAAACGGATAAGCATTGTCTCTTTTATTAAATGAAATATCTAAACTGTCTCCAAAATGCGTAAATGCCTTTTTATCGTTCACGTAAATTTCAATATCACTATTAAATATAGAAAGTGTATTAATAACAGAAACATCCACATTATAAGTTTTCAATTTAGAAAACACAGAAGTGTTTCTAAAATAATCTTCTTGATGAGACACAATGTAAGGGTATTGTTCTTTAATCAACAGCATCTGCTCCGGATTAACAGCGCCAACAACAAGATATGGTTGTTTTAATTTTTTTAAATACTGTTTCAATTTATAGTTGTTATTAATCAACGTATCTGATTTAGTGATATAATCAATTCGCGTGCGGTATTTTTTTTCATATAGATAAACAAAAAATGGTTCGGCAACATACAACGAAGCAACTTTGTTTTTGCCAACTTGTTTTTGCATATCAAGGGTCGTTTTACATTGTGACTCGAAATCATGTATATGAACTTTCGTAAAATAATGTTTTTTATGAAGTGTTTGAAAACTCATCAATCCCATTAATAACAAGCAAAACAACGCCACTTGTTTTTTAGATAAAAAAGAAACGAAAGAGCTAATAAATAAAATAAAACAAATGCCCGAAAACAATAAACAGGAATTTTGAAGAATGGGGTTTTTATACACTGAGTATAAATGAATAACCGTATAGTTTAATACAAAGATCCAACCTAAAAATAATTGCTTTTTTGTAATAGGTGTTAATTTAAAAACAGAAGCGATAATAATAATTAAAAACAATACCATATTAATAATGCCTGAAATACCGCATCCCAAAAGCGTTTTGATAAAGAAATAAATTTCATTACTGCGAGGTGGCGGTAACCAACCACCTACAGAAGTTCCTATGCCACCTACCGAAAATTGAGATAAGGTAATAGATAAGTGTGGTAGATATAATAGAACGGTAACAATACAAACTACACTATAAGATAAAAACCGCTCTTTTTTGATGTAACATAAAGATAGCGTCACCACTGTAAACGCAAAGAAACAACTCAAATGATGATTATAGGAACATAATAAACCAAACACAACAAACCAGATATAATGTTTTTTGTGCATTTGCTCTGTAAATAAAATATGAAAGACACTATACAAAAATAAAATAGAAAACAAAACGCCCGTAATATACATACGCGCATAGGAACTATACACTAAAAAGATAAATGAAAAAGACAGAACAGTGGCAGAAACCAAGCCTACATGTTCATTAAAAAATTCTTTACCTAAGCGATATATATACCAAACAGATAATACACCACAGATTAAAAAGGGTACTTTAATAGCAATTTCATTATAGCCAACTAATTTTACCCAAAGCCATAAAAACAATTGGACTAAAGCGGGATGTGTATCTTGCTCCACACCAAATTTGAGTTCATCGCCAAAGGATTCATAAATAGTACGACTTAGCCCACTCAATTCATCATGACTAAATTGATACGCTTGAATAGGAATAAAACGAAAGGCAATACCTACTCCTATAATAAGTAACAGCAAACCGTTTTCTTTTAAATATGTTAAAATTGATTTCAATTTATGAGCTCTAATCTAAAAAAAAATTAGCATTTTTACACTATTGTTTGCCCAGGTGTTGGAATGGTATACAAGTGCGCTTGAGGTGCGTATGTCGCAAGACGTGGGAGTTCGAGTCTCCTCCTGGGTACTTTTTATTTTTACAGTAAACGTTTTGTTTGTTTGAACACTCCCTTAAACATAGTTATGATTGGCGCAGGCAATATAGCCCATCACGTGACACATTCATTTGAGCCTAACAAAACATTAAACATCCTACAAATTTTTAATCACCGGAAAACTGCTAAAGCAAAAACCTTAGCTAGCACCAATCATTGCGCATTTGTTGCAGATTATGCTAAAATAAATACAAAGGCCGACATCTATTTCATTTGTGTGAAAGACGATGCTATACCAGAGGTTGTTAAACAATTAATTCCATTAAAGTTGAAAGGCTTGGTTGTGCATACTTCCGGCAGTATAGAACTAAACGTGTTAAAACAAGCATCTCCTCATATTGGTGTATATTACCCGCTGCAATCCTTTTCGTATGCAGATACCATCGATTGGAAACACACGCCTATATTAATTGAAGCCAATTCAAAAAAATCACTAAGTCTATTAAAATCAATAGCATCAAATGTTTCAGATACTGTGAAAAATACTAACTCTGAAAAACGTTTGCAATTTCATTTAGCAGCAGTGTTTGCTTCTAACTTTACAAATGCCTTATACGATAGTGCTTTTAGAATCATTGAAAAAAACTTATCGAAAAAAGACACACAGTTATTATTGCCATTGATGTCGCAAGCTTTTGGTAAATTAAAACACTTGTCGCCAAAACAATCACAAACAGGGCCAGCCATGCGACATGATAAGGTAGTTATGAAAAAACATTTAGAATTATTAAAATCGGATAAACAATTAACTGCTGTATACAAACTATTATCGGAGTTAATCGTTTCACATCAAACAAACTAACATGCAAAATTTTAAAGAAAAATTAAATCATATTAAAACATTTTTATTTGATGTAGACGGCGTGCTAACAAATGGTTCTGTGTTAGTGATGGAGAATGGCGAACTCGTTCGTAATTTAAATTCTAAAGATGGTTATGCCTTACAATTAGCTATTAAAAAAGGTTATCGCATCGCTATTATTACTGGTGGTAACAGTCAAGCTGTTAAACAAGCACTAATGAGCTTAGGGATTGATGACATCTTTTTAGCTCAGAGTGATAAATTACAATGTTATAAAGATTATATCTACGAGAATCAATTGAACGAAGAAGAGATTGTATATATGGGCGATGATTTACCTGATTATGAAGTTATGAAACGTGTAGGAATCGCAGCTTGTCCAAATAATGCAGCTCACGAAATTAAACAAATCAGTATATATATCTCCAACAGAAATGGCGGAGAAACTTGCGCTCGAGACATCATCGAACAAGTGATGCGTTGCCAAGGCACTTGGGAAATTACTGGTTGGTAAGTAGTTTTATTCTTTAACACAGAGAGCCGGAGTAACTAGAGTTCTCAGAGCTAATTTACTAAATAGCGATGCGGTGTTACAAAAAACCTTCTCTGTGAATTCCTTTTCTCATCAACTCCGTGTTAAAAATTCTTTACAGCCTTGAGTTTTCCAACACAGAGATACAGAGTGCCCTGAGTTTACAGAGTTTATTTGCGAAACTAATTGTGTGGCGCTATAAAAAATTCTTCTCTGTGAATTCCTTTTCTCATCAACTCCGTGTTAAATAATTCTTTACAGCCTTGAGTTTTCCAACACAGAGATACAGAGTGCCCTGAGTTTACAGAGTTTATTTGCGAAACTAATTGTGTGGCGCTATAAAAAATTCTTCTCTGTGAATTCCTTTTC
>CAILKE010000075.1 GCA_903834765.1 uncultured Bacteroidota bacterium
AAACTAAATGCCCAGCTGGCGGTCCCGATAGCTATCGGGAGGTAGACGCGCTGGTATTGCAGAGTTAAGCAATTAAAAAAACTAAATGCCCAGCTGGCGGTCCCGATAGCTATCGGGAGGTAGACGCGCTGGTATTGCAGAGTTAAGCAATTAAAAAAACTAAATGCCCAGCTGGCGGAATGGTAGACGCGCTGGTCTCAAACACCTGTGGGAAACCGTGCCGGTTCGAGTCCGGCGCTGGGTACTGAAGCAGACTATTTTTTAATAGTCTGCTTTTTTGTTTCTAAACGTCAGCAGAATCAAGGTGTTTCAAATAAAAAATCATTTCGATATTTTAGTAGTTAAATAATCCGAATTTCTATTTGCATTGATAATGAAGCAATTGCGAGTTAGAGTCCGGTTCACCCAAAACCTAACTAAAAATCATGAACTCAAAACCTAAAAAACGTTTAAATATTGAAGAATTAAAATCATATCCTGGATTGGAAAATTATACCGACGAGATGGCTGAAGAAGTAATAGCTAGTCTTGAAACTTTATCAATTTTGTTTTACGAACACTATCAAAAAACAATTCAGGACAAGGAGAGATTAAAATTGCTTTCAGTAAAAGAAGCTAAGTAATCCTTCACTTTTGGTGGTTCTTTGATTTATTGAAATATTCTAACAAAAAACATAGGATTAATAAATTGTAATTTATTAATCCTATGTTTAATTAAAATATATAACCTATAACTAGCTTTGCATAAAATGGCGTTCCGGGAGTATAGTGAAGTTCATCAACAGATTTAGTTTCATTTCTTAATCTGGTTTCAGTATCAAATTGAGCTTCGTTCCATTTTACATTTAATAGATTTTCGATTACTAATCCAACTTTGTAATGCTTGGTTTTATAATTTGCTGTAAAATCAACTACGTTATAACCATGAGCAACAATTGTGTTGGATTCATTAGCAGGTCTATCTTTCATATATCTGTATCGTAAGCCAAACTCTAAACCTTTTTTAAACTTAGCAGTTAATCCTCCAACAGAAGTTAAAGTCGGTGCTAATGGGATATAATAATCAGTTGTTTTTTGCATTCCAAAAAGTGTATCAATTAATCGTCCTTGCGACATATTAAAATCCAAATCTAAAAATAACCAAGATAATAATTGGGCTCTACCACTTAAATCAACACCATATCTTCTACTTGCACCTTTATTTTCAGTAGTCCCATCATCACCAACGTACACTAATTCGTTGCTTAAATCCATGCCCCAAATGGCTGCTGAAATAACTGTTTGCTTAATATGAAACAATGTTCCAATTTCCGAACTTACAGCAATTGGCAAGTGATGTTGGTTTTTATCTTGAACAGATGAACGTGCATCATTCGAATGGTAACCACTTCCAGTATTAAAGAAGAATTGTAGTTTATCATTAACAGAATAAATTAAATTCACTTTTGGACTGATCGCTGATTGATAGTTAAAGCCTGAATAATTTTTATGCGTTGAATCTGTTGGAAGTAAATCTTCGACATCAAACACAAAATAGTCATAACGTGCACCTATCTCAGCTCTAAAATGACTATTAAAACGGAATACTTCATTTACGAAAACGGCATTAGAACGCTGATGAATTAACGAATGAGCATTAGCATGCATTCTTTCTCTGTGTGGAGCGTGCCATAATTGATTTTCGATTTCATCTGAACGGAATGTTGCTGCAATGGTAAATTTATTATACATATTAAACAATTTATGTCCAATAGAGTATTTTGTATTTAGCCCACGAACAGTTCTATTGTCGTCTTGCTCAATCATATCTCCATTTATAGAATCATTGAGAAAAAATGTAAAATCAGAAAATAACTTAAAACGATAATTACTCATATAGGCTTGTGTTTCAAATTCACCAGAACCAAGTTTTGTATTGTACGTTAGGTTATAATTATTTCTTGAAGTCGTTCCTCCTTCATTTGGGTCAATACTTCCAAAACGAGATATTAAGCCAGCAGCAACAGCACGTTCAGGAATTTGACCTGACGCATTCCAAGATGAACCAAAACCTGAAACAGAAAATTGAATCTTACTATAATCATTCAGAGTAATAGTTGTTTTAGAGAAGATATTAGTTCGTTTAAAATCTTGATTAATTTTAAAATAACCACTGTTATTAATAACGTCTGCTGCAAAATAAGAAGATACATTATTGCTCTTAATAGGAACTTGCAAAAGTGCTAATCCCCTTGTACTTGTTATAGCATTTGTTGAAGGAACGGAGCCTGTTTCTAACTGAATTAAGTTATTAGGTAAGGAGTCGTAAGTTTTAAACCCAACAGCTGCCCCAGTAGCAAAGTCACCATATAAAGGCGAAGAAGTACCTTTAAAAACACTCATTCCTTCTACTACTTCAGGTATAAGAAAATGAAGGTCGGCATACCCCTGACCATGACCATGACTTGGCATATTAACTGGAATACCATCTACAAAGGTTGCGATGTCTGTTCCGTGGTCGCAGTCAAACCCCCTGATAAAAATTTGTTCAGCTTTACCACCTCCTGCGTGCTGAGCAATAAAAAGTCCGGGCACTAACCTTAATAAATCTTGCGCCGAATTTTTTGGACGATTTGCGAAACTCGATTGACTTATATAAGAAGAAGAGGCGGCGGATACAGGTTTGTCTGCGGCTATCGAAACTTCGGAGAGGTTAACAGATTTTGAAACGAGTAAAATATTTAAACTAATTGTATCGTTTGAAGATACATCAAGTTTTAAAAACTGCTTTTCGTAACCTGTTTTCTCAAACTCAAGGTCATATTGACCTACGGGAATATTGACAAAAAAGAAATTCCCTTTATTATCTGTATGCGAATGACTGTTTGTTTTATCAATACTAACAAAAACATCCGCCAAATCTACCCCAGTTACTTTGTCTTTTACAGTTCCTCTAATTGCAACGTTTTGGGCAATCAAGTTGCTGAATGAAAAAACAATAGTTACTAGGATAAATAAAAACCATTTATTTATCATACTATTATTTGAATTTTAAGAAAAAAATTAAACTTCGGTTCGTATATAAAAACCGTTTATTAATAATCTGATTTTATCAGAAAACACATAAAAATGCAACACACTTTTAGGATACAGAAATCTCTTCAATTCACGGAATGGAAAAGATTCTCCCAAAAAGGGTATTGAAATAATCCAAATCGAAAGAAATTACTCTATACAATTTGGAACCTATAAAATTTCTGATAAAAGTTGATTAGGATTTTGGAGGAGGGCTATTTGTAGGAAGGCTTATAGAATCCCATTGATTTATAACAAATCTTGGATATTCATTATAAGTTATTGTTGTAAGGAATCTGAAATCAAAAACTTGAATCAGATGCAGTAAATTTTCTTCATAAATCTTAATCGATGAAGGAGCTTGCTGTTCATGATGATGGTCGTGATCATCATCAATTTCTGCAAGTTCGTCGTGTAAGTGTTCGTGACCATGTTCATGATGCTCAGTTGCTAAGTGATGGGCGTACCAAAATGTATGCGCTAATAAGTCACCAACAATTGCTGTAACTGGTCTTAGCTGAATAGCTAAGTACAATACCAATGTAATATATACGGCAATTTTTCGCACGTCCAATATTAATAAAAAAGACTGATTTAATACTGAAGTAAAATTGGAAAATAATAATTAGTAAGGAAGGAATGAAGACAAAAAAGAAACTTGAGCACTGTCTTAATTTCCGCATAGAATTCTACGTAATTTCATAAGCATGCAAAAAATGCTGAAAAAGTCTTTGCCCAAATTTATACTGTCGAAATTAAAGAATCAACTTCCAATCGCGTGAGTTAAGAAGGATTCTAAGTGCTTGAAAGTCATCTATAAAGTTCGATAAATCCAACCCGCAGGGTACTAAGCCGAACTTTTTAGAGAAATCTTTAAAGTTCGGCTTTTGTTTTTACTCAAATCCATTGATAATTGAGCCATGTAGCCGATTATTGAATTTACTTTTTGAGGTTCGATAATTGTTCTTTTTTTGAATCATATACCAAACCATCAGGAAATAAGGTATTTTTAAAAATTTGCTTTTGGAAGTAGTCTGCTAAAGAAAAAGTGACTTCTGTTGATGGTGCGCCTATTAAAAAATAATTTCGAAAGATATTTCTGCTGCGCGGTATAAAATTAAACTAAAGTTCTGCTTTCTTTTTCTATATCTGCTTTAAATTTTACACAAACATTTAATCCTGGATTATTATAATATTCAAAACTTCCTTTAAGCTGCTTTGTAAATATATTTAATAATTTAAATCCTAAAGTTTCAGCCTCTTTAATATCAAAGTTGGCTGATATACCAGGGCCAGTGTCGGAAATACATAAATTAATTTCGTGTTCTATTCTTATTAGTTTCACATAAATACTACCAGTTTTTTTGTCTAATAATCCATGTTTAAAACTATTGGTAATCAACTCGTTTACAATTAGCGCAATTGGCACTGCTATTTTAGCAGAAACAAAAACAGATTCTAATTCAAAATGAAGTTTAATGTTATTTGTTTTATCGAAAAAGATTTTTAAAAATTCAACAAGGTCTTTTATGTAATCTTTTAAATCTATTTTATCAAAGTTATTTGATTTATACAGTTTTTCATGAATTAAAGACATGGAATAAATTCTTTGCCGAATTTCCGCGAATTGATTTCGCACTAATTCATTTTCTGTTTTAGCACGCTGCATCTCTATCAGTCCAGTTACTAACGCTAAATTATTTTTTACACGGTGATGAATTTCACCTAATAATGCCTCTTTTTCGAGTAATGATTCATTAATATGTATTTCTTGTTCCTTCTTGTCAGTAATATCAATACCATAACCAATCATATATCTAAATCTATCATTATCAAAAACAGGATATAACTTTCTAAGGTGATAGATTTCTTTACCCTTCGCATTTATATGAGAATCTTCAAAATCTACTGCATTTCCTGTTTCTAATACTGATTTAAAAATATTATATCGTTTAACTGCAACATCAATGTCGTATTTTTTTATTTTACAATAATCAAAATAGTTTTTTCCAATCATTTGCATTCTAAGTTCATCATCCTTAATAGCAACTGCATTTATGAATAAAAAATTAAAATCGATATCGTAAATTGCAATTTCTATTGGTATGTTCGAAAAAATGGATTCATAAAATAATTTTTGTTCTTCAATTTTATTTTGTTTTTCAATAACTTCATTTGTACGTTCAGTTACTTTATTATTAAGATCTGTTGAATAATTAAACAAGCTATTTCGCATTCTTATAAGCGCTTCGCCTAACAAATCATTTTCGCTTAGCTTATTAAATTGAGAAGAAAAATTACCTTCTTCAATTTTATTTGCAAATTCCGAAGTTTTTGTAAAGTTCACTACAAGTATATTAACCGATGCGGCCATATCTCCAATAATATTATCCGTGGGCTGTAAAACTTCTGTTGGTAATTGCCCTTGAGATAATTTGTGAATAATGGTATTCATCTCTATAACAGTTTTTGTAATACTGTAATAAATAAAATAAATGGCAAGTATTATAAACAGCAATTTTACTATAGATGAAATCATAATTGCCAACGAAATAGTTTCTGCATCTTTTTGTATTTCCTCGATTAGTAGATTGGTTATTTTTTTATTATCGGAACTAATCAAACTTAATTTTCCAGCCAAAGCTTTTACTTTAGGAATAACTTCTTCATCAATAATTTCTTCTGCTTCAAATCGCGATTTAGGATTTTCGTAATCATCAAAAGTAACCAAGAGCTTTGTGATTTTTATTTGAGAATTAAATAAATCATCAAATTCGTAAAACAATACGATAAGCTTTTGTGCATTAAAATGATTTATAATTTCCTGACCTTTATTATTTAAAGCATAATTTTCAATTTTTTTTCTAAGAGCAATGTATCGCTTATTATGTATGTTTATCAACTCTTTTTTATCATCAATTTCATTTGGTAAATGAACCCAGTTTGTTGAATACATCTTTGACTCAACTAACAAGTCCTTTAAATCATCTAAATCAGAAATAAATGGATTAATAACATTATTAATTTTATCATTATTTGATTTTTGTTTTTTAATTAAAAAGGATGTGTAAAAAGTATTGGAAATAGCTGCAATAATAATTAGCGCAAATAATATTGTAATTCTAGGAAAAGCACTAAAAATATTACGTGATCTAAAATTCATTACTTACAAAAAAATATTTTAAAAAAAAGTTCAGCTTAAAATGCTAAACTAACCTATACCTACAAATATATTGTTTTAAGTTGTAAATCTAATTTATATTTTTCTACATTTGCTCTTATGAAGAACAATTTTTTCTGTATTTTATTTGCATGCTTTATTTTTTCAAATAATAATTTTGCTCAACAAGATTCAGCTTTAGTTAAAAAGGACTCCTTAGATTATTATGATATGTCTTTGGATCAATTAATGAATTTAAAGTCGCATGGGCTTCCATCCGAATTAGAGAAGATTATTAATTCCTTAATTGCAGTAGCATCTAAAAAACCTATTAATTTACGCGAATCCCCAAGCGTTATTTCCTTAATTACAGAAGAGGAAATAAAAAAATCAGGCGCGCGCGATTTGATTGATGTATTGCGTTTGGTGCCAGGTATAGATTTTGGCGTGGATATTGAAGGTGTTGTTGGAATTGGCATGAGAGGTAATTGGGCAAATGAAGGAAAGGTTTTGGTTTTATTAGATGGGCAAGAGATGAATGAAATTATATCTGCAGGAAACATGTTTGGAAATCATTACCCTATTGAACAAATAAAAAAAATTGAAGTAATTCGAGGTCCTGGTTCTGCTATTTATGGAGGCTCAGCAGAATATGGAGTTATAAATATAGTTACTAACCAAGCAGAAGATATTAATGGCGTTTGTGTTTCTGGAACCTATGGCCAAATGGAAAAAGATTATGGACGAAGAAATTTAAATTTGTCTATTGGTAAAAAAATTAAGGATTTTTCATTTAGTATTTCCGGTTTAATTGGACAAGGTCAAAGAAGCGATCAAATATATACCGACTATAAAGATTCAAGTTATTCCATGAAAGGCAATTCAAGTATAAATCCTAACTATGTTAATTTAGCATTAAAATACAAAGGGTTAAGCTTTAGAGCCATTGGCGATTTTTATCAAACCACACAGCGAGATGGTTACGGCAGTGTAGTTAAAACTGGAACTGTAAACGAAAGCTTTAATTCAATGTTTTCTGAATTAAAATATGTACTCAAATTAAATGATAAATTTACAATTACTCCACGAATTAATTTTAAAAATCAGACGCCTTGGAAAACAACAAGCTATGATTATTCGAAACCTTATGACAAAAGAGGTATTAGATTATCCGAAAATATAACTGCTTCCTATGATGCTAAAAGATTTTTGAATTTAATTTTTGGTGCAGAAAGTTATCAGGATAAAGCAACTGACAATACCGATAGTAGTTTTTTCTCCAATGGAAAAAAAGAAGTTCACTATTTTAATTATTCATTTTTTGCGCAGGGTTTAATAAAAACTAGTGTCGTTAATTTTATTATCGGTGCTCGATTTGATAAGCACAGTGAATTTAAAAGTGCTTTTGTTCCAAGAGTTGGATTAACAAAAAAATACAATAAATTTCATTTTAAAGCTTTATACAGTCAAGCTTTCAGATCGCCATCAATCGATAATATTAATTCAGCTGATTCTGCTGGTATAAACCCTGAACTAACTACTGTAATTGAAGCTGAACTAGGGTATCAAATTACTCGAAAATCGATTCTTACAGCAAATGTTTATGATATTACTTCACATGAACCTATTATTTACTATGTTTCGCAAGATAGTTCAAATACGGATTATTACACAAATAATGGCCATGCAGGTTCGCAAGGTTTTGAAATAGAATATCGCTATAAAGATAAATGGGGATATATTAACTTTAATTATTCGTTATATACGGTTTCAAATAAAGAAAAAATTGCCAGTTATAAAGCAAATAACTCCTATTCATTATTAGGTTTTGCCAATCGCAAAATTAACTTAAATGTTTGTTGGAATATAACTAAGGCTCTTTCATTTAATACTACAGCTACATTTTATGGCGAGCGATTTGCAGTGGTTGGAATTGATACTGTTGGAAATTCAATACAAAAAAAACTTGATCCAACATTGTTACTTAATTTTTTTATGAGGTATGAAACTCCAATTAAAGGATTAAGCGTTGGATTAGGAGTTTATGATGTGCTAAATCAAAAACTTAAGTTTATTCAACCTTATGATGGAGGTCATGCACCATTGCCTGGACCTTCGCGTGAAATTATTTTTAGATTAAGTTATAACCTAAAGTTTAAAAACAAAGACTAATTGCATAAATTTAGTTTCATATTAAAATTTAAAAAGAGTTTTCTTTTTGTGTTGTTATTTGTAGCTTTTACAAATAACAACGCAAACGCGCAATCCACAGATTACAAAGCTTATTCTTTATACGTTTATAATTTTATGAAATATATTGAATGGCCAGAAGAAGAAAATACTAGTGATTTTGTGATCGGATTACTTGGAGATTCAAAAATAAAGGAAGAATTATTAGTATTAGCAAGTCATAAAAAATTAAAGGGCCGGAAAATTGTTTTTAAACAATTTGATAAAGTGGGAGATATTATTTTTTGCAATTTACTTTACGTTACTTCCTCTAAAAGTTCATCCATTAAATTGATTAATCAAAAATTTGCGAGTAAACCAATGCTGATTGTTGGAGAGCGCGAGGACTCTGTTTATAAAGGCGCAGCGTTAAGTTTTACAACAACAGATGAAGATCAATTGAAGTTTGATATTAATAAAAAAGAAATAGAAAGTCATAAACTTAAAATTTCAAGTTCCTTAGTTAAACTAGGTACATTAATTAATTAATAGATCTCTTTCATAAAAACAATAGAACTCATATTACCTGAAGAGTTTCAAAAAAATTAAATGAAATGCCTTCATTCAAAACTGCTTTTGAATCATTGACACCTGGACGACAAAGAGCATATCATCTTTATTTTCTGCGCCTAAGCAATCCAAAACTCGCGAAGCAAGAATTGAAAAATATATTCAACAAATTCTTAATGGAAAAGGCTTGAATGATTAACGGAATTTTTTTAATTCAATTTCTTGTAATTAATTAAATGTATTTACTTATTTGATAGAGATAACTGTAAGTAGTCGCATTTGAAATTTATAAGGATTTTGTTATAAAATAAAAAAGCGACTTTTCAATTATTTGAAAAGTCGCTTTTGATATTTGAGTATATAAATAAAACTTTTGTTTTTATAATTTACATTTTAATTAATCTCGCTACTGATTTTTGTTTACCATCTGTTACTTCTACAATATATGAGCCATCGGCTAAAGATGAAAAATCATATACTTTAGAGAAGTTTTCTGTAAGCTTAATAGCCTCAGTTCTAACTATGTTTCCTAAGATATCATATACGTTAATAACGGTGTTATCAGCATCTAAATAATGAGCGGCTATTACATCTATTTTTACTGAACTCGAAAAAGGATTTGGATATAATTGTATTGATAATCCAGTTGAATTAGCATATTGACTTAACCCAGTTGTAGTAGCTGTAATTGTAAAGTTTTTATCATTTAAATCGAAAAAGATATTGCCAACACTTTCAACTTTTACACGACAAGTTGTGCTTGTTAAAGTTAGGCTTGGCATCGCCACGATTTCTGTTCCATCGTTTAGTGTATTTGCCAAAACTAATGAGTAAGTTACACCTGCATTTGTACTTACATAAATATTAACGTTAGCACAGTTTATAGGAGCAGCATTTGTTCCATTTACATTCCAAGTAATAGTTTGTAAAGAACTACTTGGATAGGAAATACCAGTAGTACTTTGCGATGTAACAGCAAAAGGACCTGCAGTTCCACTAACAGTAATAGTACTTGTAGCAGAACAAACTCCGCCACCACCCGTTTTATTATCGCGAGCTGTAAGCCTGAATTTTAAGGTTTGTGCTGTACTCGGCAAGTATTCTCCAACTACAGTAGTATAAGTTGCTGCAAGTATTGAAGATAATTTAGGAAATAATCGTGTTGGAGTTGTAACTGGAGCGTAAGACATAAAAAATGGTTTAGACCCGCTATTCCAGTTACCAGCTGCTGCACCTGCATCCATTTCTTCCCACTGATAAGTTAATGCATCACCGTTTGGATCAGTTGCAGAACCTGTTAATGAAAAAGGTGTGCTTTTTGGAACGGTGTAATTAGCACTAGCTGTTACTGATGGAGCACCGTTTCCAGTTGTTGTCATTACATCACAGCTATTACCATTACCTGTGTTTATGAAATTTGTAATCTCATCATAACTTACACCATGAAAATATGCAATACTATGAGCGGCTAAGTCTTGGCCAGTGCAGATACCTGCATAAGCCATAATAGTAATACCACTTCCAGGTTCCATAGATGTTGACGCATTTCTATTTCCCGCGCAAGAACCTGCGCTACCATTAAATGTATGATTACCAGCAAATTGATGTCCCATTTCATGAGCTACATAATCGATGTCATAAGGATCACCAACAGGGCTTGGGCTGCCAGTAATACCACTCGCCTTTGAGGAAGTATTACAAACACATCCTAAGCTAGCTAAACCACCGCCACCAGTACTAAATGTATGGCCTATATCAAAATTAGCTGTGCCAACAGAAGCTGTTATGATTGATTGGCTTTTTGATATTAATGTACTTGCATTATTATTATCTGCTGTAGTAAATCCAGTTCCTGCAGTTGTATATAAAACCAATGTAGTTGTAGAAACTAATACTAATTTTACAGCAACCTCTGTTTCATAAACACCGTCCACACGATTAACTGATGTTACTACTTTTGCCAGTGTTTGAGCTTTAGTTGGAGCAGCTACTCCAGTAGCAGCAACTGCATATTCTCCCGTGCATGCTACAGCAAGACGATATGTTTTTAAATTTGCACCTGCACATATAGCTGTAGGAGCATAAGTTTTTGATGTACTTTTATTATTGTCTAAATTAGCCAATACACCTTCGCATACTCCTCTTTGGCTAAATGGTTTTTCGAAATCTGATGTATAATACGAAATATAATCAGCCGTATTCCATTTACAGTATGGGTCAATATAAACATCACCATTAGGGCTGCGAACCATTCCATGAAAACCAAATTCAGTAATGTCTAACTTACCACTTGCATAAATATCATCTACACCATGAATGCTATACGTTCTTATGTTTTGATAAGTAGTTTGCAAAGCATCGTCCATTACAGGAGATTCAACAACCGAAAATCGTTCTATTTTTCCGTTAGGCATTGGTAAATCAACAATAACTGAAGAGTTTTTAACCAACACTATTTTATCAGACGGAGCATTGGCTAATAAAGCCTTCATGCTAGACATGTTTAAATGGAATGTTTTGTAAGTGTTTGGCACGATATCTCGCTTACCAGTTACGCTAATTTTTGCTTCATTAATAGGTTGCCAAAAACCCTGGTTTGATTGGGCTTTGAACATTAATGACGAAACTAAAAAAGCTGAAAGAATAATTGTTTTTTTCATAGTTTTTACGTTTGTAGGATATTATAATAATTTGATGTTTAGTTATATTGAAGTAAGTGAACAAATTTGAAATTTCAAATTATTAAAAAGAGAATTTTCACTTTGTTAAAAATATAGCCATAAAATACCCTTAATCGAAAAATTTTAGTGATTTAACTCACAAATTAATCTTTTTATAGAAAAAAAACGCTGCTTTTATGGTCATAATTAATTCCTAATTCTGTAGTAATTCTGGTTTTTCAAAATATTTTTTAAAAAATAACATCGATTTAGTAAAAACATTGAGATTGATTTCAAAAAAGTTGACCTAGCAATAATAATGTTCTGATTTTGTTTTTTTAACAATTATCTGAATTTATAATTACTTCCTTCATATGCTTTAGAAGTAAAATAGATTATATTTGTTTATTATTAATTTTAAACAACTCTACAAAATGAAAAAAGTATTTTTAATGTTAGCTTTCGCTGGATTAGTAGGAAGCGTGTCAGCGTCAGTTAAATCAACTGGGGATGGTGATAAGGATAAAACAAAGAAAGAGGAGTGCAAGAAAGACGGTAAATGTTGTAAAGACAAAGCTGCTGAAGGCAAATCTTGTTCAATGGATAAAAAAGCTTGCGATAAAAAAGACGGTAAAAGCGCTTGTTGCAAAGACAAAAAAACAACTGAAACAAAAGCAACTGAAACAAAATAATTTTTTGTTTACAAATTTAAAAGCTCATGCATCTACTGGTGCATGAGCTTTTTTATTATATAAAAATTACACCATGAAAAACATACCTTACTAAAAAACACTATACAATATCTCTTACAATAGGCGTTGTATTAATCTGTTTATAATTCCGTTTTGAATAACTCGTATTTTTTGCTTTATTTGTTCACTTGATTTTAAACACTAAATTATATATGAAAGTTGGTATTCCATCGGAAATATTTCCAAACGAACTAAGAGTTGCCGCAACTCCAAAAACTGTCAAGCGATTGCAAAAGCAAGGATTTGAAGTTTACATTCAGCATAATGCTGGGATTAAAGCAAACTTTTCTGATAAAGAATTTGAAGAAGCTGGAGCTAAAATAGTTGCTACTGCTGCCGATATATATGGTAACTCAGATATTGTATTAAAGGTAAAAGAACCTTCGGTTGAAGAAGTAGGAATGATGAAAGAAGGGTTGGTTTTATTAAGCTATTTATGGCCTGCACAAAATCAAGCGTTGCTTCAAACATTAGCTGATAAAAAAGTAAATGCTGTAGCGATGGATGCAATCCCTCGAATTTCAAGAGCTCAAAAAATGGATGTGTTGTCATCAATGGCAAACATTGCAGGTTACCGCGCAGTTATTGAGGGGTCATATCATTTTGGTCGTTTTTTAAACGGACAAATTACAGCCGCTGGTAAAGTAGAGCCTGCAAAAGTATTAGTTATTGGTGCCGGAGTTGCAGGTTTAGCAGCTATTGGTGCAGCTAACTCATTAGGCGCAATTGTTAGAGCATTTGATACTCGTAAAGAAGTTGCAGAACAAATTGAATCGATGGGTGCGCAATTTTTAACAGTTGAAATAGAAGAAGACGGAGCTACTTCATCGGGTTACTCAAAAGAAATGAGTAAAGAATTTATTGAAGCAGAGATGAAGCTGTTTTTAGAGCAAGCTAAAGAAGTTGATATTGTAATTACTACCGCACAAATTCCGGGCAGACCTGCTCCTAAATTGTGGATGGATTATCATGTTGCCGCTATGAAGCCCGGTTCTGTGATTGTTGATTTAGCAGCCTCAACGGGTGGTAACTGTGCTCTTACAAAAAATGGAGAAGTATACACAACCGACAACGAAGTTACTATGGTTGGTAAATTAAGTCAATTACCAAGTCAAGCGTCTCAATTATACGGAAACAACTTATGTCATTTATTAGATGATATGGGTAAAGCAGAAAAATGGAAAATTGATATGGAAGATGCTGTTGTTTCGAGAGCAATGGTAACATACAATGGTAACATTAATTGGCCACCTGCTCCTCTTCCGGTAAGCCCTTCAGCTGGTGGTGGTGCTAAAAAAGTAGTTGCACCAACTGCAGAAGAAATAAAACAATCTGACGCCGAAAAATCTAAAAAAGCGGCTACAACAACTGTCCTCAGTTTAGCTGTGGTTGGTAGTTTATTATTGTTAGTTGGAGCATTTGCACCAGCAGCTTTTATTCAGCATTTTACCGTGTTTGTTTTAGCGGTGTTTGTGGGCTGGCAATTAATTACTAATGTTGCTCATTCATTGCATACACCATTAATGGCTGTAACCAATGCTATTAGCGGTATTATTGTGGTTGGTGGTTTATTGCAAACCAAAAATGAATTATCAAATCCTATGACTATTTTAGCTTGTATTGCCATTTTAGTTGCTAGCATTAATATTGTTGGAGGCTTTGTAGTGACTCATCGCATGTTGAAGATGTTTAAAAAGTAATACTTCGGTATTTTGCCAAGCTCAATAAATAAAGGTGATTAGCCTTTTTAAACGAAACAAAATAATTTAAAAACAAATAGAGTTAAAATAGAAAGCGCAAGCTTCAACGACACAAAAATTATTAATTAATTAAAAGGAGTTAAATTATGTTTATCGCAAAAGAAATACAAACAGCAGCTTACTTATTTGCCAGTATTCTGTTTATTTTAAGTTTAGGAGGATTATCCTCACAAGAATCAGCAAAACGTGGAGTCTTATACGGAATTGTAGGAATGATAATAGCTATTATTGCTACCGTTTTAGGAGAAGGTGTTTCAGGACAAGTGTACATCATAATTGCTATTGCCATTGCTTCGGTAATTGGTTTAATGTTGGCACGCAAAGTTGAAATGACAGCCATGCCTCAATTAGTAGCAATCTTGCATAGCTTTGTTGGATTAGCTGCGGTCCTTGTTGGTTATGGTTCTTATTTGGATCCACACACGCAAACGTTAACAGGCGCTGCTCATACGATTCATTTAGTAGAAGTTTTTGTTGGCATTTTTATTGGCGCTATAACATTCACAGGTTCAATTGTAGCTTGGGGAAAGTTAGATGGGAAAGTTCCTTCTAAACCATGGAGTTTTAAAGGACTTCAAACTATGAACTTAGTGCTACTAATTGTTTGTACCATTCTTGGTGTTTTATATTGTAAGGCTGAGGGCATCAGTGGGATGTTATACCTTGGTATTATGACTGCTATTGCTTCGTTTATTGGCGTGGTGCTAGTTATGGCAATTGGTGGGGGAGATATGCCTGTTGTAGTTTCTATGTTAAATTCTTATTCGGGATGGGCAGCTGCTGCAGCAGGCTTTATGTTAGGCAACGATTTATTAATTGTGACTGGCGCCTTAGTTGGTAGTTCGGGAGCTATTCTTTCTATGCACATGTGTCATGCTATGAATCGCTCATTTTTTTCAGTCATATTTGCAAGTGGTTCGGGTAATGGCTCTGGTGGCGAGAAAAAAGCGATTGAAGGTGAAGTAACTTCTTTAAACCACGAAGAAGTTGCTACTTTATTAAAAGAAGCTAAATCGGTTGTTATTGTTCCTGGCTATGGAATGGCTGTTGCAAAAGCACAATATCCAATTTATGATATGGTGCAAACTTTACGTAAAGCTGGTAAAAATGTTCGCTTCGCCATTCACCCTGTAGCTGGTCGTTTACCAGGCCACATGAATGTATTGTTAGCAGAAGCAAACGTACCTTATGATATTGTAATGGAAATGGATGAAATTAATGATGACATGCCTGATACAGATGTGGTAATGGTGATAGGTGCAAATGATGTTGTAAACCCAAGTGCACAAGACGATCCTGCAAGTTCTATTTACGGCATGCCAGTAATTGAAGCTTGGAAAGCAGAAAAAGTGATTATCATGAAACGCTCTATGTCAGCGGGTTATTCGGGAGAAGACAATCCTTTATTTTATAAACCAAATTCAGAAATGCTTTATGGTGATGCAAAAGATAGTGTTGAGAAAATATTAAGTTTCTTAAAAGCATAAAAAATAAAACAAAACGATTAACGCAGAAATTGCTTGCACTAACAATAAATTATATAGTAAACTGTAAAATAAATTACTTTTAAATTTTAGTGCTAGCCTCTTGATTGCCTTGTTTAGAAGCCTTTTTAGAACCACTATACATTTCAAACTTTAAGAGTTTACATTCTAATGCTGCATTAAATAAAGTTATTTTTTTACTTGGGTGTAACCCTATGTGTTTAGCCGCCTCCATATTTGATGTAATTAACCAACAGGTCCAGCCGCCAAAATCTTTTTTTAATTTATCACCTATTTGTTTATAAAAAGCATTCGTATCTTCCATCTTAATCCGTTCATCATAAGGCGGATTTAATAAAATAGTTCCATGTGGTTTAGTAGGCATGGTATCAAAAAATGAAATTTGCTGGTAATGAATAATATCATCCACCTTTGCAACTGCTCCATTTCGTTTGGCCATTTCTAAAGGAATGGCATCAATATCGCTCGAGTAAATGGAAGGCATATCTTCTTTAATGCGATTGATAGAACTTTCGTAAATTTTATCCCATAATGCAGCATCATAATTACGCCATTTCATAAAACCAAATTCTTTTCGGAAACAACCTGGAGGAATGTTATTTGCATATAATGCTGCTTCTATTCCTAAAGTTCCACTACCACACATGCCATCAATTAAAGGCAAATGGGGCTGCCAGCCAGAAAGCAATACCATGCCTGCAGCTAAAACTTCTTTCATTGGAGCAGTATCAATATCAACGCGGTAACCTCTCTTAAATAAAGAGTCGCCACTGCTATCTAAACTTACACTAACTTGATCCTTAAAGATATGAATATAAATTCTGAGCGTAGGATTATCTAAATCTACATTTGGACGCACACCTTCTCTGTCTACAAAGCGATCACAAATAGCATCTTTAGATTTTTGAGAAACATATAATGAGTGATCAAATATTTCGGAATTAACAGTGGAGTTAATAGCAATCGTATCATTAGGGCTAATATGCTCTTCCCACTCAAATTCTTTTAGCTTAGCATATAAAACATGTTCATCTTTAGCGGTAAACGAATAAATAGGAACCAAAACTTTTAAAGCAGTGCGCAAACATAAATTAGCTTTATACATAAAACCTTTATCACCTACAAACGCTACACCTCTTTTAAATGGGACGATTTCGCGTGCACCAAGTTTCATTAATTCTGATGCTAATACATCTTCTAATCCATGAAAGGTAGTTGCCTTCATTTCAAAATCGAAGTTTTCAATTTCTTTTTTGTTATCATGGTTTACGTCTATTTTTGTCATTTTTTAGTGCTTTATAAAAAACTAATTCGAAATCGAAGTTGAGTTCGTTTTATGCCAATTTAGTAGGCTGTTATTTAATTTCAAGACAACAAAGATAAGGGAATTATAAGAATATACTATATTGACTATATAGATGCTTTTAGTTTTATAAAAAACCAAAAGCATCAATAAACATTTTTTCTTTTATATCTTTTTCCTTAGATGAAAAAGAAACAAAAAATCAAGTCAAAAATATGCACCACGCTCCTCTCGGAATTCTACGGATTTCACGCTCCGCTAAATCCTTGAATTCTCGATTCACCCCAAAGCTGCTCGCATTTTTGACAACCCACGCTCTTGTATTATTGAACATTTTTCAAAAAGTATAAAGCGTTTTACTTTCACAATTACGCCTTAGTGTAAAAAACAATCTTAAATACATTTTGTTTTTTATTTATGAAACATAACAAATGTGAAATGTATACTTAAGGGAATATATTAAAAGTAAAATTTTTTATAGTGTAAGCCTACTTGTTTTTTACGGCAGCAAATACTTCTTTCATAAAGCCTGATGCAAATACAAAATCAACCAACTCAGGGTTCGTTGTTTTTAAAATATCTTTGTTATTGCCTGTCCACCATGGTTTTCCTTGATAGATGTATAATATTTTTTCTCCAATTTCCATAACCGAATTCATATCATGTGTAATAACAATAGTAGTAATATTGAACTCGTGCGTGAGACTTTGTATCAAATTATCAATAACGATTGATGTTTTAGGATCTAAGCCTGAATTAGGTTCATCACAAAATAAATAACGTGGACTATTAGCGATTGCTCTAGCTAGCGCTGCACGTTTTTTCATACCACCCGATAATTCAGCCGGGTATAATTTATTTCGATTTGTTAATTGAACTTTATCTAAACAAAAATTAACACGATCAAGCTTTTCTTCCTTGCTCATGTTTGTGAACATATCTAATGGAAACTGAATGTTTTCCTCTAATGTTTGAGAGTCGAATAAAGCACCACCTTGAAATAACATGCCTATTTTTTTTCGAACCTCTTGTTTATCTTTTACACCAAGGGTTGGAAAGTTTTGTCCATCGTATAATATTTCACCAGCATCTAACTCATGCAATCCAACCATTAATTTCATGATGGTTGTTTTACCACTTCCGCTTTCGCCAATCACTAAATTCGTTTTACCTTGTTCAAACGTAAAAGATACATCGTCTATTACTTTTCGATCGCCAAAGCTTTTTGATATGTGTTTAATTTCAATCATGTTAAGAATAACTGAGTTAAAATAAAATTAAATATCAAAATTAAAATACTGCTATATACTACAGCTGCAGTGCTACTCTTACCTACTTCTAAAGCGCCACCATGTGTATAATAACCAAAATAAGAAGAAATAGAGGTGATTAAAAAAGCAAATGTAATCACTTTAGTAAATGAGTAGTATAATTTCCATGGTTCAAACATAGCCTGAATCCCGTAAATGAATTTATAAGATGAACAGGCGCCAGTAGCGATGCCCATCACGTAACCGCCACCAATGCCCAATACCATACTAAGTGCAATTAAAAAAGGCATAATAAGAACACCAGCTACAATTTTTGGTAATATTAAATAACCTGCAGAATTAATTCCCATAATTTCCAATGCATCAATTTGTTCGGTGATGCGCATAGAACCAATTTCTGAAGCAATGTTAGATCCAATTTTACCTGCTAATATCAAACAAACAATGGTTGGCGAGAATTCGAGTAACATCGATTCGCGCACCGTGTAACCTATGGCATATAATGGAACAAGAGGACTAGTGAAACCAAACGCAGATTGAATGGTAATAACACCACCCATAAAAAATGAAATAATAGCAATAATGGGCAAGGAACTAATGCCAATATTATCTATCTCATGTATAATCTGTCTCACATATACAGATAGCTTTTCGGGCTTACTAAACACGTGTTTGATAAGAATAAAATATCTACCGAGATGAAAAAATAATTTCATAGAAAGATGTTGTTTATGAAAGGCTAATATACAACTTTGTTTAATTTATTTTGTCAAATGATATGGCACAAAAAAGCCACAGATGTATTTATAATCTGTGGCTAATGTTATTACTTATAAATTATAATCCAGTACCAAAACTATTTAAGCTTACTTTTTTAGTGGGATTAATTGTCATAACAGGTAAATTACTCACGTCTACTACTTTTTGAGCTTCAGTTCCACTGAAAAATTCTTTGATACTTAACGTTGGTTTATTCATAATAATAATCAAATCTGATTCGATTTTATTAGCGTATTCTACAATCGTATCAGCTAAACTTTCGCTGGCAATTGATTTATTAGAGCAAGAGATGCCTTTGCCTTTAATATATTGTTTTACTTGATGAGAATATGCTAATAATTGATTTTCATACGCCGCATCAGATAAACTAAATACGCCTAAAATACGAATAGACGCACCAAAATAGTGAGCAAATTGAACCGCTACATCTACTTTTTCACGTGATTCACGAGATAAATCCAATGGTAATAAAATATTTTCGCAACCATCTTTATGCTCTTTACCTCTAATAGAAATAACTGGGCAATTACATTCTCTAATCATTTTTGAAGCACTTGGTCCTACAATATTTTTAGAACTCATGTGGCTTTCTAAACCAACAATTACAATAGTTGCAGAAATTTCTTCAGCTATACGAGGAACCTCGTTATAAATGTCTCCTTTTACATTCATGAACTCAGTAGGAACCCCACTTTCAGTTTCAGTCAGTTTAGTTAATGCTTTTAATTCTTCATATTTCTCCTCTCCTACTTTTTCATAAGAGTGAAGAAGCACAATTTTGGAATGTGTGTATTTAGCCAAATTATAAGCTTGTTTAACAGCCAATAAAGATTGCTCTGTAAAATCAATAGGAATTAATAGGGTGCCACGTTCTTGAAGCTTCATATAGTTTAGTTTTTTGACTCACAAAAATAGTCAAATTAATGGCATTTAGCACTTTATAAAAATAATTTTCAAAAATTACCTGTTAATCAAATAAAATTAGCGATATTTGCACCCTAAATTTAAAAAAACAACAAAATGGCAGTAAAGATTAGACTACAAAGACACGGTAAGAAAGACGCAGCGTTTTTCCACGTGGTAGCAGCGGATGGTCGTGCACCAAGAGATGGAGCTTTTATCGAAAAATTAGGAACTTACAATCCTAATACCAACCCAGCAACAATTGATTTGAATTTTGAAGCAACTTTAAAATGGCTTCAAAATGGCGCAGAACCAACAGATACTTGTAAAGCGATATTATCGTATAAAGGTATTTTAATGAAAAAACACTTATTAGATGGTGTTAAAAAAGGAGCATTAACGGAAGCACAAGTTGAAGAACGTTTTGCTAAATGGTTAGACTCTAAAGCATCTAAGATAAACTCTAAAAAAGATGGTTTATCCAAAGATGCTAAAAATGCAGTAGCTGCTAAATTTAAAGCAGAAACAGCAGCTAAAGATGCTAAATCAGCTAAAATTGCAGCTAAAGTTGCAGTTGTAGAACCAGTTGCTGAAGCAGCGCCAGCTGTAGAAGCTGAAGCTCCAGCTACTGATGCACCAGCAGAAAATACAGAAGCTTAATTTTTAAATTAGCTTCCATAAAAAATCCCGATAATAACCTTATCGGGATTTTTTGTTTTTAGAAAGTTAATGAGATTATTTCCCCATTTCGTTGATTGCCTCAACAGCAGGTAAATAATTTGGCTTTAGTTGAAGGCACATACTGTAATCTGCCATCGCATTGGCTTTATCTTTTAACTCTTGGTAACAAACGCCACGTGCAAAATAAGCCTCAGCATATTTTGGATTTGCATTGATTGCTTTATTAAAATAACTCAAAGCCTTATCTACATTTTTATTATGCTCTAATTCTATTGCCCCTAAATTGTACAAAGAAAAGGCATGCAAAGAATCGTTATGTAAAATGCGGTTATAAACTATTACGGATTCATCGAATTTATCAATGTCTTGTAATAATTTTGCTTTAGCATATAAAGCTTCTGATGAAATAGGATTAATACTAATAGCATTATCATAATACTCCAACGCAATGCCGTTTTTGCGAGAGGCATAAATTAATCCTAAATCTAAAAAGGCGCCATAGTTTTTATTGTCTTGTTCTATAGCGGTCTCTAGGCTTGAAATAGCTTTAGCGGTATCTCCTGTTTCTTTATAAATATTTCCTTTAAGATAATAGGCTTTTGCTAAGTTTGGATTTATTTTTAAAGCTTGATTTATTTTAGCAAAAGCATATTCGTACTGTTTTACAAAATAAAATAATTCACCTAATTTTAATAAGCCATCCGTATTGGTGGGGAATTTAGCAACCACTTTTTCTAATACATCTTTACAGTTTTTAGTTTCGTTAGCAGCGAAAAAAATATCAGCTTGAGTGATGTAAAATTCGGCTTGAGTGCTATCGATTCTAATAGCGCGTTTAGCATCATTAATAGCGTCTTCTAATTGGTTATATTTTAAATATAATTTAGCGCGTTCTATATATAAATGCCCTTCATTTGGGTTATCCATTATTTGTTTGTTAACCGCTTTTAATTCAGGCGCATTAATGATCTTGAATAATGAATCTGTATGAGCCGTATTTTCTTGTATTTCGGAAGCATTTGGCTTACAAGAAATTATTGTAAAAAAGGAGATGCTAATTAAAAAAATTGATAAACGCATAATGAATATTTTTAAAAACAAATATACGAATAGAGTAGGATGTATACACTAATCTATTTATGAATGACGTATAATTTAAAACAAGCCTATCGCTCAGTTATACACATGCTTTGTTTACAATTTTTCTGTATCCGTTTAGCGTAACTTTATTATACTCTTAAATTTACACCTATGAACATATATAAATTATTAATAATAGCCTTATTCATCCTGTCGTTTAGCGCATTGGCGCAGCCCAAAAAAGAATATTACGATAGCGAACAACTCAAGCTAAAATCTGAAACGAACATCGTAAAGGGTATGCCTCATGGGCGCCATACAGAATATTATAAAAACGGAAACATTTCTCGAAAAGGCTTTTTTTATAATGGAAAGGAAGATAGCACTTGGGTATTTTATTATGACAATAAAATAATTAAAGCTATTGAAAACTATAAACGTGGTAAAAAAAATGGGCACTTTAACTATTTTTATAAAGATGGGGCATTAGCTCAAGAAACCATATTCAAATTGAATTTAGCGGATAGCGTTTGGACTTCCTATTACGAAAATAAACAAGTTAAAAGTAGGGAAAGTTTTGTGAATGGTAAAAAACAAGGCAATTGGCTGTATTACTTTGATAATGGGCAATTAGAAAGCTCAGGTAAATTTGAAAATGATCTCAAACAAGGTGAAGTAAAAATGTTTTTTAAAGATGGAAAAACTGCTTCGATTTTAAATTATTGTAAAAATAAACCTTGTGGAAAAAGCACAGAGTATTATGAGAATGGGCAACAGAAATTTGAAAAAGAATATGTGGACTCCACTACTTTTTTAATTAAAAATTTGTGGGATGAAAAAGGGAAACATATTATTGTAAACGGCAATGGTACCTTAACTGCACAGTATACTGGCGGAATCATTAAAGCGCAGGGTGCATACAAAGAAGGTTATATGAATGGCGTTTGGCGGTATTTTCATCCTAATGGAGAATTAGATTATGAAGCAAATTATGATAAAGGAATTTTAAATGGCTATTATTCATCTTACTACCAAAATCATAAAGTAAAGAGTGAAGGAAATTTTACCAATGGAAAGAAAAATGGATTGTGGAAATTTTACACGGATAAAGGCGAAAAAGAAATGGAGGGAACATTGAAAGATGGTTTAAGAAACGATAAGTGGACATACTACTATAGCAATGGAAACAAAGAATCGGAAGGGAATTTTTTAGACGATAAACAAAATGGGGCTTGGGAATATTTTTATCCAACGAAAGAAAAATGGAAAGTAGGAAATTTTGAAAATGATATAAAAACAGGAATATGGACCACCTGGTTTGAGAATGGTAAAAAACTACAAGAAGGTCCTTACGTTGCGGGTAGAGAAAACGGACAGTGGCAAAGTTGGTATAACAATGGGCAAATGAAAGATCAAGGAAGCTTTAAAAATGGCGAATTAAATGGCTTATGGGAAGGTTGGTATTTTAATGGTAAAGCAAATTATAAAGGTTATTATAATGATAAAGCAAAAAAACACGGATCCTGGGAGTATTGGTTCGAATCTGGCACTTACCGTGAAAAAGGAAATTACGCAAGCGGCATAAAACATGGACATTGGACATCCTATTTTGAAAAAGGAAATTATATTGATAGTGATGGTGATTATGAAAAAGGACATCAACATGGTACATGGTTATATTACTATGAAACAGGTGGCTTAATGAAAGAGCAACATTTTAAAGAAGGGCATTTGTCAGGTAAATCAATAGCATACTATACAAATAACAAAATTCAATCCGTTAGTAATTATAAAATTATTGGTGAAAAACGAAAGGGTAAAAAGCAAAGTGTGTCAGATGGCGATTGGATTTTTTATGATAAAACAGGAAAAGAGATAAGTCGAATCACCTATAAAAATGGTGTGAAGAAGTAACTTAAAATGTTAATTAACAAATTAAATTTTAAAACTATATTTACTATATCAAAACAATGAGTATGAACTTATTAAATATAAAAAAAATCACGTTCATAATTGCTACACTATTTTTATTAAGCGCTTGTGGTAGCTCTAAACAAGATGAGATAGAGGAAGTGAATGATGTAATTTCTGAAACAATATTAGATTCTCAAAAAATATCTGCTCAAAATGTCTTCAATGCATTGCCAGGTAGAAACGAAATCATAAACCTAACTGCAAAGGCTCAAGCTGAATATAATGCTACTGTTTTAAACGACCCAAACAATGTAAAAAATTATACAATAGAAAGCAGCAAAGCACTTAATTTAGGAGTATATGGCTCTGACTTAAATGTAACAGGTGTGTATGAGCAAACTCAAGAGTCTATGTTGTTTTTAAGCTGCGTAAATTCATTAGCTAAGAATTTAGGAGTGAGCAATGCTTTTGATGAAAAAATGGTAAATCGCATGGAAGCTAATAAAGAAAATAGAGATTCCACAATGGAAATTATTTCTCAATCATTTAAAAATGCAGATAGCTATTTAAAAGCAAATGGAAGACCAGGAACTTCATCATTGATAGTTGCTGGCGCATGGATAGAAGGCGTTTATACAGCCTGCATGACTGCCAAGGAAACAAAAAGCGAAGCAATTGTAAAGCAAATTTTTTCAGAAAGAGAATCATTAAAATACCTAATTGAATTACTTCAATCATATAAACTAACAGAAGATGTAAACTATATTATTACTGATTTGAAAGCAATACAATCGTTGTATGAAGCAAAATCAGATGCTAATTATTCTATAGCCGCATTAAAAGAATTGGATCTTAAAATCACTGCATTAAGAACTAAAATAATTTCGTCAAATTAAAAAATCATTGTATGTCATTTATTATTCCTGTTAATGGTATTGAACCAGCTTTTGGAAACAATTGTTTTATTGCTCCAAATGCAACAATAGTAGGAGATGTAGAATGTGGCAACGATTGTAGTTTTTGGTTTAATGCAGTGGTGCGTGGCGATGTTAATTCAATTAGACTTGGTAATAAAGTAAATATACAGGACGGCGCGGTAATACATTGCACTTATAAAAAAACAAAAACAATTTTAGGGAATAATGTTTCGATTGGTCATAACGCAATAGTACACGGATGCTTAGTGCATGACAATGTATTAATAGGCATGGGAGCTATTGTAATGGATAATTGTGAAATTGGCAGTAACAGTATTATTGCTGCGGGTGCGGTATTAACCGAAGGAACAATAGTGCCAAGCGGCTGTATTTATGCCGGCGTTCCTGCAAAAAAAGTAAAAGATATTTCTCAAGAATTAATAAATGGCGAAATTAATCGGATTGCTGACAACTATTTAATGTATAGTAGTTGGTTTAAAAAATGATTGCTTGTTAAGTTTTCTTTCTTTGCTTGATGAAATCTCTTTACTGATATCATTATCATTTACACAGTAAATCGCCGTACTTTTGAATCGCATTGAGTTCTCTAATTGTTTCTTATATTTACTAGTCTTATTCCCCAACATTATGAACTCAACAACACCTCACATGATTATTGAAATTTGGAGCGATGTTATGTGCCCTTTTTGCTACATCGGCAAAAGAAAATTTGAAACAGCTTTATCTCAATTCAATCAACGAGCTAATATTGATGTAGTTTGGAAAAGCTTTCAGTTGGCGCCCGATTTAAAAACAAATCCTGATAAAAATATTCACCAATTTTTAGCGGAACATAAAGGCATGACTCTTGAACAAGCTAAAGGTATGAATGATCAGATGACTCAGGCAGCTAAACAAGTTGGTTTACACTATGATTTTGATAAAGCTATTCCTGCAAATTCATTCAATGCACATCGTTTTTCTCATTTGGCCAAACAACACGGTTTGCAGAACGATGCCGAAGAACGCTTATTTAAAGCGTATTTTATAGAAGGAAAAAATATAGATGATATATCTACATTGGTGCAATTAGGCTTGGAAATAGGCTTAGACGCAAGCGAAACAAAAACTGTTTTGGAAAGTGATCAATATGCTAATGATGTATATCACGATATCAATGAAGCGCAACATGTTGGCGTGAGAGGAGTTCCATTCTTTGTATTAGATAGGAAATATGCCATATCTGGTGCGCAGAATAGCGAAACATTTTTACAAGCAATTGATACATCATATACTGAATGGTTACAAAAAAATCCTTCGGCAGCGCTAGAAATAACTAATGGTGCTACTTGCAAAACTGATGGGAAATGTGATTAATACATTTTAGTTAAAAAATGCATCTATGAATCAAAAAAAATTATCTGACATACAATTTTCCATTTTAGATTTAGCCTTAGTGCTCGAAAACAAACCCATTGCTGATTCTTTTAACAATGGGGTTGATGTGGCGCAACATGCCGAACGATGGGGCTATAAACGCTATTGGCTAGCAGAACATCACAACATGGAAGGCGTCGCTAGTTCTGCAACGTCTATACTCATTGGATACATTGCATCTCAAACATCAACGTTGCGCATTGGTTCAGGAGGCGTTATGCTTCCAAATCATTCGCCTTTAATGGTGGCTGAACAATTTGGAACACTTGAAACGCTTTATCCAAACCGCATTGATTTGGGCTTAGGTCGTGCGCCAGGCACAGACCAACTAACCGCAATGGCACTTCGCCGCGACCAACATTCTGCAATGGATTTTCCAAAAAATGTACAAGAGTTACAAATGTATTTTTCAAGCGCCAATAAAAATGCAGCTGTGAGGTCTATTCCAGGAGAAGGCTTACATATTCCTATTTGGATATTAGGTTCAAGTACAGACTCTGCATATTTAGCTGCAGCATTAGGGCTACCTTATGCCTTTGCAAGTCATTTTGCACCAGCACAAATACATCAAGCCTTAGCAATATATCACCAAAATTTTCGTCCATCGGAACAATTACAAAAGCCTTATGTTATTGCCTGTGTAAGTGCTGTTGTTGCAGATACGGATGAAGAAGCAGTGAAGCAAGCCACATCTTTTAAAAGATTATACTTAAGTGTCATAAAAGGCCAAAGAGAAAAATTAAAGCCCGCGATTGAACCTCAAGAATTTAAAATGAATGCCGCTGAAGAAGCAGCGCTTCAACAAATGATTACCTATTCGTTTATTGGTGGGCCCGAAAAAGTAAAAAAAGATATGCAACTATTTTTAGATAAAACCCAAGCGGATGAAATAATGATTGCTACTGCAGCATATGATCATGCTGTTAGATTGCATTCTTACAAACTGATAAGTGATTTTAAAAATCAGTAATATTTTAATCAAAAAAAATTGGATTTAGGTTAGCCTAATCGTTTTTTCCATTTGACAGCCTCAAACCAAATAACAGAAAGGAAGCCGATAGCAATACAAATTAATAATTGAAATATTGTTAAGGATTCAAATTCAAAAAAATTCATTAATGGTTTTATATAAAACAAGGCGGCACAAATAACAATAGTAATTGCAATGATAAGTGACACCATATTATTTTTATATGTTAAAGTAGTAAAAACAGAATAATAAAATGAACGGTTGATGAGTGTTAAGAATATATTAGCTGTAATTAACACACTGAAAGTCATGGTGCGAGTAAGTGTTTCTGAATAACCTTGTGAAACCGAATACATATAAACCGACAATGTTCCTGATGTAATAACCAACCCCTGTATGATACTGATGGTGAGCTCGCTCCAATTGAAAAACGTATTCGTAAACGGTCGAGGTTTTTGAGTCATCGTATTTTTTTCTATAGGTTCATTTTCATAAATAATTGAGCAGGTTGGGCCCATAATTAATTCTAAAAAAATAACATGTATAGGCGAAAAAATATTAGGATAGATCCAACCAAATGCCAATGGAATAAACACGGTTAAAATAATAGGAATATGAATAGATATAATATATTGAATCGCTTTTTTTAGATTTGTATATATTTTTCTTCCCATTGCAATTGCATCAACCATTTTAGATAAATCATCTTCCGCTAAAATTAAAGATGCTGCCTCTTTTGCAATTTCGGTTCCTTTTTTTCCCATAGCAATGCCTATATGCGCTGCTTTCAAAGCTGGTCCATCATTCACGCCATCACCTGTCATAGCAACAATTTCGTTATTTAACTTTAAAGAATTAATAATTCTCAGTTTAGCTTCCGGAAACATTCTAGTAAACAGATTTGTATCTGCAACTCTATGTTGTAATTCATCGTCTTTTAATTGCATCAACTCATCACCCGTTAAACTTTTATCATAACCTCGAAAACCGACTTGCTTGGCAATTGAACGAGTAGTCTCAGCATTATCTCCTGTAATTATTTTTACAGCAATACCTGCATGGTAAAAACTCTCTAACACTGATTGAATATTTCTTTTAGGAGGATCGTAAAATGCTACGATGCCTTTAAATATAAATTGAAAGTCTTGTTGTTTTACTGGAAAATTATTTTCTTTAAACACAGCCTCTCCTACCCCTAAAACACGATAACCTTCATTAGTCATTATTTTGATAGCCTCGTTAATTTGTTGCTTTTCAATATCTGAAAGTTTAGAAACTTTTATCATCGCTTCTGGAGCTCCTTTTGCTGCGATGATTCGCTTACCTGATTCGTTTTCAAAAATATGTGTCATCATAGGAGGCTTACCATCCAATGGATATTCATGTATCATTTTGAAATGAAGTCTTTCGTCTTTTACATTACTATTTTTATACGCCTGATGAAGTGCCACTTCCATAGGATCAAAGGCAATTGGTTCACTCGACCACATACCAAGTTCAATGAGTTCATTTTCAGAAACAGTTAAGACATCTTCTGGATTAGTTATTTTTTGAGTATCTAATGTAAAGAGTTTAGCTAAACTCATTTTGTTTTCGGTAAGTGTTCCGGTTTTATCAGTACAAATAACAGTAGCGCTTCCAAGCGTTTCAACTGTTTTCATTTGCTTCACTACAATACCCATTTTCATTAAACGCCAAGCACCAAGAGCCATGAAAGTTGTAAAAGCGACAGGAATTTCTTCAGGTAAAATGCTCATAGCTAAGGTGAGTGCTTTTAATAAACTATCTAAGATATTATAAGATTGAAAAAAATTAATACCCCATACAATACCAAAAACAATAGCACCTGCAATAACCATCTTCTTTACAAAATTACTTATCTGTAATTCTAAAGGTGTTTTTTCTTCAACAATACTTTCTAAACTTTTTCCAATTTTACCTAATTTAGTATCATTCCCAATAGCTGTTATTTCAATAATAGCTAGTCCACTAGCTACTGTTGTTCCTTTATAAATAGTATGATCTTGTTTCGATTTATCTTTATAAACGGATAAAGATTCTCCTGTAAGAATTGATTCATTAACAGAAAAATCATTAGAATGAAGAATCTTACCATCAGCAGAAATCGACGTACCTTCCTCTACTATTAAACAATCACCCATTACTAATTCTTCACTTTTAATTTCTATAATTTTACTATCGCGGATTACCTTACAAGTCGATTGTGTAAAGTCTTTTAATTTTTCAAGAGCATTTCGACTTCTAGAATCCTGATACAACGAAATAGCAGCCACTAGTACTATAGCAGATGCCAAAAAAATACCATCATCAGCTTTACCACTAATAAAATAGATAATAGAAGCTACTAATAGCAGAAGAACCATTGGCTCTTTTACTAAACTCATCATGGATTTTAAAAACCAATTCTCCTTTTTATAATTTAACACATTAGAGCCATGTTTTTCTCTAGCATCGAAAACTTGAATTTGAGTCAAGCCTTTTATATTAAAAGTATGGGAGGACATAGTAGCTTTTAACTTATTTTATTTAGGAATAAATGAAGTAGTATTTTCGAATTTTTCAACATGCTTAGCGTCTAACAAATAATCTTTCATTGAAAAAATAATTGATTTACATGAGGCAAATAATTCTCTATTAACATTAAATAAAGTCGATATATCTAACTCTATGAGCTTATCTTTTCCAGCTTCTCTGAATGCATCATCCATTCTATCTTCGTATTGTGTTTTAACTTTTTCTAATAATTTAAAAAGTTTTTCAAAAACTATCGTATTATCTTTAGATGAAGAAAGTTTAATTAAATCGGTATACATTTCAGTTAATTGCGAGCGAATCAATTCATAAAAATCAAACTTTAATTCATCAATGGAATTACTAAACTCTTTTCTATCATCCATAATATCTTTTACACCTTTGGCAGAATACATAGCGCCTCTAACGGATGAAATCAACTGATCTAAATGAATGCGCTTATTTTTTTCAATTTTTTCTTCTGCCAATTTTGAATAAAAAGAAAATATTTCACCTTCAGCTTGTTTTATCAAATTATATTTTTCGATATATGTTAAATCATCTGGCAAAAAGCCTTTGTTTTCATAAGTAGTATTAAAGCCATTTTCGAAATCACCGATCTCTTTAATATGAAAGGCTTCCAAATTGAGATTAATCACACGATAAATAAATAAACCTACTTCTTTTTCAACCATTATAATAGCCGTATCTACAATCTCAGGACTGGTATTTGGCAAAAAGTGAGTTGCGTTTTTTACACCATCAGTAAATCGTTTATCCAGAAAACTTCCGAATGCATCAAGGAAAAAATAAAACATAATAACACCCATGATATTAATAAATGTTTGAAAAGCTACTAAAATTAATAACGGATCTTCTAGGCCAATGATATCCCTTATAAATTTAATGATTGGAACTATCAAAATAAATCCAAACGCTGAAGTGAAAAGATTAAAAATAATGTTTCCAAATGCAACGCGTTTTTTAGCCGCTATACCACCAATTGAACCAATGAGTATTTTTATTGTAGTGCCTAATTCAGCACCTAATACAACAGCAACAGCAGTTTCAATAGGTATGATATTGGCGTAAAGTGCACTTAATACAATTGCTACTGTGGCGGCGCTTGTTTGAATAAGGGCTGTAATAATAAATCCAATGAGTACAAATACTATACTATTATATTGTAAATAGGGTGAAAAATCAAAATCTTTGATCATAGAATCCATGCTGCCTTTCATGTATTCTAATCCCAAAAACAAAAGGCCGAAACCCATTAAGAATTTAGAGATTTGATATATTCTTTTCTTACTTCTGAATACAATTAATCCTATTCCTGCAATTCCTATAATTGGTAATGTAAACTTTCCAAGTTCTACTTTAAAGCCTAAAATTGCAACTAACCAACTATTAAAGGTGCCGCCGATATTGGCTCCCAAAGCCACTCCTAAAGCATTACGCATAGACAGCATACCAGCCCCTACGAAAGACAGCATCATCAAATTAACAATAGAACTACTTTGTAAAATACCAGTTACTATTGTTCCGCTAAAAATAGCACTTAATTTATGTTTTGTGTGTTTCTGTAGAAAAAGCTTAAAGGCTCTTCCCTCCATTTGTTTCATAGTATCTTCAATATGAAACATCCCATATAGAAACATTCCAAGACCGGCTAATAATTTCCAAAAATCTAACAACTCCACTTTTAATTTTTTTAACTTACAATTGGTAACAGCACATATATTGTTATAAAATTAAATATTATTTAGAATAAATTTCTTTAATAAGTGTTGATTAATATCATTGTATAAAACGAAACTTATTTATAAATGCTTTATACAAAAACAGCTATACCAATTTAACCTAGCAAATTATTTTTTGCTTTAATAAATAATTACTACTTTTACTGACCATTTAGTCAAACCATTTTATTAAACTAAAATGTCAAATTTAACAGAAACTGAAAAAAAGATTTTAGATGCCGCCAAAAAGGTATTTGAAACTCAAGGGTATTCTGGAGCAAGAATGCAGCAAATAGCTGATGAAGCAGAAATTAGCAAGGCGTCCTTACATTATTATTTTAGAAGTAAAGAGAATTTATTTGAGCGCATTTTTGATGAAACCATGTCTGATTTTATGAATCTGGTTTCTACATGGAATGATGATTCAGAGCATTGGGAAATTAAACTGAGGCATTTTATCATTGAGTTTTTTGATTTTCTTAAAACTAAATCTTTGTTATTTATACTTGGAGAAATTAACCGAAACCCTGAACTATTATTAAGCAGACGCAAAAAATCAAAGCCTAAAGCGAAGTTTATTTCATACTTCGAAAACCTGCAAGAAGCAGGAAAAATGAAACCATCTAATATGTATGTGATATATATTTTTTTACATTCTTTATGCGCATATCCCATATTAAACGCAAGAATTTTCCAATTAAGCACAGGAATGAACAATCATGACTTTGAAGTGTTCATGAATAACTATCCAAAAACTGTTGCAGATCTATTAATTAACGCACTTAAAAAAGGACTAAAATAAACTAATGAAACTATTAAATTACATCGCATGCATTTCTGCTCTATTTATGGGTTTTCAATTACATGCTCAACAAAAGGAAGAATTAACTTTAGAGCAACTGCAGGCTTTAGCTAAAGACTATTATCCTTTACTGAAACAAAAACAAATGTATGCTGACATTGGCAGTAATAAGTTGAAGCAATTAAGTACAAATTTTTTACCTCAAATAAATGTGGCTGGTCAAGCTACTTATCAAAGTGAAGTAACCGAGTTTTCATTCCCTGGTTCTGGTTCAGCAGGCTTTAAACAAAAACCAGATCAATATAGTATAGGTATAGAGTTAAAAGAAAATATATTTGACTATGGCGCTGTTAAAACACAAAAACAAATAGAACGAGAAAGCTCTGAAATTCAATCGCAACAAGTAGATATAGAGTACTTAAAATTAAAAGATAAAATCAATCAACTATATGGTAACGTGTGTTTGCAACAAGAAAACAAAAAAATCATGTTATTAAGAATGAATGAATTGAATGCTAAGCGAAAAAAAACGCAGTCAGCAGTTGATAATGGCGCTGCTTTACAAAGTAGTTTTTTAGTATTAGAATCTGAATACCTATCAACACAACAAAAAATGGAAGAGATCAATTCAAATTTAAATGCATGGTACAAAACACTCTCTATCATTACCAACAAAACACTGGACAGCACTATTACTTTTAGTTATGAAAAAAAAGAAATCATCCTTCAATCTACTGTAATGAGGCCTGAATACAGACTATACGATCTGCAAAGTAATAGCTTGAAATTAAAAGAAAGTATGGTTTTCAAAAACAATTTACCTAAGGTTTTTGTATTCGGCCGAGGCTATTATGGACGGCCTGGTTATAATTTTTTAAATAACGAATTCAGACCATACGGAATAGTTGGTGCAGGTTTATCATGGAACTTAACCGCTTATTATACTTCCTCTAAAGAGACTAAAAACATTCGGATCAATAATGATATTGTTGCCAATCAGAAAAAAATATTTGACCTAAATCTTCAATCAACGTTAGTGCAACAACAAGAAGAAATTATCAAATTAGATAAAATGATTGCAATGGATTTAAAAATTGTGAATGCAAAAACCGCAATCCGTAAGGCATCCTCTAGTCAACTAGATAATGGCGTGATTACAGCATCTGATTACATAGTAGATTTAAATGCTGAAAACCAAGCACAGTTTAATTTAAAGCTTCACGAGATTCAATTAATTATGACTAAACAAAATTACAATACAACTTTAGGATACTAAACATTATGGAAAACAAACAACAAGAAATATCAAAAAAACCTACACATCCCATGGAAGAAACTATTTCAGAAAAAAAACCAGGTTCTAAAAATAAAAAAATGATGATACTAGGAACAATAGCATCAGTAATTATTATCATCATGCTATATGTTTGGATATCTGCAATGGGTCACGAAAAAACAGACAATGCTCAAGTTGATGCAATGATTACTCCTGTGAGATCAATCGTTCAGGGCTTTGTTTCAAAAGTAAATTTCACTGATAATCAAGTAGTGAAAAAAGGAGATGTTTTAATCGAAATTGATTCTAAAGATTATATAGCAAAAGTTACACAAGCCGAAGCTACATTAGAAAGTGCAAAAGCACAATTAGACATTGCTAAATCAGGCGCTACAACAGCCGATTTAAACGCCTCCGCAACTAGCTTAAATAGCCAAGCTGCAAAAGATAACATTGCTTCTGCTCAAGCGCGCTTTACAAAAAACGAAAAAGAAATGAACCGTAGCGAAAAAATGTTGAACGACGGTGCGACTACACAACAACAATTTGAAACAATAAAAGCAGAATTTGAAGCGTCCAAAGCACAATTAGATATGTTGAAGAAACAATACGAAGCGTCTAGTTCTCAAGCATCTGGCGCACAATCACAAGCTGTTGGACAAAAATCACAAATTGTAATAGCTCAAGCGATGGTAAAACAGCGCGAAGCTGAATTGCAATTAACTCAAACACAATTAAACAATACTTTAATTAAAGCTCCTTTTGATGGCATCATTTCAAAAAAATCAATTGAGGTTGGTCAGTATTTACAAGTCGGCGTTCCTGTTTGCTCTGCTGTTGATTATACTAATTTATGGGTAAGTGCTAATTTTAAAGAAACCCAAATTGAGGATATGAGGCCAAACCAAGAAGTAGATATTAAAATTGATGCATTTCCTAAGGTACATATTAAAGGTAAACTACAAAGTTTTGGAGGTGCCACTGGCGCTAAGTTTTCATTATTACCTCCTGATAATGCAACAGGAAATTTCGTGAAAATTACACAACGTGTTCCTGTAAGAATTATGATTACAGATTATCCAAAAGAATTAACAGGGCTGTTATTACCAGGATTAAGTGCTGTTGTAGACATTCATACTAAATAATATTATAGTGAACCCAACACTTCAATCACCTTCTTTAATACAATACCCAACTGGTTTCACTAAGTGGATAACCATTATAACGGCTATTAGTTGTGCGGTATTGGAGTTGATTGACACAACGATTGTCAACGTGTCGTTAAGAGAGATTAGTGGAAGTATCGGTGCAACTACAACTGAAATTGCTTGGGTAACAACATCGTATGCTATTTCTAATGTGATTATTATTCCATTAACAAGTATGCTTTCTGATTTGTTTGGACGTAAAGTTTATTTTACCATGTCGGTTATCATATTTACGGTATCATCGCTAATGTGCGGTTTTTCTGATAGTTTATGGACTTTAGTGTTTTGGAGATTTATACAGGGACTTGGCGGTGGTGGTTTATTATCCACTGCTCAAACAATTATTATTGGCGTTTTTCCACCAGAAAAAATTAGCACAGCTAATGCAATTTTTGGAATGGGAATTATTATGGGGCCTACTTTTGGTCCAACTATCGGTGGTTATATCACTGATCATATTTCGTGGCATTGGATATTTTTTGTTAATATTCCAATTGGCATCATTGCTACTTTTTTATCTTGGACATACATTACTGATAGGATAGGCGCAGTGAAACCTAGGAAAATAGATTGGTGGGGAATGTTATTTTTAGTGATATCAGTGGGCTCTTTGCAATTCGTATTAGAAGAAGGAACATCCAAAGACTGGTTTGAAAGCGACGAAATCATTGTTGTATCAATGATGGCATTATTTGGATTAATTGCTTTTATCTATCGCGAATTAAGTATTGATTACCCCGCGGTAAATATTAGTCTTTATAAAAATTATAATTTAGTAATGGGTAGTTTAATGAATTTAATGTTAGGTATGTTATTATTTGGCACTGTGTTTATCTTCCCTTTATTTGCTCAAATATCTTTAGGCTGGACAGCCACACAAACAGGAGTATTTATGATTCCTGGCGCATTATGCACAGCTGTGGCAATGCCAATAGTTGGAAAACTCTTAGGTAAGGGCACTAATCCTAAAAGCATTATCTTGATTGGTATTATGTTAACCTTTGGATTTTTAATGATGTTAGGTTTTGCATCGCCCGATTCAACAGAAAACGATTTTTATATTCCATTTTTCTTACGTGGTTTTGGCATGGCATTTATGATGTCTCCAATATTATCTTTAGCCGTTGGTGGATTAAAAGGAAAAGATATGACTCAAGCTGTTGGACTGGCTAATATGATTAGGCAACTTGGTGGCGCTATAGGTATTGCACTACTAAATGTATATTTAATAAATTCCAATGCGCAGATAAGAGAAAGCATGTTGGGATATATCAATATTTACGATACAGTAAGCTCTGATAGAATTTCGATACTTACACAGAACTTTTTAAGTGCAGGAAAAAGTTTAGAAGAAGCTCAATCATTAGCATACAAAGCTTTAGAAGGCGCTTTATATAAACAGCAAGCATTAGTTAGTTACAATCAAGGATTTTTAATGGTAGGTTTTGTGATGTTAATTTCAATTCCCTTAGTTCTAATGATTCGTCATAAAAAAGCTGAAAAACCTACTGTTGCATCAGATCACTAGTCAATATAACTACAAATTAAATGGCGTTGTATACAAATTAAACGTTCTTTAAAAAATTAGGCAATTTTTTCATCACCTTTATTAAATCCAATTAATTGCCTGTATTTTATTTCTGTTTCTTTTAATTTTATTTCCATTTGTTTGTATTTACTAATATCCTTTATAGTAACTACGGCTGCAACTACTTTATCATCTTGATTAATTAATGGCCTTCCACTAATAAGAACCCGTTTCTTATCCTTTGTAACGGGATCAAAAAGTACTACATCAATATCTTCTATAAGTTCGCCATTCAACGCATGATCCATTGGTAAATTTTGCGAAGGAAATACGGTTAATTCATCTGGGTAATAAACTTCAAAATGATTTAAAATATTTAAAGATTTTTTGTCGTCATCTTGAATTCCAAAAATCTTATTTGCAATATAATTTGTCATAATTATTTTTCTATCTGAATCTTCAACTATAACTCCCTCTGCTATATTCTCAAGAACCAATCGTAACATTTCCTCTTGTTGATATAATTCGTTAATTACTTTTTTATCTTCACTAATATCCCTTATAAAACCAATAAAAATATTACTTTCTCCTATTTTGGCGGCGGAAACACTTAACGATATGGGGAATTTATCACCATCCTTATTAATGGCCTCTATCTCAGTAGTTTTATTAATGTTAGCTCCAACTACCGAATTTAAAATTGTATTTATATCTTTCCTGTTTGCTTCTCTGGATTGGTCAGGAATGATAACTTCAAATAATTGTTTTCCTTCAATTTCATTTGCTTTCCAACCAAAAATGAATTCTGCTTTAGGATTCCATTTTATAATTTTACTATCCTTATCAATTACAATAACAGGATCTGGTGCACCATCAAAAATAGTTTGTATTTGATGTTCGTTTTCTTTTAATTTTTGGGTATTCAATATTAACTCTTCCTCATTTTTCCTCTTTTGAGTAATATCTTCTATAATTGAATAAGTTGTTTCTGATTGAGTATTATTTGAAATCATTGTCTCTACCCATTTATATGATCCATCCTTACATAATACTGGATATTCAATCTGCATATTTAAATCTAAGCCCTTTGTACGATTTGCTATTTGTTCGCTTGTAATTTTTGCATAATCAGGATGTATCATTTCCAAAATCGATTTATTTTTTAAATCAGCTAACGTATAACCTAACGTTTTGGTAAAGGCCGGATTAATCTTAATAATTTCTTTTCCTTTTGTTACAAAAAAAGCATCGAATGACATTTCAAAAAATCCATTTGCTATACTTAACGATTCTTCAATTTCAATTAATTCCGAAACATCTCTTCCTACCGCAAATAATGTTTTTGTTTGAGTATCAGATGTGATTGACCAATCTATCCACTTGTAAGTATGATCTTTACAAACTGAACGAGTTCTAAAACTCGTAACAGGCATTCCTTTTTCTAATTTTTTTAACTCATCAGATGTTGTTTTAAAATTATCAGAATGTATAAATGACAAAAACGATCTACTTTTAATATCATTTATATCAAAACCAAAAGTCCTTGTAAATGCAGGATTTATTTTAATTATAGTTTCTTCTTGCGAAAGAAAAAAAACATCAAAAGACATATTAAAGAATCGTTCGGAAAAGTTTAAAGACCTTTGTGCCTCTTTCAACTGAGTTACATCCCTAGCAATAGCATATAACAATCCTGTTGAAGGATCTGGCGTTGTTGACCATGAGAGCCATATAACAGAGTTATCCTTGCGTATATATCTGTTTTCAAAATTAATCGTTTTAATACCCAATTTAAGTTTTTCAACTTCTTTCTTTGTATACTCAATGTCATCTGGATGCACATACTTTAAGAAAGGTTGATTTAATAATTCATCATCAGAATAACCTAATGTTTTGCTTACATAAGCGTTAATTTTCAAAAACTTCTCATGCGATGCAACAATATTCATATCTTGAGTTAGATTAAAAAAAGTATTCGCAGATTTTACAGACTCTTCAATTCTTTTTCTTTCTGTGATGTCAATGGCAACTGCATACATCAACCCTGTTGAAAATTCAGAAGAAGCAGACCATGATAATAGTTTAATAGCACCATTTTTACAAATCCATCTGCTTTCGAAATTGATTGTTACACTACCTGATAGAAGTTTATCAATTTCTTTTTTTGTTTTTTCTACATCATCAGGATGTGTATATTTCAAAAACGATTCGCTCAACAATTCCTTTTCAGAATAACCCAATGCTATACTTAATGCCGGATTAATTTTTATAAATTTATCTTTAGACGCAACAACCATTATCTCTATCGACATTTTAAAAAATTTGTCTCCTATTTGCATCGATTCTTCATACTTCTTTCTTTCGGTGATATCGGTTGAAATCCCTCCAACCGCATAAACTCTTCCTGTTGAGTCATATAAAGGAAACTTAACCGCAATATAAGTATGTGGCCCATCTGCTTGATCAATCGTTTCTTCTATTTTTAATTCTTTTAATGCTTTTACTACCTCAAGATCAGAACTACGATAAATTGCGGCGGTAGTTTGTGGTAAAAAATCATGATCAGTTTTACCTATAATTTTTTCATTTGAAATTTGAAATAAGGAACCATACTGTTTATTTACAAGCATATATTCACCATTTAACTTTTTGATAAAAATAGGATTTGTAGTATTATCAATAATTGATTGAAGCAGCTTTTTGTTTTCAGAAAGTAATCCGTCTGAAATATTTTTAGCCTGCATTTGTGTTCGAATAATAAAATACACAACCGTTAATAAAACAACTGATATAAAAAATAAAGAAAGGCCTATCCATTCTAAACTTGAATCAATAGATTGACCGCCTTGTCTATTAAGTAAAGAAATATAAATCCAACCAGAACCTAATACAACAAGTAAGTTGATTACAAATCCTATGACTATCTTTTTTTCGAAAGAAATTTTCATGATACTATTTTTAAATTCATTATTGCTAAACTTATATAGCCTAAAAGGCCACTGTTTATATGAACTAAAATTAGATGGCTATTTTTACTAACCAAATGATATGTTTAACACTAACTAATGATAAAGTTCACCTCATTACTAACTTTTGATCATTATAAATTTTTGTATGGCTAAATTTACCTTTGAGTAACAAATGATTTATGTACATTTAGCATTGGAGATAAAAAATAAGCTAAGTTCATGTTAATCTAAAATTTTATCTTACTCATTATAATTAATTACATAAATACTAACAATGAAAACATCCTTAGCTATTACATTATCACTATTTATTGCAACTCAAAACTTTGCCCAAAAAAGTTGCTGTACAAAAACTAGTTCAACAGAAACGTTTGCAATGCTAACACACAATGAAAAATTTGTTGCAACCCATTTAGACCCAAAACCATTTACATTATCAAATCCAATTGGTAAAGACATTATCTTTAAAACAGTTGATGGCAAAGAAGGTTATGCTTATGAAATCAAAGCAGAGAGGCCAACCAACAATTATGTATTTGTAATTCATGAGTGGTGGGGGCTAAACGATTACATCAAACAAGAATCTGAAAAAATATTTAAAACATTAGGTAATGTAAATGTCATTGCTATTGACTTATACGATAACAAAATAGCGCCCGTTAAAGACTCTGCTGCAAAATATATGCAGAGTGTAAAAGCCGAAAGAGCCGAAGCTATTATAAAAGGTGTGTTATCTTATGTAGGAACTAAAGCCAATATTGCCACTATAGGCTGGTGCTTTGGTGGCGGCTGGAGTATGCAGTCAACTTTATTAGCTGGTAAAAAAAGCAAGGCCTGCGTTATGTATTATGGTATGCCAGAAGAAAAAATGGAAAAATTAAAAACATTAAATGCTCCTATACTTTTTGTGTGGCCTGAACAAGACCAATGGATTAATAAAGAGGTTGTTACTAAATTTGAAGCAAATATGAAAACGGCTAATAAAAGTTTAACTGTTAAATCATATAATGCCGATCATGCCTTTGCTAATCCAAGTAATCCTAAATTCTACAAAGAGTTTGCAAACGATGCCTTTAAGCATGCAGTAGAATTTATTAAATTAAATTTGAAATAAATCACCTCTCATTCATCAAAAATTAAAGAGGCTGTCTCAAAAGGACTGTCTCTTTAATTTTTCACATCATGCAACATTAATTTGTTTCATGTTAATTTTACGTTAGATAAATAGTCTAGTTGTTTTTGATATAATTGATTACAGTTACTGTATATGGACGTAACTTAAGGAGAAATTTTATTATTCAATGTAAATTTTACTTTATTAAAAAAATAAAAAATGTAGTATATATTAATTTATTGATAATGTAAGTTAAACATAATGAAAGGCAATTATCTGTAATTTTGGCATCGTCAAAAAAAATAGATAATGTATTTTGAGTGTAAAAAATATTTAATTCTTACTTATATTGCCTTATCTGCACTATCAACTAATGCCCAAAATGGTTTAGAAAAAATTATAGTTGAAAAATATTATATTTCTGAAGCCAGTGATACTATATGTAATTCAGTAGGAGGAAAACTCCCTATTGGATCATTGACCTATCGAATATATGTTGATATGCTTCCTGGATATAAACTACACACTATATATGGTAATAAAAATCATGAATTGATTATTAAAACCGATACAAAATTTTTTAATAATGCCTATGTAGGAAATGTAATAGGTAATGTTATACCTCGTAGAAACTTAAAGCAAAATACTGTTATGTTGGATTCGTGGTTGTCGGTTGGTGCGGCGGGAGAAAATCTATATGGTGTTTTGAAACAAGATGATGATACCATTGAAACTATTTTACATGATTTGCCCTGTCTTCAAAGTTCAAATCCATTAGCGGGAATTCCAATTAAAGTTAAAGATGGATTGCGGAGTGGTGAAGCAGTTCCTCGACCTACCTTTTTTAAAATCGACAGCATTGCAAATATATTAAACACTCAGATAATTGGCTCATCAATAATAACCAATAATGGAGCTTGGGGCTGCTTAGGAGGTGCCATTGGACCTGACTCGTTAACAAATCGATTATTAATAGCTCAACTAACAACAGATGGAATCTTATCATTCGAATTAAATATACAAGTTGGTAAGCCAAATTCTAAACCAGAAAAATATGTCGCTAGAAATCCAATTGACAATGAAATTCAGTTGCCAAGTTTAATTTATTCCAATCAAGAGACAAAAATAATTCATTCAAAAAAAAATAATTCAAACTAAAACAAGAACAATATGAAAATTTCTTCGCTTGCATTAGGCCTAATATTTCTGAGTCCAGTAATTAAAGCCCAAAATGGCACTGGTATCGACGCTATAATTGTTGAAAAATATTACGTAGCAAATACTGCCGACGTAACTAATTCAATTAATCAAGGTGCCACGGTGCCATTGGTAAATGGGCAATCTGTTACGTATAGAGTTTATGTAGATATGGCTGCAGGGTATAAATTTTCCTTATTGAAAGGGAATTCTAATCATCCATTAATTATTAAAACTACTACAGATTTTTACAACGATCCAAATAACGGAGTTGTAATTGGTGCTCAAGCAACTAGTACTATAAATGTAAGAAAAAATACAGTAATGATTGACAGTTGGTTAACAACTGGAGGAGTTGCAGCTGGTAAAATAGGAGTCATTGAAACCGAGGATACAGATGGTTCGTTAGGAAATGCACAGAGTATACTAGCGAACAACCCAGGAGGCATTTTTGGTGATCCATTAAATGGAACAAACGGAAAAGATGGATTTCTTCCTGGTACTACAGTTTCACCAACAACATTAGGATTTGGTAGCGCTGGTACTGCGTCAGATGTATTTGATCAATCTGCCGGAGGAACATTTTCAGTTACTAATGGAGCTATGTCGGCATTAGGCGGTATGTTAGGATATGGCCCAAATAATATTATATTAATTGGTCAATTTACAACTGATGGTATTTTTAGCTTTGAATTAAATGTTCAATTAATTAAACCAGGCGGTAATATTGCAGATGAATACGTTGCTAATAATCCTCAAGCAAATGAAACGTTATTTCCTGGACTTACTTATTCTAATTTAACAGTAGATTCAAAAGAAATTTCTAAACAAGATTTAACCTTCTACGACTTATATCCAAACCCAGTTAAAAATTCATTTGAAATCAAAATGAATAATATTAATGAGAGTTTAAATAATTCCTATGCAATATACGATACAAGAGGAGTTTTAATAGATAGTAATTTTTTAGAAAATAAATCAGGATCTATTGCTCAGACGATTGATATGAATAATTATTCCAGTGGTTTATACTTAGTTGTTGTATCAATCGATGGTAAATCAATTACAAAAAAAATAATTAAAGAATAATTTTTATTTCAATTATAAGTGAGAAATCTATTATTACAGTTAGTTTTATTAACAGCTTCATTATCTTCATTCTCTCAGGGAATTGTGAGAGGAAAGATAACCGATGAAAAGGGAGAATCGTTAATCGGAGTAACTATTACTTTAAAAAGTAACAAATTAGTTGGCGTTTTTACTGATTTGGATGGAAATTACTCTATCAAAATTCCTGATTCAATACCCCAAACGATCGTTATTTCATACATTAGTTATTCTAACATCGAAGACAATATTAGTGCTTTAAAAAACAATGAAGTCTTGATAAAGAATTATGCGATGTCAACTACAGAGACTGCTTTGCAGGAAGTGGAAGTAGTTGCTAAGCAGGTTCGGGCTAATGAATATTTTATGGAAAACATAAAAAAGAATTCTGCCAATACCATAGATTACATTTCTGCAAGTACGATGAAAAAAACAGGCGATGCAAACGTTACATCTGCCGTAGCGCGTGTTTCGGGAGTATCTACAAGTGGTGGATTGATTACGGTTCGAGGCATGGGAGATCGCTATGTAAAAACAACATTTAATGGCTCAATTATTCCAACATTAGATCCTCTGACTAATAATATTAAATTAGAGATGTTTCCTTCTAGTTTAGTTGACAATATTATTTTTACTAAAACAGCCAGCCCTGATTTAAGGGGGGATTGGTCTGGCGCATATATTTCGGTTGAAACGAAAGATTATCCAGAAAAATTAACTGTTAATGTCGAAACACAAATTGGATATAATCAGCAGAGCTCATTTAAAGATGTTATTAGTTCAAGTCGAAGTAAAACGGATTGGTTAGGTTATGATGATGGGTTAAGAGAAAGAACACAAAAGCATAGTGAATACAATCATCCAACTTTAGATAATACTGGTAACAGTACCCTTAGTACATATGATGAAATGGTTGCATTAGGTTTAGGTGATTATTATACTAGTTTAGGTGTAACAAATTTTAATAGCTCTGACAACACTCCGTATTTTAAATTGGGATTAGTTAAGTTAGGTATTTTGGCGCCGGCTCTTATTGATGATCCAACGGCGATAGGTAATGCAACTTATTTATATAATACTATTTATAAAAAACAAGCCTTTGATAAGTTAAATCCCAACGGCGCAGATTATAATAATGGTTTTGCGAACAATTGGGACACAAAGAAAAGAAGAGCTCCACTTAATTTTAGTCAAAGTTTTGGTATTGGTAATCAAACAACCTTATTTGGTAAGCCGCTTGGATATATCCTTGGATTTAGGTATGGCTCATCGGTTAGGTATGATCCAAATGGAGTTTCAAATAGATTGGGTTATGTAAATAATGGCACCCAAGATATTTTGGCTTATTCGAATAATGACAACGTTGATATTAGCAGGGAAACAAATGGATGGAGTGCTTTACTTAATTTAGCATATAAAATAAACAGTAATAATACACTTTCATTTTTGTGCATGCCAAACTTAACAGGCACAAATGATGTAATTCACTACTCCAGTCAAAATTTAGTAGATGATGTATATAATCACACTAAAAATCAATTCTATGAGCAAAGAAAACAGATGATTTACCAATTAAAGACTGAGCATTTTATTAGTAAACCAAAGATTAAAATTGATTTTAATGGCTCATATACAGAAGGTAAAAGTAATGTACCAGACTTCAAGTCTATAAGCTATAAAGAATTAGATGGTTTAATAACAGAGCTTTCGCCAACCGCTGGAGTTGGTATTAAAAGATTCTATAGATATTTATCTGAAAATATCTTAGATACACGCCTTAGTTTAGAAATGCCAATTGGCAAAATTAGTAAAGCTGGAGTTAGAAAAATAAAAATAGGTGCTGCATATGAAGAAAATAATCGTAAATCCGAAACTTACGGTTATCAAGTTAATAATGGAAACAGCAATGTAATAAATAATACAGCAACAGGAGATTTAAATTCTTATTTAGATCCAAGTAAATTTATTATGTATGATGGGAAAGTAGATTATTTATACGCTCCATCATTGCCAGATAATACCTATAATTTGGGTATGAGCGTAATTAAATCTGCTTTTTTATTAGCTGATTACTCCATCATTCCAGCTTTAAGAGTGTCTGGTGGATTAAGAGTTGAAAAAACAAATATTTTTACTAACGTAAATAAATACTATGACGATTACAAATACACCAAAAATGATTTACGCATGGAAAGCGATTCTGGTGAGATTAATCAGCTAAATTATTTACCGAGCGTCAATGTAATTTATAAAGTACTTGATAATGGTAAAGCCCTCGTTAATTCCAGAATAAATTTTAGTCAAACACTTGCTCGGCCATCTATTCGAGAGCTTTCTAATTATCGAGTGTATGATAACGAATTTAGAAATGGGTTCATTGGTAATCCAAAATTGAAGATGGCTCAAATCCAAAATTATGATTTCAGATTAGAATCCTATTTTAAAAATGGCGACAATGTATCTGTAAGTCTATTCTATAAACAAATTAAAAACAATATAGAAATGGCATTTGGTGGCGGGGAAGGTATAACTTGGATAAATGTTGATACTACTATCGTAAAGGGTTTTGAATTTGAAGGGAAAAAAAATATTACCAAATTTTTTGAATTAAGAGCAAATGTGACGATTGTGAAATCTCAAACAAAATATACTACTAATTACGGAAGATTTGATAGAACAATGTTTGGTCAAGCTCCGTATATTATAAATGCAATGCTAGTATATACGGCTGATAGTATTGGATTAACAGCTACTGTTGGTTATAATGTGCAAGGACCAAAACTTGTTATTGTAGATTTGTTGCCACAAAATCCTTACGTATACGAGCTACCAAGACATACAATAGACATTAAACTTAGCAAAACATTGGGGAAAAACTTTAGCGTGAGTTTTACAGTAAGAGATCTATTGAATGCCCCTATAAGAAGAGAATACAGAGGGCAAGATGGAAAAAAAATAGATTCGGAATTGAAGGATTTTAACTATGATAAATTTAGGTATGGTACCAATTTTATTCTCGGAGTTTCATACAAACTTTAAAATTTAAGTAGCAACTTAATAAAAATAAAACTAAATGAAAAAAATAAAAATTATATCTTTTTTTATAGTACTTTTTACATCTAATTTAATTCATGCACAAATAGAAAATGTTATTGTAGAGACGTATTATATTTCTACAGCAACAGACTCAATAGAATTTGTAATGGCTGGAGGAAATGGCATAGAGCAAGGTACTGTGACTTATCGAGTTTTTATAGATTTAACACCAGGAAGCAAACTAAAAAAAATATATGGAGACGCAAATCATATTTTAAAGTTTTCGAGTACGAGCCCATTTTTTAATAATGTCGATGGGTTAAGTTTTGCAAAAGATTTTAATAATTTAAATGCGCATAAGAATCCTACGTTCGCCTTGGACACTTGGCTTACGATTGGCCAAACTACAAAAACAATTGCCGGTAAAACAAACTTTGGTATACCTAAATGGCAAGATAGAAACGGGACTAATATCCTAAGCAGTAATATTTCGTTGACTAACACTGCAATACCTATTCCTTTAACTGTTTCTGATGGGATGGACACAATTGCAAATAATATTCCAACGTCGTGGTTAGATGCCGGCTTCATAACCATTGGAGGAGGAGATTCCACAATTTTTGGTTCAACTAAAATACAGTCAAAGTTTGCTAGTAATAACGCTGTATTGCAAAACTCAGGAGTGAGAGGGGTTATAGCCGATAGTAATCAAGTTTTAATTGCTCAATTATCAACCAAAGGTGAAATTTCATTTGAAATTAATTTGGAAATTGAAGAGTTAGTTGGAGGTGTTCCTACAATTGTAAAATATGTAGCAAATGATAGTATACTTTTAGGTGGTGAGAAATATAGTGCATTTTTAAAATACCCAGCTTCTTGTGGATGCAAAGATCCTAGATTTCTTGAATATAGTAATAAATATAGTTGTAACGATTCTGCAGCATGTCATAATTTAATTGTTTATGGATGTATGGATACAATGGCTTGTAATTTTGATTCAAAGGCTAATTATCCTGTTAAAGGATTATGCTGTTACCCAGGTTCTTGCGGAGGGCGTGAGATATCAACGGTATGTCCATCTATTAATGGTGACAGTTTTGATTTTGAAATATACCCTAATCCTACTACCGAAATATTATTTTTAAATACACTTCCTGGAAATGCTAAACAAATAAAATATTCAATATTTGATTCTTTCGGCACCTTAATATTAACAAAGGACTTAGGTACAACAACTCGGGTAATTAATGAAGAAATAAATTTATCAAATATTAATAATGGATTGTACCTTATTCGTGTAGACTTTGATAGCACATTTAGCAGTAAGTTATTTCTTAAGAATTAAAAATTTATAATATAATGAGAGAAATCAATATTTATACAAAATCAATTGCCTATATTTTGTTTATTATAATTGCAATTACGGCATGCAAAAAAGCGGAGCTTAAAAACGAGAAAATGCCAATTGAAACTGGAACAGTATCTGATATACAAGGTCACACATATAATACTGTAAAAATAGGGGATCAGTGGTGGATGTCAGAAAATTTAGCTGTGACTGTATATAATGATAGCACGCCGATTATTGAAGTGAAGAGTAGTGATGCTGATTCTGTTTGGGCCAATAAAACGATTGGTGCATTTTGTAAAGTTGAAGATAATAATATGAGATACGGCCTATATTATAATTGGTTTGCAGCAAATAGTATCAAAAGTTTAGCACCTATAGGATGGCATATTCCTTCGGATGATGAATGGAAAACATTGGAACAAGAATTAGGCATGAATTCATCAGATATTGATAAAACCGCTTGGAGAGGTACAATAGAGAGAAATAAAATAATTGAAAAAAACTCTTATGCTTGGTCAACATCTGTGGATGTCCCAGTTGGAGACAATGAAAGTGGATTCAGTGCTATGACAGCTGGTTGTCGGTTATTTAATGGAGCTGATGGTGAGGGAAAATCAGCTTATTGGTGGACGTCGTCTTTAAATGCCAATGAAGCATGGTACAGATCTATTACTTCAAACCATACAAATATATTTAGATACCACACTTATAAAACTTATGGATTCTGTATACGTTGTGTCAAAAACTAACTCCATGAAAATAATTATAATTTTAACTAGTTTCTTACTATCAGCCGTATTATACAGCCAAACATCTGACTCACTTAAAACAAAGAGGCATAGTATTAGTTTTACATACTCTCCAGACTATTGCTTTAGGAAAATTGCTTCCAATGCATCAAGTGAATGGGTGAAAATAGGCTTAGATACTCTTGAAGTTGGAAAATTTGGTTATACCGCAGGTATAAATTATACATTTGCTCTAAATAAAAGATTAGGGATATCAACTGGTTTACTTTTATCAAACAAAGGTGAAAAGACTAAAAAAACATATTCTTCAACTCCGAGTATTTTTAATTATAATAATCATTATTACTATATCGATATTCCTTTAACGGCAAGATACAATCTGATAAATAGATCATTTAAGTTATATGCATTTGGAGGCATATCTAGTAATATTTTTCTTGTTGAGAAAACAACACAAGTAACAGGTTATACAAATGATGATGCGACGATTAGTTACTATAATAAACAAAATTTCTCAAATGTCAATTTTGCAATCCTTGCTGGTTTTGGACTTCAATACTCGATTACTAAAAAATGGGATTTAAAAATTGAGCCAATATATCGACGATCAATTACTGCAATTGCTAATACTCCAGTAAAAAAGTATCTGTATTCAATTGGTATTAATATTGGTTTATCTACTTCATTTTAAAATGTAATTAGTTGCTTTTGTAAAACAACACCTAAGCTTATTTTTTAAATACTTAGTATTAAAATTATAAAATTGTTTCTCGAAGACTTTTCTCAGCCTTGAATTCTTAGTAGGCTCTAAATAGTATACACTTTAATTCTTTATTTAGAAAAAATTTCAGATTATATTATAA
>CAILKE010000076.1 GCA_903834765.1 uncultured Bacteroidota bacterium
AAGGCAAAAACCATTTTTCTAAAAAAGGAATTCCTTGGAAAATCATTGTTTATTTTGATATTGAACTTAAATCAGATGCTTTAAAACTCGAAAAACAAATAAAGAAAAATGGTGCTAAGCGTTATTTAGAAAGAAATAATATTGAATATAGTAGTTAAGACGTCAGTTCTCACGCTGAAGCGTGATGGCCACCCCGACAAAGCCTTTGCAATTGCAAAGGCTTTTTTTTATGATGTTTAAAGTATATATTTTATATAGCGATTCTCTGAAGAAGTTTTACACAGGATTTACAAGCAACTTAGAGCAACGGCTTTTGTTCCATAATGAAGGCAAAAACCATTTTTCTAAAAAAGGAATTCCTTGGAAAATCATTGTTTATTTTGATATTGAACTTAAATCAGATGCTTTAAAACTCGAAAAACAAATAAAGAAAAATGGTGCTAAGCGTTATTTAGAAGGAAATAATATTGAATATAGCAGTTAAGACGTCAGTTCTCACGCTAAAGCGTGATGGCCACCCCGACAAAGCCTTTGCAATTGCAAAGGCTTTTTTTTATGATGATTTTTATGAAACCTGTTTTTACACTTAACAAGTCGTTGTTTAAAATGGACTATTTTTATCGCCGATTTATTTAGTAAAAACCCTTACTTCGTGGAAAACAACAACACTATGCGCGTACATTTAATTGCTATTGGAGGAAGTGCCATGCACAACATGGCTTTGGCTCTGCACGAAAAGGGATTTAAAGTAACAGGTAGCGATGATGAAATAAATGAGCCATCAAAAACTCGCTTAAAAAATGCTGGCATTTTACCTGCAGAAATAGGTTGGTTTCCAGCAAAAATAACTGCTGACATAGATGCTATCATACTAGGCATGCATGCTCGCGAGGACAATCCTGAATTAATTAGAGCGAAAGAATTAGGATTAAAAGTATATTCATATCCAGAATATATTTATGAAGCCACAAAAGATAAAACAAGAGTTGTGATTGGAGGTAGCCATGGTAAAACAACTATTACGGCTATGATTTTACATGTATTGAATTTCCATAAAATAGATACCGACTACATGGTTGGTGCTCAATTAGAAGGTTTTTCTACCATGGTAAAATTAACGAAAGATGCACCAATAGCTATTATTGAAGGCGATGAGTATTTGGCTTCACCAATTGATAGACGTCCAAAATTTCATTTATACAAACCAAATATTGCGATATTAAGCGGTATTGCTTGGGATCATATTAATGTGTTTCCTACGTTTGAAAATTATGTAAGTCAGTTTGAAAAATTCGTAGATTTAATTGAAACTAATGGTTATTTATTTTATTGTCATTCTGATTTAGAATTATGCAAAGTAGCTGAAAAATCAGGGAATACAAACCACATTATAAAAAAAGCTTATGATATCCCGACACATCATATTAAAAATGGCATTACTTACATCGAAGAAAATGGTAATGTTATTCCACTTCAAGTTTTTGGCAATCATAACTTATTAAATTTAAATGCAGCTCGATTAGCCAGTAATCAATTAGGCATAAACAACGCGAAATTCTATGAGGCCATACAATCCTTTACTGGAGCATCAAAGCGACTAGAGCTTGTTTTCAAAAATACTCATTTTTCGTTTTATAAAGATTTCGCACATTCTCCATCCAAGCTCAAAGCCACTACTCAAGCTGTAAAACAACAATTTGATAATCGAAAAATAATTGCGTGTATGGAATTACATACGTTCAGTAGTTTGAACGAAACCTTTTTAGCTGAATATAACGGCGCTATGAATGACGCTGACGAGGCTATCGTATATTTTAACCCGCATACTATTGAACATAAAAAATTAAAAGCAATTACACCTGAACAAGTCATGCACTATTTTAATCGTCAAGATTTAAAAGTATTTACTGAAAGTAAAACTCTGGTAGAATATTTAAAATCAAAATCATTGAAAGACTCTGTGTTATTAATGATGAGCTCTGGAAACTTTGATGGCATTGACTTTAAAAACTTGTCTTCAGAATTAAGTATAAATTAATTTAGTAAGTTGAAGAAATTACATGGCTAAAAAAGTTCTTAGGATTATTAATCGTTTTAATATTGGAGGCATCACTTATAATGTAAGTTACTTGTCTAAATATCTAGAACCAGATTTTGAAACCCTTTTGGTTGGTGGGCCAGAAGAGGAAGGTGAAGATAGTTCGTTATATATTCCTCAAAACTTAGGATTAAAACCTTTAGTGTTAAAGCAATTTCAAAGAGAAATAAATTTCAAAGCAGATTACGCCGCATATAAAGAAATTAAAAAAATTATCCGAGAATTTAAACCTGATATTGTTCACACGCATGCCTCAAAAGCAGGAGCAATTGGTCGTTTAGCAGCCATCCATTGTAAGGTTCCAATTATTATCCACACATTTCACGGTCATGTTTTTCATTCTTATTTCGGAAAAATAAAAACGAATTTCTATAAAATTATAGAGCGTTATTTAGCCCGAAAATCAACAGCCATCATAGCAATCAGTCATAAGCAAAAAATAGAATTATCTGAAGTCTTTCATATTGCGCCTAAAGAAAAAATATACGTTGTGCCTTTAGGATTTGATTTAACAAAATTCACAATCAATAAAGAAAAAAACAGAAAGGAGTTTCGGGAAAAATATAATTTAAGCGAAAACCAACTAGCAATAGGAATTATAGGTCGTTTAGCGCCCATTAAAAATCACGATTTATTTATAGAAGCCATCGCTTATCTTAAGCAAAAAAAAGCACCTTCTTTTAAAGCCTTTATTATTGGGGACGGAGAAACTAAGCTATCTATTATGGAAACTTGTAAAACATGGCAAGTTTCATATTCTACAAACCCAATTGATGAGGTAGATGTTATATTTACATCTTGGATTACTAATATTGACTGGGCATTACATGGCTTGGACCTTGTAGCACTGACTTCACTTAATGAAGGTACTCCAGTTAGTATTATTGAAGCTCAAGCAGCAGGTAAATATGTCGTATCTACAAATGTAGGTGGTATAGAAGATGTGCTGCACCCAGATTGTGGTTTATTATCAATTGTATGGGACAAAGAAGGATTTTGTAACAACTTATATGTAGCTTGTAATAATTATTATATTAATGCTAAAAAAGCCGAAAAAGCTATTGAATGGGCATTACAAAAATTCAGCTATACACGTTTAGTAGCGGATATGCGCATGCTTTATCAACAATTACTTAAATAGATTCAATTTTTTGAAATTAGCCAATAAATATTAACTTTGTATATTAACCTAAACTTATGCGCTTCATTCATTATTCTCTGATTTTATTAGTAGCCATTTCCTTTACATCCTGTAAAATTTTCCGTTCTAATTTAATGCTTAAAACGCCAAAGGATTACACGTATGATAAACTCGCTGACTCTTTAACTAAGCAGGACTATAGGATTGAAGGTAATGATGTATTACAAGTACGTATTTTCTCTAATGACGGTTTTAAAATCATCGATTTAGCCAATACAGCTGCCAACTTCAGATTAGATTTAGACTATATAGTAGACCGAGATGGTACGACTAAACTTCCATTAACTGGGAAAGTAAAATTAGCTGGTTTAACAATCCGTGAAGCTGAAGTTTATTTAGAAGAAGTTTATGATAAATTTTACGTTAAGCCATATGTTACAGTAAAAGTAACTAACAAGCGCGTCATTGTATTTCCAGGAAATGGAGGGGTTGCAAAAGTTTTGAGTTTAACTAACAACAATACAACGGTTATAGAAGCTTTAGCCTTAACAGGTGGTGTTGCTGAAGATGGTAAAGCATATAAAGTTAAACTAATACGTAATGATGGCACTCCAAAGCCTAAAGTATATTTAATGGATCTATCTAAAATAGATGGCATAGCTGCCGGAAATTCCGTTGTATTAGCAAATGATATAATTTATGTAGAGCCTAGATATAGACTTGCGAAAACATTAGTATCAGAGATAGCGCCAATTATATCGCTGTTAACATCTACTATCTTGATATATACCTTATTTGTAAAAAAATAACTTGATACAATCTCAATCAAATAGCGGCATTGAAAGTTACCGTGATCGGGTATCTAAATTTAGTAGTGAACTAGATGTAGGGTTAGTTTTCTATATCCTCAAAAAAAGTTTGTGGATTGTTGCTGCTTTTTTTATAATTTGTTTTAGCCTTGCTTTGTTATATCTAAGGTATAGTCAACCCATATATCAATCTTCAACTGTTATACAAATTAATGATAATAATGAAGCTTCTAAAGTATTACAAATTGGTGCAGCAGAAAATTCAACCAATAAAATAGCTGAGGCTATTGAACAAATTAGATCAAAAATATTTCTTAAAAGAGTGGTTGAAAAATCGGATGTGCAAGTAAGTTATTTCAACGAGGGAACTTTTAAAAGTAACGAACTATACAAATCATCTCCGTATTTTATAAAATTTAATATTAAAAAAAATAGTATTTATGGTGTAAAAATCTACATTACGTTTAATAATATAAATTCAGGATTCCTCAATTTCACAGCAGATGGAAGAACTCATAACATACCTTTTTCAACCAATAACGTCGTTAACTCTGAATATTTTGATTTAAGCGTAACTCTAAATACTCAATTTGAAAAAAAACAAATTCAAAATACAATATCCGAAAATAATAAGGCCTATTTTGTCATTAATAATGAAGATGAAGTTACCGCTGAATTACAATCTAAACTAGAAATTAAACTCCTAAATGATGCCGCTAAAACTATTTTAATTACCGTAAAAGATGTTAATGCCAATAAAGCAAAAGACTTAGTTAATATTGTTTCTGAAGAATACTTGACATTTGATGTAGAGCGTAAAAGCGAAAGCTCTAAAAGTATTATTACGTTTATAGATGATCAACTTAAAAAGGTATATGAATCCCTTAAAGAATCTGAAAACAATTTACAAGATTTTAGAAAAGGAAAAAATTATACAGACAAAGATGTTGTTCTTAGCGCTAATATGTTGCGGATTAATAGCCTAGAAGATGAAATGCTAAAAGTTGAAATGGAAGAAAAGATATTGGCAGAACTTCAAGCAAATATTGCTAAAAACAAAAGTATTGATACATATCAACTCATTTCATTAATCGCAGGAACTGAGTACGAAAGTTCTATTAGAGAGTATACACAAGGCATTCAGAAGTTATTACTTGAAAAAGAAAACTTGCTATATCAAGTTACGCCTCAAAGCGAAAACATCAAACAGATTAATTACAATATTGAAACACAAAAAAAATTATTGATTGAAAGCTTAAATGCTATTCGGTTAAAATATAAATCAAAATACTCAAACCTGATGGCAAAGTCGTCTGAGTTTAAAAGTAAATACGAACGTGCGCCAGATGAGGACATGGAGCATGCTCGATTAATGCGATTATTTAGTATTAGTGAAAAATACTACACAATGTTGCTTGAACGAAAAACGGAGTTTTCAATATCGAAGGCTGGCTTTGTATCACAAAATGTAATACTTGAAAAAGCAATTAACGATGGATTAAAAGTATCGCCCAACAAGAAAACATCGATGTTAATTGCAGCATTATCTGCCATACTTTTATCCTTAATAATAATTTTCGTTCGTTATTTTTTACATAATACCATCACCTCAGTTAACGATATTACCAAACATATGAATGCTTCAGTATCTGTATTAGGTATTGTTCCTCATTATGAAAGCGACGTGCCTGTTTCTCAATTAGTAGTAGACAAAAACTCAAAATCATTGATAGCAGAAGCATTTCGGAATATTCGTTCCAATATGCAGTTTATTAATAATAGCGAAGGATCTAAAATTATTGCCTTAACATCTTCTATTTCTGGAGAAGGAAAAACCTTTGTAGCACTTAATCTAGCAGGTATTTTAGCATATACTGGCAAAAAAGTAATTCTTTTAGACTTAGATATGCGTAAGCCAAAAATTCACAAAGGCTTTGGTGTATCGAACGAAATTGGAATGAGTACAATTTTAACTGGCATGTCAACTATAAACCAAAGTATTAATAAAAGTCATTTTCCTAACTTAGATTATATTACCGCAGGGCCTATTCCTCCAAATCCATCTGAATTAATTATCAATAAACGATTGGATGAAATGATTGAAGAATTAAAATTAATGTATGACTATATTGTATTTGATAATCCACCTATTGGCTTGGTAACAGACGGTATTACAACCATACAAAAAGCAGATTTCCCTATCTATGTATTTAGAGCTGATTATTCAAAAAACAACTTCGTTCAAATATTGGATAAATTGATGCATGAAGGAAATATTAAAAATCTATCTATCATATTAAACGGCGTTGATACCTCTCGTAATAAATACGGATACAATTATGGATACGGATATGGGTATGGCTATGGTTATGGTAGTGGGTATTATTCGGATGATAATGAAAAAAGCAAAAAAAGATTCTCTAAGTTATGGAAGTAATAGAAACTCATATAAAAGATTTAATTATTATAAAACCAAAAGTTTTTGAAGATTCAAGAGGTTATTTCTTTGAAAGCTATAATGAAGCAGTTTTTAAGCAACATGGTATAGATGCAAATTTTATTCAAGACAATCAATCACTATCTAATACGGGAGTATTGAGAGGGCTTCATTTTCAATCCCCTCCATTTGCTCAAGGTAAATTAGTGAGGGTAATTATTGGTGCTGTGTTAGATATAGCAGTAGATATTAGAAAAAATTCTCCAACGTATGGACAACACGTAAGTATTGAGCTGACAGAAGAAAACAAAACTATGTTCTATATTCCTCCTGGATTTGCACATGGATTTTTAACTCTCAGAGATAATACCATTTTTTCTTATAAGTGTACAAATTTATATAATAAAGCTTCCGAAGGCACAGTATTATGGAATGACAGTAATTTAAATATTAATTGGAATATACAAAACCCCTTATTGTCTGAAAAAGATATTATGGGAACTCCATTTAAAGAATTTAATAGCCCATACTAATGGAATATTTCCAAAACAATAAATTATTATTTGTTGTGCTTTCATTGGGCATTACATTTATTTTTTCATTGGTGATTAATTCCATATTACTAAAATTTTCTCAAACTTTTGGAGTAAGACAATCTGAACAAAAAGAAGTTCGCTGGAACCCAGCTGTAAAACCATCCCTTGGAGGCATTTCTTTTTTTGTTGTTTTTTTAATTACGTTCATCATACTTAACTTCATCAACAACATTCTTCCTTTACATTATGGAAATTTAAAAGAAATAGGCATACTTTTAGTTTGTACTGTGGCATTTTTAATGGGCTTAGCAGACGATGCATATAATACTCAGCCGTTATTAAAATTTATTACTCAACTCATATGTGGTTTGATTTTATATTTTACTGGAATTAAAATTAATATTTTTACGCAGGAAGCATACAATTTTACAATTACTTTATTTTGGGTAGTAGGGTTGATGAATTCCATCAATATGCTAGATAATATGGATGGAATAACAACCATTGTATCAATTGTGATTTTATTTTTTATTATTGCAATTAATTTAAATCTAGAAACAATTATATCACCACTACCGATATTATCATTAGGAGTTTTAGGTTCATTATTAGGTTTTTTAGTTTATAATTGGCACCCATCTAAAATGTTTATGGGAGATACTGGTAGCCAATTTTTAGGTTCATTTTTAGCAGTAGTTGGTATTGAATATTGCTGGAATTCGTCATCATTAATTAACAACAATTGGTTCTGTATGAATCCTGTATTAATGGGGTTTACCGTAATTTCACTCATATTTATATTACCATTATCAGATACAATTACTGTTACCATTAACAGAATGAGACGAGGACAATCGCCTTTTATTGGAGGAAAGGATCATACAACACATCATTTATTTTTTAAAGGTATTACTGAAAAACGAATTGCTATTTTGTTTTTTGCTTTAGGAATTGTTAGTTTATCACTTGCCTTAAATGTCATTTTAAACTACCATGTAATTTGGATTATTATTTCAATTGTATTTTGCGCCATCACTTTCTTGTCTTTATATCTAAACACGATAATAAAACGAAAGTGAGTATTTCTGTTTGGATATTAAAACTTTTTCGCAAACCATACTCTAATTACAAAAAAGTAATTGTGAGTATTTTCATCTTGGTTTTGGCATTTGCCATATTAAAGCTCACTTCAAGAAATGTTTATTTTTCAGAAAATGATTATGCTAATGGCAATTTTAAAGTTTTGGGTTTAAATATTCCTTCAAGACTAGATTTTGCTGGAGAACTAGTGCCACAAAACGATTATGAAATTAAAGAGAGTTTGGAACAGGAATTTTTCGCTAATAAATCTTGGAAGAGTTCTTCGCTAATTTTATTTCAAAAAGCTCAAAAATGGTTTCCTTTAATTGAGCCAATCTTAAAAAAAGAAGGTATACCTGACGACTTCAAATACATTGCAGTAATTGAAAGCCACTTATCAAATGTTGTATCTCCAATGGGAGCAGCTGGGTTTTGGCAATTAATGCCTAATACAGCTCAGGGCTATGGATTAATTGTGAATCAAGAAATAGATGAGCGCTATGACGTTGAAAAAGCAACACTTGTAGCCTGTAAACATTTTAGAGATGCGTATCATTATTTTCATAATTGGACATTATCAGCAGCAGCCTATAATGTTGGTATTGGAGGCATACAAAAAGCAATGAAAAAGCAAGACGGTAATAATTATTATGATTTATTACTAAATAAAGAAACAGGAAGTTTTATTTATCGCATACTCGCATTCAAAACATTATTATCTAATCCAAAACATTTTGGCATTAATACTAAGTTTAAAAAAACAATTAGTTTTCCAAATTTTAAAATTATTAAAGTAGATTCTTCTATTACAAATTTCCCTGCATTTGCAAAACATTTAGAAACAAATGTAATTACACTTAAAACATTTAATGCATGGTTAATTGGCGATAAATTATCAAATCCTGATAAACATAGTTATCAATTTAAAATTCCCAAAAATAAAAATTTAGATTTAAGTATTTATTTCAATGACGTTTTTCCGCAGAAAAAAACAGCAGATACTTTAATTAATAAAATTGTACTTGATAGTTTAATAATAGGAAAAGATAGTGTTTACAAGCCTTAAGAATTTTTTAAGGTGGGGTAATAGGACTTATTATCAAAGTCTTTTGCGTATCCAAATGAAAATAAAACTGTTACAATGTTTTATGTGAGCCATCGCAAAATCCTGGATTTGCAGTATGCTTACAATTACACAAATAAGCTGTTTTAGTTTCTTCAGCTACAAATACTTTTGGAACAAAAGAAGTGCCTTTATGAGAACCATCACAAAATGGTTGATTAGTTGATAAGCCACAAGCACACCATGCGTATGTTTTACCAGCTTCTAATTGAACTGGCAGAGGAGTCATTCCTGCAATTGTTGGTTTTTCCATTTTTTTATGTTTAATTTCTTTAAAAGTAAGAAATATTTTGGATTACTTCGAAAATAAATAAATTTTTGGTAATACGGGGAGGACTCCATCAACTTTTATTTGAACTTTTTTGAAAGATTAAGATTTACTAAATAATCTTTAAAATGTTTTATATAATCAATTCGCTTGTATAAATAAAGTTCTAGGTAAAAATTAAATCACTTGACTTTCTTACCAAGAACAGAAAACATCATAACAATAATAAAGTCAATCAGTTTTTTATTATCATTTTCCTTTGGATAGTCAGTTAATGAAGGTAAATTTTGCTTAAAAAAACTTTGAGAATGAGCAATTTCCATTATAGAGCTTGCTAACGAATGAGGATATTTATATTTTGAATTATATTCTTTTATAATTAAAGAGAAACGTTCGCAAAGATCTTTATATGGTTTAAATAGCCTGTCTTTATTATCCTTACCGATGTTGCGTGAAAGATATGTTTTAGATCCTTCCCAAATTACTAATTTATAAGCTTCTGCCTCAGAAAGAAAATCGAAATTCACATTACTGGCTATTGGCTCTTCTGCTATTAATTTGACAATAGATTGTAGTTTTATTTTTGGATCAGATACGTTATTTAAACTAAATAAAACCTTATATTCTAAATAACTATAGTACCAAGTTATAATATAAACTAGTAACCTATGCTTGTTTTCAAAATAACGATAAATGCTTGCTTCTGTTGTATTTACTTCCGCTGCCAATTTCTTAAAGGTAAAATCCTCAAAACCAATCTTGTTAATAAGTAATAGTCCATGCTTTACAATTTTTTTGCCCAATGCTGATTCTTCAGGATTTCGAAGAAACAACTTTTCATTCATTTTGATTCGTATATCTAATTCCATAAACTTAAATTACCAGAACAAATATAAATAAAAAAGTAATACAAACATATTTAGTAGTAATACTATTATTTTAAATAATATTACTACATTTGTAAAAAATAGAACTATGAAAAAATCATCTTTATTATTTAAGTGGTTGTTTAAAGAAAGAAGTATTATATATAAAATATACCTTCTTGCACTATTACAAGGCCTAATGTACTTGGCTATTCCACTGGGGATACAAGGTATTATTACCTATATAATGGCTGGAAGTTTTTCGGCATCTTTAATCCTATTGAGTTGTGTTACAATTATCGTTACCATTTTTATAGGTTTTTTTCAGTTATGGCAAATGCGCATAAACGAAACACTTCATCAGTGTATTTTTGGAAATTTAACATCGAAACTGAATTACTTTTTAAGCATTAAAGAGCCCTCACCAGATGTTTTATCTAAACTAAATAAGTTTACCGAAGTAATTACACTTCAAAAAGGTATTAGTAAAATATTATTAGATTTTTCTTTTTCGGTTATAAGCATTGTATTTGGATTATTAATACTTCCTGCATATAGTTCTTGGTTTTTAGTATTTACTATTTTATTAAGTTTAGCATTTTATTTTATCATTAGTTATTACGGAAAAAAAGGGATTGAAACTAACATTGAAACATCAAATGAAAAATACAAATTAATAGATTGGTTTCAAGAAAATGCACTTAATAAGAAACAAACGAACCTAACCGATCGCACGGAGGAACACTTAACTAATTATTTTACATCTCGTAAAAATCATTTTTCTGTACTTGAAACTCAGTTTAAAGGCATAGTAATTTTTAAAGTTTTATTTATTAGCGTCCTACTTTTTCTTGGGGCATTTTTAGTTCAAAAAGGTGAATTAAATATCGGGCAATTCATTGCTTCGGAAATCATTATCTTTTTAGTAATTAACTCCGTTGAAAAATTAGTGGGTAGTTTAAACACTTGCTATGATATTGTTACAGCTTTATATAAGATAGAAGGAATATTTGCCGAGAATAAAGAATTTTCATTTATCGAAGGAAATGAACATAATTTAAAAAGTTTAAGTAATGCTTACACTAAACCGTATTCTAAAATAATTAAATATTCACTGTTTGCATTATTCTTTTCTGGTTTTATAATCTTGTTTATGCCTTGGACACAAAACATTCAGTCTACAGGAAAAGTAACAACATTAAATCCACAAAACAGACCGCAAGATATTGCGTCAAGAATTGCAGGAAGAATTGAAAAATGGTACATTAAGGAAGGCGATTTTGTTCATAAAAACGACACAATTGCATTTATATCAGAAATTAAAGACGAATATGTTGATCCACAATTAATAAGTCGTTCCGAAAAGATTATAAAATCAAAGGAAACAACACTAAAGTCATACGAAGATAAAACTGAAGCTGTTAATTCACAGATTGATGCCTTGAATAAATCTCTTATACTAAAGATAAAACAAGCTCGTAATAAAATTATTCAAGCGAAAATGAAAGTTGCAACTGATAGTATAGAGTTTCATGCATCTTCCAATAATTACAAAGTGGCGGAAGAACAATTTAACCGTTATGAAGAATTGTTATCAAAGGGAGTAATTTCAAAAACAGATTTAGAAAACCGCAAAGTGAAATTGCAAGAAGCACTATCTAAAAAAGTTTCCGCAGACAATAAATTTATGTCAACAAAAAATGAATTATTAAATGCCGAAATTGATTTGAATTCTATACAACAAGATTTTCAAGAAAAATTGATGAAAGCAGAATCTGATAAATTTTCTGCTCTATCGCTTTTATATGAGGGAGAAGGTTCATTAACCAAACTTCAAAATCAATTAGCAAATTACAGTATGCGTAAAGGATTTTATTATGTGCTTTCGCCTCAAGATGGTTTTATCTCTAAAACCTATATTCAAGGAATAGGAGAAATTATAAAAGAAGGATCTTCGCTGTGCAGCATTGTTCCTAAGCAAAGCGAACAAGCAGTTGAATTATATATTAATCCTGTTGATTTACCATTAATTAAGAAAGGGCAAAAAATACAACTTCAATTTGATGGTTGGCCGGCGTTTGTTTTTTCTGGTTGGCCAGGTGTAAGTTATGGTACTTTCTCAGCTGAAATAGTAGCATTCGATAGAGTTTTATCTGAAAATGGAAAATTTAGAATACTAGCTAAAAGTATTGGCAAGCCTTGGCCAGATGCAATTCAATTGGGAGGAGGAGTGGAAGGTTTTGCATTACTTAACAATGTGCCTTTGATTTATGAATTATGGCGTAAAGTAAATGGTTTTCCTCCCGAATTTTACATTAAAACTAATACCGATAAGAAAATCAAAAAAGAATTATAGTATGAAGCAATTTTATTTTTTAATACTGGTATTAATTTCCTTTTCAGGAAAATCACAAAATAATTTACAAATCAGTTATGATGCGTTTTTAGTGAATGTGTTACAAAACAATCCATTATCCAAACGAGCAGAAAATGAAAAAAAATATGCCGACATTCAATATAAAGCCGCAAGAGGAAATTATGATCCGATTCTTAGTGGAAATTACGAGCAAAAGCAATTTAATGGAAGTAATTATTTTACTACTTTAAATAGTGAAATTAAGCAACCAATTTTTACCTCGCAGTATTTTAAGTTTGGATATGATTACGGAAATGGCAGTTACATTAATCCTGAGTATAATACAACACCAAAGGGTTTACCTTATATAGGAATTGAAGTGGGTGTATTACAAGGATTATTAATAGATAAAAGAAGAGCAGAAGTACTAAAGTCAAAAGAATATTTGAATTATTATGATGCTGAAAAAAGAATACAACTCAATAGTTTACTTTTTGATGCATCACAACGCTATTTTGAATGGTTATTTAGTTTAAAACAAATGGCCTTAAATAGTTACTTTATGAAAGTTGCTAAACAAAGACTTATAGGAATAGAAGCGCTAGCAAATATTGGCGAAAAAGCTTCAGTAGATACTATTGAGGCAGCTATTTTTTATCAAACTAGGTTTATAGATTTTCAAAGCGCCTTAATTGATAATCAAAAAACCATCAATGATGTATCGTCTTTTAACTGGCAAAATAATAATCCTTCATTGGTTAATGAAAATTTTATAGCCACTGATAGCCTTGATTTATATTTTAATAAAGCAAAAATTTTGTTAATGGAAAGTCTTTATCAAAACGTACCATCAAATCCAATTTTGTCAAAGTATAGTTCGTTACAAAAAGTGTTAGAGATAGAAAATAAATTAAAAAAAGAAATGATAAAGCCCAATTTAAATGTTAAATACAATTTTTTATCAAATAGTACTTCTTCAATTAACCCAGGCTTTTCAAACAACAATTATAAATTCGGTGTGAACTTGTCCTTTCCATTATTTTTGCGAAACCCAACAAATGAATACAAATTAGCAAAAATTAATTCACAAAATAATAACTTAGAATTACTTAATAAAACAAATGAATTAAGTTTTAAAATAAATGCATTGAAAAAAACAATTAATATTTTAGCCGAACAGCTTCAAAATGCTGAACGATCAGCAAAATATAGTAAGATACTTGTAGAAGCTGAAAAAATGAAATTCTCAAATGGAGAAAGCACCATATTTATGCTTAATACTAGAGAAAATAAATGGCTTGAATCAGAAATAAAGTTAGCTGAATACAAGCTAAAATTTATTAAAATAGTTTTAAACCTTATTTATTTAAATGGTGATTTGAATTATAAGTTTTAAAAAAATATCATTTAGATAAAAACCCTTTAACTGAAAGGGTTTAAAAGAAGTGGCTCCGGTAGGAATCGAACCTACATCAAACGTTTAGGAAACTCCAAATCTTAGTTTTAATTCATAGGTTAAAGCTCTTGTTATCAATGTAATAAAGTTAACACTAAATTTCATTTGTGAGATATTTGTGAGATTAATTCCAAACTTTAAGTTAGAACTATCTACAAACCCACTTTAGTAGTCTCGGCAGGAATCGAACCTGCATCGTTTGTTTAGGAAACAAAAGTTCTATCCATTGAACTACGAAACCATAATATAAATAAGATAAAAGAACAGCAATTTAGGAGACAAATATAGCATTTTCACTGCTTTTTGCATAACAAATATATTTATCTCTAATAGGTTCAACTTTATTATCTTTAACCTAAAAATTGACTATTTTGAGTATTGCAGATAAAATAAATAATAGTTCGGAACCGCTTAGTAGGTACAATATTCTTAAATCTGATGAAGAGTATTATCATAAACTTATTGCAGCACTCAAAAAAGATTTGAAGAATAACAAGTCGTTGAGTTTATTGAACGAATTAATTAACCTTCTAGACAAAGACTACCATACCAAATTTGCCAAACAAGTTAATTTAAAACAGAATATTACCGAACAATTAATTAAATATTTCACAAAAGAAAGTGCTCAAGTCATCATATATGATTTAGGTAGTTTTGCAAGTAAATCAATTGTTATAAGGCAAAACGGAAAATTTAAAGTTGCAGATGGAAATGATTCAAAGGAAGTAAATGATTTATTATCCTCTATGATTATTGAAGTTGTTGATTTAGCTTTCAATTACTTAAATGAGCAGCCATACTTTAATAATTTAAAAATAAATAAACGGTCTTCAGAGAGTGACAAAGCAATTTACAAATATCATAAAGTGGAATTTTTAAAATTATGCTTCAATAACCTACAATCAAAATACCTTTACAATAAAACAGTAAAATTTAGAAAATCATTTTCATTTGAAAAATTAGATGTGATAATTGGCATGATAGTAATTAGCTTAAAACCTGATATGTTCAAGGTATTTGAAGATTCAATTAAAGGTAATTTAGAGCTAAAACCTGCTGAAATTAAAAGCCGTGTAAATTATTATACTAGAGAATGGAGAAAATCTTCTCTATCAAAAAAGTAAAACCCCTTTTTACTATATTTTCAAAATCGCTGCTGACATAAAGCCGCACTATCAGACACTATCAGCTAGATAAATCAAATAACCTTTTTATCTAGATAAAATCTCGACTTTTTTTATCCAAATTCTTAGAAAAAATTTCAGAAACCTTTGCACAAGCAATAGATTAATTCTAATGCGTATTTAAAGTTTAACCTAAAAATTAGAGAAATGAACAAAGGAGACATTTTAACAGTACAAGACTTGATAAACTTTGGTGAAAAGTTTAAGACAGACATAGGCGGTTTAATTCAAGCTAAAATTAACCCATTAAGGGATTTTTTTACCCCAAAGGAATTTGGTGCTAGAATAGGGCGACCCTACAGCACGGTTGTCTATATGTGTAAAACGGGCAAATTAAAAGCCTTTCAAGAATCCCCTAACTGCTCTTGGTTAATTCACTCTTCCGAATTAGAACGTTTTGTTAAAGCAGCAGAAGCAAATGTAACGGGAGAGTAATATTTATTAAACAGAAAAATCAAAAGAATGAAAACAAAAGAAGAAATGGATTTATTGCTTCAAAAAGAGCTAGAAACAATTGTCAAATTAAGGGAAATCTGCAAGGCGGAAGTAGTGAATCATTTAAAGAGTAATGCTCACAATATGAGTCACCTGAATGGACAGAAAAGGGTTTTAGAAATAATTGAACGAGCATTTGATGATGAACTAGAATTTCTCGCAGATAACCCAATGGATTATTACCACATATACCTTGAGGATGAAATTTAATTACAAACCTAGAACACAAAATGATGAAAAGAAGGATTGACCTAAAATTAAAAAAACGATTAAAACAAGAGGAGAAAATATTGGAGGATGTGCAAGATTTATTTGGAGCCGCACTAATAAAATATTTTAGTAATCTAAAGCCAAGAGATGAGTATACAGAATTACTCGGACTAATATTGCTGCGTCATAGTGACTTTATTATGGTTGAGAAAGCCGCTCTGCAAAGCAATACGCTTGGCAATAAGAAGGATTATGATAGTAATACCACCCTTTATCCACCTCCGTTTTAAAAACTATTGTAATAAAATCTATAAATAATCTAAAAACACAAATAATGAAAGAAGAACAATTACTTAATGATTGGGCGAATGAAGCCATCGCAATGCGAAATTTAAATTGCAAAAAATCAACTTTGTACTACCTACGAAAGAATGGGAAATTAACATACTCTAAAATTGGCAGAAAAGTATTTTATTCAATTTCAAGCATTAATAAACTTCTTGATGAAAACAGAATTAACGCCATTTGACGCTGAATTTGCAGGGTTTTCTATTATAACAAATAGAAGCCCTACTATAAGCAGTAAGGGGGGTACTTTTACAGAAGTTCCAATTAAATATGAAAGAAGATTTAAGCATCCATATTTCCCATCAATTGTTACAATAACAGATTATGGGAGCAAAAAGAAAAAAAGAAATGATTCGTTACAAGACTTTTATGACCACTATCAGCCTTTAGCTCAAAATAAACTTGTTTCAGTCATTTGTATGATTGTGTATGCAGATAAAATAAAAAACGTAAATGATTTTATAAAATACTTCAAATACAAAAAGTTAAGAAAACTTGGAATAAAAGCAACTTCCCATATAAGGGTTAACGATATTGGGGATAAATCATTACGACCACATTGCCACGTTTTTGTTGTTACAAAGCATATAAAGGATTCTGAGTACGAAAAGATATTTAAAAAGGAAAAGAGCAGCAGATATAAAGGGATTCCAATGAATAAAACTTTTGGCTTAATTAAGTACTGCCAAAAGAAAGAACTTTACGTTAAAGGGAATGGTAAGTCGTGGAGTGCGTCACCTATCTTTAAACAACCAACAGAACTTGTAAAGACTAACTCGTCAACGTCTGCATCTTAAATACGCATCAAATAGTACTAGTAGTATAATTCAAAATGCCGCAATACGATTCAAAACATGGTACAAATTGCATTGAATGTTTTTGGAATTAATTTTGTTTCAAAATGTTTTGAATGGAAAAGTCAATAGATAAGCATACGGGAGAAGAGTTTATTAAAACTAGAGTTAATCAAGTTTTCGCTAAAGCTAAAAACAGAATTGCATATTACAATAAGAAGGCTAATGACTTGCGAAGAAGCGTAGCTTACATAAACAAACCTTTACATACCAATTTACGAATTTTAAATAATCTGATGGCTGCAAAGAAAGAAGAAGTTTTTCATAAACAGTTTTTAGAAGGAAAGGGCTTCTCTTTTGCTGTTCATACTCACTATGGTAGAGTTGGTGATAAGAGCCATTTCGCCATATACCAATACGTTGTACTAAAAGAACCTAATGAACAAATTAAAATTATTAAAAATGATTGATTATACTACTTTACAAATTGAGCCAATCCCATTGAGTATAATTACTCTTCAAAAAACGAACACGATACTTAAAAACGAAAACGATGTGTTTAAAGACATTATAAGATTTGTGTTGATTGGTGGAGCAATTATAATCGTTTACAATATTTATAAAAACATTGAGGAAAATGAACAAGACATTAGAAGATAAAATTAAAGAAGTCAAAGGAATCATTGAATCTGATAAAGAAATCAGAAATGCGGTTTATATCGGTTTGGGTTTAATTTCTCTTTACGTTCTTTATAAATCTTTATCCTCTGAAAGTAACGAACTATGTGGAATGAGATTATTAAGCACAGCAGTTAAAATCGGTATTATCTAAAGAGATGAACGTATTTTATATAAGAACTAGCACTTCTGAGCAAACTCCCGAATTGCAACTATCAAATATTAGGTCTATTTGCGAATCAAGTGACGTAACCATTTTTAAAGAACAAGATAGTGCGTGGGCTGAAAACGTTAAGCGTCCCGAATTTGAACAAATCATCCAACTAATTAAATATGGTAAAGTAAAACACCTTTATGTTTTTGATTTAGATAGAATTTATAGGAATAGAAAAAAGCTAACTAGCTTTTTTGTTCTCTGCAAAACATTCGGAACTCAAATCCATAGCTACAATCAACAATGGCTTGAAAACATAAATGCTATTCCTCCACCATTCAATGAAATCGTTCAAGACTTAATGGTTAGTTTGATGGGTTGGCTTTCGGAGGAAGAAAGTACAAAGAAGAGTTCACGGGTAAAAATGGCTGTTGTAAGAAATGCAAAAGGAACTTTTAGTCATAAAGGAAATAAATGGGGAAGAAAGGGATTTCCTAAACAAACCATTAATAGAGTTTTGGAATTACATCAACTTGGAAAAAGTATAAGAACAATTTGTAAGGAAGTAGTAGTTTACGATTCCAAACACGGAAACGAGAAAGAAATTTCAAAAAGTGCTGTCCATAAAATCATAGTGGAAAATACCCGTCAAAAAGCACGTTTAATTGACCGTCCACAAATTAATTAATTTAAAACCACATTAATGGCAATATTATCATACCCTATTTTATTTTACCGAAGTAAAATTGAAATGGAAATGAATTTTGAAATGGATTTGCGAAAATTAGGTATTACGAGATTAGACAAAGTTGAAAAAGCCATACAAGAAAAGGTTTGCTTTCCCAACAATCATTTTACCGTAATAATAACTAGGGTTGTTAGAAATAGTTAAGCTAGCAACTAAAGCCTAGCCCATTCATATTTCTTGAGAATATCATTTATTTTCTGTCTTAATAAAAATAGAAGGATTGACAATAGGAATTAGTTTAAGCTCCAAAATTGTACCTCTTGATTTTTCATAAAGAATACCTCTAAGGGTTGATATTGAAATCCCTAGTATGGTAACAATTAAACCTTCATCCTTTTGGTCTTTGAATTTCCAAGACTTCGTATCTTCCAAAGGCTCCATGAATGTTTTTAAGTCTTTTGCATGGTAAATAAATGTGTTTTCCGAGTCAAGAATTATTTCCTCCGTGTCATTAATCTTTGCTATCACATTTATTATTATAAAAATTAAATCCTCCTCAATATTATATTTAATAGTGGGATTAATTGTGTAATCAATTTTCACTTCTTCAACAACGAACTTGCCTTTAGGTGTCGAAAAGTTGAATCTATTAGATTTTATACCACTTAAAGAGTAGCTTATTAGTTTTTTATTTTCCTTATTATCCATAGTTTAATTATGCTGCCATAGCATAGCTATTTTCTTCTCCTGCACCTTTAAGGGCATCTAAATAATCCTTTACTTCTAAAAGTACTTTATCACTTTCTTTTTCAGCCTTCAAAAGGTCAGTTGAGGAACTAATCATTTTATTTGATTCAATATCATTGCCTGAAACAATAATTTGATTGAAGTCAATATCCGAATTATTAATTGTAACAAGCTCAATGCCTAATGCATTTTCAATTTTACAAATAGTTTCTAGTGTTAAGTTTTCTAAACCTTTCACTATTCTATTTACATATTGTGGCTTAACATTAAGTGTAACTGCTAGTTCAGATTGGGTTAAACCTTTTGCTTTAAGTTCTAAAAGAATTTTTAAAGCAATGTGCTGAGTCTTTTTTAACCAAGCTTCATTGATTTTTCTTTGCTTAGCTTTTTCTAGCCAATTCGAGGTTCCCGAAATTAGGCTTTTGAATTTATTAGCATTTCTGTTTTCCATAATTCTTAATCAATATCTTTTAAACCCCACTCATCCCAAACACCTGTCTCTTTCAAATAATTAAGGCATCTTTTAAATTTCAACAACTCTTCTCTCGTGTGCTCTCGTTCCCCCATTGTTTTAGTTAACTTAATAGCACCACCTGTAATAACGTAAACATTACTTCCAAGTTTGATAGCGTATATTCTTAGCCAACTATCTCGTTTTTTGTTGACTCCATAAGCCTTAGTTGGACTTAGCTCAACAGCCACACCGTTATACAAATCTTTAAACATAGCGTCTAAACCACTACCGCTATTATTTGTAGAAGATGACTGAGCCAAATTCATTAACTTAGTTTCCAAAGCACTAACATCATCTAATGTTTCCTTTACTGCTTCTTCAATCGTTATACCACCAATAAAAGAACTGTTCAAATCAGATTCATTCCGAGTAAAAAAATCAGTCAAATATTCAACGTCATTCCACTCGTCCATTACCTTATTAAATTCATCTAAACCATTTATTTCAAATCGAAAAGATGATAAGCATGGGATTTCTCCTCCAAATATACGAACAATATCTATCAAATCAACTTATAGGTTTATATTTTTACTCTGATAATCAATTAATTAACTAAATTTCACATCAAATTTAGCAAAAAGAATCAAGAGAAACGTCTATTGTTAATATGTTATAGAAAGAGTGCAAAAAATAAAAGACGCAAGTAACTACAGTCTTATTTTATTTTGTAGCATATGTTTTTTGAGCTGTAAACGCCCTACTCAACAAGATATTCCTTGTTCAAAGAATCGTATTCAATTGATTTCTGAGTTAAGTTAATGATAAATTCTCCCGTTTCATTAATTACACAATAAATAGGTTTACTATCGTCATATCTTAAACTACTATTTTGTTTGCGTAATGTTCCAAGATGAAATTCAGGTTGAAGTTCTAATACAAATTCCCCATCATCAATATTACATGAAAGGACTTCTTTAATTCCATCAATTAAAATTGTACCATCGGCATTTAATATGGCGAATAACTCTAAGTCTTCGCCCCCATGTTTTTCTGAAACATCATGCACATCGTGGTCAGTTACAACACGGTCTTCTGTTTCGTATTCGGGGGTAATGGCTCGGTAATTAAAAAGATACATATCATTTCTAAGTGGTGTTCCATTATAAAATTTTGTTAACTTATTAATTACCTCTCCATTTTTATCTGAAACAAAGTAATCATACTTACCATCTTTCTTTTTCGTTCGTTCTATTGATAGATTAGTAAAGTAGTCGCAAAGAACACCGTATTCCTTTAACTCTTCGGGGTTCATTTTCTCTTGACGAATAAGAACATTTAATCTGTCTTTCATTTGTAATACACTTTCATTTTCCATTCTTATTTATTAAAATAATTTTCTAAATATTCAATCAATACATCCATTCCTTTAGGGGATTTATGAATCCATTCAATGCTAAAATTAGCCTCAAACATTGAGATGGTAAACTTTTCATTTCTTACGTCAAAGGGCAACGCATCAGAGTTTGAAAATGTTTCTGCATAAGTATCTAGTCCATAATACTTAATGATAGCTAATACTTTTTGCCAATTTATTTCATCCACTGAAACCGTCTTCGCACTATCATCGGATAGTAGTTTCCCATCTTTTATACTTAGTCTTTCCTTTTCGCCTATACTCTCTCTAAAGCCACCTTCGGTTTGGTAACACAATTCTATTCTATTACCTCTTGATTTTATTAGTGTTTCTCCAATACCATACTGTTTATGTTTTGGCATTGTTTTCATTAGCTCTTCAATTTCCAACAACTCAAGTTCACGTTGTTTTTCAAGTTCCAATTTTTTTCGCAAAACTATTTTACAACTTTTATTGTCTTTCATTCCTAAATATTTTATCTATTACAGCTTCAATTAACCCCAAAAAAATAGACGTGAGTTAGTCACTAAACTTGTCTAAAGGGAGTCGAAGCCCTTGCACAAAGTAAAGTAACGCTCACGTCATTCGTGAGCGTTAGCTTAAACTTCCCTGTGCAATTAATTTTCGACTTTTATAGACGGGTTATCTAGCTAAACGCTAATTCTATTTAATTTTTTTATCTTATTTCACTTCATTTATTTTAATTAAAAATAGGAATAATTTTCCATTTATAGCCAATAGGACTTATTAAGCCAATTTAAACCATAAAAATATTATATTTACCTATTAATACCAAGCTGAGCTACAATCCATTCAGCTAATAAGTGTTACCAAAAGGATTTTTATATGTCTAATAATTTAGAGGCAAAAGCCCGTATTAAAATAAATAAATTACTTGAAGAAGCGGGTTGGCGTTTTTTTGATACTACCGATGGTAAAGCAAATATTCATTTAGAAAGTCACATTAAGTATGATGATTTAGGGGAAGATTTTGAAAAAATAAAAGGTGGCTTTATTGACTTTCTGTTACTTGATGAATTTCAAAACCCATTGGTTGTATTAGAAGCCAAGAGCGAAAAAATCGAGCCATTATTCGCAAAAGAACAAGCCCGTAAATATGCCCTTGCTCAAAAAGCACAATATGTAATTCTCTCAAACGGAAACATACATTACTTATGGAACTTGGAGCAAGGTAATCCCGAACGCATTACAGCCTTTCCTACGCTTTCTTCATTGCAATCCTATAAATCATATCAGCCCGATAGTGAAAAACTCGTTAATGAGCCTATAAATGACGATTTTATTGCGTTAACTCAATTACCTAACTATAATGATTTTCCCGAATACCACGATGAAGCAAAAAAAGCGGAGTTTATTAAAACTCACAAACTTCGTTTTTTACGCTACTACCAAATAAATGCTATTAAAAGTATTCAAGCAAAAGTAAAAGAAGGTAAAAAACGTTTCTTATTAGAAATGGCAACAGGTACAGGGAAAACTTTGACAGCCGCTGCTGCTATAAAACTTTTCTATAAAACGGGTAACGCTCGTAGGGTATTATTTTTGGTGGATAGACTTGAATTAGAAGAACAAGCCCGTAAAGATTTTAATACTTATTTAAAAAATGATATTTCTGCGGTTGTTTACAAAGAAAATAAAAGTGATTGGAAGAAGGCGGAAATAGTGATAACTACCATTCAGTCATTATTGGTAAACAATAAATACCTAAAGCATTTTTCGCCAACTGATTTTGATTTAGTAATTGGAGATGAAATTCATCGCTTGATTGGCGGTGGTAATAGTAGAGCATTGTTTGAATACTTTTTAGGTTACAAGCTAGGTTTAACTGCTACTCCAAAGGATTACCTTAAAAATTTAGGGGAAGAAAACAATGAAGACCCTAGAGATATGGAGCGTAGATTGCTCTTAGACTCATACACAACTTTTGGTTGTGAGCAGGGAACACCAACGTTTAGATATACTCTTGTTGATGGTGCTCGTGATAAAATTCTTGTTCAGCCAACTGTGATTGATGCAAGAACAGATGTTACAACAAAACTTTTATCAAAAGAAGGATACAGTGTTTTATTGAGTCTAACAAGTGATGAAGGGGAAGAAGTGTCGGAAGAAAAAGTTTATAGACAAAGGAGTTTTGAACGCAAGTTTTTTTCTGATGAAACGAATAATGTTTTTGTTCAATCGTTTTTAGACAATGGTTTATTAGACCCAATTAGCAAAGAGTTTGGGAAAAGCCTAGTGTTTGCAGTAAGTCAACGTCACGCTGCAAAAATTACGCAACTACTAAATAAATACGCTGATAAAAAATGGCAAGGGAAATATAAAAGTGATTTTGCAGTTCAAGTAACATCGGTTATTCCCAACAGCCAACAAATGACAGTAGATTTCAGCAACGACAAATTGTTGGGCAATAGTCAATGGGGGCAAGAGGATGATGTATTAAGTAATTATAGAACAAGCAAAGCAAGAGTTTGTGTAACGGTTGGTATGATGACAACGGGTTGGGACTGTCCTAACATTTTAAATCTTGCCTTAATGCGTCCAATCTTTTCTCCAACTGAATTTATTCAGATAAAAGGGCGTGGTACTCGTATTCATAATTTTGAGTGCAAAACAAAGAATGATTTGGATGAAGATATAATTTCAATTAAAAAAGAAACTTTTAAGTTGTTTGATTTTTTTGCAGTATGCGAATTCTTTGAAGAGAAATACAATTACGACCAAATTTTAAAACTACCAAAACCGAGCGAAACACAATCAGTCTTACCTAATGATGGTGAAAATGTCATTTTAACAAATGAATTTGATTACAAAAACAATGACTTTATTACCACCATTCAAGAAACTCATATTGGCTATGAAGGAATGAAAGTAGATAGAATGTTCTTTCAACAGTTTGAAGATACCGTTAAGCAAGATGCTGATATCTTAAAGGCTATTGATGCGGGTAACATTGAATCGGCAATGGGCTTAACGCTTGATAAATATTTAAATAAACCTTCTGAATTTTTTACGGTTGATAAACTGCGTAAGTCTTTGAAGATTGACAGAAAGGTTACGTTGAGAGAAATTTTAGAACAAATTTTTTACGGCAATACCATTAAAGGTAAAGAGGAAACCATAACCGAAGAATTTGACAAATTCATATCTACCGTTGATGTTGATGATATAAAAGACATTGAAGCTCTACGTTATTTCTTTTTCGCTTATTTAACCGACCCAACTGTTAGAACAATTATTGATACGCAAGATTACACTGAGTTATATCATAACGCCACTTTGCCTATTGAGGACTTTAGTAGGGTTGATGATAAAATGCGTGAAACAATACCCTATTACATAAAAACATATTTACCATTAGACAAATTTGCTAACGCCTAACCTATGCTTGATAATATAACTAAGAAAAACATTGACGATTGTCGTGATGTGTTGGTTGGTAAAGTACCCGACCCTAAAAGCCAAATTGAACAAATTACACTTGCCCTTATCTATAAGTTTATGGACGATATGGATAGAGAAGCAGTTGAAAAATATAAAGGCAAAGCCAAATTCTTTACGGGAGAATTTGCAAAATACGGTTGGAGAAAACTGTTTGACCCATCTTTGAATGGTAAAGATATGCTTGAATTATATAGTGGTGCATTAGAAAAACTTCAAACGAATCCTAATATACCCGAATTATTCAGAAATATTTTTAAAAATGCATACTTGCCTTATAAAGACCCTTCAACCCTCAAGTTGTTTTTAAAACACATTAACATTTTTGAGTACACTCATAGTGAAAAATTAGGCGATGCATTTGAATATTTATTAAGCGTTATGGGTAGTCAAGGCGATGCAGGGCAGTTTAGAACACCACGTCACATTATTGATTTCTTAGTCGCTTGTGTAAATCCGCTTAAAAATGAAACTATCGCTGACCCCGCTTGTGGAACTGCGGGATTTTTGTTGAGTGCATATAACTTCATTTTGAATGATAACACAGAAAAGCGTTTAGGCGATAAACTAACTCCCGAACAAAGAAAAAAATTAGCGGAAAATATTATTGGTTATGATATTAGTCCCGATATGGTGAGATTGAGTTTAGCAAATATGTATTTGCACGGATTCCCGACCCCAAAAGTTGTTGAATATGATACGTTAAGTAGCGAAGAACGATGGGATGAGAATTTTGATGTAATATTAGCTAATCCACCATTTATGACACCTAAAGGTGGCATACGTCCACATAACAGATTCGGAATCAAAGCGAATAGGGCTGAAATATTATTTTTTGATTATATAGTAGAGCATCTACAAAATAATTGTAAATCGGGCTTTATTATTCCCGAAGGTGTTCTTCACAACGATGGTAATGCTTATAAATCACTCAGAAAAAAAATTATCACTGATAACTACCTTTATGCTGTAATTGAATTGCCACATGGCGTATTTAAGCCTTACGCAAGCGTTAAAACTCATATCGTTCTATTGGATAAATCTATTTCTTCCAAGAAAAAAGATGTACTGTTCATTCAAATTGCCGACGATGGTTTCAGTCAGACAGATGCCCGTAAACCTAATAAAAGTGTTGAAGTAGATTTGGCACTTAAATTAGTGTCTGCTTTTAAAAAAGGTCAGAAATTAAGTGTCAAGGGTTTAAAATTCAATTATGTTAGTAAAGAAGATTTACTTGCAGATAAAAAGATAAGTTTAATCGGCAGAAGGTATAAAGCAATACGATACGCTGAATTATCTAAATTCCCCGCAGTTAAACTTACGAGTGAATTAATTACAGTTCTAAGAGGTCTTTCTCCAACTCAAAACACTTTAGAAGGTGATTATACTTTTGTGGTAACAGCAAAAGACAAAAGAACAGCAGACCATTTTGATTATGAATGTAAGGCAGTTTGCATTCCTACCGTTTCATCTACTGGGCACGGACACGCAAGTGTTAGGCGATTGCACTATATTGAAGGGAAATTCGCACTTGCAAATATTATGTGTGCAGTTAGTGTAGTTGATGAAAATAAAATTAATCCAAAGTATTTATATTATGTTTTGTATTCAATGAAAGATGAAATACTTGCATCACTTATGACGGGAACTTCAAATGTTTCACTTGACCCCGAAGATATTTACGACTTAGAAATACCGCTTCCCGATATTAAGGAACAAAATAATTTTGTTAAAAAACAACAGTTGATTGAAAAGAAGATTATTGACCTTCAAAATCAAATTGATTCAAGTGAAAAAATTGTTCAAGAGGCAGCAAAAGAAATTTGGAATTAATAGATACCAATATGCTAAAGTCAGCCAATCATTTAAGATTTAGCAGAATGATTAGCGTTTTAAAGTGATAGATTTTATATTAAATATTGTAACTTTTGGGTTAAAGCCACTTTACGAAAAAAACATTTCGTACTATAACTTAATTGTTGAGTTTAGAAAAAAACTACCAAGACCCCAAAATGAAGCGAGAAAAATTACTGATGCCGAAATAGACAGCAATCCATTTTTACCTAAGTCTATGAAATACGTTAATGCACTTGATGTATCTACCCATAAAACAAGTATTACGGAGCAAGACCTTGATTTATTTATGAACTCTATTCGTTACTTTGATTATAGTTTTATGTTATTCAAATCCCACTATAAGGCTTATAGCAATAACATTTTGCGTTTTAATCCTCAAAGTGCCAATAAAAATTTTGATTTAGTCGTTCTTCAAGAAGTATTAAAAAATGATTCAATAAATCCATTAAAGCCCTTTGATGTTTTGATTCATCATTTGAAATATGAACTGAACCCGAGTTCAAAATTGTATTTGATGTATCGTAAAAAAAGGAGAATTACTAAATAAGCGAAAAAAATGGGAAACGAAGCGTTATGGGCAATTATTGGTGTTGTTGTTGGGGCAATACTAACAGGTATTATAAATTATTTATTGCAATTATCTCAATTCAAGCACAACAAAGAAATGTTCTTAATGCAGAATTTGAGCAAAGAACAAGTGAAGGAAATACTATTGGATTTATTAAACCATCAAACCTATACCGATAGGTCATTTTCAACAATCAATAAAAGGGTTCGTGGTTTCACTGATGATGAATTGAGGCAGTTGTTGCACGAAGTTGGTGCGAGACCATCTTCGAGAACTGATGGAGATGGTGAATGGTGGTATTTAAAGGAAAGGGAAGCAGAGCGGAATGAAAAAAAGAAAGCAAAAAACAAGTATTCTGATTAAATAACGGCAACTGATTAGAATGACAATCCAAGAAGCTAGAAAAATATTAGAAAGTGATGCTAAAGGGCTTACAGATGTAGAAGTTCAAGAAATAATAGATTGGTTAAATATGATGGCTGATATAGCGATTGAGGCAGTTGAAAAAACGGAATGTCAATGAAAAGGCTAGTTAAAGTTTTGTTTACTATAAGAAAAACTTTGCAATGTAGCGGACGATTTATTTTCTATTAGATTAAAAACAAATGCTGTATTGCAGTATTGACAAGCACAAGGAATTTTATTCAATTTTAGAACGCCCCTTTCAAAATTCATTACGTCAGATTCACAAGAAGGACAAACAACTTGAATTTCATTTTCAAGTGTTTTTTCTTGAACGATATTATCCCATTTATTCATTTCTTTCTCACGCAATCTATCAACCACTCGGGCGTATCGTTGCGTGGTGGTTAATTCTGAATGACCTAATATATCACTTACAACTTCAATCTTTATTCCTAATAATAAGGAGTTGATTGCAAAGGAGTGCCGTGAACTGTGGAAAGCGAGGTGTTTATTTATACCTGCTACTTTCATTATTGCTTTTAAATATTTGTTTGTTTGAGAGTTTTCCATTACGAGGTTTTCAAATGCCAAACCACTTTTACTGTTCAAATCAAGAACAGATAGAAGTCGCTTTCTTATTGGTATTCTAACAGTTTTTTTTCTTTTTAGTCTTCCTTTCTGTAATTCCTTTACAATGAAATTGCCTTGAATTTCATTGATTTTTAATGTTTTAATATCAGAGTGACGAAGTCCGCAATAACAAGCTGCAAGATAGTATCTTAATACCTCTTGGTATTTTTCGCCTATATTGAAATTTTGAGCGTATTTACTTTTAGCTGTTTTTACTATTTTACATAGCTCTCTACTGTCGTATAAGTCGTGTAATTTGTTTAGCTCTTCGGGTTCTAAATATTGTGGCTCGCCGCTAAAAGGCTTCCCTACAATAAACTCAGTAAAAGGATACCTACTTATTTTTCCCGCATCAAATAATTTCTTTGTGTATTTGCGAAGGAAACACATAGCGTGATAGGCTGTGTTATTGGCCTGTTTTAACGTATCGGTTAGGTAGGTTTTATATTCTTCAAGAAAAGGCACTGTGATATCGTGTATGGACAATTTAGAGCGGTACACTTTAAGCTTAGCTATTTCGTTATCGTAATTATCTAATGTGTCGGCTGAGATTTCTTTTAATTCTCTTTCCCGCTTAATTGTTTCTTCTGCATAGGCATAGAAACTAATTGATTTAATCTTGCCTGTTTCTTTTTCATATATCTCCTTTAGTTTTTGAAGGCTTAAAACTTCTCCACGCTTTTCGCTTTCAGAAATAATTTCATCTATTTTGTTTTTCTGACGGTCAATGAAAGAGTTGTAATTGCCGTTACCCTTAATGCCCGCTTTCACACATTTACCAACCTTATCGTAATGAGTTGCTTTAATTGGTTTACCTAGATTGATGTAAATGTGTTCTCTATTAATAGCAACTCTGAGCAGTAAAGGAATAGTTCCATCTTTTTTAATATGGCTTGTTTTGCAGTCTAAATTGATTGAGTATCTCATACTTTTGTCTTTAAAAATTGTCCAACAAATTTGTGAGATATTTGTGAGACTGATTTGCAACCATTAGAGAGTTTTGTACTAAATCTCTAATAGCTGTAAACTTAAGGTGCTGATTTTTAAAGCTATTAGAGATTTCTCTCTTGAAGACAAAGGTGAAAAATTAATTAGGAAACGCTTATTCTATCCATTGAACTACGGTGCCAGTTTATAGAAAATCAAAAATACAATTTAAAATGAATGGAAATAATAAGCCCTTATAATTATAAGGGCTTATAGTATTATAAAATATTAAGATTGTTTTCGAGTATTTAATTCATCTCTGATTTTCGATGCTAATTCATATTGCTCATCGTCCAAAGCTGTTTGTAGCAAATTTTTCAATTCTTCCGACGACTTAGATTGATATTCTCCCTCGGTTGATGACGTCATTTCTTCTAATTTAGCTACTGGATTATCAAGAGACGGCAATGAATCATCATCTAATACAATGCCTGCCGATTTTAATATAAATTCATAGGTAAAAATCGGACAATTGAAACGAACAGCTAAAGCAATAGCATCACTCGTTCGAGCATCTATTTCTACTTCGCGAGTGCCATCAGTGCAAACTAATTTTGCGAAAAAAATACCCTCTACTAAATTATAAATAAGAATTTCGGTTACATCAATCAAAAATGTTTCAGAAAACGCTTTGAATAAATCATGTGTTAGTGGACGTGTTGGTGTCATTTTCTCTAGTTCAATAGCAATAGCCTGAGCTTCAAAACCTCCAATAATAATTGGCAATCTTCTACTGCCCGCAGTTTCGCCTAACACAAGTGCATAGGCACCACTTTGAGTTTGACTATAAGACAACCCAACAATTTCTAATCTAACTTTCTTCATTTCCATTTTAAGACTGTCTAATATACAAAAAAAGTATGAATTTAGTTATGATTCGCTTTGAATTTTTTAACTGCTTCAATTAATTTAGGAACAATGGTAAAGGCATCACCTACTACTCCATAATCAGCTGATTTAAAGAAAGGAGCTTCTTTGTCGCTGTTAATAACTACAATGGTTTTACTTCCATTAACACCTGCTAAATGTTGGATAGCGCCAGAAATACCTATGGCTATATATAAATTAGGACGAATCGCAACACCTGTTTGACCAACATGCTCGTGGTGTGGACGCCAGTGCATATCTGCAACCGGACGAGAACAAGCTGTAGTGGCTTTTAATTCTTTCGCTAATTCTTCTACCATACCCCAGTTTTCTGGGCCTTTTAATCCTCGTCCTGCGCTTACTACTAATTCAGCTTCCGGTAAAGGAATCATATCACCTACGATATCTGATTTTTTTTCTTTGATAACTATTTTAGAATTTACT
>CAILKE010000077.1 GCA_903834765.1 uncultured Bacteroidota bacterium
AGGTTTTTAAAACCTGACAGGTGTGGAAATTAAATAAAATATTTAGTAAATTAGTGTACTTATTAATGATGGTAATTTTTATATGGGTAAAAAATGGCAAAGAATATTATTTTAACTTTGGTTTTGCTGATTTTAGGCCTTTGTTTACAAGTTATTTTAATTGGAACTTCTCCAAGAATAGCTTCTAATGAATTAATAAATCAGTTTTTTGTTTTATGTAAAAGTTTAGTTGTAGAATATATAATACTTCTCACAATACAATTTGTTGCGCTAAAATTTGGATTTAAAGTAAAAACGCGAGAATTATTTATTTACCTTGTAGTCTTTACTCTATTTTACTTGGTTTCTTTTGTGTATTTCTTTTATAATTATGCACAAGATTGTATTAAATAAAAAATGGTTTCACTTGTAATCTTTATAATTGCTCTAATTGTATTTTTTTACCAAACTACAAATTAAAAATAAAAGAAGTAAATTTAACAACCGAATAAATTATAGATTATGAAGGCTATAGCTATAAAAAAAGAAATGCATCACGTAATTGATGTAATAGAATTAAAAGTAGTCTGTTCAATTTTAAATGAAAAATCAAAGGAGTACTATTATGAATTAAGTGATGATGATAAAGTAGAGTTAGATAGTTTAAAAAAATAAAACAAAGCTGATAAACTTAAATCAGTTAGTATAGAACAGATTAGAAAAGATGCCTACAGTAATACTAGAACATAAAAATTTATGAAATTAGATATATTAGCCATAGGCGTTCATCCTGATGATATTGAATTATCTGCATCAGGGACCATTTTAAAACACATCGCTTTAGGCAAAACAGTTGGCATACTCGATTTAACACTTGGAGAATTAGGTACAAGGGGTAATGCAAATTTAAGAACACAAGAAGCAAATCATTCTGCTAAAATACTGGGCGTTTCAGTGAGAGAGCAATTAACGATGGCAGATGGTTTTTTTGAAAATAATGAAACGCATCAAAAACAAATTATACAAATCATTAGAAAATTTCAACCAGAACTAATTTTATGCAATGCAGTTTCTGACAGACATCCTGATCATGGCAGGTCCGCTAAACTCGCATCGGATGCTTGTTTTTACAGTGGCTTAGTGAAAATTGAAACCAAAGAAAACGGTGTCATTCAAAAACCGTGGCGACCAAAGGCCGTGTATCATTACATACAAGATAATTTTATTGAACCTGATTTTGTAATTGATATTACCAGCTTTATGGATAAAAAAATGGAATCGATAATGGCGTATTCATCTCAGTTTTTTGATCCAAATTCTAAAGAGCCTGAAACACCTATATCCTCTGCTAGTTTTATTGAATACCTAAAAGCTAAATCAACTTTGTTTGGCAGAGCTATCAATTGCGATTATGCCGAAGGTTTTACGGTTGACAGATATATTGGCGTTGATAATTTATTTGATTTAAGATAAAAATACTTATACCGATATACACTTGATTGTTTTTTGTTTTGAAGTGTAAATACTCGTAAATATATTTCCTTAATCAATTTCAAAAAGTCGTCTAGTTTATGGGCGTTTAAAACTTTCTATTATCAAACACCATAAAGTATTTAAAGTCAGTGTAAAAGTTATTGGTGATTAATATTGTATTAGAAAACTAAACTCGGCGCGATATTTTATTTGACAAAATATGGCAAACGAAAATTTGGAAACGAAACATTTATTTATTATTTTTAGACAACAATTCTAAATATTGTATGACAACAACAGCCATAAGGACTAAGGTTCACAAATATATAGACGAAGCAGACAACAATGTATTGGACGTAGTTTATAGACTACTCGAGGTTTATCGCCAAGGGAATAAGAGTATATTAACAAATGAACAACAAAAAGAAGTTCTTAAAAGATCAACGTCATATAAAGCAGGTAAAATTAAAGGTTACACATTAACAGAGGTTCGGAAAAGGATAAAACAAAAGTTAGCTGAGTAAAATGGCGTCGTATAAGTTAATTATACTTGAAGATGCCGTTTCCGAACTTGAGTACGCCTGTTTATTTTATAACAACAAAGTTGTTGGTTTAGGTTTGGAATTTGAGGAAGAAGTTTTTACTTTACTCGATTTTATTAAGCAAAATCCCTTACTATTTCCAGTTAAATTTGCACATATTCATGAAGCTGTAATGAAGCGTTTTCCATTTGTTATAAACTACGAGGTTTCTGGAAAACAAATTATTGTTTCAGCAATTTTTCACGTAAAGCAAAACCCATCAAAAAAAATTAAAAGAAAGCGTAAGTAGTTTTAATTAAATAGCTATGAAACGAATACTTTTGTTAACAAGCGAACCATCGGGAGCTTCATAAAGGAACATAGGATGACGTAAAGTCTAAGAAACACAGAAAGCATTTATTAAAAACCTTACAGTTGTTACATCAAAGCTCCATTTAAATTTAGAATAATTCCAAATAAGCAATATTTAGTCATTGTTTAAACCTAATTGGGCTTAAACTTGTTATTTAGTTGATAAAACGGATAAAAAAAATTGGTTTAAACGCTTACCAATTATACATTTGCCGAGTAAAAAACTAATACACAAAATTTATGAGTACAGGATTCTTAAAAACATCAGTCGGAAAAAAAGTATTAATGGGCTTAACGGGATTATTTTTAGTTTCGTTTTTAGTCGTTCACGTAAGTTTAAATGCAACTATTTTTATGATGGATGGTGGTCAAACATTTAACTCTGGCGCTGATTTTATGGCTCATAATCCTGTAATACGTATTGTGGAAATTGTGTTGTTTGCAGGTTTGATTATTCATATTTTGCAAGCATTAACACTAACCTTAGCGAATAAAAAAGCGCGACCTGTTGCTTATGCTAAAATAGATGGGGCGGCTAATTCTAGCTGGTATAGCCGCAGCATGGGGATTTTAGGCTCTTTGTTATTGTTGTTCTTAGTAACTCATTTATCTCATTTTTGGATCGACACTAAAATTGCTGTGTTTAAACACCAAGAGCATAATACTTACTTAGAAATGAAAGAAGTGTTTTCTCATTGGTATGTAGTGCTTATTTATTTAGTTGGTGTTATCGCTTTATGTTATCACTTATTGCATGGCTTTCAATCAGCATTTCAATCATTAGGACTAAATCATAAAAAGTACACACCGCTTATTAAAAAAGTAGGCGTTTGGTTTTCAATCATTGTGTGCTTATTGTTTGCTGCAATGCCTGTTTGCATGTTCTTAAATATTGTTCAATAATTTTCAATTTCATATTTTTAATTTTTCATTATGAGTAAATTAGATTCAAAGATTCCAGAAGGTACGATAGATCAAAAATGGTCTAAATACCGTTCTACAGTTCACCTTGTAAACCCAGCTAATAAGCGTAGCTTAGAAGTATTAGTTGTAGGTTCTGGCTTAGCTGGTGCTTCGGCAGCAGCTTCGTTAGCCGAAATGGGATATAAAGTAAAAGTATTTTGTTTTCAAGATTCTCCGCGTCGTGCTCACTCTATTGCAGCGCAAGGTGGCATCAACGCAGCTAAAAATTATCAAAATGATGGTGATTCAACTTACCGTTTATTTTACGATACAATCAAAGGTGGTGATTATAGAGCTCGCGAAGCAAACGTTCATCGTTTAGCTGAAGTATCTTCAAGCATTATCGATCAATGTGTAGCTCAAGGTGTGCCTTTAGCTCGCGAGTACGGTGGCTTATTAAGTAACCGTTCGTTTGGTGGTACTCAAGTGCAACGTACGTTTTATGCGGCAGGACAAACTGGCCAACAATTATTATTAGGCGCATACTCGGCTTTACAACGACAAGTTGGTATGGGTGCAGTTGAATTATGTGCTCGTCACGAAATGTTAGATGTAGTTACTATTGATGGTATTACCCGTGGCATCATAGCTCGTAATTTAATAACAGGCGAAATGGAAAAACATTTTGGTCATGCTGTTTTATTATGCACAGGTGGTTATGGAAACGTTTTCTACTTATCTACAAACGCGATGGGAAGTAACGTAACAGCTGCATGGAAAGCTCACAAAAAAGGAGCGTTTTTTGCAAATCCTTGTTACACTCAAATTCACCCAACTTGTATCCCTGTTTCTGGTGATCACCAATCTAAATTAACATTAATGTCCGAATCGTTGCGTAACGATGGGAGAATTTGGGTTCCAAAAAAGAAAGATGACACTCGTAAAGCAACTGACATTCCTGAAGAAGAGAGAGATTACTATTTAGAGCGTCGTTATCCTGCGTTTGGAAATTTAGTTCCTCGTGACGTAGCTTCTCGCGCAGCCAAAGAGCGTTGCGATGCTGGTTACGGTGTTGGTAATTCTAAAATGGCAGTGTATTTGGATTTTGCATTCAATACTGCTCGTTACGGAAAAACTGAAGCTACTAAACTAAACATTCACAATCCAAGCCAAGAAGACATCATGCGCTTAGGGAAAGAAGTAGTGAAAGAAAAATACGGTAACTTGTTTGACATGTATCAACAAATTACTGGTGAAAATCCATACGAAGTACCAATGCGTATTTATCCTGCAGTTCACTATACAATGGGTGGATTATGGGTTGATTACAACTTAATGACAACAGTAAAAGGGTTGTACGCATTAGGTGAAGCTAATTTCTCTGATCATGGAGCTAACCGTTTAGGCGCTTCAGCTTTAATGCAAGGTTTAGCTGATGGTTATTTCGTAATACCATATACTTTAGGTGTTTATTTATCCGCCGAAGTAACTCGTATGAGTGCTGAAAAAGATAATGCAGATTCTATTGATAAATTAAAAACAAACCATCCTGCATTTGAGACTGCATTAAAAGAGCAAACAGAATTAATCAATAAATTTTTAAATATAAATGGCACTAAATCAGTAGAAAGTTTCCATAAACGTTTAGGATTAATTATTTGGAATAAATGTGGCATGGCTCGTAATAAAGAAGGTTTAACAGAAGCTATTTCTGAAATACAAGCATTACGTAAAGAATTTTGGAGTGATGTACGTGTATTAGGAAGTGCAGATGAGTTTAACCCAGATTTAGAAAAAGCAGGTCGTGTGGCTGACTTTATAGAACTAGGCGAATTAATGTGTAAAGATGCATTACATCGTGAAGAAAGCTGTGGAGGCCACTTCCGTGAAGAACACCAAACAGAAGAAGGCGAAGCAAAACGTGATGATGTGAACTTTGCATATGTTGCTGCTTGGGAATATAAAGGTGTTAGCGAATGGGAATTGAATAAAGAAGAATTAAAATACGAGAATATTAAAATAGCACAACGTTCTTATAAATAGTGATTAGTGAATTAGGAGATTTACTTTCATGATTTATTTTATCACAAAAATTAGGATTCCAAACTCATGATAAACTCAGTAAAATGTGGACTCTTATTGAAGAAGAATCAAAAATGATTAATAGTTTAATAACCGTAATTAAAAAATAATAAAAAATAAAAAACTTGACAAGTGCTTAGTTTTGCATTAATCACTTGTCACTAATAACTAATCACTAAATAAAATGGGATCAGGACACGGAACAGAATTGAATCTAACTTTAAAAGTTTGGAGACAAAAAAACACGAAAGCTTCAGGTAGCTTCGAAACTCATCAATTAACTGGCATCTCTACGGATATGTCGTTTTTGGAAATGTTTGATGTGTTAAACGAAAAATTAATTCATGAAGGGAAAGAAGCAATTGCATTTGACCATGATTGCCGAGAAGGGATTTGCGGAATGTGTTCAATGTACATTAATGGTCGCCCACATGGACCAAAAAATGGTGTTACAACTTGCCAGTTGCACATGCGTTCATTTAAAAATGGCGACACAATAGTTGTAGAACCTTGGAGAAGTGCTGCATTTCCTGTCATTAAAGATTTAGCAGTTGATAGAGGTGCTTTTGATAGAATTATAGCTTCAGGTGGTTATGTATCTGTAAACACAGGTAATGCTCGTGACGCTAATAATATTTTGATACCAAAAGATGCAGCAGATGAAGCTTTTGGAGCAGCAGCTTGTATTGGTTGTGGAGCTTGTGTTGCAGCTTGTAAAAATGGATCTGCAATGTTATTCGTATCTGCTAAAGTTTCTCAATTAGCTTTATTACCTCAAGGACAAGTAGAGCGTAAAGCACGTGTGCTAAAAATGGTTGCGGCGATGGATGAAGAAGGATTTGGAAATTGTACCAATACAGGAGCTTGTGAAGCTGAATGTCCAAAAGGAATTTCTTTAGAAAATATAGCGCGTATGAATCGTGAATTAACATCTGCAGCGTTAACTTATACTAAATAGCTTATTTAATTAACTAATTGAAAGCCTTTGTAATTATAATTACAAAGGCTTTTTTGTTTTGGTCATCTATTAAAAAATAAAATCACTTAAAATCCTACTTTTCAAAAAACAAAGTATAACAAACTCTGTTATATTTGTAGCCCTAAAAAAGTAATTCGTTATTTTTTTAATGTAACTTTAAAACATACTTGTGAATATACAACCACTCAATACATGGATTACAAAAGACAATGAGCCCTTGCTTATTGCTGGACCGTGTGGAGCAGAAACCAGAGATCAACTTTTACAAACAGCAAAAGAGATATCTGAAATAAAATCTGTTAAATTATTCAGAGCAGGGATTTGGAAGCCACGCACACGCCCTAATTCCTTTGAAGGAGTGGGCGAGGAAGGTCTTCAATGGCTGAATGAAGTTCAACACCAATATAATTTAAAAACAACTGTAGAAGTTGCAAATGCACAGCATACTGAATTAGCGCTTAAGTATGGTGTTGATGTATTATGGATTGGTGCACGAACAACTGTTAATCCATTCAGTGTTCAGGAAATTGCAGACGTATTGAAAGGAGTTGATATACCTGTTTTTGTAAAAAATCCGGTGCATGCTGATTTGCAATTATGGATTGGTGCTATCGAGCGCTTGTCTTTAGCCGGAATTACGAAATTAGCTGCAATTCATCGTGGATTTCATTATGCTGGTAAATCAAAGTATCGTAATAAACCTTTGTGGGAAATTCCAATTGAATTGAAAACGATTATGCCCGAATTGCCTATTATATGCGATCCAAGTCATATATCAGGAAAAAGAGAATTAATTCAATCAGTATCTCAAAAAGCATTAGACCTAGGCATGAATGGTTTAATGATTGAAACCCATATTAATCCTAGTGTAGCATTAAGTGATGCTCAACAACAATTAACACCAATTGCTTTAAAAGAATTATTAGCTAAGTTAGTTTATAGAAAAGAATCGTTTGAGAACGTTGAATTTACTGACAAACTCAGTCAGTTCAGAAATATGATTGATGAAGTGGATGATGAATTAATCAATGTATTGAAAAAACGAATGACAATTATTGAAGAAATTGGACATTATAAAAAAGAACATGAGATTACAATTTTTCAATTAGAACGTTGGCAGGAAATTTTGAAAACCCGATCTCAATGGGCTGAAAAACTAGGTATTCCAAAGTCATTTATAGAAAAGATGTGTCAACATTTACATGATGAATCTATTCGGATACAAACTGATGTAATGAATAAAAAATAAGCATTAGCCTCTATTTAATAAAATTCTAAATGTAGTGCCATTATTTTCTTCGCTCTGTAAAACAAAAATTTTTCCATTGTGATAATTTTCAATAATCCGTTTACATAAAGATAGCCCTAATCCCCAACCACGCTTTTTAGTAGTAAATCCTGGCTTAAATACAGATTTGAATTTAGATTTATTAATTCCTTTTCCTGAATCCCTTATATCTATGCACGCACCTTCAGGTATATTAGTAACGGTGACTGCTAATTCTCCTTTCCCATCCATCGCATCTATTGCGTTCTTACAAATGTTTTCAATTACCCATTCAAATAAAGGGACAGATAGTTGTGCGTGAATTTCAGTATTAGGTAAATGTAAACTATAATTTACATTTTTGGATGTTCGCGTTTTTAAATAATCAATAGCATTTCTCAAAACCAAACAAACATCTTCATCTTGTAAAGTTGGCTGTGAACCAATTTTAGAAAATCTTTCAGTAATCATATTTAAACGCATTACATCACGATTCATTTCATCAACAACAGACTCATCTGTGCCACTATTCTTTAGGTAATCGATCCATGCCATTAAAGATGAAAGTGGTGTACCTAACTGATGTGCAGTTTCCTTACTCATACCAACCCACACTTGATCTTGTTCGGCTTTTCGAGCAGTACTAAACAAAATATAAGCAATTAGTAAGAATACACCTATAACTCCAAATTGTATATAGGGATAATACTTCAATTGTATAAGTAAAGGAGATTGCTCATAAAAAATATAATTTTTGGAACCTTCTCCTAAATCTACTAAAATTGGACTGTTTTGAAGTTCCATGAATTGAATAATAGTAGTAGATTTTTCTGGCGTATTGATTTTTGTAGAATCAATATTGCCATATGCGATGATGTTTGTTTTAGAGGAATCGGTATAGATAACAGGAACGGCAGCACTATTAATTGCCACTTCTGATATAAAAGATTTAATTAAGCTATCAAATACAACTTTTATATCATTAAATAAGCGACTGTCTTTATAGTATAAATAATTTTTTTGCCCGCGATATACTTCTATTTCTACAGGTTCATAAAGGGATTTCATGACGACTAATTCTTTTTGTAAAGCAACTTTATCATTAGCAATTATCGAATCAAAATTTCTACTAGCTGTTACATTATTTTTTTCGTCAGTTAAAATTACAGGTACAGTTGTATTATCTTGTAATACCTTTAATACAAAAGAAATATCTGATAAGTCGCTATTGAGCTGTTTAGTAGCTAAAGCATATAACTCAGCTTTTTTACGTTCTTCTATTTTTAGTTTTTGAAATAAATCGTTGGTGAATTTTACAAGTTTTGCTTTTTTCTGAACAGCTTCTGCCCATAGGGTAACTTTTTTTTGTTCGTCGTTAGCTATTCGATTTACTAAATTATTTGTGTACCAGAGCGATGTGAATACAATGCCAATTGCTACTATAAAAAGTATCCATTTCCATTGTTGTTTTTTTGAGTAAATATTCATGTTTTGTGTAACTAAAAATAGCTATTAAATAACGCTAAAACAAACGAGATATTGTTTTTTCTACTATCAGTATATTAAAACGGATAGCCGATTCCGAAATTGAGAATTGTAGTATTTTTTATAGGATGCTTATCAAACGTCCATCGATTATTTTCTGCATACTGTGGGTCTCGAATTCGAACAGCAGCATCTAAACGAAGTACAAAAAAACTAAAATCATAACGAATACCAAACCCACTACCTATAGCTATTTCCTTATAAAATCTGCTTGCATCAAGGTTTCCATTTGGTTTATTAGGGTCTTTGTTTAATGTCCACACATTTCCCGCATCTATAAACCATGCACCGTAAAAGGATTTAAAAATATGGAACCTAAACTCCAAATTACTTTCAAGTTGTACATCGCCAATTTTGTCATATAGGGCAGAAGAGTTTGATGGGTCATAGCTTCCTGGCCCAAGAGTTCTAGCTCTCCAAGCTCTAATCCCATTTGGACCACCACTAAAAAAACTTTGTTCATATGGTAATACAGAAAGATTTGATAAAGGCTTACCAATACCACCAGCAAAGCGATATACTAATTTATCTAGTTTTCTAATTTTAAAATATAAACGATAATCAATTTCAGCTTTTACAAATTGAGAAAATGGAATACTAAATAATTTAAATCTACCTAAACTATCTTTCGGTTGTTCTGTAATATTATAAAATCCTCTTAATATACTGCCAGATGAACTTAACGTGATTTTGAGATAGGTAAGCGTGGTTTTTTTAGGTACATTTTGATTATTGAATGTGGCAGATAATTTTGATAAGGTTGTTAAATGATCTTGAAAAGCATTTAATAAAAAATAATCTTTAGAGCTATATAATGTCGCTTGATATTCGTCTGTTAATTTAGCCTTTACGGTATATGCCTCAATTGGCACTATATCATAAGTTAATAAGCCTTTACTATTATTAAACCTAAATCCATAAGACATATTAGCGATGGTTCGTGTAAATAATTGACTGGATTGATAATTAAGTGAGGCATTTAAAATGGTTTTAGGTTGTGAAAAAAAATGCTTTTCCTTTTCGTTTTTTTTGTAATAAAATAAGGTAAAAGGAAATAAGGGTTTAGGAAAATAAATGCTTAATTCAGGTCCAAATTGAAACGTGTTAAAGATTTTTTGAATATTAGTTAAGTCTGTTGAATTTTCACTGCTATTTAATGCTTTTTGTGCTGTAAGCGAACCTTTTAATTTAAGTTCTACTAATTCAGCCCCTTTAAAGGTGTTTTTGTTTTGAAACACAATATTACCAGCTACCCCTAAGTTGCCAGATGTATTTGTGCCTTCTAACTCTATACTAATAGCTTGCTTTACAACAGGCTGACAAACAATATAACAATCTAATTTATCTGAATAATAAGGGTTTTTAACGTATTGTAAAAAAACAGTCTTGAATACTTTTAATCCTGTTAATTCTTTATAAGTATCTTCGGCTAAATCTTGTTGATAGAGTTGACCTGTTGCCACTGATAAACACCTTGAAATATCTTTACGTTTAAATAGTAATTTATTATTATGAAGAAAAGTGACACCATTATATAGCGTTGTGTCTTTCATATATATATCAGAGGCTTTTCCTCTGAATTCAGGAATAGTTTCAGGAATGACATAGATGTTTTGCAAATAATAACGTGGATGGTTTCTATAAACGAGAGAGTCGTTTGATGAAGAATAAGGCTCAGAATATTTACTAATAATTTGCGTGAGATGAATGTTGTTTCCTGATAAATTAGTATCTACAAGGTATTTTACATATTCCGAGGCAAAGAAATAAAATCCGTTATTGAGTTGATCATTTGCAATACGATCTCTTTCTTTTTGAAAAATACTTTCATTATATATAGTATTACGTTTAATGAGAGAAGCGCTTGTGTCATTAAAAATAAAATGTTCGAGTATGGGGTCTTCAATTTTATAGGATAACGACTGAATTATATATGGAGCAGATTTTGAAATACTAAAATAGATTTTAGCGCGCTTCTGCTTTTTATCTAAGACAACACTATCTTGTACTTTAGAATCGAAATAACCGTTAGAAAACACATATTGTTGTATTTGATTTACTGTAATGCTAGTGAGCGAAGGATCCAAAATCACAGGAGCTTCTCCTGCTTCTAAGATACTTTCTCTAAAAGTTGGCTTTTCTTTATTTTTTAGCCTAGGTAGTTTAGCAGGTTTGCCTTTTGCAATACGTTTTTCGTTTTTAGCAGCATTTTTTGCACTGCGTTTTTCGTTTATTTTATCATACTTGAGATTACGCTTTTCTTTATAGGCTAACATTTTCTGTTGATTCACCTGATTGTATAACCATAAATTAAATCGGAATAATTTTAAAATTTTTCGATTTGGCTTTTGCCTAATAAAGGCTTCTATCTCTGATTTTTCTAATGAAGTACCGTTTTTAGAAATGGTGTTTTTTTCAACTAAATATTCGTTTTCGGCTAAGTATTTATTAACGTTGCAGGAACTAGCAAATATTAATACGAATAAACATAGCAAGATTGTCCGCCCAAATAACGACCGATGATTAAAAAAAGTATGAATATAAATCTTAAAGCTCAATTGTATTAATTACATTTATAATCAGCTAATTTAGGCTTAAAAAATGATTAGTAAAAACCAGATAAAATTTATTCAATCGCTGCACTCTAAAAAAAATAGAGATCAGGAAGAGTTATTTATTATTGAGGGTGTTAAATTAGTAAATGAATTTTTGTTAACCTCTCTTTTTGAAATACATTCAGTTTATGGAACGCTTGATTTTATTAATAAAAACAAGCACATTATAGATAAATCAAAAACAATTATTAATGAAATATCTGAAGAAGAACTAAAAAAAATCAGTTTACAATCCTCTCCCAATCAAATTTTAGCAGTTATTAAGGCTAATATGCCTAAACTTAATACTGTGCTTTTAAATTCGGCTATAAATCTGTTTTTAGATGATATCAGAGATCCAGGTAATTTGGGCACTATCATCCGTATTGCTGATTGGTTTGGAATCAAGCAAATTATTTGTTCGCCAACTTCTACTGAGTTATTTAATCCAAAGACCCTGCAAGCTAGTATGGGTGCTGTTTTGAGAGTAAATGTAGTTTATATGGAATTTGATGAATTGAAAAAGGAATTAAAAGATGTTTCTATTTACGGAGCTGTTTTAAATGGTCAAAATATTTATTTGTCTGCTTTGCAAAATGGACTTATTGTTATAGGCAACGAGGCAAATGGCATTTCCGAAAACACCCTAAAACAGATCACTCATCCTATAACTATTCCAGCAGCTACTAATAATGGTAGCGAATCATTAAATGCAGCTAATGCTTGTGGAATGATTTGCAGCGAGTTTTTCAGGCAACTTAATTTTAAATAATTCTATTTCATGAAATTTTGCAGCAAAAATAATTTCCTTACTCGTAATATTAAGTTAGTTTTGTAAATTGAAATAAATATAATTTGTCATCCGAAAAACATACGCAATCAATTATCTTCGGGCAAAGCATAGAAGCTGCTGATACGTTAATTATTGAGATATCAAATCATGATATTTATTTTTGTGAAATAGATAGTGAAAAAAATATCCCTTTATTTGTATGTTCTTTTCCCTTGGATATTACAGTCAATAATAATATTTCTGAGCAATTGCTTATAGCTACTAATCATTTTGGATTTTCAAAGAAAAAGTATAAAACCGTTTTGGTAAATAAAGTAAGCTCACAATTTACTCTTTGCCCAACAGCCTTATACGAACCTGATAATGCTAGAGCATTGCTAGAGTTTAATTGCGGTGATACAGAACAACAAATTATTATAACTGATGATATTCACTCAACAATTAAATTAATATATACAATTAACGAAGCTTTAAAATCGACCTTAGATAAATTATTTCCTCAACATCAGTTGAGACATCAAATTACTGTGTTAGCCCGCTTAATGCTAAATACAGAAGAATTATCAAAAGAGAATATACTTTTTTCTATTCGGGATAATAGCATTGAAGTGATTGTTAAACAAAATCAACAATTGATATTAGCGAATCAATATAGTATTAAAACAAATGAGGACGTATTGTATTATGTACTGTTTATTATAGAACAGTATCAGTTAAATCCTTTAACGGTAGCAATAACTTTAGTTGGTAACAAGGAGTCAAATTCTGAATTAATTGTATCTTTAAAAAAATACATAAAGCATATTCGTTTAGCTACTGGTCATAAAACGATTAATTGGCAATACTTAACAGGTATGCCACAACATTTTAATTACTCTTTATTAAATAGACTATTTTGCGAATAATTGGCGGCACACTAAGAGGTAAACAAATACTAGCGCCTAAAAATTTACCTATTAGGCCAACTACGGATTTTGCAAAAGAAGGGCTGTTTAATATTTTAAACAATCGCATTGATTTTGAAGATTGTTTAGTACTCGATCTTTTTTCAGGAACTGGTAACATCGCTTTAGAATTTGCTTCTCGCGGAGCAAAAAAAATAACAGCAATCGATATGCATTCGCCTTGTTTAAATTTCTTGCGCGATACTGCTAAGGCTCTTAAACTAAATTCTATATTTACCGAACGTGCAGATGTTTTCAAATTCCTTGAAAAGGCTCATTCTACATACGATGTAATATTTGCCGACCCACCTTATGATCTTGAAAATATCCCCGCTATTCATGATTTAGTGTATAAAAATAATTTACTAAACGAAGATGGCTTGTTGATAATTGAACATTCAATAAAAACTAATTTGAGTGATAAAGAATTTTTTATCGATACCCGAAAATATGGTAATGTTAATTTTAGTTTCTTTAGAAAAACTGTTTAGGGGAAATCTGAAAAGTAAATTCTTCGACATTTTAGTAAAATTTAGTTATTTAAACTAACGCATACATTGGTAGTGGTGCGGTAGGGGTGGACGAACGGAGCGAAATTTTTTTTTACAGCAAACAGTGGGCAGGCTTTTGGAGCGTGTAAAAACAAAATATGGCGTTCGTCCTTGTCACGCCAAGGCGTGATTGCTTCTTTTGGTCAAGCAAAAGAAAGAAAAAAAATATTCCTTTGTTTTTTAAGAATTTTAGATTAACATTTCTTTGCTTCAGCTTCATTATAAATAGTGTAACTTATCTTATATTTGGTATTATATAAGATATGCGAATTTTAACAATCTTTTTTTTAATTACGTATTTTAATAGTGTCTCGCAAAACGTTACTATTAAAGGAAAAGCACATGCTTCACATATAGGCAAAGAAATTGTGTTAAGTGATTATTCCGATTATGTGACCTATACAAAAACAAAAGAAAGCATTGATACCGTTGATAAAGACGGTTATTTCGAGTTGCAAATTCAAACACAAACTACTAAACCTGTTTTAATAAGCATTAATAATTTAGTTGGTAAACTATACATACAGCCTAATTTCGTGTATGGTATTTATTTCCCTCAAGTTGATTCTACTTATAATAATCAGGAAGGGACAGAATCAAAGGCAACGATTTCTGTATATGGAAAAGATAGCACAGAGTTAAACGCATTAATTATTGATTTTAACGAACAATACAATACCTATTTTGCTAAAGCCAACGAGCGATATTTATCTCCAACTAAACTGAATGCAGTATTAGATACGTTTTACATGACGACTCGTAAACGCTATAAAGCTATTAAGAACAGCTATTTCAAAAATTATGTCGATTATTCTTTTGCAAATTTTTATTCCAACACATCTCGTAGTAAAGCATATTTACAAAAATCCTTTATTGACAATAAACCTATTTTATATAACAATTACGAGTATATGGAGTTTTTCAATTCCTATTTTAAAGGTTATTTAAAAGCTTTTGCGTCAACTAAAACTGGCGGTTCTATTTTTAATAGCATTAATTCTTTCGCTGATTATAATGATTTGCGCAATCAATTTAATTCAGATAAAACAATTACCAATGATACTATTAAAGAATTAATTATTTTGAAAGGTTTGATTGATTTTTATTATAGCCCTGATTTTGATAAACATCAAGTACAAAGTGTCATTGAACAATTATACCGTTCCACGCCTTCCGTTCAAAATAAAAAAATTGCTTTTAATTTGTTGCAAACCATATATCAACTACAATCTGGTGCTCCCGCACCTGATTTTGTTGCTAACGACAAAGCAGGCGTGAAAGTAAATTTATCTTACTATAAAGGAAAATATATTTATCTTAATTTCTTTTCTACAACAAGTGATATTAGTTTGAAGGAAATGCAAAAAATTTCTGACCTCAAAAAGAAGTTTAATGATAAAGTAACCTTTATCAGTGTATGCCTAGATGACAGCGTAAAAACTTATAAGCAATATTTGAAATTAAATCCAAAACAAGATTGGATTATCCTACATCAAGCAACAAATAGTTCTGCTAAACGGGCTTATAATATCACTTCTTTATCAGGTTATTTCTTTATCAATCAACAATTACAATTAGTGCAATCGCCAGCCTTAACTCCTAGTGAAGGCATAGAATACAAGTTCCATGCATTATTCAGACCAAAACGTAAAAATACGATTACAGGTGTAAGGTAGTTTTTAATTGAGTTTATAATCGATTTTCTTTGATGTTTTCTCTAATGATCTCAATCATCATGTTCAAAAAATCATAAATTAAATTATGATTTGAAGCCATATGTTCATAGTCTTATAAATATTTTTGTCATAAAAAAGGCTACGTTGCACATCCCCGCAGAAAGCACCGTAGCCATATTTTTTGGTTTAAACAAAACAAAACCGATGATAAAGAACGTAGTGTAAAATTAATACCTAAGTAGTTCAAAAAATACAGCAAATTAATAAGTGGTGGGATTTATTTGATAAGTGGTCGTTTTCTTCGGATTAGTGTTTTTTTATTTACCTTAAAAATACACTAAACATTAATGTTCTTTAATCCATTTGGAAATGTCTAAAATTATTTGCTCTTCAACATTATTTGGTTTTTCATATTCGTCTGGATTTGATTTTTCTTTGCCAGTCATAAAAAGGTGGTTTAAACTTGGGTATGAAATGAATTTATTTTTTGAATTTAATCCAAGGGTTAGTTTCCATAAATCAAAATCTGTCATTGTTACCTGATAGTCACGTTCGCCTTGAAGAATTAATATGGGTTGTTTTATTTTTTTTGCAATTTCTGTTTGCTTGTATGCATTTAATGATTGCCAATAATATGAATCTAAGCCAAGTGGTAAATCCTCCGATTTAGCTGATTTTAAAAGGCTTTCACTCTTTACTGATTTTACTTGACCTTCAAGTTTAAGCAAATCTTGTTTTTCGTTTTCATCAATACTGTCTAATCCATAAATATAATTGAATTGATCTATAAGCAAATCTTCTAAAGATCTTGCGTTTCCTGCCAATAAAATGATAGTCTTAACACCTTTAGATTTTTTAGCAATTAATGGTGCGCACATAGCTCCAAGACTATGACCAATGATAGTGATTTTTGATTTTGCTAACAATGGATTTTTTTTAAGCAAGGCAATTGCACTAAGCGCGTCTTCAATCACTTCCTCATTAAGACCAACTTTACCCTTCTGCTTCATCAATTCTTTACTGTAAGTTAAGGTTCTTTTATCGTAGCGAAATGTTGCTATGCCTAAAGTTGCTAAACCAGTAGCAATGTCCTTTAAGGGTTTGTTTGGGCCAATAGTTTCATCTTTATCGTTTGGTCCAGATCCTGCTAATAATAATGCTACAGGTGGATTTTCGATATTATTAGGTATACATAAAATTCCAGGAAGGCTGTAGGTTCCAGTTTTTACAGATAATCTCGATTCATAAAAATTTGAGCTTTTGCAATAAGTTGGTTCAACGTATGCTGCCGAACTTTTAGCTGGTTTAAAAAATAAACCAATTAATTTGTGTGATTGGTTGTATGTCAAGGCAAGATCTAACTTTGTTTTTTCGAATTCGCATCGGACGAGATTTGTTTCAGTAGTGTCTGTTCTTGTTGATGTTATAGTTGAATAGCCTTTGTAATCACCTAAAAATCTAGATATACCACCCCACATTTCTTTCATCATATCAGTAGATATTTTATTGGTGAGTGAGGTGTCCATAAATTGTTGGCAGCTGTCAAATTCGGCTTTTTGCATGAATTGCATAAATTTAGCAGAGGTTGCCTCGTAGGTTTGGGCTTTGCAAATGTTAGTAAAAGCTATTAAAAGAATCGTTACGTGTATTTTTTTCATTATTTTTTTACGTTACATAACTGTTTATAATAAAAGTATTATTTCAGAATGTTACTAAACTAAAAAAATCTAATCAATTTTTTATGATTAGATTTTTTTAAAAAGTTTAATAGAATTATTAATTCATATAACCTTCAATGCTTGTATCAAAGGAATGCTTGTATTCGCTAATCAAGCCATAGTTTGTATTATCAACTACAACAGCTTTTCCTTTTACAACGCCAAGTTTAGTAAATTCAATGTTTTGTTTTTTTAATTCAGTCTCTATAGCAGATGTGTTATCGGCTGAAACACTAACAATTACTCTGCTTTGAGCTTCTCCAAACAAGAAGGCATCTTTACGCACAGAAGCTTCAGTTGTAATTTCAAAACCTAAGTTATTTACCATGGCACTTTCTAATAAATTCATAAATACACCGCCATCACTCACGTCGTGAGCCGATACGATTGATTTATTTTTTATTAAAGAAGTAATACATGCTTGTATTTTAAATTCAGTGTCTAAATCAAAAAATGGTGCAGGTGTGTTTTTTACTTTATGGTAGCTATATAAATATTCAGATGATGAAATATCATTTTTGCTTTCACCAATTAAATAGATCACATCTCCTTCATTTTTAAAATCTAAAGTTGTTTGAGTATTTTTATCTGCTAAAATTCCAATCATACCAATAGTTGGAGTAGGGAATACAGGTCCTTCATAACTAGATTGATTATAAAAGCTCACGTTGCCGCCAGTTACAGGTGTTTCAAATTTTAAACAAGCTTTACTCATTCCTTTGATAGATCCAACAAATTGCCAATACACTTCTGGGTTGTAAGGGTTACCAAAATTTAAACAATTAGTTACTGCGCTTGGAATACCTCCACTACAAACAATATTACGAGCGGCCTCGCTTACTGCAATAGCGCATCCAATTTCAGGATCAGCATTTACATAACGTGAGTTACAATCAACTGTCATAGCTAATGCTTTTTTAGTTCCTTTTACATTTACTATGGCCGCATCGCTTGGTTTATTGGTGCTCATGTTAATGCCACCAACCATACTGTCGTATTGATTGTAAATCCAACGCTTACTGGCTAAGTTTGGTAACTTTGCTAAAAATTGCATGACTGGTTTTAAATCTTTGGGTTCTTCTATCGAAGAGATATTGAATTTTTTTGATTCTGCATAATAAGCAGGTTCTTTGTAATCACGCTTATATATTGGTGCACCGCCTCCTAATACTAAAACATCAGCAGGAACATCAGCCACCAATTCATCGTGCATATAATATTTTAAACGATCGCCCGCAGTTACTTCTCCAATTTGCTCGCAATTCAAATCCCATTTATCAAATACAGCTTGTACTAAGTTTTCTTTACCTTTTTCTACAACCACCAACATGCGTTCTTGAGATTCAGATAATAAAATCTCAAATGGATGCATTCCAGCTTGACGAGTAGGAACTTTGTGTAACCAAATATTCATTCCGTGTTCGCCTTTGGCACTCATTTCGGATGTTGAACAAGTAATCCCTGCTGCTCCCATATCCTGCATGCCAATAACAGCGCCAGTTTTAATTACTTCTAACGTTGCTTCTAATAATAATTTTTCTTGGAAAGGATCTCCAACTTGAACAGAGGGTAAATCTTTCGCAGAATCTTCGGTTAAATCTTTACTCGCAAAAGCAGCACCTGCAATTCCATCTTTACCGGTTGATGAACCTACTATAAATACAGGGTTTCCAACTCCATAAGAAGTTGCACTTACTGTTTCTCCTTCTTTAACAATACCAACACTCATGGCATTTACCAAAGGATTCACGTTATAGCATTCGTCAAAAAATACTTCGCCGCCAACCGTTGGAATACCAAAAGCATTACCATAATCACCAATTCCTTTTACAACACCTTTCACTAACCATTGTGTTTTTTGAGAATTGATATCTCCAAAACGCAAAGAGTTTAATTGCGCGATTGGGCGAGCGCCCATTGTGAAAATATCACGGTTAATTCCACCAACACCAGTTGCAGCACCTTGATATGGCTCTAAAGCGCTTGGATGATTGTGAGATTCAATTTTAAAACAACAACCCAAACCATCTCCAATATCAACCAAACCAGCGTTTTCTTCGCCAGCTTTTGCAAGCATGTGTGGACCATCTTTTGGTAATGTTTTTAGCCAAGTAATAGAGTTTTTATATGAGCAATGCTCACTCCACATTACCGAAAAAATGGATACTTCTGTGAAATTAGGAGTACGACCTAAAATTTCTTTGATTCGATCATATTCTTCAGGTAGAAGCCCTAAATTTTTTGCATCTTCAACAGAAGCTAACTGCGCGGAGTAATTGGTGATTGCCATAAAATTGCTAATAATAATTAGGCGACAAAGATACAGAAATACTAAAAAGGAGAGGGATTTGTTAATGAGTTTTAATAAATATTATGCCAGAAAATAAAACTCTGGAAGTAATTATTAAGCCTTTTTTTCGATAGCTGCTTTAATATCATCAATTGAAACTGGTTTTATACAAAAGTCTAGCATATTTGTTTTTTCTGCCCTTATTTTTGTTGATGGTTCAGAATTGCCAGTTAAATAAATAGCTTTTACATCAGAAAAGAGTTGTATTTGCTCCATTGTTTCAATTCCATCTATTGGGCCTTCTATTCTAATATCCATTAGTATTATATCTGGCTTGTATTTTTTTGTGGCTTCAATGGCATCTAATCCGTTTCTAACAGCTAGCACAACTTTGTGCCCTAATGATTCAACATAATGTGTGTTAACCATTGATAATATCATGTCATCTTCAACTATAAGTATCTTTTTAACCATAAATTATTGTTTAAGAGTTGCAAATACTAATTTAAATAATTTTCTGTTATTAAATATTATATATACAAAGGTACCGTTTATTTGCATACAAAACTTGTCAATTAAAGTTGAATCTAAAGTTTTTATTTTATGATTTTTGTTATTTTCAAAGTCAGGCCCGGCATTTTTGTATTTAAAGGAATAATGGTCAGCCTGTACTAATAAAATTTCTCGATTATTTAATGAGTATAACGTCAATTTAATAATTATAAAGTACTATATTTTAAATCCAACGGTAATATAAATAAAATGTCCGTTAAAATACAAGTTTGATGGCGTGAAAGATTCATAAACTTTCAACGGTGATAAAGCGTATTTAAATTGTAATTCTGCAAAAACAGCCCTCATTGTTTTAAGATTATTTTTTTGAAAGCCAGCACCTAAATTTAAAAAGGAGCTGTTGATAGAGCTAAATGCTGGGTTTTTAAAGGTTATTTTTTCAGATTGATTAATAATATCGTTACCATTTTCACTAACAGCCAAACGGCTCGATAATAGCCATCTATAGCAATATCCGCCAAATATATATAAAGAAGACAGGCTATTTGTTTCATTAGTAAATGAATGTTTAAATTGAATAGGGAAATCAATTTCGTGCATGGTTATGTCATATGTAAATCGCTCTCTATCTGCAGTATAAAGTTGTAAACTATCGGCATAAAAATAATATGATTTGAAATTTATGCCATGAAACATGTATTCAGCACCTATACAAAAAAAATCACGATGGCGTTTACTTATGCTAATCTCTTCTTTGATTGAAAAACAAAATGACATTTTTTGTCGAGAACCAGATGTAATATTTTTATTAGCAGTATATAATCCAATTACGGGCGAAAATCCAATTCGTGTTTTTACAATAAAATTTCTGCGATTTCCCATTAGTGCCTTTCCCTCATTAGTTTGAGTTTTAACATGCATTGTTAATGTAATTAAAAAAGCTGTCAAGAAATATGTAAGGTTTGATTTCAATGGCGAATATTGCAAAAATTTTATCTGTTAGTAGGAGCTTTGTATAAAGGAACTGTACTACATGGCTCTCCATACATAATAGATTTAACAAAGGGCTTTAGTTTATTAGCTAGTGCTACATAGGCGTGCATCGGTACTGGTAAATTACCACACCCTTTAATAACTACTCGCTTGTCTGTATAATCACTGTAATTTATTTGGTTTATTACTTGGTCAAATAATATAGTTTCGAGGGTTTGCAAATCGCCAAAAATTACCTGAGTTGCATAAGGTTGTAGCGCAATACTTACTAATAAATAGGCCCATGTGGGAACTACTGCGTCAACTGAACAAACGATGGCAACATATTTATTTTGATAATTACTCCAATTGTGTTGTTTGATAAATTCTCTAAAATCTTTTTCCTTCAATATGAGCTCTTGAAATAATAATGGTTTTAAATCAAACAAAACACGCTCACCTTTTGGGTAGTATTCTTCTAAGTCAATAGTAACTAAACCACTATTAGCAACTTTATTAATGATTTCATTTTCCATTTTAAAAAAATATGTAGTTTTTTTATTTCTTTTATTTTCTAGTGAAAATAAAATTACATGAATCCTAGTTCTAATTGCGCCACTTCGCTCATCATTTCTTTTGTCCAAGTAGGTTCAAAAGTTAATGTCAAGGTTGCAGATTGAATGCCTTGAACAAGCTTTAATTTTTGTTCAACTTCTGCAGGAAGTGTCTCAGCTACAGGGCAATTAGGAGACGTTAATGTCATCGTAATTTTTAAATCATTGGTATCATTCAAATCTAATTCATATATTAAACCTAATTCCCATATATCTACAGGGATTTCAGGATCAAAGCATGTTTTGACTTCATCAATAACTCGCTGCATTAGTTCTGTGTTTTTTGTAATGATGATTGCGCTCATTTATGTTAGGGATAATTAATGATAGATTTTAAAAATTGTAATCTTTGTATTTGCTAGTAAAATAAGTATCTTGGAGCTTTTGATTAACTTGCAAATAATGATATTCGTATTGTTCATATAAACCTTTGTCATCTAATATTTTAATTCCTATAGGCAGAAAGTATAGTTGATTTATGAATAAAGTTACATCTTTTGCACAAGCATTAGGGACTTTAAGTTGTTGTCCTTTTTTTTCTAGTTCTGTAATTTTTAAACTGTATTTTAATCGCTCAACAGACTCAATAGATTTTATCATTTTAAAAATAATTTCCTTGGGCGTAAAATCTACTTTTTTGGAATAAGTATGATTTAACCAAAATAGACTAAAATAAAGCGTTATATATAATTTGAAAGCTACTTTTGGCATTGATGACAAAGGTAAAATAAACTTTAATAGTTTTTGAATAAATGTTAATTACTTGGTTGTTAATTATTTACTAAACATGCTCAAGATTTTATAAATTTACATATGTTATTAAGCTAAAATGGAGTATATTCACAGTCCAAAAATGTTACAATACAATCAAATAACCCAATTAATTTCGGAGCTTTTATATAAGCATGATTGCGTTATTGTTCCAAACTTTGGTGGTTTTGTAGCGCGCCATCAAAGTGCTCATTTTAGCAAAGGGAATTCCTTGTTAAATCCGCCAACTAAGCAATTATTGTTCAATAAAAATCTAGTTCATCAGGATGGATTATTGGTATCTGCGTTAATGGAAAAAAAAGTAATTAGCTTTAATGACGCGGTAAATGAGATTAATGATTACAAAGATTATATTCAATCTTTATTAGTTGCTAAAAAGCGATTTGAGTTGCATAATATTGGCCTATTATATATTGATGACGAAAATAGTTTGCGATTTGAACCTAAAGCTGACATCAATTTCCTAATAGAAGCTTTCGGATTTGAACCAGTTTTATCTAATGAATTATTAGCGATTGAGGTTGAAAAATCAACAGTAACGAAACAGTTTGAAGATAGACGGGCTATTGTTGAAGCATCAGGAAAACAAAAAAGATCTTATGCTAAAATAGCAACATTAGCTATAGGATTACCGGCAACATTAGCTTTTTTATTATTAGCAGCATACTCTAAACCAATGAAACCACTCTTGCAGTCTTCATTAAATCCATTTTATACACCCGAAAAAATTTACACTCCCAATAAAGATTACCAACGAAAAGCCTTCGTAATTAATACCGTCGAAAAACAACCCATTATAGAAGATATTAATGGATATAGTACTTTTAAGCTTTCAGAAACAGGCAATATAATAGTGGCATCTTCAAATGAATCAGATGTAAAACTTGATAAAACTGCAGTTTCTAAATATGTGAGCACTGAAAAGCGTACAACTCAGTTTGATGGCAATTATCAGGTGGTTGTTGGTTGTTTTGGTGTTGTTGAAAACGCTAATAAATTAATTAACACGTTACAAAAAAATAACCTGAATGCAGGTATCAGTGGTACTAATGCGAAAGGTTTACATGTAGTTAGTTGTGGCGGTTTTAATTCTAAAGATGAAGCAGCTCAATTATTGTCATCCGTTAAAGCATCTTATCCAAATGCTTGGATAATGAGAAAGTAATTTATTATTAGTAATAATATAAATCTTTTTTCATTTTCTTTTTTTGAAGCCAATCATAATTATGTTACTATTTTTATATTTCCATGTATGAATACTTGAGAGCTTCGCAATTCGCTCAAAAATACATTATAACAATTATTACAAAATAAATTTAAACAGGCTCTTAGCTATTTTATTTATATTCGCATATCTTGAAAACAATTGTAGTATTTATTATAAATTTATTATTTGCAAATATTGTATTTGCACAAAACGACACTCTTGTTAAGCCTTTGATTAAAGATACAACTGCGTTTAACCCAAAAAAAGAAATAGCGTATGATGGAAAACGATACAGGGTATACAATAATTGGCTTACATTTGGAATAGGACAGGGTTATAATTCGCATTGGTATAAAGATGAAAAAGATGAAAAAAATGCGGCGGTAGATTATAGTTTTCATTTGAAACAGTATTACTTTAGGATAGGTGGTTTTATGAGCGGAAGAGATTTTAATCAGTTTAATAATTATTCATTCCATGCAGGAATAGGGTTAAGAAAAGAAGCTGAAAAATATAATTTGTCTATGTTCTTGGGCCCCTCTATTTCTTATTTCAGACGACCGTTAAGTGACAGTACCAAATATGGTTTAAATACAGTATTAGGTAGTGTAATTAATAGAGTAGGAGGTTATGCCTGCATAGAAGCCATTTACAAATTCAAGTATGATTTAGGATTAGGTGGGCAAATATTTTGCGATTATAATGAAGTTCAGATTGTTTATGGAGTTAGAATTGTGACTTATTTTTCGAGTGCTTATAGAGGTATAAAATATGGACGAAAAACAGCCCCTAAAAAAAAATAATTCAAATCAATTAGATTTTATAATTGTTGGTCAAGGCATTGCAGGCTCCGTATTAGCTTTGTCATTAATAAAATCAGGCTATAGTGTATGCGTCATTGATAAACAGGATTTATCTTTAAGTTCCAGAATTGCAGCTGGAATATGGAATCCTGTTGTATTTAAGAGGCTTACAAAAAGCTGGTTAGCTGATGATCTAGTTTCTGAATTAATCCGTTTTTATGAATTCTTTGAAAAGGAAATGAATGTATCGTTTATTAATAGACGCTATATTTTAAAGCCATTTTCAGAAGAACAAGAAAAAACATTTTGGTTAAAAAAAGCTGAATTAGATAATAAATTTTTAGACAAATCAATTTATGAAGATTTTCAATTAACAGATTCTTATAACATAAAATCGTATTCAAAAGTAATGCAAGCTGGAAACATTGATCTGCCAATGTTTTTGGAAACTACTAAAAAGTACATATCTCAATACCATCAATTAATTGAAGAATCATTCGATCATCATAATTTAAAACGAACTGAGGATGGTGTAACGTATCAATCAGTTATAGCTAAAAATATAATATTTTGCGAAGGACATTTGATCTCTAAAAATCCTTATTTTAATTGGATTCCTTTTAAACCTGCTAAAGGTGAGGTATTAACAATAACTTGTATAGGTTTGCATTTAGAAAACGCTATTTTTAATAAAGGATTTTTTATTATGCCTTTAGGAAACAATACCTATAAGGTTGGTGCTACCTACGAATGGGAAAACCTGAATGATACACCAACGGAAAGTAAAAAACAAGAATTAATCGCAAAGTTAAATAGTGTTATTTCTATACCTTATCAAATTGTGAAACATGAAGCTGGTGTAAGGCCGTCCGTTATAGACAGGCGACCTGTTGTGGGCTGTCATCCTGAATTTAGTAATGTTTATATATTTAATGGGTTTGGAAGCAAATCTGTAATGTTGGCTCCCTATTTTGCAAAACAATTAGTTAATTTCATTCAAAATACCTCGTCTATAGATTCAGAAGTTAATCCTTCTCGGTTTACTATCTAAATTAAATATTTTTTTGAGTATTATCTTTAACATTATATAATCAATTTTTAACTGCTGTATTCTTCTTTTTTTGTGCAATAAATATAGTTTGGTATGAAGTTAATGGTTTAAGAAGATGTTAATTTGAATAATAGTGTGAACATTAATTACAGATAAAATGATTTTTTAGAAAAGTTTTTTGTTTGACGAAAAAGCCTTAAATTGTATCCTCTTTTATGTTACACAAAAAGTCGAAAATAAAATTAATAGGACGTCGTGAATACGTTAATTTTCCTTTGCTTAATCTTTTCAATATTGAAGCTAAGATTGATACAGGAGCTTACACCTCAGCTATTCATTGTAAGACTATTATTCAAAAAGTTGAAAACAATAAATCAATCTTATGCATTCGGTCATTAGATGATGTAGAACATTGCTTTGATACATATTCATTAAAAAAAATAAAAAATTCTTTCGGCGAAATAGAAGAGCGTTACATTATTAAAACACTAATTTCTATTGGCGGAAAAAAAATTAACACAACCATTTCGTTAAGTGACCGCGAAAGCATGCGCTATCCGGTTCTTATAGGAAGACGCTTATTAAAAGGAAGGTTCGTAGTAGATGTTAATCAAATTTATACAAACGGAGTTACATTAAAATAGCAAATGAAATAGCCAAAAACAAACATTAATGAATATAGGCTTATTCCATATGACAATAAAAAAATAATAATATCTACGCATGAAAATAGTAATCTTATCCCGCAACAAAAATTTATATTCCACAAAACGTTTGATCGAGGCAGGCGAAAAAAGAGGACATGAAATGTTGATACTCGATCACATGAAATGTGTTTTAGTAATAGAACAAGGCAGACCACATATTTATTATAATGGTAAAGAAGTGAATGATGTGAATGCAGTTATACCGCGTATTGGCGCAAGCGCTACATTTTACGGAACCGCAGTAGTTCGTCAATTTGAAATGATGAAAATATTCACTGCTGTTGAATCTCAGGCATTAGTTCGTTCTCGTGATAAATTAAGAAGTTTACAAATATTAGCGCGCGCTGGTTTAGGTATCCCAAAAACTGCATTTGCAAGTTCGCCAAACGATAGAGACATTGATAGTGTGATTGAAGCTATTGGTGGTGCACCTTGTGTTGTTAAGCTTTTAGAAGGAACACAAGGAATAGGAGTTATCTTAGCAGAGAATCAAAAAGCAGCTAAGTCTGTTATTGAAGCATTTTTAAAATTAGAAGCAAACATGTTGGTTCAAGAATTTATCAAAGAATCTAAAGGTGCTGATTTACGTGTGTTTGTTGTTGATGGGCAAATAGTAGGCGCGATGAAGCGTCAAGCAAAAGAAGGAGAGTTTAGAAGTAATTTACATCGTGGAGGTACAGCATCATTAATTGAATTATCATCCGAAGAAAGAGCAACGGCTATTAAAGCATGTAAAAAATTAGGTTTAGGAATAGCTGGCGTTGATTTATTGCAATCCGATCGAGGCCCTTTAGTTATGGAAGTGAATTCATCACCGGGGTTAGAAGGAATTGAAGGCGCTACTGGCGTTGATATTGCTGCAAAAATAATTGAGTACATCGAAAGAAATGAGTTTAATAAGCCAGGCGAATAATGAAAGATTTTGTTATTAATTTTCAAACTATAAGTCCTGGTGAGTGTAAACAAATTGCATTGAATTCCTATGAACTGCATACTAAAACAAAGATAGAAATTCCAGTTTTTGTTTTTAGAAGTAAAAAGACTGGACCAACTCTGCTTTTATCTGCAGGGATGCACGGAGAGGAAACCAATGGCATAGAAATTATTCGAAAAATAATTACGCGCGATGAAATAAAAAAATTGAATTGCGGAAGTGTGATTGCTATTCCCGTTATCAACAGTGTGTCGTTTTTATTTGGAAGTAGGGATTTACCCGATGGCAGAGATTTGAATCGTTGCTTCCCTGGTAAAAAAAATGGTTCATTTGGAAGTCGTATCGCATACGATATTATGAAAGAGATTATTCCATTAATTGATTTTGGTGTTGATTTTCATACTGGAGGTGCTAAAATAAATAATACGCCACAGATACGTTGTGTATTTGAATTTGCAGATAATGTTTCGTTGGCCGAAAAATTTTCGCCACCAATCATAATTGATAGTCCTTATCGTGATGGAACATTCAGAAAAGAATCAGCTAAAAAAGGGAAACCTATTTTAGTTTATGAAGGCGGTGAAAGTATGCGTTTTGATTACACTGCTATCAATGAAGGAGTAAATGGTTGTTTACGATTATTAAAAAAATATAAAATGATTGATATTGACGCACCAAACAATCATTCTGTTAAAATAAAAAACGATACTTGGATCAGAGCCAATGCTAGTGGTCTTTTTCATATGAATGCTTCAAACGGCGCATACATTGAAAAGGGAGATCTTTTAGGAGTTATTTGTAATCCATTTGGAAGTATTGAACACCAAATTCGTTCAACAGTAGATGGATACATCGTTGGTATTAATAATCAGCCTGTTGTTAATCAAGGTGATGCACTTATTCATTTAGGAATCGAATAAAGAAAAGATTATTTTATGACTTTAAATACTAAATTCATCACTGTTAATGTAATTAATGGAACCAATTTTTGATTAACCGTTGAAACTACCATTTTACTGAGTTATTACATCAAACAACTTATTAAAACATTGCTACCAAATCAGATTTGACTAGTAAATTGTATTAAATTTCAAATGATGATTACTTTACTCAGATTGACCCTATTATTATTATTTTTTAGCTTTTTGTCTATTAAATGCTACGCTCAGGCGGATTGTAATAATGCGGCTCCATTTTGTGCGAATCAAGGCGCGGTAACTTTTCCTGCTAATACCAATACTTCAGCAACAGCAGGACCTGATTATGGTTGTTTATTTTCACAACCAAATCCTGCTTGGTATTATTTTCAAGTTTCAGCAAGTGGGAGTATTATTATTGATATTGCTGGTACAGGTGGTGGTGATGTTGATTTTGTATGTTGGGGCCCATTTACTTCTCAATCTTCAGCTTGTGGAGGGTTAACGAGTAATTGTTCTCCAAACTGTGTTTCAAATGGTTCTAATCCAGGATTTTATCCAAGTGGCAATATGGTTGACTGTAGTTTTTCATCCAGTCCTACTGAAACATGTACCATTACTAATGCTATTTCGGGTCAATATTATATGCTATTATTGACTAACTTTTCGGGTCTTGCTCAAAATATTTCGTTTAGTCAAACTACAGGCACAGGTAGTACAAACTGTGGTTTATTATCGAGTGGCGTTAATAGTCAAACTATTTGCCCAAATAAAACGGCAACTTTAAATGCTAATACAAATATTACGAGTCCAACGTATGTGTGGAGCCCTGGGGGTGCTACCACTGCAACTATCAATGTAAGTCCAGCATCTACAACTATTTACACAGTTACAATTTCAGGTATTAATCCAGCTACTAATGCAGCTGCTACTGTTGTAAATACAGGAACAGTAACTGTATTAGCACCTCCTACAATTACACTATCTAGTAATGCTATGGTTTGTCCTGGTTCCTCTATAAATTTAAGCGCATCATCTGGCTTTACTAATTACGCTTGGTCAGGCCCTCCTGTTTATACTCAAACAACAAGTATTAGCTCTGTATCTATTAGCAATGTTACTAATAACATGGCGGGCACTTATTCGGTTTTGGCCACTTCTGTTCAGGGTTGCACAGCAACAGCTACTACTTCAGTTGGAGTTGTTTTAACGTCTAGTGTTTCTACAACACCTACTTTTACAGTTTGTCAAGGAGGTGATGTATATTTGACAGCTAATGCCATTGGTGCATCAACTTATAATTGGACTGGGCCTAGCGCCTATACTTCAGCTGTTCAAAATCCAACTATTACTTCCATTTTATTAAACCAAGCAGGAACATATTCAGTAGTTGCAAGCTTTATATCAGGAGCCGCTACTTGCACTCAAATAGCTACAAGTATAATTACTATTATTCCTTCCTCACCAGCGGCTCTCAGCCCAATACCCATAGTTTGTAATAATGGAAATATTCCTTTATCAGCCCCTAACGGAGGCAATTCTTATTCTTGGTCTGGACCGAATACTTTTACATCAGCGATACAAAATCCTACTGTAACGAATGCTTCACCAATTGATCAAGGCATATATACTGTTGTTATTACTACTAATGGGTGTGTAAACACTGGAACTGTTTTGATTAACGTTTATAATCCATTAAATTTTGTAACTACTCCGTCTAATATAGCCATTTGCAATGGACTTACAGGAGTTCTTAGTTCTAGTGGTATTGGTGGAAGTGGAAATTTAAACTACACTTGGAATCCACCAACAGATTTATCGACTCCAAATGCTGCTACAACTTCAGTTACAGGAAATACAACCACCACGTATACACTTACTTTATCCGATGCTAACTGCCCCGTTACTTTATCTCCTTCAGTAGTTGTTACAGTTACAGTTAATCCTAAACCAGTTATTACGTTTAGTACAAATAACACTAGAGGGTGCGAACCATTTTGTACAGATTTAATAAGTTCAAGCATTCCAGCATCTGCTAATTGTATATGGAAATTTACAGGTAACTTAGGATTAAATGCTTGTAATACACCTTCATTTTGTTTCTCTAATCACTCAACCTATTCTGCTTCATTAACCGTTACTGATATTAATGGATGTATAGATTCGATTAGTCAAAATGCCTTTATTATTGTTGATCCAAAGCCTATTGCTAATTTTGATTGGACAGAAGCCAATCCTACTATAATTTCGAATGAAGTTAAGTTTTACGATAGATCTACCATTGGTTTACCAATGACTAGTTGGAAATGGAGTTTCGGTGATAATTATATACCTCTTGGATCAGACACATCAACCAATCAAAATCCCCTACATTTATATAATAATGTAGATACATATTTAGCATCGTTAAAAGTTATTAATAGCTTTGGTTGCATTGATAGTATTAGTAAACTAGTGAAAATTGAAGACGAATTTGCTATTTATATTCCTAATGTATTTAGTCCAACAAACGATGATGGTAAAAATGATGTGTTTAAAGTGTCAGGCATGGGCTTTTTATCCGATAGTTTTGAAATGGCAATCTATGATAGATGGGGGGCATTAATATTTAAAACAAATGATGTAACTAAAGGCTGGGATGGAACAGTTAAAGGTTCTGTTATTGCTAAACAAGACGTATATATTTATAAAATAAAATTGAAAGACTACAAATTAAGAAGCAAAGAATATGTAGGTCATATTACACTTTTGTAATATCTTTTAAAACTTTTAATAAGTATAAAAAATCCTTTCTTAATTTATAGAAAGGATTTTTTAATTTAGAACCTGTTATTAGTAAATTAAGATGAAACAATACCACGATTTAATGCGACATGTATTAGCACATGGAGCAAAAAAGGAAGATAGAACAGGAACAGGAACAGTTAGTGTATTTGGTTATCAAATGCGCTATAATTTAGCAGATGGATTCCCTTTAGTGACAACTAAAAAATGCCACACCAAATCTATTATTCATGAATTACTTTGGTTTTTGAAAGGCGATACTAATATTAAGTATTTAAAAGATAATGGTGTTCGTATTTGGGATGAATGGGCGGATGCAGAAGGTAATCTTGGGCCCGTATACGGTTATCAATGGCGTAACTGGCCAACACCTGACGGAAAACATATCGATCAAATTACACAAGTGATTGATATGATAAAAAATAATCCTGATTCACGACGCTTAATTGTTAGTGCTTGGAATGTAGCTGATATCAATCAAATGAAGCTTCCGCCTTGTCATGCTTTTTTTCAGTTTTATGTAGCTGATGGAAAATTAAGTTGCCAATTATATCAACGCAGTGCGGATATTTTTTTAGGTGTGCCTTTTAACATTGCTTCTTATGCTTTATTAATGATGATGGTGGCGCAGGTCTGTAATCTTCAATTGGGTGATTTTATTCATACTCTTGGTGATGCCCATCTCTATTCAAATCACATTGATCAAGCCAATCTTCAATTGACTAGAGAGCTAAGGCCTTTACCAACAATGAAAATTGATCCAAATGTGACTTCTATCTTTGATTTCACGATTGATGATTTTACGCTAGAAAATTATAATCCGCATCCGCATATTAAAGCTGATGTGGCTGTTTAACAAAGACTTTTAATTTCAAAAAATAACTTAACTTTACACAAATAAAAAATAATACAATGAGCGATATAAAAACAGTTTTAGAAAGTGCAAAAAATCAGATGGAAAAAACCATTGCGCATTTAGAAGTTGAATTAGCAAAGGTAAGAGCAGGTAAGGCAAACCCTTCGATGTTGGATAATGTGATGGTAGATTATTATGGATCTAAAGTAACGTTAAGTAATACCGCCAGTGTAAATACACAAGATTCTCGCACCATTATTGTTCAACCCTGGGAAAAAGCAATGCTGACTCCTATTGAGAAAGCAATACAAGCCGCTAATTTAGGATTCAATCCTCAAAATGACGGTGTACTTATTCGTATCATCGTGCCGCCTTTGACAGAAGATCGTCGCAAGGATTTAGTAAAAACTGCTAAATCAATTACGGAAGATGCTAAGGTAGGTATTAGAAATATTCGCAAAGAAGCGATGGAAAGCGTGAAAGGACTTCAAAAAGCTGGTACTCCTGAAGATGAAGTAAAAAGTGCAGAAGCAAAAATTCAATCAACTACCGACGAGTTTGTAGTGAAATGTGATAAGCATTTAGAACAAAAGGAAAAAGAGATTATAACAATCTAAAATTCAAAACACTTTATTTAATAATAGATACTTTGTGTAATTTACATTACTTGTAAATTATCTGAGGTATCTTTTGTATAAAAGAAATTAATGAAATTGAATACCGAAAAATGGGGAATTGAATTGATATTTTTGTTCGATTTTACAAACTTCTCAGGAGTAACGACTTTATTTTTTTCTTGTACAGAAACCGAGGTAGTTTTAATAATTTGAAGATGTTTTACACAATCTTTAGCGTTAGGCTGTTGCTTTCCGCTCAATGAAAATAAGCAACCAAATACAAACACATAAACAAAAATTAAAGGTTTCATTTGTAAATTATTATAAGACCAAAAATAATCGAATTTAGTTACAAACCAAAACCAATTGTAATTAACCATTGTTTTATCCGATTTTACGCCATGATTCTTTTATTTTACTTTGCTTATCCAATTGTTGAACCAATAATTGATTTTCAGGCTTTAAGAGTTGTTGATCTTCGTTTAAAATAGCTTGCGCCGAAGACCTTGCTAGTTGAAGGATTTGGCCATCCTGAGCCAAATCAGCAATTTTTAAATCTAAAATACCACTTTGTTGTGTACCATCTAAATCGCCAGGCCCGCGAAGCTTTAGGTCTACTTCACTAATTTCAAATCCATCATTAGTGCGCACCATGGTTTCCATTCGGAGTTTACTGTCGGCGCCTAATTTATATGAGGTCATTAAAATACAATAAGATTTATCAGCACCTCTACCAACTCTTCCACGCAATTGATGTAGTTGTGATAATCCGAAACGCTCGGCACTTTCAATTACCATTACAGATGCATTTGGAATGTTAACACCTACTTCGATAACCGTTGTTGCTACCATGATTTGAGTTTCACGTTTAATAAAACGCTGCATTTCAAATTCTTTTTCTGCAGATTTTAATTTACCATGCACAATGCTGATTTGGTATTGAGGTGGCGGAAAGTCATCCAACAGTGCATCGTAGCCATTTTGTAAATTTTGAAAATCTAATTTTTCACCTTCCTGAATAAGCGGATAAACAATATACACTTGTCGGCCTAACGCAATTTCCTGTTTCATAAAGCCAATTAAACGCAAACGTTGGCTTTCCATAAAGTGCATAGAAGTAATGGGTTTACGGCCTGGCGGTAATTCATCAATAACAGATGTATCTAAATCGCCGTACAAGGTCATCGCTAATGTCCGTGGTATGGGCGTTGCCGTCATGATTAATATATGTGGAGGCTGTGAATTTTTTTTATGAAGTTTAGCGCGTTGAGCTACTCCAAAGCGATGTTGTTCGTCAATCACAACTAATCCTAAATTTTTAAATACAACGATATCTTCAATTAATGCATGTGTGCCAATTAAAATATGAATAGAACCTGCTTCTAATTGCTGATGCAAAAGTCGTCGTTCCTTTGTTTTGGTAGATCCTGTGAGTAAAGCAACTTTTATCCCTATGGATTCCACTAAGTGATGTATGGTAATAAAATGTTGTTTGGCTAAAATTTCGGTTGGAGCCATCAAGCAGGATTGAAAGCCATTATCACAAGCTAATAACATAGATAATAAGGCTACTAACGTTTTCCCGCTCCCTACATCACCTTGCACTAATCGATTCATTTGTTTACCTGAACCCATATCAATTCTTATTTCTTTTACTACGCGCTTTTGTGCATTAGTTAATTCAAATGGAAGATGATTGTTGTAGAAATTAGTAAATATTTCTCCCACTTTAGAAAATACAAAGCCTCTAACAGTTAGAGTCCTAATAGACTGATTACGGAGTAATTTGAGTTGTAAAAAAAATAACTCTTCAAACTTCAATCGATAGCGGGCTTTATCCAACAATTCTTTTGAATCAGGAAAATGAATTTGTTTCATTGATTCGCATCGAGACAAAAAGCGAAAATCTTGAATGATAGATTGAGTTAATGTTTCAGGGATAGACTGCTCGGTAAGTAAGGTGTTTAAATTTCTTTGAGATCTGCGAATACCATCACTATCTAAACTTTTAAATTTTAATTTTTCGGTGCTATGGTATACTGATTGAAAAGCTGACTGATTAGTTAATATCAATTCATTTACAATTTCAATATCAGGATGAGCCATATTAAAGCGTCCATTAAATGATGTTGCCTTTCCGTACACGATATATTCGTTATTGGCCTTTAGTTTTTCATACATCCATTTATAGCCCTGAAACCAAACTAATTCTAATACACCCGATGCATCTTTAAATTTAGCAACTAATCGTTTTGTTCGTTTATCTCCAATAACCTCTAGTTCTATAATGTGCCCTCGCAACTGATAATAAGCGGAGTCTTCCGTTACTTCTCGTACACTTTGAAACTGAGTTTTATCAACGTATCTGAATGGATAATGAGTGAGAAATTGTTGGTAAGTGTAAATAGATAATTCTTTTTGTAAAGCTTCAGCACGTTGGGGCCCAATACCTTTAAGGAATTCGATGGGATAATCTATTAAAGAAGTATGTGGCTGTTGATTCACTCTTGTAAAATTACAATTCATTGGGCGCTTATACAATGTCTTCTATGCGATTTATAAACACTTTGTTTTAAATAAATATAAAAACCAATTTAGATCATCATACTAGAATACCTTACTTTTGTTCTGTAATTCATTATTTAGCTGGTGTTTAAAAAAGTAAGTTTGATTGTATTTATAGTATGTCGTTTAACCATAAACGCACAGTTTTTAGATACCATAAAATCAATCACTCATAAAAGACCAAGTGTTGATGCAAGAATAGAAACTCGGAATTCTTTTTTTGAAAATGGACGAGCTAAAGTAACTGGGGTAAGGTTAGGATTGATCTTTCAAAAAAAATTAAGAGCAGGGGTTGGTTACAGTTGGTTGAGTTCTGATATTTCCGAGAAAAAAGCAATCACCAATTATTTAGGGAATAAAGACACGGTCAATAATTACTTAAAATTTGGATACATTGCTTTTTATACTGATTTTGTTTTTTATAAAAAAAAACGCTGGCAAGTGAGCGTTCCATTGCAATGGGGCGCTGGACTTACTTGGTATAACTATAATAATGGCGCAGAAGACATAGCGTCCTCTAAAGATTATTTGTTATTATATGAACCAGGTATTTCAGTACAATTTAAGATTTTCAGATGGTGTGGTTTAGGCACTGATATAGCATATCGTTTTACGTTGCAAAATAATCAAGGTCTTCGCAATAAGCTAAATTCACCAACCTATGGATTTAAGTTTTTAATATGGTTTGATCAGTTATATTACTTAGGATTTCCTAAATCTAAACACAGTAAAAAATACGGTCCTGCTGATTGGTAGTGCTTATTTAGCTCTAGATGAAAACTATTTCCCTATAATTTTTTTTCGATGCAATTTGCCCCAACATCTTAATTCAGAAATAACCTTTTCAAGTGATTTTCCATGTGCTGTTATTGAATACTCTACGATAGGCGGAAAATCATCATAAACTGTCCGTTTGATTAAATGATTCAACTCTAATTCTTTTAATTCCTTAGATAACATTTTATCGGTAATGCCATTTATTTGAGCACTCATTTCTTTAAATCGCTTATTACCAAAGGATAAAGAAATAATGATGGGGATTTTCCATTTCCCACTTAAAATATCTAAGGCGTCTCTAACAGGAAGTAACATAGTACTGCATTCAGACGCCTTATGCTCAAGAGTTTTTACAGTTTTCGTCATTGTTTAATTTACTTTCACTAAGAATAGCACTATACTATTGTATAGTGCTATAAAATATATAGTAAATATAAGTAAGTTTGTATATAAAAACAATAAACCCCAAAAAAATAAGTATGAACTTAATAGAAAAATTAAATTGGCGCTATGCCACAAAACGTATGAATGGACAAGTTGTTTCAGATTCTAGTCTTAATAATATATTAGAAGCAATGCAATTAGCTCCTTCCTCTATGGGATTACAACCATTCACCTTTATCGTGATTAGCAATAAAGAATTACTTCAAAAAATAAATGCACAAGCTTGTCAGCAACCACAAATTTTAGAAGCATCACATGTTATAGTTTTAGCAGCATGGAAAAGCATTACCGAAAAAAGCATTAATGATTATATACAAAATATTGCTGATACTAGAGGGACAACGTTAGAGAGTTTAGAAGGTTTTAAAAATATGCTTTTACCTATGAGCAAGCGCACAGATGAAGTAAATAATAATTGGGCTGCTCGTCAAGCATACATTGCATTAGGCTTTGGATTAGTTGCTGCTGCTAACGAAGGAGTAGATGCTACACCAATGGAAGGTTTTAATCCTGTAGCTTTGGACGAATTGTTAGGGTTAAAAGAAAAAAACTTAGGTAGTATAGCTTTAATGCCAGTAGGTTTTAGAAATGCTGAAAGTGATTATTTAGTAAACACTAAAAAAGTAAGAAGAGATAAAAAAGATTTATTCATATTTATGAGTTAATTTTATTTTATTACAAAAAATAAATATGAAAATATTAACGATTATTACTTCGTAAAATTACCTTTTACATTTGAACAAAAAGTGACCGAGTCTTTGTTTAAAGGGAAATTAACGATAGTTCCTAATGATTATAATATTACAAAGGCGGGAACTCCTGATGTGGTAGAAATAGATCTAACGATCCCTGTTACAAAATAAATTATATTTTTTGAAATATGGCATTCACACAGTTCACTCCATCCATTGCCGCACTAACGATTCCACCTGCATAGCCTGCACCTTCAGCACAAGGATATAAATTTTTGAGCTGAATGTGTTGTAAGGTTATTTTATCTCTTGGTATACGAACGGGTGTTGATGTTCGTGATTCAACACCAACAATAATAGCTTCATTGGTTACATAGCCTCTCATCTTATTGTTAAAGGCTTTAAATCCTTGTTGTAAATTCAAGGCGATTTGCTTTCCTAATACATCGCTCATCTGCACTGATGCTACTCCCGGTTGATAAGAGCAATCAATTAATTGTTTACTGACTTTATTATTTGTAAAGTCTAATAAATTTTGGGCTGGGGCAGTTTGCGTTTTACCGCCCATTATCCATGCTTGATGCTCAATTTCTTTTTGCAATTGCAATCCAGCCAAGGCACCATGTTTTTTGTAAGGTTCAAAATCTCTTAGTTCTAAACCTACAACGATGCCACTATTAGCATAAGGATTATTTCGCTTTGATGGACTCCAACCGTTAGTAACCACCTCATTTTGTGCTGTTGCGCAAGGTGCTATAATTCCACCTGGACACATACAAAAAGAATACACGCCATAATTTTTGGCTTGATGAACGAGACTATATGAAGCAGCCGGAAGGTACTCGCGTTTTTCAATGACTTCTTTAATGTTGTTACAACTGTATTGAATACTGTCTACATAGTCTTGCGCATGCTCTACACGAACGCCTAATGCAAAAGGCTTTGCTTCTATTGCAATATTTTTTTTATCTAACAATTCATAAATATCTCTTGCTGAATGTCCCGTAGCTAATATGATATTATCGCAAGCATGTTCGATTGTTGAATTAGTTTCTGATTGTGTGATTCGTATTGATTTTACACTATCTCCAGAGTGATTAATATCAATTAATTTTGAGTTGAAATGAATTTCACCACCATGTTGTAATATGGTTTCACGCATGAAACTAATGATTTTTGGTAATTTATTCGTGCCAATATGTGGATGCGCATCAATTAAAATTTCTGCAGATGCTCCATGAAATACAAATGTTTTTAAAATATGTTCTATGTCGCCACGCTTACTTGATCGAGTATAAAGCTTGCCATCACTGTATGTTCCTGCACCGCCTTCTCCAAAGCAGTAATTACTTTCTTCATTAATAAGGTGTAATTTATGAATGGCAGCTAAATCTCTTCTTCGTGATTGAACATCTTTACCTCGTTCAAATATGATGGGTTTAATACCTAACTCTAAACAACGTAAGGCCGCATATAAACCTGCAGGCCCCGCACCAATAATAGTAATTACGTGTTTAGATGCTGATACATCTTTGTAATTCATTATTATTGATTCATCAATAATAGGTTCGTTAATTGTGACTTCTACTTTTAAATTAATTTTAATGTTACGAGAACGAGCATCAATACTGCGTCTTAGTGGTTTTACAAAAAAAGTATCACTTTCATTTAATCCTAAACCTTCTCTAATTTCTTGTTTAAGAAGTTGTTCATTGAAGGCAATGTTTGGAGGTAGTACTAATTGTATTTCTTTTTTCATGTTTGGTTGGAAGATATTTATTCTTCAGAGTATTAATTCAAAGGTTATCCTTCAAAGGTGATTGAAAAGATGACCATTTTAGAATTTATTTTATCTATGCTATTACTGAAAATATTATTTTGTTTTTGTATTAAATTTTTAGTGCCATTTATTAACTTTAATTCTAAACCTAATTTAAAATATTGTAAATAAAAATCGACTCCTAAGCCTCCGCTATAAAAATAATCATCACGTGTTAATTTTATTGCGTCATCCAATTGGTTAGCTCCTCCTGATGATCCGCCACCACCTTTCTTTTTAGCAGCTAAATCAAGGGTATATCCTCCGCCAATTATAACATAAGCGCCAAAATTATCTAAACGTTTTGATTGTAATTTGAGTTCGAGCGGAAAAATTAAAAAAGTTGATTCTACACTTTTTTTATAAACTTTAGAGCTGTCTCGAGTAACATTTTCTAATGTATATTCTAAATTTCTGGAAGCAAAACTAATGTTTGGAGTAAAGCGTAATCGTAAGTATTCATGTAATCTAAAATCGGCTATAATACCAATAGCAAAACCGGGATCTGACTTTGTATAAATAGTTTTTATGCCATATTTCACTCCATCAATCACGCTGTCAGGTAAGGCTGAGTTTTTCACACTATGCACCCTGAAATCTGTTTTGTTATAGGCTAATGAAAACCCAAAGTGTAATTTATTTTTATAAAATTTAGCTAAATTAACACCACTTTCTTCTTTGTGTTGCGCAACCCCTTGATTAAATATCGAGCTAATAAACAGTATATAAAAAAGTTTTTTCAATATTTAATTAACGTTATAATAAGTTGTTTTAGTATACTAATTGGAAATATCCCTAGTTGATGTTTCCTCTTTATTGGAATTTTCAATCACTACTTGGGCAATGGGGTGTGCAGGTTTAAAAAACCATTTCTGAAACACTAATATAATTCCTACACCAAAAGAGATAGCCATATCAGCTAAATTAAAGATAGCATTGAAAAACTCAAAAGGTTCCCCTCCCCATATAGGAACCCAATTAGGGAATCTTCCTTGATATATTGGGAAATAAAACATATCTACAACTTGCCCATGCAAAAAACCCGCATAACCACCGGCAGCAGGCATAAATTGTGCAACATCATAATCGTTTGTTTCGCTAAATACTAATCCATAAAATGCAGAGTCAATTATGTTTCCTAAAGCACCTGCTAAAATAAGAGCAACGCAAATTATAAACCCTTTATGCTCACCTTCATTTACTATTTTTTTGACATAAAATATTCCAACAAAGACAGCTATAATTCTGAAAGCGCTAAGTACTAATTTTCCATAATTACCGCCAAACTCCAATCCAAATGCCATTCCTGGATTTTCAGTAAATGTTATTCTAAACCAATCTCCTATTACCCGTGTTACTTCGCCATGAGGATAGTGAGATTTTATATATAGTTTAATCGTTTGATCTAAAATTAAAACTGTTAATACAGTAAGAATTGGAAGTCTATATTTTTTAAGCATATTGCCTGCAAAATCAAAAAAGGTTATCATGTAAAGATAACCTTTTTTTGAGTTTATGGTTTATTGTTAGTATTACTGACTTAATTTAGCATCAATACCTAAAGTAGCATGAGGTACTGAACGTAAACGTTCTTTTGGAATTAATTTTCCGCTTACTCGACAAATGCCATATGTTTTGTTTTCAATGCGCATTAAGGCGTTTTTCAAGTTAACGATGTATTTTTCTTGACGAACTGCAAGTTGTGCAGTTTCTTCTTTAGATAATACATCAGAACCATCTTCTAATAATTTGAAAGAAGGCGATGTATCGTCAGTTCCATGATTATCAGCATTTGATAATGTTTGCTTTAATAAATCGTAATCAGTTTGAGCTTCTTTTAATTTGTCAAGAATTAATTCTTTAAACTCTAATAATTCTTTATCAGAATAACGGCTTCTATCATCTTTAGTATTTAAGAAAGGAACTGGCTGAGGTGCTTGTGGTTTTTTAATTAAAGGCTTTGTAATATCAATGTGCATTGGTCTATTACGTATATATGATTCAGAACCTACACTTCTTCCTTCATTTTTCTTTCTACGACCACGTCCACGTTTTTCAGGAATTTCATCATCATCTTCATCTAAAGGAATCCCACCACCTTCTAAATCCAATACTGGTGGACCATCTAAATCAGCATCTAAAATAACATCATCTTCCTCTTCAGGCTTTTCATAATCATCTTTTACATCAACATCAGAATCATCTTCTTCTTCTGGCTCTATATCATCTTCCTCGTCATCTTCTTTTTTCCCTTTTTTCTTTCCCTTAGAAGCTTTAGCGGTTATTTTCCCGCCTTTTTTAATAATAGCATCAATAGGTTTTCCGGCTGTTTTAGCTGAGCCTTGGCGTGATATTTCTTTAACAGCCTTTTTTTCAGCTTTAGCTGGTGCTTTTGCAACAGGCTTAACTATTTTTTTCTCAACTTTTTTAGTAGCAGGCTTTGGAGCTTTTGCTGCAGTTTTTGCTACAGCTTTTGGTGCAGTTTTTTTAGTCACAGGTTTTGGAGCAGGTTTTTTAGTCACAGGTTTTGGTGCTGGTTTTTTTGGTATTACTTTTTTAGCAGTAGCTTTTGGAGCAGGTTTTGTTGCTTTTTTAATTACTTTTTTAATTGGTTTTGAAACTGGTTTAGTAGCCTTCTTAATAGGTTTAGGCGCAGGTTTCACTGCCTTTTTAACAGGTTTAGCTGCTGGTTTCGTAACTTTTTTAGCAGACTTTGCAGCTATTTTTTTAGGAGCTGGTTTACTTACTTTTTTTACCGGTTTTACAATTTTTTTTGCCATGATAGCTGAAATAAATTAATTTAACTTTTCTATAGAAATTAGTGTAGAGACAAGTTCATCGACTTCAACAGAATTTGCATTGGCAGAGGACAAATTGGTTACCACTTGTAAATCGCCTGTTAAAGTTTCGGCGCAAATATAGTTCAAATTATTTTGAATGGCAGTATCTAATGCATCATTTTGCTGAATTTTTACTAAAATCTTGTCTGTTAGGTCTAAACCGCCCTCTTTACGCATGTTTTGGATGCGATTTACTAATTCTCGAGCCAATCCTTCTTCTCGCAATGAATCGGTTAACGTAACATCTAACGCAACGGTTATTTGACCACTATTTGCCACTTTCCAGCCTGGAATGTCAATAGGAATGATCTCAACATCTTCAGTTTCTAGGGTAATCACTTCGCCTTCCACGTTTATGTCAAATTTCCCTGATTTTTCAATTTCCTTGATAATTTGGGCTCCATGATCGTTGGCATAAGCCTGAACGGTTTTCATGTGCTTACCACATTTTTTTCCTAAGGTTTTGAAATTCAGTTTAATATTTTTAACAATGTTTACTTTTTCTTCGGTCACAAACTCTAATTCTTTCACATTTACTTCAGCCAGAATGATATCTTTCACCGCTTCAATGTGTTTTTGATATTGAGCATCCAAAATAGGAATTTGGATTTTTTGTAGGGGCTGGCGGACTTTTAAATTTTCTTTTTTACGAATAGATAAAATCATGGAAGAAATTTTTTGTGCCATCTCCATGCGTTTTTCTAAATCGCTATCAATCAATGATAGTGTAGCTTTTGGGTAATTGGTTAAATGTACCGAATCAGCACCACTTACATTTTCGTTTAAGTTTTGATATAGCCAATCTGCGAAAAATGGTGCTATCGGACTCATTAATTGAGATAATACACTTAAACATTCGTGTAAGGTTTCGTATGCTGCTTTTTTATCATCACTCATTTCGCCTTTCCAAAAACGACGACGAGATAAACGGATATACCAATTACTTAAATGCTCATCTACAAATTCTTCAATATAGCGAGCTGCCTTGTGTGGCTCAAAGTCTTCGTATTGACTGGTCACATCATTAATCAAGGAATTTAATTTCGATAAGATCCATCTATCCAATTCAGAACGGTTACTAACGTTTACAAGGTTATTTTTATTTACATTAAAATTATCTACGTTGGCATATAAAGCAAAGAAACCATATGTGTTATACAATGTGCCAAATAGTTTACGTTGCACTTCACCAATTCCTTCGATATCAAATTTTAAGTTATCCCACGGCGCGGCATTAGCAACCATATACCAGCGAGTAGCGTCAGCACCATATTTATCAATAGTTTCGAAAGGGTCGATTACATTTCCCAAACGCTTACTCATTTTTACACCATTTTTGTCGAGCACCAAACCGTTAGATACTACATTTTTATAAGCAATAGAATCAAAATTCATAGTTGCGATGGCATGTAATGTAAAGAACCAGCCACGGGTTTGATCTACACCTTCAGCAATAAAATCAGCTGGATAATATTTTCTATCGTCAATGAGTTCTTTATTCTCAAATGGGTAATGAACCTGTGCATAAGGCATAGCGCCAGAATCGAACCATACATCAATTAAATCGGGTTCACGGAATAATTTTTTGCCATTCCTTTCTAATACAATGTTATCAGCATAAGGTTTATGTAAATCAAAGGTGTCGTAGTTTTCTTTAGTGAAATTTCCTGCCACAAATTTACTTAAAGGATTTTCTGTCATGAAGCCTTTAGCAACCGCTTTATCAATTTCTTGTTTCAACTCTTCGGCGCTACCAATTACTATTTGATCAAGGCCATCTTCGCTTGTCCAAATAGGAATAGGGATTCCCCAAAAACGAGAACGCGATAAATTCCAATCGTTCAAATTTTCGAGCCAGTTTCCAAAACGACCAGTACCAGTAGCTTCCGGCTTCCAGTTAATAGTTTTGTTTAATTCTAACATGCGATCTTTTGCTGCTGTTGATTTGATAAACCAGGAGTCTAAAGGGTAGTATAAAACAGGTTTATCTGTTCTCCAGCAATGCGGGTAACTATGTTCGTAGGTTTCTTTCTTAAATAATTTCCCTTCTTCTTGTAATTTTAAAACAATGCGTTCGTCCACACTTAAGTAGGCTTTTAATTCTTTTATTTTCCCCGCAGCTTCTAAAATTTGTTTTTGTTTTTCAAATTCTATTTGTTTTTCAGCGTCCGTATGATATGCTTCTTTCACATATTCTTCGCCATATAAAAATATACCGTCTTTTATTTCAGGTAAAAAACGACCACGTTTATCAACTAAGGTTAAAGAGTCGATACCGTTTTGTTGAGCCACTCTAAAGTCATCTGCACCAAAGCTTGGGGCAATATGAACTATGCCCGTACCATCAGTGGTAGTAACAAAATCGCCAATGATTACTTCAAAAGCTTTACCTTCAGGTTTAACAAAAGGTAATAGTTGTTCGTATTGAATGCCAACTAAATCAGAACCCTTACAATGTCCTACAATTTTAAAAGGAATGTTTTTGTCACCAACTTTGTAATCTTCAAATTTTAGATCAGTGTGTTTTTCTGAAAAATATTTATTTACTAAATCCTTTGCTAATATTACCGTTTGCGGTTTTCCGTCAAATGGATTGAAACTTTCAACAAATACGTACTCAATATCTTTTCCTACCGCTAAAGCGGTATTAGATGGCAAAGTCCAGGGAGTGGTTGTCCATGCAAGTATATACAAAGGGTAATTGGCAATTGGCAATTTCAATTTTACTAATTGCTCTTTACTAATTTCAAATTGTACGGTTGCCGTTCTATCTTTCACATCTTTATAACAACCGGGTTGATTTAGTTCGTGAGATGATAAACCTGTTCCTGCAGCTGGTGAGTATGGCTGAATGGTGAAGCCTTTGTATAAAAGATCTTTCTTTGATAAATTTTGTAACAACCACCAAACACTTTCAATGTATTTATTATCATAAGTAATGTAAGGGTCACTCATGTCAACCCAATAGCCCATTTGCGATGTAATGTTTTCCCACTTATCTGTGTATTTCATTACTTCTTTTCGGCAAGCTTTGTTGTAATCTTCCACCGAAATAAATTTTTTGCTATCCGGATTTCCGATGTCTTCTTTGGTAATACCCAACGATTTTTCTACGCCTAATTCTATAGGTAAACCGTGAGTATCCCAGCCAGCCTTTCGTTTTACTTGAAAGCCCTGTAAGGTTTTGTATCTGCAAAAAATATCTTTAATGGTACGACCCATCACATGATGAATACCGGGTAGACCGTTAGCGCTTGGTGGACCTTCGTAAAATACCCATGGCGTAGAGCCTTCGCGGGTAGAAATAGATTTATTGAAGGTGTTTTTTTCTTTCCAGTAATTTAAAATGTCTTTACTTATTTGCGATAAGTTTAGTTGGGAGTATGTAGGATATTTTTTCATTGTTGTTCTTTAAATTAACCGTAAAGTGCGCTGAGATTTTTCGCAGAGTTCGCTTAGAGGCTTAATGTAATATGTGTTGATTTAAGGGAAGCGAATTTACAAAAAAAATGATTGACGCCAAAGAATATTACTTGCAATTAAAGGAATTAGGAGTATTTTGGTAACTTTAAGGTTTGATAGACAAGCTCGTTAAACAACAGTTCTGTTTTTAGCACTTAGTCGCTCAGATCCTATTACCAAAACATCCGGGCAATTGAAAATTAATAATGTTCAAAAGGATGATTTGTTATTTATTGGGTTTCAGGCTAAGTCTTATAAAAAAAATTATTCCATTTTTCCCATTTGTTTCATTTTTTGCTGAAACGTATAACCTATGGTTTGCGCTCTTAATAAGGCTTTTTGAGCATTTTCGCCGCTAAACAAATGATTAACAGTGTTTTCAAAAGTCGCTAACCAAATGGTAAAATGATTTTCCGTCAATGGTAAATTGACATGTTTATCAAACACATTGGTTTTATAGCCTTCTTTATCTAGCAATACAAATTCCCAAAAAGCGATCATGTGTGGTTTGTGTTTTTCGAAATCTATATGCCCAAAAATGGGTTTTATTTCCTCTATTTGCAAGAGGTTTGAGTAAAACGTGTTTACTAAAAGAGCAACGTCTTCTGAGGTTTTAATATCTTTTTGCATAGTTAATAGAAATGATAGCTAATGTTAAATTCTAAAAATTTAATAATACTTGGTTAGAATAACTTTTGATTGATTGTAAATGTAGCATAAACTTAAACCTTAGTATAGTCAAATTTGATTTGGTAAAAAAAAGTATAAATACTCACTTTAAAGTATAGTAAATTTGTTTCTATAATTGTAAATTGCAAGCATTATTATGGTAAAAATAGGAGATAAGAAAATATCGGCAAATGATTTCTACAAAGTTTTAATAAATAATTTAGAACTAAAGTTAGATACTGAAGCTATTAAGAAAGTATATCGCAGTCATTATTTTTTAAAAGAATTTACACGCGAAAAACTCATTTATGGTATCAATACAGGTTTCGGGCCAATGGCTCAGTACCGCATTAACCATGATGATCAAATGAAATTACAGTATAATTTAATTCGCAGTCATTGCTCTGGTTCTGGTAATCCTATTCCAGAAATTGATTGTAAAGCTGTCATGTTAGCTCGTTTAAATACCCTGATGCAAGGTTTTGCGGGCATACACCCTGATGCTCTTGAATTAATAAAAGAATTGATAAACAAAAACATTTCACCTGTTATTTACGAACACGGCGGATTAGGTGCTAGTGGAGATTTGGTGCAATTAGCTCATTTAGCATTGACTTTAATTGGGGAAGGTGAAGTGTATTATAATGGTGTTATTACTAGCACTGCTGAGGTTTTCAAAAAAGAAAATATAAAAGTGATGGAAATCCATATTCGTGAAGGTTTAGCCTTAATGAACGGGACTTCTGCCATGAGCGGTATCGGTATGCTAAATGTGATTTATGCCGAAAACCTTATGAATTGGAGTGTTTTGGCATCTGCCACAATTATGGAATTGGTTGAGAGTTTCGATGATCATTATTCAACACCACTTAATGAAGTCAAACATCATTATGGACAAAATGCTGTATCTAATGCCTTGCAAAGCACCTTAAAAGATAGTAAGTTAGTAAAAAGTAGAGAAGAACATCATTATAATCAGAAAGTTGAAGTAGATGTATTGGTTGAAAAGATGCAGGAATACTACTCAATACGCTGTGTTCCACAAATTGTTGGACCTATTTTAGATACGGTTAATTATGCCAAAGAAGTATTAATTAATGAAATAAATTCAGCTAACGATAATCCTATTGTTGATTGGGAGCGCAAAAACGTTTATCATGGTGGGAATTTCCATGGAGATTACGTGGCATTAGAAATGGATAAATTAAAAATCGCCATCACTAAATTATCGATGCTTGCTGAACGTCAATTGAATTTTTTATTAAATAATAAACTCAACAATATCTTACCTCCGTTTGTTAATCATGGTGTGTTAGGTTTAAATCTAGGTATGCAGGGTGTTCAGTTTACTGCTACTTCTACAACTGCTGAAAATCAAATGTTATCCAATCCAATGTATGTGCATAGTATTCCAAGTAATAACGACAATCAAGATATAGTCAGTATGGGTGCTAATGCCGCATTGATTTGCAAAAAAGTAATTTTAAATAGCTACGAAGTATTGGCGATTGAATGGATGACGATTTTACAGGCTATTGATTTTTTGAAAGTGGAACATAAATTATCAACGAAATCAAAAGAAGCATACACTAAATTAAGAGCTATTTTCCCTTGTTTTGTTGATGACTCAGTTAAATACAAAGATATAAAAGCTGTGAGAGATTATATATTTTATAACCATATTGAAATTTTATAAATGGAATACGCATTAGTTACAGGCGGTAGCCGAGGAATAGGAAAAGCCATTTGTTTGCGTTTAGCAGATATGGGTTATAATATTATTATAAATTATACCTCTAATGATGAAGAGGCTTTGAAAACACAAGCACTTATTAAAGAAAAAGGAGTTGACGTACAATTAATGAAATTTGATGTAAGTGTTACTGCTGATGCTGATTCACATATTGAAACATGGATCAAAGATAATTCTGAACATTCAATTTCTGTATTGGTTAATAATGCAGGCATTCGTAAGGATAATTTAATGGTATTCATCAGCCCTGATGATTGGCATCGAGTACTTGATATTACTGTAGATGGATTTTATAATGTTACTCGCCACATCGTAAAAAGTATGTTGACAAAGCGTAAAGGACGTATTGTAAATATTGTGTCTTTATCTGGATTAAAAGGTATGCCGGGGCAAACAAACTATTCTGCTTCAAAAGGAGCTATTATAGCCGCAACCAAAGCATTGGCTCAAGAGGTTGGTAAACGCGGAATTACAGTGAATGCTGTGGCGCCTGGTTTTATTAAAACAGATATGACGCAAGATATCAGCGAAGCAGATTATAAAGCAATGGTTCCAATGAATCGTTTTGGTGAGCCAGAAGAAGTAGCTGGTGTTGTTGCTTTTTTAGTTGGAAAAGATTCGAGTTATGTGACAGGTCAAGTTATTTCAGTAAATGGAGGACTTTATTCTTAATTATAAATTTTGAATGATAAAATATAAATGAAGCAAGTTGATATAATTTATCATTCAACATTCAACATTTAAAATTATTAAAGATGCATAGAGTAGTTATAACAGGAATAGGCGCTTGGAGCTGTTTAGGCAAAAATGTGGATGAGGTAAAAGATGCTTTGTTTGCAGGAAAATCGGGTATTGGTTTCGATCAAGAAAGAAAGGACATGGGCTATCGCTCAGCATTAACAGGCATTTTAACACGCCCCGAATTAAAAGGGTTATTAGACAGAAGACAACGTATAAGTTTGGGACAACCCGCTGAGTTTGCTTATATGGCTACAGCTGAGGCTTTGCGAATGGCAAAGATGGAAATTGATTGGTTAGAAAAACAAGAGGTGGGTATTATTTATGGTAACGATAGTGTGGCGCAATCAACAATGGAAGCTATTGATATCACTCGCGCTAAAAAAGATACAACGCTTATTGGTTCAGGAGCCACTTTTCAATCGATGAATTCTACGGTAACGATGAATTTATCTACTATCTACAAATTAAAAGGAATCAACTTTACCTTATCTGCTGCTTGTGCAAGTGGATCTCACTCCATTGGGATGGGTTATTTATTAATTCGTACTGGCTTGCAACATCAGGTTATTTGCGGAGGAGCTCAAGAAGTAAATTCAAATACTTTTGGTAGTTTTGATGGTTTGGCAGCATTTTCTATTAGAGAAAACGAACCAACAAAAGCATCTCGACCTTTTGACAGAGATCGTGACGGCTTAGTGCCGAGCGGAGGTGCAGCAACTGTTATTTTGGAAAGTTTAGAATCTGCACAAAAACGAGGCGCTACTATTTTGGCTGAAATCGTTGGGTATGGTTTTTCTAGTAATGGTGAACATATTAGTAATTCTAGTGTTGACGGGCAAATACGTTCATTATCTATGGCATTAAAAGACTCTGGACTTCAAACCAAAGAGATACATTATATTAATGCACACGCTACATCAACACCTGGTGGTGATAGAGTTGAGGCACAAGCCATTCATACTTTGTTTGGAGAAGATCAAACACCTGTGAGTTCTACCAAATCTATGACTGGTCATGAATGTTGGATGTCAGGCGCAAGCGAAATCGTGTATTCTGTTCAAATGATGCAAAATGATTTTATTGCGCCTAATATAAATTTTGAGAACCCTGATGAGGAATCTCAAAAACTAAATATTATTACTGAAACCAAAGAAACATCTCTCAACTGTATTTTATCCAATTCATTTGGCTTTGGTGGGACAAATTCAACTTTGATAATTAAAAAATTTCATTAATTTTGTATCTAGATTTAGTAACCTAGTATAACAAAACTATGACACATGAAGAGATAATAAAAACCGTAAATGGGTTTTTAGTTGAAGAATTCGAAGTTGATGAGTCAAAAATCACTTCTGAAGGTAATTTACGAGAAACATTGGAATTGGATAGTTTAGACTATGTGGATCTTGTTGTAGTTATTGAAAGCAACTTCGGATTTAAAGTTAAAGGAGAAGATTTTTTAGCCATTCATACATTCAAAGATTTTTACAATTACTGCGACATTAAGGTTAAAGAAAAAGCAGTTGCTTAAATTTTTTTAAGGTTGAATAATAAATTAAAACAAAACACTAAGTGTTTTGTTTTTTTGCTTAACAACGTTTCTTTAATTACATTACTTTTATTAGGTCAAAAAACGAACTTAAAAATTAAATAATGTCGGCACAAAATAAATGGGATGGACAATCGCGGGCTAAAGTAACTGGGTACAAAATATTTTTTGTTATCCTTTCAACTTTTGGCTTAAGCCCTGCTTATTTCATATTACGCTTTGTTGCTTTTTATTACTTCTTATTTTCTAAGCCAAATATTCATATACGAAATTACTTCAAACAAGTGCATGGATACTCAAATTTGAAAGCACGATTAGCAGTTTATAAAAATAATTTTTTATTAGGCCAAACTATTTTAGATAAAGTAGCTGTGATGTCAGGTATTAAAAAAGCATTTAAAGTTATTCATATTAACGGAGAAAAACTTAATGAATTAACGGAGATTGGTAAAGGTGGTATTTTAGTGAGTGCGCATATTGGAAACTGGGAAGTAGCAGGGCAGGGCCTTAACAGACTAGGTACAGCTTTTAATTTGTTGATGTATTCGAATGAAAAAGAAGAAGTGAAAGAATATATGGATGGTAAGTTGAAAGAAAAGAAAATTAACATCATTGCAATCAACGAAGAAACAAAAAGCCATATTATTGAATTGCACAAAGCCTTTACAAATAATGAACTCGTGGTAATGCACGGCGACAGATACCGAGCAGGTGCTAAAACCTTAACCGCTGATTTTTTTGGTAGGCCAGCTAAATTCCCAGCAGGGCCCTTTGTGATGGCAGCTAAATTTGGAGTGCCATTATGTATAGTATTTGCTGTTAAAACAGACAATCATACCTATCAATTTTCAACAGAAGAACCAATACAAGTTAATAAAGTGCGTGGAGAAAATGAATTAGAAAGGGTTTGCCAAGAACTCTTGCAAAAATATATTACAGAAGTTGAAAAAATGGTGAAGGCTTATCCACATCAATGGTTTAATTATTATGATTTTTGGAAGTAATCTTTAACTAAAACTTCAAAACAGATTACTCTAATTTTTCTAGATCTAAATTTTTCAATTCAGGGTTTAACTTATGAACGCCTAATACCACAAGTATTGTCATCACTCCACCAAAAACGATCGATGGAATTAATCCCATAATACGAGCTGCTACTCCCGATTCAAAAGCACCAATCTCGTTACTGCTTCCAATAAAAATACTATTCACTGCCGCAACTCGTCCGCGCATATCGTCAGGTGTAGATAATTGTAAAATGCTTTGTCTGACAACAACACTGATGTTATCAAATGCACCTGTAAGTAAAAGCATAATAAATGCAATCCAGTAATTGGTGGATAGTGCAAACAAGATGGTGAATAAACCGAAAGATGCAACCCCAAATAATAAACTTTTGCCTGCATACTTTGCGGGTTCGTTTGCCGCTAAGTAAAATGCCATTATAACTGCTCCAATAGCTGGCGCTGTTCTTAGTAAGCCATAAGCTTCAGGACCAAGATGTAAGATCTTATCGGTGAAAGCAGGAATTAGCATTACCGCGCCACCAAATAATACAGCAAATAAATCTAAAGAAAGTGCACTTAAAACAAGTTTGTTGTTGAATACAAATTTAACACCCACGCTCATGCTTTCTAAAAAAGATTCTCCTTTTATTTTGACCGGCACAGGTTTCGATTTGATGATGCTAAAACAAAACAGAGCACATATAAACAATAAACAAGTAATAGCATAACACCAATCCGCATGAAAAGAATGATGATAGCCATATAGCAAGCCTGCAACGACAGGACCAAGGATGGAGCCGACATGCCAAGCGGTGCTATTCCATGTAGCAGATTGTGTATATAATTCGCGAGAAATAATTTGACTCATAAAAGGCGCCATGGTAACTGCTAAAAACGAACGGATAATTCCAAAAACAAACACCACAAAAAATAAGGCATACATGCCAAAGCCCTGTATCCAATGAAACAGAGAGCTGCTGAATCCTAATAAAAATAAAGAACCCATTAATAAAGCAATGCAACCAACGAGTAATATTTTTTTACGATTAATGATGTCTGCTAAATAGCCTGAAAAAAAGGAGGTCACAATAAATGGTAAAGCTTCCGTAATGCCTATTAAACCTAGCACAATTTCTTCTTTACTATATTCATAATAAATTTGCAGATTGATGGTACTCATCTGCATCTGAATGGCTAGTGTTAAAAAAAAACGAGCAAATACAAAATACCTAAATTCTTTATGTTTAAGTATTTGAAGGGAAGAATAGAAAGACATGAATACAAAAGTATTATTTTAAAATATATTTAAAAGTCTTATTTTTACTCAAATTGGAAGATTCGGAAAATATACGTTTAACGATTAAGTCTTTAGCTGAGGATGATCGTCCTCGCGAAAAGCTTGTTGCAAAAGGTAGACAAGCTTTATCTGATGCTGAGTTGTTGGCAATTTTGTTGTCATCAGGTAATAGAGAAGAAACCGCGATTCAATTGGCCCAACGAATTTTAAGTGAAAACCTAAATTCAATTAACCAATTAGCGAAATTACAACTCAATGATTTAAAAAAGTATAAAGGAGTAGGTGAGGCAAAAGCAGTAACTGTTTTAGCTGCTTTAGAAATAGGTAGGAGGCGCACGGATATTGGAGTAGAAGAAAAAATAAAAGTTATTTCTTCGCAAACTGCCTATAATGCAATTAAATCCAAGTTAAGTGATTTGCCACACGAAGAATTTTGGGTTATTTTTTTAAGTAGAAATAATAATGTAATTAAAACGGATTGCATAAGTAAAGGAGGTGTTAGTGGAACTGTTGTGGATATGCGTTTGATTCTTAAACCAGCGATTGAGAATTTAGCTTCTGGCATCATCCTAGCGCATAATCATCCGTCGGGTAATTTAAAACCGAGCCAAGAAGATATTCATTTAACAAAAAAAGTAAAAGAGGCTGCAAGGCTTATAGATATGATTGTTCAAGACCATTTAATTATTGGTGATCAAGAGTATTTTAGTTTTGCAGACGAAGGAATTCTATAGAATTATGATAAAAATTGTAACCATTATTGGCGCAAGACCTCAAATTATTAAGGCAGCAGCATTAAGTAGAGCAATCAATAAAAGATTTTCGAATCAAATAACGGAGATAATTGTTCACACAGGGCAGCACTACGATGAGAATATGAGTCAAGTATTTTTTGATGAGTTAGGTATTCCTGCTCCAAATTATAATTTGAATGTTGGAAGTGGGAGTCACGGAAAACAAACAGCTACAATGATTTCAGGCATTGAAGAAATATTGATGCAAGAAAAACCTCAGGCTATTATATTATATGGCGATACAAATTCGACTTTAGCTGGCGCAATTGCCGCTAGTAAAATTCATATTCCGGTTGTGCATATTGAAGCGGGTTTGCGTTCATTTAATAAAGCAATGCCAGAAGAAGTGAATCGTATTATGTGTGACCATGTATCTACACTATTGTTTTCCCCAACAAAAACAGGTTTTGCCAATTTAGTAAAAGAAGGTTTTAAGAGCGAAACAAGTAAGCCATACTCTGCCAATAACCCTAAAATATACCATAGTGGTGATGTGATGTTTGACAACAGTTTGTACTTTAGTGAAATTGCTGGAACTAAAACAACGATCATTTCAAAATATAATTTAGATAAAAATAAATTTATTTTAGCAACGATTCATCGAAACAACAATACAGATGAGCCGTTGCGATTAAATGCCTTATTTAATGCTTTGTACAAAATCTCCGAACAAAATCAGTTAGATGTGTTATTGCCATTGCATCCTCGCACTGCCAAATTGTTGAGTTTTAATTTAGATGCCGAGTTATATGCTAAAATTAAAGCAAGTAAGCATTTTAAAATTATAGAACCAGTTTCTTTTTTAGAGATGATTGCTTTGGAAAAAAATTGTAAGATTGTTATGACAGATAGTGGTGGTGTGCAAAAAGAAGCATTTTATTTTGAAAAGCCCTGTGTTATCCTTCGCCCGGAAACTGAATGGGTAGAACTTGTAGAATGCGGCACTGCTATTATTACGGATGCAGATGAACAAAAAATTGTAGAAGCATTTAATGTATTGACTTCTAAACCCAATATGCTTTTCCCTAAATTATATGGTGATGGAAAAGCTGCTGAATTTATTTGTGAAGAAATGCTGAGTAATCTTTAAGGAATTTATTTTTTCGAGTTATCTATTTGCCACATAGCCTCCAATACTAATGAGGAATCTAAGCTTATGCCTTTTTCCTTTGCCCGGCTTTCAGTATCAGAAAGCCATTGAGTATTAGATTTAATTATTGCTATAATCTCTTTTAGCTTAGCAATATATTCAGGAGTTTTAGAGGATATTAAGGGACTACTTTTTCCTTTAAAAAAATCAGAAAACTGTTTAATTGACCCCCATCCTATTTCTTTAATAGATGTTTCTGAGGCCATTATAATAAATACTTCATGATTTTTAATTTCATCCCCTAAATTTAATTGAGATACAATTAGCTCTGTGTTTTCTGGCTTTGGAAATACTTGTTTATTATAATACCAAAAATGAGAGTCTTTAAAGCTCTTGGTTATTCCTAAATTATACATTGTCCAATAAAAGCTATCGGAAATAACTAAAACACTTGGTTTAGTTTTGCCAGATTCGTCCTCAGTTTTGAGATCTGGATAAGCCATTTTGAAACTTTTGAATTTAAATAGTAGATTCATTCCATTTGCAATATCTTCATCTCCATATTTAGCATCGTCTAGTTCAATTGATTTTATTTTTAAATTTGGAATATCTATGTTTCTTTTTGATTCTATATAATTAATTAATGAGTCTGCGGCAAGTGCAGCTCCATACCAACTCCAATGAACTCCATGTTGAGGATATAGTGGATATTTTGCTTTATATTTATTATTCATAAACCACTTATTAAAGTCTATATTACTTATTCCTAATCGGTTTATTTTTTTAGATAAAGCTTCATAATTTGAAATTCCTTTTTTAGGTAAATATTCATTAGGGATATATTCAGGATAAAATGATGCTTTTCCTGCGGCAAAAACAATAATTAATTCTTTATTTAGTTTATGCAACGTATCAGAAATAAATTTTATTTTCTCGCAAAGAGAATCTGTTTCAGTATTTCCTATATAATCTAATCCCGTGTAACCATTAATATAATTAATTTCATACATGTAGTTTTCCTTGCCTATAATTACGCCTTTAGCTTTGGCTTTATTAAAAATACTATAAGCTATTTGATTGTTTAGTCTAACAAATAAAGAACGAAATCCGAACATTGAGTTCAAGTATTCTTCTTTTTGTGATTGAAATTCACCAGAGAACCAATTTTCTTTTTTAAATTCTACATCGCTGGGCAACCTAACATCACCTTCAAGTGGGTATGTAGTTTTAAATACATTAAATGTGTTTTGGATTAGCGGTATAAATAGCACACAAAATATCCCTATTAATAAGCTCTTTTTAACTATGTTGGAAAAATCATGCATTAAAATCTAAAATATATAAATGGATTAAATCCTGATGATGTTATTGAACTTATTGATAATAAAAATACAATCAGACTTATGCCACACACTAGAATATGCTTGTTATTTGAATAGTTATTAAAGTATACTGCATCTTGAATTTTTTGTCCCATTTTTCCAAAAGCGAAAAATGAAAAGAAAATAGCGATACAAAAGTAAGTGATGAACTCAATGTCAAATACCATATTGTGATTTGATTTATATGAAAACATTGTTTTTAAAAAACGAAAGGCATCTGATATTTTTTCGATTCTAAAAAATACCCAGCCAACATTGACTATAAAAAATGTAAAAAAGATGCTTGGTATTTTTCCTATTTTATGCAATATTTTTCCGAAAAAGGCTCGTTCTATTACTAAAAAGAATCCATGGTAGGCACCCCAAAAAATAAAACTCCAACTCGCTCCATGCCATAAACCAGATGCTAAAAAAACAATCCATAAATTCAAATACAAACGAGTTGTAGATACCTTATTTCCACCCAAAGGAATGTATAAATAATTACGCATCCAGCTTCCTAAGGTGATGTGCCATCTGCGCCAAAATTCGGTAATACTTTGTGAGATATATGGGTTGTTAAAGTTTTCTGGAAATTTAAAACCAATCATTTTTGCTAAGCCTATTGCCATATCACTATATCCACTAAAATCAAAATAAATTTGAAACGTATAGGCGATACTACCTATCCAAGCAGTTATTGTATCTAATTCGGAATAATTTGTAGCAAACACAGCATCCGCTAATTGGCCCATTTGATTGGCAATTAAAACTTTTTTAGCAAGACCGAACGCAAAACGATAAAAGCCAGTTAACTTATCATCAATAACTTCCTTACGTTCTGTAATTTGATCGGCTAATTCATGATAGCGAATAATTGGCCCTGCTATGAGTTTGGGAAATAAAATAATGTATAATTGATAATCCCAAAACTTGGTTAGTGGTTTGTGTATTCGCCTGTAAACATCTACAACATAAGTAATAGTTTCAAAGGTATAAAATGAAATGCCAATTGGTAAAATTAATTTGGTCCAATGTATTTGTTTGTCCCCAAATAGTGATAGCACGGCATTCACGTTTTCTATAAAAAAATTAGAATATTTAAAATAGAACAATAATCCTAAATTAACAGACACTGAAAGTAATAGCATTAGCTTACGCTTTGTTTCATTAGTGGTTCTATCCATCCATGTCACTAAATGAAAATCTAAGAAAGTAGTAAATAAAATTACAAAAATAAATTTTGGAGCTCCCCATGCATAAAAGAAAATACTTCCTAATAAAATGACGCCATTTTTATATTTTTTATCAATCAAATAATAGATCAATAAGAAAATTGGTAAGAAATATAAAAGAAAAACGATGCTGCTAAATACCATACTATTTATGCTTTACTAAAATGGAATTATTTTTCTTTTTTAGGATCTTTAAATAATGATTCTAGTTTTTCTTTGAACAAAGCCATTTCTTGCGTTAAATCCTTTATTTGCTTATGCTGACGAGAATTAACAACTGATAAATGAACTAAAAAAATAACAATAGCGAAGATCGCGCCTAAAAATATAAGTGAAGGTGCATAATAGATTCCCATTAATTTTGCAATAACATCCAAGCCATTACGCCATATAGCAAAGAGTAGTAATAGAGCAGTACATATAATCCAAATAAAAGAATACTCTTCACGTAATTTACCTTTAGCAATTAGTCTAAAAATAAAAAACATAAATAGAATTGCTATACTAATAGCTAATAATTGCAGTCTATAAGGTATCACGTTTTCCATTAAATTTCAAGCGAATATACAAAAAGATTGTTCCTAATGAAACTTTAAACATGTAGTAAGCAGTTTTGTATGCTCTAATAGATGATTCACCGCCTTGACGTTCTCTCATAAAAACTGGCACCTCCATTATATTTAATTTATTTAAGGCGTATAAAATAATGGTTTCTGGTTCAGGATATTCATCGGGATAATAGTTCGCTACAATTTGCAAAGTTTTTTTATTAAGTGCACGATAACCTGAAGTACTATCATTAATTTTTACTCCAACTAATAATTTATTTAATTTTTTAAAATAGTTAATTCCAAATCTTCTTAAACTAGATGATTGAAATCCTTCTTTAGTGATATACCGAGAGCCAATAACAATATCAGCTTCTTTATAATGTAATGGTGTTAAAATTTTTTCGAGTTCACTAGGAGGATGTTGCCCATCGCCATCCATTTGAACAGCAATGTCAAATCCATTGCGAAGGGCATATTTGAAACCAGTTTGAACTGCACCTCCAATTCCAAGATTAACTGGCAAATTAATATGAGGTATATTATTTTCTTTTAAAATGGTTTTTGTTTTATCTATCGAACAATCGTTAATAAAAATTGGTTCAATAAAAAAATGAGAAGAATTGACAGTATTTTTTATTTCTAAAAACAACTTTAAAACAGAGTCCTGTTCATTATAACAAGGAACAATAATTAATACTTTACTAATATTACTCATCCCTTTTACCTGTTAATAGATTTTCATAATTAGGGTGTTTAAATAGTGTTTCTAAATATATTCTATCAATTTTTTTAGCATTAAAGAGTGTATAAAAATACGCATCCTTAGTCATGCTATCCCAATGAAACAGATTATTCTTCATTAAATATGTTTGATACATATTCGTTGCGCAAAAAAACACTGATGTTGAAATAAATATTAAGCCCAGTAAAATAGTCATTATTTTTTTTCTATGAATCGTAAATACCCAATTAATAAAAAAGGCTAAAGGAATAATTAAGAATGCATAGGATTGAACTAATGCTCGCATGCCAAATGCTCCCCCAAAACCCCAGTCCCACCAACAGGAAATTAAATATAAATTTATGATGAAATATAAAAATATTGAATAAAACAAATCTCTACGTTTAAAAAACATCATAGTTAATCCTATAATTGCAAACAACATTAATGGTGTATAAATAAACCACCCCTTGCGCCAACCAAATAATACATTGTAAAATTGAGGATCTGTAAAATAAAAACCTTCTCTATTTCCATATGAAAAAAATAAAAATTGCCCTGTGAATATTTTCCAATAAATGAATTGCGGAATAAGTGGTAAGAAAAAACAAAAAATAGCAACTATTAATTTCCATTTTAAGTTTTTAATTTCAATTAATCTTTCTTTTAATTCTGTTATATTACTTACATAAATTAATAAAGGGAAAAGTAAAATAAGTATTTCAGTAGGTCTTATCAGAGCTACTAATCCAGCAATAAGTGAAAAATAATAAATGTATTTAGTTTTACTAGTTTGTCTCCATTTTAAAACATGATAAATAAATAGAGAAAATAAAAAAAATAAATAGCTATGAGGCATTTCACTTTCTTTAAAAGTGTAATAAAATAAATTAGTCCCAAAAAAAATAATTACTATGCTAATCGTTGCAACCCATTCATTAAAAAATAATAGAAGTGATTTTCTGCTATACCAAACCCCAATTAAGACGTATATAATAGAACCAAAATGCAAGCACCAAGAATAGGGAGCACTATAGCCAAGAGCATCAAAATCAAATGCATAAGCAATATTGTCCGCTAAAACAAAAAAGGGTAAATATAATAGAGATAATCCCATCGTAACTTTAGGAACATATAAATGGGTAGGAGTTTCAACGAGCCAATAAACATGATTAAAATGAAAAGAAAAATCATGATGAATAAATTGTGCAATCAGATATGAATAATATTGGTCTACATCATTGGTAAATGGAACGCCTGCACCTCCCCAATTAATCCAAAATTTAAATGTTGTGGCAGAAAAAACACTCATTACCAAAAAAACAAACACAGAGGGCGTTATTAATTTTTTTAAAATTAATGTACTTAAATTTGTATTTTGGTTTTGTGATTTCAATTTTTTTGTTCTTATGATTTTAGTTTAAATAAAATAAAATTAGGAGTTGCTGAAATTACATTGTAACTGTTTAAAAAATTAAAAGCTCTCTTGTTTGTTGATTTGAATGACTCTAAGCTAATATTTAATAAGATAAAGTCCACTTGTTTTTTCTCATTTGTTGATTTTTCGAAAATAGTAAGTTCCTCATTACCTAGATACCAATTTGGCATATTAGTTTTGTTCCATTGTACTGGAAAGTAATCGTTGTTTGCTTCATAATTTTCAAGTAACACTAACGGTTTATTTTCGCCTAAGTAGTTATTAATATGCAAAAATAACCAATTATCACTTTTATTAATTTCGAAAACAGAAGCGTAATCTGGTATTTTTTGTTCTATAATAGATAGTTCATTTATAATCGTATTTAGGTTTTTTTGAACTGAGTAAATTGATTTTAATCGAAATGAATTAATAATAAATACAACAGCTATGCAAGCTATTATTACCCTTTTATTAATAGTAACTAATGATAAAATTATAATTACCAAAATATAAATAAGCAAACCTAATCTTATACTAAAATATCCTGCGTAACCATCAGAATCAGGTATTTTGAAATAAAATATAATAATACATAAATACAAGTTATTGTGCCATATCAATTAAAAGAATTACTCTCTCCAAAAATAACAACAATTATTTTTAAG
>CAILKE010000078.1 GCA_903834765.1 uncultured Bacteroidota bacterium
TATTGGAAGTATAACCAATATAAATTTTATTGTGGTTTTCTGAATATAAAATATATACTGTAAACATATCTCAACAAAAAAACCTGTCCTTATTAAAAGAACAGGCTTTGTAGCGAGAAGGAGATTTGAACTCCTGACCTTCGGGTTATGAATCCGATGCTCTAACCAACTGAGCTACCTCGCCATTTTTTTAAAGAACTCTCTTTTAAAAATAAAACCCTCTGATAGCAAAGGGTTTTATTTGTGATCGTGTAGGGATTCGAACCCCAAACCTTCTCATCCGTAGTGAGATGCTCTATCCAGTTGAGCTACACAACCAATCCAAAAAATTGGAGTGCAAATATACTTATTTTACTTAAATTGCAAAACATTTTTTAATCATTTTTATGCAATCATTGATCGAATCTATCTGGGAGAACAGAGCATTATTAAAAGAAGCCAAAAACCAAGAGGCTATTAAAAACATTATTGAACAATTAGATAAAGGAGTTATTCGTGTAGCAGAGCCAAAAGCCGATGGATCATGGCAAGTAAATGATTGGATAAAAAAAGCAGTTATCCTATATTTTCCTATTCAGCAAATGCAAACTATGGAATTAAAACCCTTTGAGTTTCATGACAAAATGCAATTAAAAACTAATTACGCACAATCAGAAGTGAGAGTCGTACCAGGTGCTATTGCTAGATATGGTGCTTTTATTGCCAAAGGTGTAATTATGATGCCTAGTTTTGTAAACATAGGTGCATTTGTAGATGAAGGAACAATGGTAGATACATGGGCAACTGTTGGTAGTTGTGCGCAAATAGGCAAACATGTTCATTTGAGCGGAGGCGTTGGTATTGGTGGCGTTTTAGAGCCCGTGCAAGCTGCTCCTGTTATTATTGAAGATGGTGCTTTTATTGGTTCTCGATGTATTGTTGTTGAAGGTGTAAGAATTGGAAAAGAGGCTGTATTAGGTGCTAATGTTTGCTTAACACAATCTACTAAAATTATAGATGTAACAAATGACACGCCCATTGAAACAAAAGGTTTCGTTCCACCACGCAGTGTAGTTATTCCTGGTTCATATTCTAAACAATTTCCATCCGGCGAATACCAAGTGCCTTGTGCTTTAATTATTGGTAAACGAAAAGAAAGCACTGATTTGAAAACATCATTAAATGATGCGCTTAGAGAGCATAACGTGGCCGTTTAAAAAGTTCTATAAAAAATCAACCATGAATTTCATTTGAATTACAACAGATAATTCCTTTGACTGTGCTTTATACTAGTTCCCATTAAATAAATTTAATTACATTTGCTCGTGTTCTGGTTTATTTACTCAGTAAATAATTAATAGGGAATTAGGTGCAAATCCTAAACTGTCGCGCAACTGTAAGTTATTAGGTTGTTTTACAAAATGCCATTGTGTTGCCCATCAACATGAGAAGGCGTAAAACAAGATACAACAAGTCAGGAGACCTGCCAAAACACAAACACTAAATACCCTCGCGATTGGGGTTGTGGATTATGCAGACAAAACAGAAAAGTACATATTACTCTCGCTGTTGTATTCAATTTGAATGCAAAGTTGATGATATTATAAACTGTCAAAGTAAAAGTGTATCTCTTTCACCCCAAACAAATAAATTTTTTTTAGCCACGAAGCGACAATTTTTACCTGCAAATTGTTTAATCTCCATTAATACTATGCTAATGTGTAATCCTAAAACACCAATACATGTTTATTCAACAGATAAAATATATAAACCCTTGGAGTTAGAACTTCAAACACCAAATAAAAATAATAAAATCACAAAAGGATTTTGATTTGCTGACATAGAATTGAAAAATTAAAAATTGAAAAAATATTCTATATACATAGCATTGTCTAATAAAATTAATTTTTATCTCTCGATAAGCTTTGTAATTAGTATTAGCGTCACTCAGGCACAACACAAAGATTCTTTAACTCATCAATTATTGGAAGTAACTATTACAGAAACTAAACAACAAATCTTACAAGCCTCTAAAAAAACCACATTAATTGACAGTTTAATATTAGAACGCTATAATACCTCGTCGTTAGCTGATCTATTATCGAATCAATCTGCAATACATATTAAATCATACGGTAATGGGAATTTAGCGACAACAAGCATTCGTGGCGGAAATGCGAGTCAAACAGCAGTATTATGGAATGGATTGAATATACAAAACCCTATGTTAGGGCAAACCGATTTAAGCCTTTTACCTAACTTGCTATTTCAAAACATCTCTCTTGAATATGGCGGAGGCAGTGCCTTAAACGGCAGTGGTGCTATTGGCGGTAGCATCCAATTACGAAATACAAATTCATTTAATAAAGGATTTGCAACAACGTTACAAGTGAGTGGTGGAAGTTTTGATACAAAAAAGCTTGCAACTTCTATTCAATTAAGTTATAAAAGAATGAGTTCTAACACTCGCATCTATTACACAAGTTCGCAAAACAATTATAGTTATAACGATACAATGGATAAAGTAAGTCCTAATAAAAAAATCGCTCACGCCGATTACCTCACTAAAGGCTTATTACAAGAGCTTTCCTTTTTATTAACTCCGAATCAAATCATGAATGTGCGCTTGTGGTATAATACTACGCATCGAAATTTACCTTCGTATACGAACACGATTAGTAAACAAAGTCAAGATGATGAAAACTTAAAAATAAATGCCGATTGGAATTATAGTAAACGAAACTTAAAATCAATTATTCGTTTTGCTTACTTTAAAGATGGTTTAAATTACACAGACAGTTCAACTAATATATACTCTAAAACTACTGTTAATAATATCATTTTAGAGAGTGACAACACCTATACACTAAAGCATCATACCTTTCATATTGGCGCAAATGGAACATCTTACAAATCAGATGCAATAACATACGATGCTATTTATACATTAAATAAACTTGCTTTTTTTGCAGCCTATAAAATACAAGCCCTTAAATCAAAATTAAATTATAACATTTCCATTCGTAAGGAATTTACAAATCTAACTTCTATTCCTTTCACAGGAAACACTGGCATTCACTATCAAATACATAAATACCTTGCTGCTAAAATAAATGCAAATACTTCTTTTAGACAACCAACCTTAAACGATCTTTACTGGAATCCAGGAGGAAACCCAAATTTAAAACCAGAGCAAGCCTACGAATTTGATGGAGGATTAGAATTCAAATTACAGAAAAAAAATGTGTCGCTATTGTTTGAAGGAACTTATTTTAATAGGCATACAAGCAATTGGATCATTTGGTTGCCAAGCCTAAATAATTATTGGTCACCACAAAATATTGCTCAAATATATAGTAGGGGTGCAGAAACAAAAACAGAATTATCATATCATCACAAAGAAGTGTTGATTAAATTAATTATTAATACGTCATATGTCTTAGCAACAAATCAAACAAGTAAAAGCGAAAATGATAATTCCATTGGCAGACAATTAATCTATACGCCTCGTTATGCAGGACAAGCAGGCATTTACATCACATACAAAAAAGCGAGTCTCTTATTTAATCAAACCTATACGGGATATCGATTTACCACAACAGACAATTCAGCTTGGTTAACGCCATATTATACAGCAAACATCAAAGCATCGTATAATTATTCTGTTAAAAAAATGAATATTGAGGTCTTCGGAAGTATTAATAACCTGTTTAATAAAAATTATACGGTTGTCTCTAATCGACCTATGCCTCTGCGAAATTTCGAAGCAGGGATTGTGATCAAGTATTTTAAGAAATAAATGTGAAGAGTAATACTACTCGTACATATTCTTTCGAATATCAATAGTACAATTAGCACCATTGCAATTATTTGAAACCGTAGTTCCGCTACCAGAAAGTTGTATGGATATTGATTTCACATTACTCATAGCATTTGCCTTCAACGTAGCATATTGATCTGAATGAAGACTACGCTGAATAGTCCAGTTAGATGAAACAGTTTGATTTATTGTGCCATTTGTAACATCATAATATTCAACATAAACCTGAGAAGGTAATGAGTCAATCGTCTTTGTAATAGTCACAGTAGCTTCAACAGACACAAGCGTTTTCTTAGTACAACCAAATGTAAAAATTACTAAAAGAAATATGACAGAAAATTTAATCATGTTTTTTTATTAATACTCAAACTTTCCAAACTCCGATTCAATAGTTACTTTTTTGCCAGCATGTTTCTCTACTCTACCAATAATTTGTGCATCAATGTTAAATAATTTAGCAATAGCAATTACTTCTTGCGCATGTTCTTCTGATAAATATACTTCTAAGCGATGCCCCATATTAAAGACTTTATACATTTCTTTATAATCGGTTTTACTTTGCTCGTGAATTAATTTGAATAACGGCGGAACTGGCAACATATTATTTTTGATGATATGCACATCATTTACAAAATGCAACACTTTAGTTTGAGCGCCACCACTGCAATGCACCATACCATTGATTTTATTTCCTAACACTTCAATCAATTTTTTCACAACCGGTGCATACGTGCGCGTTGGTGATAATACTAATTTTCCGGCAGTTACTTTTTCATGAATTGTTTTTCCGTTCACATCTACATAAGAAACATCTATTAAATCAGTCAAATTCATTTTTCCGCAATAGGTAATTTCTTTGGATAAATTCACATCATAAGATTCAGGATATTTCTCTGCAATCGCTTTACTAAATACATCATGTCGAGCGCTTGTTAAGCCATTGCTTCCCATACCCCCATTGTACTCGGTTTCGTAGGTTGCTTTACCATAAGAAGCCAAACCAACAATCACATTTCCAGCTTGAATGTTATGATTAGAAACAACATCCGATTTTTTCATACGACAAACAACCGTGCTGTCTACTATTAAAGTGCGAACTAAATCGCCTACATCCGCAGTTTCTCCGCCTGTAGAGCGAATATCAATGCCGTTATCGCGTAAATTTTGTAACACTTCTTCAGTACCATTAATAATTGCCGAAATAACTTCTCCTGTTATTAAACCTTTATTTCGGCCAATGGTTGATGATAATAAAATATGATTGGTAGCACCAACGCAAATGAGATCATCAATATTCATAATTACTGCGTCTTGCGCAATGCCTTTCCACACGCTTAAATCGCCTGTTTCTTTCCAATACGTATACGCTAAAGATGATTTAGTCCCGGCTCCATCTGCATGCATAATAATGCAATGCTCATCACTACCAGTTAAATAATCTGGGACAATTTTACAAAAAGCTTGAGGAAATAATCCTTTATCTATATTGGAAATCGCTTGATGCACGTCTTCCTTAGAAGCAGAAACACCGCGTAAATTATATTTTAAATCAGACATGAGCGTGTTGTATTAAGGTGTAAATATAAGGCTGAATTTCCGATTGTAAAAGCCTTATTTTGCTAATCATATTAACGAAAACAGCTGTCAAGTTAATTGTTAGTTACAATTCAATGATTACATCTAATTTATTTTTTAGTTAGCTTATAGCCTATTGTTGTTCGAGGTTTTGGCTCTTCTTTTTTCTCTATTAATTCGTCTAAATATCTAAAAACAATTTCCATGTTCTTATCTTGATTGTCCAACTTCTTTTTTATTTTTTCAATATCTAACCTCAACTCTGTATTATCTGTAAGCATTTGTCTCATTTTTACAAAAACCTCTATTATTCTAATACTCATCTGTTTTGCGATTCCACTTCTTATAACATTAGATAGCTGTAAAACACCATGTTCCGAGAATACCATCGGTAAATAACGCGAACCACCTCTGCCATCTTTTGAGGTCACAATTTGTGACCTCAAAACTTCAAATTCTTGTTCGGTTAATTTAAACATAAAATGTTCAGGAAATATGTCCTTATTTCGTTTAACCGACTGCTTCAAAACCTTTGTCTCCACTTGAAATAAATCAGCCAAATCCTTATCTAACATTACTTTTTGATTTCTGATGACATATATTTTATTCATCACAAACTCATCAGGAACTATCACTAAATTTTCTTTCTTTACCATAAAATAAGCTAACTATAAATTATACTTCAAAATAAAGCAATTTTATAGCAGATAATTGCTACAAAGTATAGCAATTTAAATTTAAAGATGTGATGATTGAGTTAATCGCTAGTTGAGGATGCTGCTGATAAAACTTATTTCACAAATGATACTAAAAAAACTATTAGGAATTGTTAATAATAACGGTATAATAGCAATGAAATTTAGCCAATAGATTGATTACACTTTTTTCGAAGTAATTTGGTAATTAATAAAGTTAAGGGCCATAATATTAACACTGTTATCATTTGACATTTAAAAACCAAAATATTCGGATCTTTTTCAGAGTACAAAATTAAAAAAGGAAAAACCTCAGCCAGAATAAAAATAAAGTAAAGTATAAGATCTAATATTGCAATTGATGTCTTGTTATAGAGATGAATAGTGCCTAATAGAACGTAAATAAGTGTTATCAAAAATGAAAGTTTTTTGTTTGATAATTTATTTAACATCTCATGCGATTTTTTTTATTTTATGTTTTGTCATCGTGTTTGTTACACTTAACAAATGAAATTAGTAATTTCATTTTAACACATGTCAGGTTTTGAAATCTGACATGTGTTTTCAATTTTTTTACTAACCTAATTTTACTTCTTTCTTTTCTTTCAGAAGTTCTAACACTTCAGCTGCAATTTGTTCGGCAGAAAAACCACAATCTTTATATAATTCATTTGGTTCGCCATGTTCAATAAATCTATCTGGTATTCCTAAACGCTTTACCTGAGCGTTATATTCGTGATCAGACATGAATTCTAAAATTGCAGAACCTACACCTCCAACAATGGTCCCATCTTCGATGGTAATTATTTTTTTGTAACGTGTAAACACTTCATGTAACATCGCTTCATCCAAAGGTTTTGCAAAACGTAAATCGTAATGTGCTGGTGAAACACCATCTTTCTCTAAGCCTTCAATCGCTTTCACTGCAAAGTTTCCAGGATGTCCTAATGATAAAATAGCAATATCTTTTCCGTCTTTTAATTTACGACCAGTTCCAATTTCTATTTTTTTGAAAGGCGTTTTCCAATCTACAATCACACCATTCCCACGTGGATAACGGATACTGAATGGAGCTTGTATTTCGTCTAATTGCGCGGTGTACATCAAATTACGTAATTCTTCTTCATTCATAGGTGCACTCACAATCATATTGGGGATGCAACGAAAATACGGGATATCAAACGCACCATGATGGGTTGGTCCATCAGCTCCTGCAATACCACCTCTATCTAAACAGAATACTACTTTTAAATTTTGTAACGCTACATCATGCACCACTTGATCATAAGCGCGTTGCATAAATGAAGAGTAAATATTACAATAAGGTACCATCCCCTGCGTGGCTAAACCTGCGCTAAATGTTACTGCATGCTGTTCGGCAATACCAACATCAAACGCTCTGTCAGGCATGGCTTTCATCATAATGTTTAACGAGCAACCACTTGGCATTGCGGGTGTAATACCCATTATTTTTTTATTTTGTTCAGCTAATTCTACAATGGTATGACCAAATACATCTTGGTATTTAGGCGGTTGTGGATCTTTCGGAACAATCTTAATTATTTCACCAGTATCTTTATTAAACAATCCTGGCGCATGCCAAGTTGTTTCATTTCCTTCTTCCGAGAATTTATATCCTTTTCCTTTTTTAGTTAAAACATGCAATATTTTTGGACCTGGTATGTCTTTTAAATCAGACATTATTTTAGTCAAACGAACAACATCGTGCCCGTCAACTGGTCCAAAATAGCGGAACTTCAATGATTCAAATAAATTGCTTTGTTTCAATAAAGACGTTTTTACAGCATTTTCTAGCTTACTGGCAATCTCTTGCGCGTTAGGTCCAAACTTGCTGATTTTACCTAATAAGTCCCAAACTTTATCTTTTGTTTTGTTGTAAGTATGTGAGGTAGTAATATCAGTTAAATAATCGCGCAGAGCACCAACGTTAGGATCAATGCTCATGCAATTATCATTCAATACCACTAATAAATTACTGTTCGTAATACCAGCATGGTTTAAGGCTTCAAAAGCCTGACCGGCTGTCATAGAGCCATCACCAATCACAGCAATGTGTTGTTTGTCAGTTAAGCCTTTGTATTGACTTGCTACTGCCATACCCAAAGCCCCACCGATAGATGTAGAAGAATGCCCTACGCCAAAGGTATCATATTCACTTTCCGAACGTTTAGGAAAACCACTAATACCTTTGTAAATGCGGTTTGTATGGAACACATCTCTGCGTCCGGTAATAATTTTATGTCCATAAGCTTGGTGACCCACGTCCCAAACTAATTGATCGTATGGTGTGTTAAACACATAATGCAAAGCAGTTGTTAATTCGACTACACCTAAAGAAGCTCCAAAATGCCCGCCTTTAACGGATACGACATCGATGATGAATTGGCGCAACTCTGCACAGAATTGTTCCAACTCGTCTTCTTTTAATTTTTTTAAATCTGCTGGCGAATTAACTTTTGCCAATAAATTACCAGGAATAATTCCTGAACCTTTTACAATTTCCATCCTTACAAAGATAAATTATTTTTTCACATCTAAAAACGTGATTTTTAACACGTTATTACCCATTTAGGTGTTAATGTTCGTTAATAAAACAATGCAAATGGCTTTAAGTTTACGGCTCTTGCTTTCAACACTAATTGTTTATTAATACAGAGTTTTAGAGGTTTAAGAGTTCACGGTTTTTTACAACATAGATACATAGGGTACATAGATTAAAACACTTAGACTTTCTATGCGCCCCTGTGGTTAAATTCCTTTTAACACAAAGTTTTGGAGGTAAGAGAATTCACAGTGTAATTAATTTATCATGATTAATGACTTATTTAATAAACTCTGAGGCACTCCTTTCACTCTGAGTGCTCAGTGTTTAAAGGTTCTAATCAAAAAAATCATCTGAAAAGTTCATCAAATACACTTTTTCGGTAGCCCTTGTAAATGCAGTATATAGCCAACGAATGTATTCTACATTCATCATTTCTACCGTTAAATAGCCTTGATCTATGAAGACACAAGGCCATTGTCCGCCTTGCGCTTTGTGGCAAGTAACAGCATAATTGAATTTAACCTGCAAAGCGTTAAAATAAGGATTGTTACGTAAGTATGATAAACGAAGCCCTTTGATAGGTTGATCGGCAACGTCTTCCATCACTCGCTCAAATAATTCTTTTTGTTGTTCCTTGGTTAAAGCGGAGGTATCTGTATTGATCGAATCTAGCACCAAATTGAGAGTCACTTCGGGAGCATCAGGATAATCGCATAATTGTACAACACACTCTGCAAAATGAAATCCATATAATTCTCTTCGAGCTACAATTTTTTTGATCTGTAAACTATCGCCATTAGCGATGAATCCAGCCTCAGTTTTTTCATCGAGCCAAAAATAATTATTCTTCACTACCATCATTAAATCGCCGCCACACAAATCATCATCCATATAACGGATACGAGCTCTAACAGCTTGATTAAATAAATTAGCTCTCTTATTACTTCGTGTTACGATTAACACATCGTTATAGCCATATTTGCTATAAGCACTATTCATAGCATCTTCCAGCTCATCGCCACTCAAACGAATAACATCAGCATGTGTATGTAATTTTGGAAATTCAGAACTTAAATTCGCAATGCACTCTCGTAAATGAGTCGCATTTTTTAAAATACCGCTTGCGTCTTGTTGTCGAGCGACTTGCTTTAATTCAATGTATTTAATATTTAAATGATACGCAGCTTTTAGATAATCTATATTTAATGCGGGACTATCACTACTGCCAACGGGTGGTAATTGAGCGATATCACCCACTAAAATCAATTTACAATTATCTCCTGAAAACACATATTCAAATAAACTTTCTAAAAGTGAACCATACACCGAATCGGATGTAGGATTATCTAAGCCTATCATTGATGCTTCATCCACTATGAAAATGGTATTGCGATGTAAATTCTCACCTAATGAAAAAGCTACGCCACCATCGGCCGTGGGTATTTTACGAAATATTTTTTTATGAATCGTTTGTGCAGGTCGTTGCGAATAATTTGATAATACCTTTGCAGCCCTTCCAGTTGGAGCTAATAAAGCACTTCGCCATTTAAACGATGGTAACGTTTTAGATAGAGCAGCCACCATATTGGTTTTGCCAGTACCAGCATATCCCTTGATAACCATAATCTCTCGTTCTGATGAATTAGTAATAAATTCGGACAACAAACTAATTAGATCAGATTGATCTGGTGTAGGAACAAAGCTCAAATAACTCAAAAAAATAGAGGTAAAGGATTGTTTATTGGAAGCTTGGCTCACGTGTAATTTTTGGTTAAATTAAGTATTATACTTTACAAATTAACTTTGTTTTTGAAGTGGTTTATTTAAACCATTTAATTTTTTATTTATCCAATGTAGATGCTATCTTTACCGCACTATGGCATTAACTGTAAAAACATCACAACTACCTAATTCTGGAAAAGGATTATTTACTACAACACCTATCAAAAAAGGAACTCGCGTTATTGAGTATTTAGGAGAAATTATTGATTGGAAAGAATACGAGCGACGCGTTGAACGCGACGAAGATGGTTACTTATTTTTCATCAATAAAAAAACATGCATCGATGCTTGGAACACCCCACAACATAAAGCTCGATTTGCAAATGATGCTGCTGGTTTAGGAAGAGTAAAGGGTTTAAAAAATAATTGTGTTTATGAAACAGAAGGTAACAGATGTTTTATTTTAAGTACTAAAGATATTACTGCCGGCGAAGAAATTTTCGTAAGCTATACCAAAGAATATTGGGATTGCGTAAAATATAACATCAGTATCGGAAGAGGTCGTAAATAATTAAAGGGATTTAAATGATTATTTGATTAAAGGGACTTGAAGAACGTATGAACTAAAATTTATACTTCTTTAGAAAACAAAAAACAAATCTCAAAAAACTTTTTTAAATGCGAAAAATATTAATTACAGGTTCTAATGGTTTATTAGGACAAAAATTAGTTTATAAACTAAAAGATAAAACTGGTGTTCTATGCATTGCAACTGCTCGTGGCGCTAATCGCCTAGTAAATACAAATGGTTACGAATATGCTGAATTAGACATCACTAATTTCGATAACGTATCGGCAGTATTTACGCATTATATGCCAGATGTGATTATCAATACGGCAGCTATGACCAATGTAGATGCCTGCGAAACAGATAAAGAAAACTGTTGGTTAATGAATACAACGGCTGTTCAACATCAGGTATCAGTATTAGAATCCTTGTCAAAAAAGCATCCAAATTATAAACCACATTTCGTCCATCTTTCAACCGATTTTATTTTTGATGGAACACATGGACCTTTAGATGAAAATGAAAAACCGAATCCATTGAGCTATTATGCAGAAAGTAAATTAGCTGCTGAAAAAATTGTGCAAGATTCTTCCCTTCATTGGGCCATGGCTCGCACTGTCCTTGTTTATGGCATAGTAGACAATATGAGTCGAAGCAATATCGTATTATGGGTAAAACAAAATTTAGAACAAGGTAAGGTAATTAATGTAGTTGATGATCAATTCAGAACACCAACACTTGCTGAAGATTTAGCGGATGGTTGTATTTTAATTGCTGAGAAAAAAGCGCAGGGCATTTATAATATTTCTGGAAAAGATTTTTTAAGCATTTTAGAATTAGCGCATTTAGTTGCTGATTATTACAAATTAGATAAGTCCTTGATTAAGCCATCAAAATCGGCAGACATTAAGCAACCTGCCAAACGCCCACCAATTACTGGTTTCATTATTGACAAGGCAAAAAAGGAATTAGGATATAACCCTCATAGTTTTACAGAAGGCATTCAGTTTTTGGAAGAGCAGTTGAAAAAAATGGGTGCTTAAAAAGCTACCACTTACATTTACAACTAGGCGAAAAATAAACCGTAGCCTTTGGTAACATATTTTGAACACGTTTTTGTAAATCATCGCTCATTAATATATTGCGAAGATCCATCACGTTCAATGCTTTGAGATTAGAGAGCGTTGCAGGAAAATCATCTAAATTATTACTCCATAAATCCAACATTTTTAAGTTTGCTAAATTTCCTATTTGAGGAGGCAGCGACACTAACTCATTTTGATTAAAATTGAGATAAGTTAAATTTATCAACTTACCTATTTGCTTAGGCACTCTCTCCAAGCCCGTTTTGCTGCAAGCAAAATATTGTAGATTCGTTAATTGATCTATACTATCAGGTAATTCCTTAATGCTATTTTTGCTAATATCTAAATATTGTAAATTTTTTAATTTTAATATCTCTAATGGAAACGATTTCAAATGTTGTTTGCGTAACACCAATTTAATGACCGCATCAGGGTTTTTGAGCGCTTCTTGCAAATTAGTAATACCTGTTAATGTATCTAAGGATAAGGAATCTAATAACTGCGCTTTCGAAATGGAAAAGCTAAAAACGCATAAAAATAGTATTTTGAATTTAAACATAACTACAAGCTATTTTATCGTTTGCTAACTGTTGTTTGAGTTCATCTAAGTTAGCAAATTTTTGTTCATCACGTATGCGTTTAACAAATTCAACCTTTATTATTTGTCCGTAAAGTTCTAAATCAAAATCAAAAATATTGACTTCTATTTTCACTTTGTTGTCAAAATCTGTTGTAGGGTTTGTCCCAATATTGAGCATGCCTTTATATGTTTTATCACCAATCAATACATTAACTGCATAAACACCAATTTTAGGAATTAATTTGTCTTCGTCATGAATCACAATATTAGCAGTCGGGTAGCCAATGGTACGACCTAGCTGCTTGCCTTTTACTACTTCTCCTGAAATAAAAAAATGATACCCTAAATAAATATTTGCTGTATTAATGTCTCCACTATCAATGGCTTTACGTATACGAGAACTACTTACATTGAGCATATTAATTTCTTGCACAGGTATTTCTTCAACCACAAAATGATTTACAACCGATAACGCTTTTAAGGTATCTATGTTACCCTCTCTATCACTTCCAAAACGGTGATCATAGCCTATCACTAATGTTTTAGTGTGTAGTGCTTTAGCAATTATTTCAGCAACATAATCAGTAGCTTGCATCTTGGAAAAAGCTTTCGTAAAAGGATATACGAGCACATGATCAATACCGAATTGCTTTAACAATTCACATTTTTCCTCTGTGGTTGTAATTAAACGTAAATCTTTTTGCTCAGGAAATAAAACCTTACGAGGGTGAGGTGCAAATGTAAACAAAACAGTTTCGCCGCCTTGCTGTTGTTTAATTTCAAGTAAGCGTTTGATGATTTTTTGATGCCCGAGATGCACCCCATCAAACGTTCCTATTGTTACAATAGTATTTTGTAAGGTTGTAATTTCGGATATGTTGTTGTAAATGCGCACAAAAAATGACGTGTAAATATAGCAGATTTAAGGGAATCTCTAAAAAATTCATTTTAAGAGGCTAACAAGTTTTTGAAAATGTATAATACATGAGTATATGAGGCTTTCAAAAATATAGTTCAACGATTAAAAAGGGATAAATAAGTGATTAACTTAAAACACTTTGACACTCCCATTTTTAATAATATAATCCACACCATTAATATTGAACTTTTTACCTGAACTCTGTTTCATTAAATCGGTAATATCTTGTTCGATAGTATGCAGAGAGCCTTTTGTTTTATAAGCAATATTTAAATAATCTTCATTTATTTCCATTCCCTCATATACGCCACATAACACTACTCTTACAGGTACTTTTACACGCACCAACATTTTTATATCTCTGGCTTTAGCCCAATTATCGGCAATTAAAATCACATCATCTACCTTACCACTTTTATTTAAACCATAAATAATGGCTTCTATAGGATTTTCAGGGGCATCGCCACCAGTTCCTTTTTTAATGGTGAGTTCCATCGAGGCAATTAACGCATCAACACTTTTGGCTCGACAATAATAAACACCACCAGTCGCTCCAATTTTTTTATCAATATCTTGCTTTTTATCTCCGTCGTTAAAAAAAACAAAATGCTGACTCGTACTATCTTTTAGAAATTGTAATTTAAGCCATGTGCTAATCTGCTGCGCGTAAGGGTACATACTACCAGTTAGATCTGCTACAATTAACTTACTTTTAAATCCTTTGTTTCTTTTAAAAAAATTAAAAATAAGATTAGTTGCTGTGTCTGCTATGTTTGGCTGTAAATTGGTTTCACTATCCGTACTGCGGCTTTCAAAAGAAAAAACACCCTTCTTATCATATACTTTATAATAGCCGTTTAAATTTCCTTTTTTAAAATTTCCTTCTGCTTTAATATTTCCATTGGGATAATATGATAGCTCTAATCCTTCTTTAACGCCACTTTTAAAGGTTTCAAAAAAATCTTTCTTGCACCGTTTTGAATAATAAATCGATGGGCCGTCAAGCATACCATCTTTGTAATAAGATTCTTGCTCAACGCAATCAGGCACATCAAACCATTTGATCTCTAAACCTTGTTTTTTATTGTTTTTATAAATGACTTCGTTTTTTAAATCGCCATTTGGCCAAAACTCTTTCCAAACACCCTGTTTAAGACTATCATGGTCTATCACATTGATAGTGTCGGTTTCGTAAATTTTATAACTCAGAATAGATTGAGCCTTTAAGCTAAATGCTGAAAAGAAAATATATACAAAAGCGATATAAACAAAAGAGTTTTTCACTTCTTAAAATTGCTTAAATTTACGCTCATTATCAAATTATTATGTTAGAAAAAATAAACAATCTTTTATCGGAAATAGAAGAGTTTGCTGCCGATAGTAAAGAGCAAGTAGAAGAATATCGTATTAAGTGGCTTAGTAAAAAAGGTCAGATTACAACTCTATTTGAAGACTTTAGAACAGTGGCTCCCGAAATAAAACGTGAAGTTGGCCAGAAATTAAATGAGCTAAGAACGAAAGCTCAAGATAAGATAAATGCATTAAAAGAAAAACATGAAAGCGCTTCTGAAAAAGGTGCTTCTAAAAATATTGATTTAACAGTGCCATCTGATCCTAGTATACAATTAGGTTCTCGTCACCCTCTATCCTTAGTTAAAAATCAAATTATTGATGTATTTGCACGCATCGGTTTTACAGTAAGTGATGGCAGAGAGATTGAAGATGATTGGCATAACTTTACGGCATTAAACACGCCTGAAAATCACCCTGCTCGCGATATGCAAGATACGTTTTACGTAGAGTTAAATCCAGAAATGGTATTACGCACTCAAACCTCATCGGTGCAAGTGCATATCATGGAAAATCAAAAACCTCCTATTCGCACTATTTCACCAGGCAGAGTATATCGTAACGAGGCTATCAGCGCCCGTGCCCATTGCCAGTTCCATCAAATAGAAGGTTTATATATTGACGAAAAAGTTTCGTTTGCGGATTTAAAGCAAACCTTAAATTTCTTTGCTAAAGAATTATTTGGCACTGAAACAAAGATAAGAATGCGTCCTAGTTATTTCCCTTTTACAGAGCCAAGTGCAGAAGTAGATATTAGCTGTACCATTTGTAAAGGCGAAGGCTGTAACGTTTGCAAATACACAGGTTGGGTAGAAATTTTAGGCTGCGGTATGGTTGATCCTCAAGTGTTGGATAACTGTGGTATTGACAGTAAAAAATACAGTGGCTTTGCATTTGGTATGGGTATAGAACGTATAACGATGCTTAAATACCGCGTTAAAGATTTACGCTTGTTTTTCGAAAACGATGTAAGATTTTTAAAACAATTTACAGGAGAGTAAAATCAATTGATTGTAGCTACAATGAAAAAGAAACTCATCGTCATTTTAGCATTACTAATAACAGCCATTGTTATTTACAAATTGACTTTAAAAATCAACCTCAACAGAGACTATATTATTGGTCAAAAACTTGATAGTTTAAATCACGTGATTGTTTATTATAACGGCGGAGTTGGTTATAACTCTGGGCGAAATACAACGAGCGATGGTTACAATTTAGGGCTTAAATATCAATGTGTAGAATTTGTCAAGCGTTATTATTACGAATACTTACATCACAAAATGCCTGATTCCTATGGTAATGCAAAGGATTTTTTTGATAACAATGTATTGGATGGTGAATTAAATACAAAAAGAAACTTGATACAATATTCCAATAGTAGTGCGTCTAAACCTCAAATAAACGATCTCATTGTTTTTAAGGGTTCTGTATTTAATCCTTATGGACATGTTGCAATTATATCAAATGTAAGTGATAGCGAAATTGAAATTATACAACAAAACCCTGGTCCTTATGGCAAATCAAGAGTTACATTTAACTTAAAACAGTTGAATAATAAATGGATTATCGACGATAATAAAACATTAGGTTGGTTACATAAAAAATAATTAAATTTATCTATGCAAAATCAAACTCGGAGAAACATGTTGTTAGATCTTTTAAAAAAAGAACCGGATGACGTGTTTTTAAATTATGCCTTAGCCATGGAAATGATTGGCAGTAGCGAGTTTTCGAAAGCTGAAGCACAATTACAAAAAACCTTAATTTTAAATTCTGAGTATTTACCTTGTTATTACCAAATTGGTCAACTCAAAGAAAAACTCAATGAAACCAATGGCGCCATTGAGTTTTATAAAAAAGGAATTTTATTAGCTAAACTGCAAAACAACACCAAAGCCATGGGCGAGTTAAATGAAGCCCTATGGATGTTGGATGATGAGTAACTCGATGAGTTTTTTTATGAAATCAGTAGTACTGATAGTTATCGGTATTATTATTTTATTGAGCCGAATAAAACTACTAATCGGCTCAAAATATCGTAAATTATGAGCCGAATATTTTTTTATTCGGCTCAAGTTTTGTACATTTGTGGTGCAAGTGATATAGAGTTATGTTGAGATACAACTGGGAATATAAAGAATGGCCAAATTTTAAATACTCTACAAAGGGATTAGAAAAAACATTGCTCCAAATATCACGTAACGAAGGTAAATATGATGGCATAGTAAATATGTTGCCTGAAAACGTAAAAGCAGATGCAATAATAGATTTAATGGTAATAGAAGCCATAAAATCATCAGAAATAGAAGGTGAATTTTATAGTATAAAAGATGTATTGTCGTCTATAAAGAAAAACTTAGGCTTACATCAAAAATCATTAACCATCATCAATAAAAATGCGGAAGGTATAAGTAAAATAATGGTTGATATTCGTACTTCCTTTGCGAAACCATTAACTAAAGCAAAATTGTTTGAATGGCATAAAATGCTATTTAATACATACACACAAATAGAAGTTGGTAAATGGCGTACACACAAAGAGCCAATGCAAATAGTATCTGGAGCTTACGGTAAACAAAAAGTGCACTTTGAAGCCCCACCCTCTCGTTCTCTTGAAAAAGAAATGAAAGGTTTTATACAATGGTTTAACGATACGGCACCTAATGGTAGACACGCTATAGAAAACTCTGCTGTTAGAGCAGCATTAGTGCATTTGTATTTCGAATCCATACACCCATTTGAAGATGGCAACGGAAGAATAGGACGCGTATTAGCAGAAAAGGTCTTGTCGCAAGGTATGCAAAAACCTGTACTATTAAGTTTATCTGCAACTATAGAAAAAAATAAAAAAGAGTATTATGCTCAATTGCAAGTTGGGCAAAAGAACTTGAATGCAACTCAATGGGTACATTATTTTGTAAACACCATATTAAAATCGCAAGAATACGCCGAAAAACAAATAGAGTTTACTATAAATAAAGCTTCTTTTTTTGATAGATATAAAACCAAGCTTAATGCTAGACAACTGAAAGCTATAAAAAAAATAATGGAAGAAGGTCCTGATGGCTTTAAAGGTGGCTTAAATGCAACAAAATACAAAAGTATTAATAAAACATCCAAAGCAACGGCTACCAGAGATTTACAAGAACTGGTTGAGCTTGGAATAATAATACAAACAGGTGGCGGAAGAAGCACGTCGTATTCTCTAAAATTAGACTTTAAATCTGAGTCGAATAGAAAAAAAATCGGCTCAAAATTTCATAAATTATGAGCCAATTATTTTTTAAACATATAATATGTCTATATTTTTATGCCAATTACTAACACATCATCTGTTTGCTCGTTATGTTGTTTCCAATTATTAAACGAATAATCCAAAAAAGCTTCCTGCTCTTCTAAGCTCATGTCTAAGATGGTTTTGAGTAATTCTTTAAAATTAGATTTATTTAATTTTTTGTTTCTCTCACCACCAAACTGATCAATAAATCCATCTGTATACAAATACACCGCATCCCCTTTTTGTAAAGATACCGTCGTGTTTTCAAAGTACTTTGTAACTCCCGAATAAAAACCGATTGGATATCGACTGCCTTTAAGCTCTATTAACTCATTGTTTTGAGTAATATGAATATTACGGAAAGCTCCAGAAAATACTAATTCATTCGTTTGCTTATCAATTCTAATTAAGGCTACATCCATACCATCATTAAACGTGGCGTCTTTACTTGTATTGATAGCTCTATCCAACTCTAAATCTAAACCGCTTAATATCAAAGAAGGATCCGTTAATTTTTTATTAATAAACACTTCCTTAAAAATAGAATTAGCTACCATGCTCATCATAGCACCCGGCACACCATGCCCTGTGCAGTCAATCGCAGCTAAAAATCTATAAGAGTCATCTTCATAAAACCAATAATAATCGCCACTCACAATATCCTTAGGCTTATACAATAAAAATGATTCGCTAAAAAACGATTGCAGTTGTTCGCTTGTCTGCAAAATAGATTGTTGTATGCGTTGCGCATAATACAAGCTATCGGTTATATCCTTATGCTGATCAAGTAACTGTTTGTTGGTTTGCAACAAACGCTTCTCATTAGCTTTAGTTTCAGTAATATCATGCCCTAATCCAATCAATTGGCCTTCATTTAAAAACGACACGTTCCAACGAATCCATTTTCTTCCACCTGAAGACGTTTTTAATTCGTGTTCAAAAATTTGAGTTGTAGCTTGTTGTTTAAGCATACTTAAGATCTTGCCTTTAACTTGTTCTCCTTCTGGTTTAGAAAAACGCGTAATCTCCCACCAGTTGTTACCAATTAGTTCGGCAGAATTATAGCCCAATAAGGTTTGAGCTGATTTACTTACATAATCGATACTTCCATCGTTGTTTAAAACAACGATAAGTGTATTTAATTTATCAAGGATTTGATCCTGAACGTCGATGGCAAACATGGTATAATTTGATTTATGATTTGTGAAAATAAGGATAACTAAAACTTCAAACTATCTAATAACAATGCAATGCCACATGGAAATAGGGCGAATGCTCGTATTACAGAATCGATATGTATGATTGTTTTTCACGAAACAAATCTAAGACTATTTTTTTAAAATACGATGTTTTTTAAAAAATCTCCAATTAAAAATCAAAGAATTCTCTTATATCAATTTCAAAAGCATTAGCAATTTTAAGAAGTGTTTTTGTTGTAGGAAGTGTTCTGCCTTTTTCTATTCTTATCAAATTAGATGTTTCAAATCCGCATTCATAAGCTAAATCAACTAATTTTAGACTTTTAGCCTTTCTTAGTTCCCTGATTTTTAAACCTAATTTTATAGCTAACTCTTGCTCTGTCATTATTGATAATAAGTTCAATAATCACTTTTTTACGAGAGTTATAATGTATCAATTTTGACATATATAAAAATTGTCACTATATTTGACTTAACAACAACCAAATAATTTAATAATGAAATTTATTTTAACTACAATTACTCTATTCTTTATTTTAAAGAGTTCTTTTTCTCAAACATATAATCAAAATGATGTTTTACTTACAAAAAAATTATATTTCTATGGGTATGATTTTTCTAAATTTCAATTAGCTGACGCCAAACTTATGACTCGCGATCTAAAATCATATATTTTTAAATTATCTAGTTTCCTAGATGAACATTTACCTGAAAAAAAATTAAAAAAATGGTTCAAAAAAGATACAATAATATATAATTATATGCCTACAACTAATATCAATAAAAAAATAAATTCGGACGATATAGGTTGTGCCTTTACTACTAGCATTAGTTCAGATTCAATACAAGGAATAATTAACAAATATCAGATTTCAGATAAACAGGGAATTGGTTATGTCGTAATTTTTGAATGTTTTACAAAGGCGACTAAATTAGCTTCAGCTTATCATGTTTTTTTCGATGTAGCTACAAAAAAAATTATTACATCTGAGAATATTATATCCAAAAATGGAAATAGCTACAGATATATTTCTGATTGGAATGGTGGCGCTTTTAGTAATCTTGGTTTTTACAAAAAATTGTATAAAAAAAGATTAGATTCATTAAAATAATACGAAAACATTTAATAAATCAAAACAGTCTTATTCCCCACTTTATCAGTAACCTCAATTCGTATGCTATTATTGGCTTTAGGAGCTTCTGTCAAATAACAAGTCACTGTTTGTGTCTTTGCATCATATTCGGCAATTTGCCAAACATCATTTACATAAACATTATAATCAGCGATACCAGATAACTTATCTGAAATTGTAAAATGAATAAAATTAGTGATTGGTGTTTTTTTCTTTTTAGATTTAGAAAAAGTAATGGTTGGTGCAATGGTATCGTAAATGTAATTAAAGGTGCCAAACGATTTAGATTCTGCGCGTAACCAACTATCTTGAAATTGTCCACCAATAGCGTCGCCATTAACAGTCATCACTAATTTTGATTCTTTTTGTTTAATGGGATTGTTAATTTTTAATCCCATTTTAAAGGCCCTTATGACGTTTACATCTTTATTTCCCAGCTCAATACCTCCTCCAATAGGGGCTTTAATATAAGTACGTTTATGTATAAGCATATCATTTACAATTGATCCGCGTGGAATCACAATTTCAAAATCACCTTCTTTTAATTTAAATTCTTCATTACAAAAGGTATTGAAAATTGTATTGGTATTTATATAATTTATCAATCGTTTTGCTTTCACTAAAAACAAAACCGACTTCGTATTTCCTTTTTCATCATTCACTATCAATTCTACTGTATGCTTCAATGTGTCTGGTAATAGCATTTTACCACCATTGATTAAGTTTTTATAAATAGCAATATCATAGCAGGTTGGCGTAAAACATTTTTGTAATTTTTGTCCGTTTACTTTTTCACTAAAAACATTTACATAGCGTCCATTATCAAAACTAATATAATTCAATTGGTGATGATAAATAACTTTATTATCTAACTTCACTTTAGCTTCGTAAATATTATTCTTATTTGAATTTCCGCTGGCTACATCATAACCCGAAAACCCAATAGCAAAAGCATTTCCATCTAGAACGATTGTGGTTTTAGATAATGTCATTTTCTCATTAGAAATTTTTACCGGCTCTAACGTTTCTAACCTAATGTTATTTGTATCAGATGTATTATATATTCCTATACTTGTTACAGTGGGCATTACATTATCTTTTACATCATAAACTAATAAGGGGTTAATGGGGATCTCCGATTTTTCTTCTCTTATTTCAAAATGTAAATGTGGTCCAGTAGAACTTCCTGAATTGCCTGTATAACCAATTATTTCAGCCTTTTTAACAGGCAAATCATTTGGCTTTGGGAATAATTCTATTTCATTTTTTTGTTGTTTAAGTTGTTCTAGTTTAATATAAGCATCAATTTTTTCTGCATATTTTTTTTGATGCGCATACACACTCACATAACCATTATCATGCGTTATATATAACACTTTACCATATCCTACAGAGCTTATTTTTATGCGACTCACATAACCATCAGCTACACTTTTAATGGGTAAATTTAAAAAGACATCTGTACTAAAATCTAATCCAGCATGAAAATGATTAGGCCGTATCTCACCGTAATTACCAGTAATGACAGGTTCTCTATCGATAGGATAACCAAACCCTATTGGATACAATTGCGCATAACTTATAAGCGATTGAATGATAAAAAAAATGAATACACTTATTTTTAGAATATGCATAATGTTAATGTTAAATGATGGTAACTTAATTAACAACGAGTTGTTGATGTAAAGTTAAAGTGATAAGTGATATGAGCTTATCTATACTTTATTTTTAACAAACAACAAACTGTTTACTTTTATAATATGAATGTAGAAAATATAAAATCAGAATTACAACAAGTATTAGATAGCGATGTAGCGCTGCGTAAAGAATACAACGAAATTAAACGTTCGTTAAGCGACTACAGAAATCAGTTAATACAACGTGATGAAGACTGCAAGCGTTTGCAAGTGTCTATTGATGTATTAAACACAAAGCTTGTTGTGATGGAGCGCGATAACACAAATTACAAAAGCGAAGTGTCCTCTTTTAAAGAATTGCGTAACACCATTCGTGAGCAATTAAACGAAAAACAAGAAGAAATCAATGGTTTGTTAAGTAAAATTGACTCGCTAAATGAACAATTGGCTGCCATCTCTTCTGAATACGAATCAAAAATAGCTGATTTACAAACATCTTCTCAAGAAGAGATAACTAATTTAAAATCAAACTACGAGAGCCAATTAAGCGAATTAAAAACGAATACATCATATCAACAAAATGGCATTCGTAGCGAATTAGAGTCAAAAATTTCTGAGCTAACAGCAACTTTCAACTCAACTTTATCAGAAACTACTTCTTCTTACGAATCTCAAATTGAATCTTTAAAATCAACTTTTACAGCACAATTACAATCTGTAAAAGCGGAATCTGAAAATCGAATTGCTTCAGTAGCTGGCTCTAATTCTGAATCTGTAAGCGCTATCACCTCCGAATATGAAATTAAAATTGAAGCTTTAACGACTCAATGGATTACTGAAAAAACTAAAATGAGTTCGTCATACGAATCTCAAATTTCTTCTTTATCTGATAATTTTTCTAGCGAAAAGTCAAACTTGATTTCTCTATACGAAGGCCAAGTTTCTGATTTAACAAAACGTTTGGAAGATTCACAAGCCGTATTTGAAACTGAACTAAACTCTAAAATCGAAAGCATTACTACTTCTTTTTCTCAAAAAGAAAATGAATTAAAAGTATATTATGAAACAGAATTAGCCAATGTTTCAGGTAATTCCAGCTCAATTATAGAAAATTTAAAAACAGAATACGAACAAAAATTATCAAATACTGTTTTTCATTCAACTGAACAAACTTCAAAATTAACATCTGACTTAAATTCGTTAGTTGTAGAAAACGAACATTTTAAAGAAAAAATTCGTGAAATGGTGTATCATATAGATGCACAAAATACACACGTTGATAGCTTAACAAAAGACATCGAATTAAAAGCAGCAGAAATCAATAAACAAATTGATCTTTATAACACTCTGTCTTCTGATTTTGAAGGTTACAAAACATCTCAATTATCAAGCATCGACGAGCAAGTACATTCTTTAAATTATAAAATATCTGAATTAGAGTTACTTGTTTCAGAAAAAGACAATAGCATTAATGAATTAACTGCTACGATCAATGAAAAAGAAACAACTATCTCTTCTTTATTAGAAACTAATTCAAGTTTACAGTCAGAATTATTTAATACTTCAAATGCATTAATAATTGAAAAAGAAAATTTCGAATCATTTAAAAATGAACTAGAAATCAATCATTCTCAACAATTGGAATCAAGTAAAATTGAATTTTCTAAATTGTTAGCAGAAAACACGTCGTTAATTTCTGAAATCGATTCAGTATCAGACAAATTAGAAGCAACTGAAGAAGAATTAATTTTAGTAAAAGCGGAATTATCCGATATCAAAGCCATTTCTGAAGGTAAAGCAGAAGATTTAAAAGAGACCCTAAACAGCAAAAATTATGAATTAACTAATTTGTCTGCCAATAATGTTGCTTTACAAACAGAATTAGACATCTTAAAATCAGAATTAGAAACAGTTCGAAACGAATTGAGAACTGCTAATTCGGCAAATGAAGAAGCTCTTAAAATGCAAGAAGACTTTAACATACTTTTAACTTCAAAAACAGAATTAGAAAATCAAATAAATGGTTACCAGTCATCTATTGGTTTATTAAATACTGAATTATTTGAATTAAATGCATCTATTGCAGATTACCAAACCGAAATTTCAAATTTAAAATCTGTAAATAATGCCGCTGAGCAAGATGCCTTTATTGATCGTTTATTTAAACAAATTGACATCTTAAATGATGAAAAATTGAATTTATTGGGCGAAAAAGAGGAAATGGCCGTGCAATTGTTGAAAATGAACGACACCGTGTCCGTAATATCGCAACAGGTTGATGCTCACGATATTGACATAAGTGAATTGGATAATCACAGAAAAAATATTATCTTAGCAAACGGTTCTAATAATATCAGTTCTGAAAAAACAGGTATGAAAAAACAAATTAATGAGTTGGTGCGTGAAATTGATAAATGTATAGCTCTGTTGAGTGCTTAAATAAAGAAAGATAGCTTGATTTAATGAGCGATGTTAGTGTAAAAGTAGAAATTGCTGATGGTATATATCCATTAAAAGTTAAAAGCGAAGACGAAGGCATCGTTAAACAAGCAGTTGAAATTATAAATCAGAAAATTGCGGAGTTCGAAAGAAACTACGGAGTAAAAGATAAAAAGGATGTATTGGCTATGGTTACTCTGCAATTAGTGACAGAGTTGCAAAAGCAAAAACATACAACCGAACAAGAGTTAAGCACTCTAAAAGAAGTGTTAATAGATGTAGAACAAATGTTGGTTCAACATCAAAAAAACATAACGGAAACAGAATAATAACATATTACGTCTTTTAGTTAAAGACCCATTTTACGCACAAACAGAAGAATTCGTTCTAATCTGTTTGTGCGTTTTTTATTAACTAGTATTTGGATAGTCGCCCCAAATATAAGTTAACCTAGTATAAACCACGTGCGACACAAAAATAATTATGAGTGTATTATTTATTGCCATAGCCTTAATTGCAGGCGTAGTGGCGGGTTTCATGATCGCCAATTCCCGTTTAAATAAAAGCGGTGAAATGGAGAAAGAAAACCTTCAAAAACAAAAAGAAAATATCCTAAAGGAAGCTGAAGTAAAAAACGAGGCATTAAAGCAAGAAAAAATATTACAAGCTAAAGAGAAATTTTTACAATTAAAAGCCGAACACGATAAATCCGTTAACGAACGAACCCAACATTTGGTAACCATAGAAAATAAGGCTAAACAACGCGACAGTGAATTAGCTAAAAAAGTGGAAGATGCTACTCGTAAGGATAAAGAATTAGAGGCTCAAAAGGTACAACTGAACAGTCAAATGGATTTGTACAAAAAGAAAAGCGAGGAAATAGAAAAATCTCACCGTAAACAAGTAGAGCAACTTGAAAAATTATCAGGACTAAGCGCAGAAGACGCGAAAGCTCAATTAATTGAAAGCGTGAAAGCAGAAGCTAAGACCGATGCTATGGCTTTTATTAAAGATACGATGGATGAAGCGAAAATCAACGCTAATAAAGAAGCAAAGAAAATCATCATTCAATCTATTCAACGTTTGGCTACAGAAACTGCCATTGAAAATTCAGTGACTGTTTTCCATATTGAAAGCGATGAGATCAAAGGACGTATCATTGGTCGTGAAGGTCGTAACATCCGTGCTTTAGAAGCTGCTACCGGCGTAGAGGTTATTGTAGATGATACGCCTGATGCTATTACGTTATCTTGCTTTGATTCGATTCGTCGTGAAATTTGTCGCTTATCCTTACATCAATTGGTAACGGATGGTCGTATACACCCTGCTCGTATTGAGGAGATTGTAGAGAAAACCAAAAAAATGATTGATGAGGAAATAATTGAAACTGGTAAACGTACTTGTATCGACTTAGGTATTCATGGTTTACACCCTGAGTTAATAAGAATGGTGGGACGTATGAAATACCGTTCGTCTTACGGACAAAATTTATTACAGCATAGCCGCGAGGTTGCAAACCTATGTGCGATCATGGCCTCTGAAATGGGCTTAAATCCTAAGGTTGCCAAGCGTGCTGGTTTATTGCATGATATTGGTAAAGTACCCGATGATGAACCTGAATTTCCTCATGCTATTTTAGGTATGAAGTTGGCCGAAAAATATAAAGAGAAGCCAGAAGTTTGCAATGCTATTGGTGCCCATCACGATGAAATTGAAATGGAAACCTTATATGCGCCAATCATTCAGGTATGCGATGCAATTAGTGGTGCTCGCCCTGGGGCACGCCGTGAGGTAGCAGAACAATACATGAAACGTTTGAAAGATTTGGAAGCATTAGCCTTAGGATATAACGGTGTTGAAAAAACATACGCGATACAAGCAGGACGAGAAGTTCGTGTGATTGTGTCTGCTGATAAAGTTGATGACAAACAATCGGAACAATTAGCTTTTGATATTTCTCAAAAAATACAAACCGAAATGACTTATCCTGGACAGGTAAAAGTAACGGTTATTAGAGAAGTAAGAGCCACCGCTTATGCTAAGTAAATAATAGAATTTTACATCAAACACCCATCATGTTTTATAAACCTGATGGGTGTTTTGTTTTACTTCAATTCCAATACCTTATTCAAATCAACATCTATACCATGCAAGACATCAGTAGCACTGTAGTTTGTTCTAATATCAGGTATAAGGCCGTGCCCATCATTTATCACATCTATACTATGGTAAATGTGGTAATAAGGAATGAACACGCGAACCTTCGTGTGCGGTAATAAAATAGTACCGCTAACAACTGCATTGCTGCCTGCAATGTTACCGCCTGTTTCTTCTCCTATAATGGTAGCATTAGCCTTATATTTTAAATAGGTTGCAGCAATGGCACTCATCGAAAAAGATTTACCATTAATTAATACACTTAATTTGCCATAATAAGCGTTTTTATGTTTAGGAAAATGAACAATGTAATGTCTTAAACGCCAGTGGCGAGGGAATTCTAATGGCGAAGCCATAAAAAACAATGGTGTTAAGCGCGTAATAAAATTCATCTTGTATCTGAAATTTAAAGGTAACAAATTGGGCTTCCTATCAAAAGATACCGTCATTGGTTTATGAATAAGGTAAGCTAATAGATTCATACCGTTATCTATTTTTCCTCCGCCATTATCTCTCAAGTCAATCACCAAATTCGTTATTTTTTTTCGCTTAATATCTTTAAAAGATTTCCGCATGAAGCGTCTCCAATGACTTCCACCAAAACTATTCACATCAATCACAGCAACCGTTGTATCTTTATTAGCTAAAAAATAGACACAGGTTTTTGTTTTTTGAATTATCCTAACTGAATCTGCTTTAGGCAACATTACCGTATCCTTTTGTGAGGAAATTGCAGAGATAGTATGTTGAGAAACTGTACCGTTTGTATGTTTCAAACTCAGCAAGTATGGGGTATGAAAACCATAGCAAAAAGAATAATAATACTTGAACCATTCGTTTTTAATGCCTTGTTTTTTATAGGTTTGGTTGTATCCATCCGTTGTGAATATGGTTCCGATTCTAGCTAAAATACTGGAAATAGTATGATGATCAATACTTAATATTTCATCACCAGCTTTAATAGTAGAATCGCTCGATAAATTATTTAGTATAAACAACCGATTAGTATCAACAACAAAAGCATTAAGTGGGAGAATTGGCCTGTTTAGTTTTTCAATGGCTTTTGAATATGCTTTTGAATTACTCACATCGGTATGCCCACAGCCAATTTTAGCTACTATTTGCCTGAGGTAAAACCGTACTTGCATTTCTGTTAAAGGCGTATCAATTTTTAATTTAATACGAACCACAAAAGCCTGTAAAGAATCTTTGCTAATGTATTTAAAAGGATCTGGGTGAAATTTGATTAAATACTTTTCAGTGTAATCAATATCTTCTAAAACTTCACGAACAGTATATTTATGAGTAATATCAAAAGGTTTTGTTTGAGAAAAACAATAAGAAAAAAGAAATATAAATGTTGCAATAAATATTAACTTCAAAACTTCAACTTGTTATAAACCTAAAAAAAATTTAAAACCTTGTAGGTTTTGTTTAACTTATAATCCTTCTATGTTTCTCTGTGGTTAAAACGGGTTAATCGTTTGCTAAAACACCCATTCGGCGGCCTAATCCGCTCATGTATTCTCTGATGTCTTTTACAGTAACGTCATCATTGGTAGCGCGCAAATACGTATCTGTTAACGTCATAATATTTTGGTGAAAAAATTTTTTCATTTCTTCCACACTCATTTCTTTGGTCCATAAATCAATACGCATCGTATTATTTTCTTTTTCGTCCCAAAGAGCTAACATCATGCTTTTGCAAACACTGCCTTCCTTTGCGTCAGCTGCTTCCCATTCTATTTTATGTGGCAATTGATTTTCATCAACTGTAATTTTTAATTTTATTTCCGATGTTGTCATAGTCGTTTTAAAGTTTGGTAAGTATAACACACATTGTTGGTGATAACACCAACAATGGCATAAATTATTACATTTATGAACAACAAATTTAGTTAAAAAATTAGTTTTTAAAGCCCAAAACAAGCAATTATCATATACATTTGTGTTATGACAGAATATCCTAAATTAATACTACACAACGGCAAAGAAGAACCTATACAGCGTTTTCACCCATGGGTGTTTTCAGGTGCCATTAAAATAACTGATTCCAATATTGTGGATGGCGATGTCGTGGAAATTTATTCCGCTAAACAGCAATTTTTAGGCATGGCTCATTATCAAAAAGCGAGCATTACTGCTCGTATCATCTCTTTTAGTAAACAACAAATTGATGTTAATTTTTGGACTAAAAAAATAGAAAAAGCATTAGCATTTCGTGGCTTTTTAAATTTAGCCAACAACCCTAATACCAATGTGTTTCGTTTAGTGTTTGGAGAAGGTGACGGCTTACCAGGCTTAATCATGGACTATTATGATGGACATATTGTTTTTCAGGCACATAGTATTGGTATGCACAAAAGTCGCATAGATATTACTGAAGGATTGAAACAAGTATTCAAAACTCTATTGAAATCGGTATATGATAAAAGCTCTGAAACATTACCTAGTCAATATGCCATTAATTTATCCAATGAGTATTTATATGGCTCTTGTGATGAAGAATTAGTAGTAGTTGAAAATGGCGTGAAGTTTTATATTGATTTCATCAACGGTCAAAAAACTGGATTCTTTATTGATCAGCGTGAAAACAGAAGCCTATTAGGAACTTACAGTAAAGATAAACGTGTGCTTAATACATTTTCTTACACAGGAGGATTTTCGATGTATGCCGCTAAACATGGTTGCAGCATGGTTCATTCGGTTGATTCAAGTGCCAAAGCCATTGATTTATGTAACAAAAATGCAACTTTAAATAACGTGACTAACCACGAAGGTTTTGCAGTAGATACCTTTGATTATTTAAAAGATCATGGTAAAGATTATGATGTGATTATTCTTGATCCACCTGCCTTCGCAAAGAGTAAAGATGTATCACACAATGCAGTGATTGGGTACAAACGACTAAATGCAATGGCTTTACAAAACATTAAAAAAGGTGGCATTTTATTTACATTTTCTTGCTCAGGTGTTATTGATAAAAAATTATTTTACAATAGTGTTACAGCTGGGGCTATTGAATCTCGCCGACACTTGAAATTATTACATACCGTTTCTCAACCAGCCGATCACACTATTACTCCTAACTTTCCGGAGGGTGAGTATTTGAAAGGTTTAGTGTTTTATGTTGAGTAAAAATAATTTGACAATAAAAACCATATTCATTGTTCTGCTGAATTGAAAAAATAAAAAATAAAAATGACTCCTATATTAGAAGTAAAACATATTTATAAAAATTACGGCAGTCACGTCGCCATTAATAATGTGAGTTTAATCGTTGAACCACAAAAAATATTTGGCCTATTAGGCCCTAATGGCGCAGGAAAAACGTCGTTAATCCGAATCATTAATCAAATTACGGGTCCTGATAGTGGTGAAGTTATTTTTAATGGTGAACGTTTAAATCCAAAACATGTGGACTATATTGGATACCTTCCTGAAGAGCGAGGTCTGTATAAAAAAATGTCGGTAGGTGAGCAAGTCATGTATTTGGCTCAGTTAAAGGGTTTAAAAAAAGCAGATGCCAAACAAAAATTACAAGCTTGGTTCAAAAAATTTGAAATAGAAAGTTGGTGGGATAAAAAAATTGAAGAGCTAAGTAAAGGCATGCAACAAAAAGTACAGTTTATTGTCACTGTATTGCACGAACCAAAACTACTCATCTTAGATGAACCCTTCAGTGGTTTCGATCCTATTAACGCACAGCTTATCAAAAACGAAATATTAGAATTAAGAGACAAGGGCGCAACTATTATTTTTTCGACACATAATATGGGTAGTGTAGAAGAACTCTGTGATAACATTGCCCTCATCAATAAATCAGAAAAATTATTAGACGGTTCAGTTAAAGAAATTCGCGATGCCTATAAAACCAATATGTTTACTATTACGTTCAAAGGTAATTTGGTAGGCTTTATTAATGCATTATGGGCTGGTGCCGAATTAATAGAAAAAAAATCGGAAGGAGAAATACATACTGTAACTATTAAAGTTTTAAGACAAAACAAGCCAAATGATTTACTACAAGCGGTTTTAAACAATGCGGAGATTATTTCTTTCAATGAAATAATCCCCTCAATGAATGATATTTTTATTTCAGTAGTAGAAAATAAAACCACCTTACATACACAAAGCGCATTTACGGAATAATTCATAACTATAACCATGAACAAACTTTTTTTAATTATACAACGTGAATATTTTTCGAGAGTAAAGAAAAAATCATTTTTATTAATGACAATACTCGGCCCTATATTATTAGCAGGTGTGATGATTGTCCCTATTTGGCTTGGCTTACGTGACAAAACAGATCACCAGATTTTAGTATTGGATAGAAGTGGTTTGTTTGTAGATAAAATCCCCAATACTGAAAAATTAAAATTTACATATAGTTCAGAATCTTTAAAAAATGCCAAAGCAAATTTAAAAGGAGGCCCTTATGATTTGATACTAGAACTCCATTACGATTTAATCAATAATTTAAAATCAACACCAAATCTATATTATAGAAAACAGCCTGGACTACCAACAGAACAATACATCGTCAATAACGTTGAAAATATTTTGTTTGATTATCGCTTACAAGGCGATAGCATTGACAGAACCAAAATAGATAATGCCCGTCGCCCTGTGAAACTCTTATTAAATATGGTAACAGAAGAAGGTAAAGACAAAGCAACCAACACAGAATTAAATATGGCTGTTGGTTTTGGTTGTGCCATTGCTATTTATATGATGATCTTTTTATACGGTGCACAAGTGATGCGTGGCGTGATTGAAGAAAAATCAAATCGCATTGTTGAAGTCATAGTGTCCTCGGTAAAACCCTTTCAATTAATGCTTGGTAAAATTATTGGTGTTGCTCTCGTTGGCTTAACACAATTTATTTTATGGATAGTTTTAACGTTAGCCATCAACATCACTGTGACAAGTGTTTTACTGAAAGATCAATTGAAGGATGTATCTAAGCAAAATGCGCAATATGAACTTATTCATAAAAATGATATTTTGGCTCATACCGATAAAATGGAAAAAATACAAACACCGCAAGATGTAGTTGAATGGATTAATTATGCTAATACATTGAATATTCCTTTAATACTTGGCTGTTTCGCGTTTTATTTTTTAGTAGGTTACTTATTATATGCCGCTTTATTTGCAGCTGTGGGCTCTGCGGTAGATAGCGAAGCCGACACACAACAATTTATGATTCCTATTACTGTTCCTATGATTTTTGGTTTTGCAATAGCACAAGGTGTCATGACCAACCCAAATTCGGGCATAGCACAGTTCTTTTCTATTTTCCCTCTCACCTCACCTATTGTGATGATGGTGCGTTTACCATTTGATGTACCACTTTGGGAATTAGCATTGTCAATGACAATGTTAATAGTAGGATTTTTATTTTTTACTTGGCTGGCTGGTAAAATATACCGTACCGGTATTTTAATGTATGGAAAAAAAGCAAGTTGGAAAGAGCTAGGTAAATGGCTATTCTACAAGGCTTAATCATTTAAAGAATGTTTGCGATTATAGATATAGAAACTTGTGGTGGGAAATATCAATTTCCTCATAGCAGAATTACAGAAATTTGTATTATCATTCATGATGGATTACAAGTAACTGAAAAATTCACCTCGCTTATAAATCCGGAGTGTTATATCTCACCTTTCTATACAAACCTTACAGGTATTACAAACGCAATGGTTGCTCAAGCGCCTAAGTTTAATGATATTGCTCCTAAAATTATTGAACTTACTCATAATCGCACTTTTGTGGCTCATAATGTAAGCTTTGATTATAATTTCATACGGGATGAATTCGCCTCTTTAGGTTACGAGTTCAAACGCGAAAAATTATGCACGGTGCAAATGAGTCGGAAATTAATTCCAGGTAAACCAACTTACAGTTTAGGTAAATTATGTGCATCACTTAATATCCCTAATAATGCAAGACATCGCGCAGAAGGAGATGCTGTTGCTACAACCCATTTATTTAATATGCTGCTAAAAATCAAGGCGCAAAAAAATAATTAAGACGCAAAAAAAACCGCAGAAGTTAAATTCTTCAACGGTTTATTTTATAAAATAAGTACTGAGTAGAAAATAGTTATTTCTCCAAAGCCTCTTTCACCAATTGATTCGCCATTTTAGGGTCTGCTTTACCTTTACCTAACTTCATTACTTCTCCAACGAACAATCCTAATAAATTAGTTTTACCATTTTTATATTCTGTAATTTTTTCAGGGTATTTAGCTAATGCTTGATCTACTAATTCTTGTAAAGCTCCAGTATCATTACTTTGTATAATATCTAAACGTTGTGCGATGCTCAATGGTTCCTCTGTTGGATTTAACATCAACTCAGGAAATAATTTTTGTATTGCCGCAGCATTACTGATTTTTCCTTCGTCAATTAAAGCAATTAAATCAGCTATGGTTTTTGGTTTTACGTTAAACTGTTCGATGGTAAAGGCATTTTCGTTTAAGAAAGATTTAATGCTTCCCATCATCCAATTGGCTGCCGCTTTATAATTTTTAGTGAATGACACTAATTCATTAAAATATAAAGCAAGACTTTTAAGGTCAGTTAAATTATATGCATCGTATTCAGATAATCCAAATTCTTTAGTAAACTTATTGAACAAATCGCTTGGTAATTCAGGCATTTGAGCTTTTACTGAATTGATATATTCTTGTGTGACATAAACGGGCTGCAAATCCGGTTCCGGAAAATAACGGTAATCGTTTGCATTTTCTTTACTTCTGAGTGCAAAGGTAGAACCATCCGTAGCATTGAAACTGCGTGTCTCCCCGGCTATTTCTTCCCCTGATTCTAATAGATCAATTTGACGTTTAATTTCGAAATCGATGGCACGTTGCACGTTACGGAATGAGTTCATGTTTTTAACCTCAACTTTTTTTCCGTATTCATTGGCATCTTTCAACATCACTGAAACGTTGGCGTCACAACGCAACGAACCTTCTTCCATATTTCCATCGCAAATATCTAAGTAACGTACTAGTTTTTTTACCTCTGTTAAATAAATATACGCTTCTTCACTTCCAGTAAAATCGGGCTCAGTCACAATTTCCAACAATGGCGTCCCTGCACGATTCAAATCAATTAATGATTCAAATGGATCGATGTCGTGCATACTTTTACCCGCATCTTCTTCCATGTGAATACGAGTGAGGTTAATTCTTTTTTCAGTACCGTCTTTTAATTTAATATCAACGTAACCGCCATTACAAATAGGTGTTTTGTCCTGTGTAATTTGATAGCCTTTAGGTAAATCGGCATAGAAATAGTTTTTACGAGCAAACTGATTTTCTTCACGAATGTTCGAATGCGTGGCAATACCTAATTTTACAGCAAATTCGATGGCACGTTTATTTACCTTTGGCAATGTGCCGGGGTGACCTAACGTAATGACACTCACATTTGTATTTGGCATTCCGCCATATTCTGCGATATCATCGCTGTACATTTTTGTTTTGGTAAGCAATTGAATATGGCATTCTAAACCTATGACTGCTTTATATTTATCGTAAACGCTCATGTTTAATTTTCTTGAATAATAAAGGTTAAAGATACCATTTTTTGTATTGTTTAAAATAGTAAAATTTCGTCCTGTTTATAGTATTTGCGTGAGGGATGCAAGCGGAAACCCTTTTTTGAGGAACGATAAAAAGGTTGTAGCGACAGCCCGACCCCGCTGTCTCTTTTGCGGGGGCACGCCCTCATTATTATATCGGAGTATGTGTACCAAATATATCTATAATTAATACCCAACCTACTTGTTATTTATCATCAATACTTCTTGAAAAAATAGCTCCATAGGCTTTGCTATACAACGATTTTTTCAAATCGTCTTGATAAAAATTTACTGCGTATCTTTGGCATAAATCATAAATACATTTGGTATTAGTACTTTTACCCACTATGATAGTAATAGGGATAATAAAAATAGAACAAGGGGATGAGCTTCATTTAGCGCATTATTTGAGAAAATTGCCTGCTTTCATGCAAGAAAAAATCACCAATTATCCTCGTCAAGATGAGCAATTACGAAGTGTATTAGCGCGCGTGATTTTAAAACAGTTACTAATTGAACAAGGCTTTAATAATGCTATTTTAGAAGATTATCGAACCGATGAATATGGCAGACCTTATATAAATGAAGCTATTGATTTTACAATATCTCACGCTGATGATTATGTAATGTGCGCCGTTTCAAAAACAACTCGTGTTGGAATTGATGTTGAAAAAATGAGAGACATTTGCATTGATGATTACTCTATTTCTTTATCTGATAAGGAATTGGAAGAATTAACAAATTCCACGGATCCTATTCATGATTTTTTTACCTTATGGACAAAAAAAGAAGCTATTAGTAAGGCAAATGGGAAGGGATTAGCTATTTTATTACCTGATATGATTATTGGCCATAAATCGGCCAGCTGTGGGCAAACAATCTGGAATTTAAAGGAATTGCTTATTAACCCTCAATATGTTGCTCATATTGCCTATAGTGGCTCTAATGAGTTAAAAATCAAACAGTTTATAGTTACAGAACTATTATAAGTTAAGTAAATTTAACAAGAGATAAGTTAGCTTATTTCAATAACTACAATTAAATTTGCGCCCAATATTATACAATTGCACAACTGAATGATTTTATTAAAAACATATTTTAAACATACTTTCTTATTCACTTTACTATTTTTAGCCTCTATAGGGCTATACAGTCAAACGAAAGCAAAAGACGGTAAAGAGTTTCCTACACCAAAAGACATTAAAAATTTATTGTTTTATGTGCAACGAACTAACAATATAAACACGCTTATTTATCAATTAAATTATACAGATAAAAACGAATTAAATGAAAAGGAACCACTAAAGATTAATTGGAAAAATTATAATACCGACGGAAGCACAGAATCACTAAATGCTATTCAAAAAAAATATGCTTACGGAATAGAAACGCATGTGTTAGATTCAGTAAAAAAAACATTCTACTTTAATTTTGTTTCGTACAAGAAAAAACAAATTTTCATTATTAAATCGCCGATTGATAATAAATACGAGGCTTTTGCAACTATTAATAATAAATTAATGACGGTAACTCGAATTTATATCCATATTGAAGGGGGTGCTTTTTGGACACCGAAAATAAAATACATTGATGTGTTTGGTAAATTGCCAACTAAAAATGAAGAAGTAGTTGAAAGAGTTATACCATAACTCTTTTTTTATATCACACCTAAATTTAAAACGACAACACCATGGTAAATATTAGAGTAGGATTTGGATACGATGTGCATCCTTTAGGCGAAGGACGAGAACTATGGTTAGGAGGTATTAAATTAGAATTTGATAAAGGTTGCGTAGGACATAGTGATGCCGATGTATTATTACATGCGATCTGCGATGCCTTGTTGGGCGCGGCTAATTTAAGAGATATCGGTTTTCATTTCCCTAACGATAATCCTAAATATAAAGGAGCCGATAGCAAGTTATTACTAAAAGAAGTTGTAGACTTATTATTAAAAAATGGTTATGGTATTGGAAACGTTGATGCTACCTTGAGTTTAGAAGCTCCAAAAGTAAATCCACATATTACTGCTATGCAAAACGTATTGGCTCCTATTATGAATATTACACCGAATGATGTTTCTATTAAAGCTACAACAAACGAAGGCCTCGGTTATATAGGCAGAGGCGAAGGTGTGAATGCTTATGCGGTAACTTTGATTTATAAATTGGATAAAAAATAATTTTTTATCCCTTCATCTTATTTTTAATTTCAATCAATTCATTTTTAATATCCATTAAAAGCTGAGTATCAGATGATGACGAACTTGATGGAATAGCTAAATTATTTTTTTCGTTTATTACTTTTTCGCGTTGCAATAAAATATCAGTTTTAAAACTCTCCGCATCATTAATTCCCAGCATACTCATCATATTTTGATTATGGTTACCTCCCCCACCACCAGCGGTTTCTATCTTGATAACCGTTAAGCCGAAGTAGCGCAAAATAGGGCCTCCCATAAACGATAAGTCTTGAATGTTTTCGACAGGAATTGTTTTTTCGATATGCAAGATTAAGCCTTTTGAAAATTTCAAATTTTTGTTTGTGATCTGACAAGATAAGGTCTTGAAAAACTTCCCACTCATCCATTGTCCTAGCCCAAATATCCATATCGGAATAAGGAGTATGCCAATAACACTAGTAAATAAAAAAAACAATACAACAAAGAAAATATAGGTCTTGACTTTGGGATTAAATGTAGCTTCTCTTAAAATAATTTCTTCTTTCATATTTATAGGTTTTTATACAAATCAATGACTTCGTCCACAAAAATTCTCCAATCGTATTTTTGTTTTTCTTGCTTCATACCTTCAGTAAACATTGGCATTCGATGATTATTAAAATAATCCTTGATGCGTTCCGCAATGGCTTTACCATTAGGTTCTACCACGTAGCCTGCTTTTAGGTGAGGAATAATTTCTCCTAAGCCACCTACATTAGTCACAAGGGTTGGTACTTCGAAGTGAAACGACACTTGCGTTACACCACTTTGAGTAGCTGTACGATATGGCAAGGCTACCAAGTCAGCTGCCGAAAAATATAATTTTACATCTTCGTTTGCAATAAATTTTGCATGTAATATAACTTGATCCTGAATCTGATATTTTTCAATCAAATCTAAATAAGGTTTTTTGTCTTCGTAAAATTCCCCAGCAATTAATAACGTAATATTTGGATTGTCTTTCAATTCATTGAATGCGTCCAACAACATATCCAAGCCCTTGTATTTACGAATCAATCCAAAAAACAATACTAAATTAACATCATCGTTAATCCCTAATACTTTGCGAGCATCTGACTTATTAAGCTTTTCTCCAAAGGACGTATATAACGGATGTAATAAATATTTCTTATGCTTCGTCGTCGTGAAATTCTCTAAATCTTTCATGACAGCTTTACTCATCGTTACAAAACCATCACAACTCTTAATGAAATACTTTGCAAAAGCTGCGTCTCCAATTCGTTTTTCGTGTGGGATAACATTATCGGTGATTGCCAATACTTTTATACCACTTTTACGAACCATACGCGCAATACTTCCTAATGCAGGGCCCATAAAGGGAATCCAAAAACGAAAAACAATGAAATCAGGTTTTTGTTTTTTAATGAAATTGGCTGTTTTAATCCACGATAAAGGATTTACCGAATTAATAAGCGTATGAATCTTAATGTGTTTAGGAGCAACTCCTGTTGTATCAAATTGTGTACTCCCTGGAAATAAAAAATTGGGGTACTGCAAACTATATGAAATAATTTCGCAATCGTGTCCTTGTTCGTTAAACGCAGTGCAGAACAATTCGTCGAACGTTGCTAAACCACCACGCAGTGGATAAGCAGGGCCTATGATAAAAATTTTCGCCATAGAATTCTAAATTACTTTTTCCCTACAACTAATTCAATTAAGTCTTTTTCTTGTAAGTACTTATTAGCTAAATCTTTTATTTCTTGAGGTGTTACTTTTTTTACGGCATCAAAATATTTTTCAAAATAATCATAACCCAAATCAAATTCCCAAATCGCTTTGAATTTATCTGCTAGTGAATATGGCCCATCCACACTACGTAAGAACTGACCTAATACATAATTACGCACCGTTTCTAATTCATCTTCATCCACCAACTCTTCGCGTAAGATTTTTATTTCTTTATAAATTTCTTCTAAAGTTTGTTTCGTTACATCTGTTCCGACTTCCGTAGCAATAAAGAAATAACCTGCATGCACCAAAGAAGCTAAGCCACTTCCGATTCCATATGTATAGCCTTTATCTTCTCGAATATTGGCCATTAAGCGTGATCCAAAGTATCCACCTAAAATGGTATTCAATACTTGAAATTTAAAATAATCAGGATGTGTTTTATTAAATAGTGTACGTCCTATTCTAATTGCAGATTGTATCGCATCAGGTTTATCTATGAAGTGTTTCAGCTGTGTTGTCGTATTCAATGTCACTTCAGGTGTATTGATTTTACTGGCAGTTCCCCAAGCGTCTTTCCCGAAAAAATTATTTAAAGACTCAATTAAATTATCAGGTAATTTACCCGAAGCAACAATGGTACAATTGCCCGATTGGTAATGTGATCTATAAAACGCTTTAATCGTATCAATGGTGATCTCATCAAAACTTTCTGTTTTCACTTCTCTACCATAAGGATGATCTTCGCCAAATAATAATTCAGAAAAGCGACGACGTGCTAAAACATTAACCTTTTGAGAGTTTACTAAATGTTTTTGTTTTTTATTAGACAAATAAATCTCGAATTCATCCTTTGGAAACGTCGGATTTTTGATAATATCCTCTACATAATGTAAACTCTTATCTACAAATCTATTTAATGAAAATAATGCTAATGAGGAAAAATCTTGTTCAACAGAGCATTCGAAAAAGGATCCAAAAAAATCAATGTTATCCGATAGCTCATTTGCTGTATAATGTTTAGTGCCAGTTTCTAATAAATTATTGGCTGCAGATGCCAATAATGATTGTGACTGATAATACATACCCGCTTTGAATAAAAATTCTATTTTGGTTAATTCTTGCGAGCCACTATTGATAGTATATACACAAATACCATTATCCAATTTAGATAATTGAGCTTGCGGAATATGAATGGTATCAATGGTTTTAAATTCGGGAGCTAATTTTCTGTTTAAAGTCATGGTTTAAATTTACAGAAAATTTAGGGATGAAATGAAGAAAATTAGAAATTGTAAATGAAATAATTAAATTTGATTTTTCATTTTTAATAACTGCTCTTTAATGCTTTTTAGCTTTTCGATCACTTCTACTTTTACTTGATCAGATTCTTTCAATCCTCCCTTTAGCTTATCTTTAGCGCCTTGCAGCGTGTACCCTTTTTCTTTTACGAAATGAAAGATGTGCTTAAAGTTTTCTATATCTTTTTTAGTAAAAAGACGATTTCCTTTTTTGTTTTTTGATGGCGAGATGATGTCAAATTCTTTTTCCCAAAAGCGTATCAAAGATGTGTTTACATCAAACATAGTGGCAACTTCGCCAATGGTGTAAAATAATTTTTCGGTTTCTTTTTCTTCTAATAAAGCCATTATTCAAATGTAATTAACAGATTGAAAATTAAGCTTAAACTTTTTCAACAAAAATGCTTAATGAATTAACATTTTCTTTAGATGAAAGGCATAGGTAAAACTTAAATCATTTATCAATTTACTTTTTATCGCTCGCTACTTCAAAAGGAATTGTTAATGTTTCCCCCTTATCATCAGATATTGTAAGCATGTGTTTACCTTTAGCTGCAGTTATACCTAATTGATGTATGTCTTTTGTTGTTCCAACCAAAGCTCCATCAATATGCCAAAATACTGTGTTTGACGGAGATCGATGTGCAATTTCAAAAATTGTTTTCCCTTGTTCCCCATTTAATTCATAAGGAATATAAATGACTGTCCCAGCTTTTGGATAAATCATTTCCATTGATTTTTCTAATTCAGGGACACAGCCACTTTTGAATGGTGGTAACGTTTTATATGTTGGATTTTTTGTTTTATAATAATATTCCTGCACAGGCGGCAACTCAAACCACGAAATCGTTTTCATTTCCATAGGCGATACACAAGCATCCGTAACTCTGTATTGACCTGTAAAATCAACATGTATGGGCTTATGGTATTTGCATACAATTGCTGCATTACTGTTTTTTGGAATCCATTCTTTTTTTGTTTCATCACAATACATAGAAGCTAAACAGCCACTTTGTTTACAAACAACTACCTGTTTCATATCAGATATAGGCATTTTAAACCAGTTCGTTTTTGGAAGCGTTCCAAACAATTCAAACAAAATAGGTGCGGCTGCGGATAAGCCTGTTAATCCAGGGCGACCCTCTCCGTCTGCATTTCCAACCCACACGCCTACCACATAATTTCCTGAAACACCAATGGCCCATCCATCTCTAAAACCAAAACTTGTTCCTGTTTTCCATGCAATTTTTTGAGCATTACCTAAACGTTGCCAACTCGCATCGATGTCGGGTCTGCCAACCTCAGCCATGGCTTCAAATGTAAGCCATGCGGCAGATGCAGCCATTAAAGGCTCGTCATTAACTTGATGATCAGGTTGATTTTTTTTACTTTTTAAATACGTTGGTTTATTCCAATCGCTATCCATATAAAGCTTGTTACCGTTATACCGATTTACAACCCTAGCCATACTTGCATAAGCCGAACACATGTCCCATAATTTTGATTCGCCACCACCAAGGATTAATGATAATCCATAATTATCTGCAGAGCGATTCATCGATGTTAAACCTATTTGTTGCAAACGATCTAAAAATTTTTCGATGCCATATTGTTGTAATAATTTAACGGCCGGTATATTCAAACTCCTTGATAATGCTTGTTTTGCTGGCACGGCACCGTCATAAGTGAAATCAAAATTTTGGGGCACATAGCCTGCTATTTGAGTAGGTATATCTGGCACCAACATACTAGGCAACAATTGTCCGTCGTTTAACATAAAGCCATATAAATAAGGTTTCAATAAACTACCCGTACTGCGATTTGCTATAATCACATCTACATCTTCACCGTGTGGTTCTTTATCTTTTAAGGGTGTATTACCAACATATGAAATCACTTCGTTTTTTTTGACATCAATAATTAATGCGCAGAGATTGTGAATATCATTATGTTTAAAATGACTGGCATGCTTTGCTAAAATATCTAAAACCTTATTTTGCAACTCAGATTGTATGGTGGTACTAAATTCATTATCGATTGGATACTCTGTCACCGCTCTATTTAATAAATGCCTTGCATTATTTGGCAACGGAAAAGGTTTTAATGGCAATGGTTCCCGAATGGCTAACTGATAGGTTTCTTCAGTAATATGATGTAAGGTATGTAGTTTATACAATAATTTATTTCGCTTTGATTTTAATTTGTCTTGATTTTTCCCTGGATAAATCATAGACGGCGCATTAGGCAATACAGCTAAAGTAGCGCACTCAGCCCACGATAAATTAGAAAGCCCTCTCCCAAAGTAACGCCAAGAAGCAGCCTCAATACCCACGACATTAGTCCCAAACGGTGCATGCGAACAATAAAGATTTAAAATTTCTTGTTTAGAATAAGTCAATTCCAAACGCAACGCCAAAACTAACTCAATCATTTTTTCGTAATAGGTACGTTGTTTGTGTTTACGAATTAAACGCACCAATTGCATGGTAATTGTACTACCACCACTCACTACCTTTCCGGCTTTTCTGTTTTGTTTAAAAGCTCTCCATATCGAAGCGGGATTGATGCCGGGATGATAATAAAAGTATTCATCTTCAAATGCTAAAATAGATGTTGCAAATTTTTGATTAATCGTTTCGCTCTCTGGAAATCGCCATTGTCCATCACTTGCTATTTTAGCAGATAATAATTTTCCTTCGCTATCATTCAATACAACTGAATAAGCATCTTTAAACAAAGGCTTAGGCAGACATAACAAAAACCAAAGCACCAGTCCCAAAACAAAGACCAATACTATAAGTTTTTTTTTATGTTGTAGTAATTGCAAAAAAGATAACGCTAATTCCGACTTAAATTTAAGAAGAAGTATTTATGTATCTGTAATATAAACGTTGGTATTTTTAAAAAATTAAACCGTTATCTGCGACATCAATTCTTTTAATTCAAGCTCTGTTAAATCACGCCACTCGCCTATTTTCAGCTTAGCCAATTTTATATTCATCACACGCACACGTTGTAATTTGATCACTTGATAATCGAACTCATTACACATACGACGGATTTGTCGGTTTAAACCTTGAGTAAGCGTAATTCGGAATACACGTTTAGTGCCAGGTTCCATAGCTACTTTACAAGGTTTGGTTTGTTCGCCATGTATTTCTATACCTTGAGAAATTTCATCTAAAAATTGTTTTCGTACAGGTAAGTTTAACGTAACGATGTATTCTTTTTCGTGCTCATATTTGGAGTTACCAATTTTATCAATCATTTCAGAATGATTAGTTAATAAGATCAATCCTTCAGAATCCTTATCTAATCTGCCAATTGGATAAATTCGCTGAGGATGGTTAATTGCATCAATAATATTATTAGCAATTTTTTCAGACGTACATTCTATGCCTTTAGGCTTATTGTAAGCAATGTAGGTTGGTACAAAGGCAGCTACTTCTAGCTTCTTACCATCAATCATGACAACATCGCCTTCTTTGAATTTAGTAGTAAAATTGGCAATCTTTCCATTTACTTCCACGCGTTTTTCTTCTATTAAGTCGTATGCTTTTCTGCGGGATGTATAACCTGAATGCCCAATGTATTTATCTATCTTCATCTTACAAAACTACTGATTTTATAAGGGAATACATAGTGTTTAGTATTATTATTGCTATACAAAAAAAGCTTTAAAATAATAAAATTCTAAACAAATACTATATCCTTATCTCTTTTAGCCACTATCTTCCCTACTTTTGCAACAAATTGATTTTGTTCTTTTAAAAATAAATCCATCGTTTCTTCTTGCTCAGCACTTACACTAAACAATAGGCCTCCAGAGGTTTGAGGATCACAATAAAAAATAAAATCTAAATCAGTCATTCCCTCAATGTGTTTCACCTGGTCATTGTAATTACGCGTTGTATTATCAGGAAATACAAATTGTTGCGCAAAACCTTTTGCAGACTCTATCAGTGGTAACGATTGTTTTTGAATAACCGCTGATAATCCACTGTTAGAAAGCATTTCGAGTAAATGTCCTGCAAATCCAAAACCAGTTACATCCGTTATAGCATTGACATAAGAAAGTGTTCCTAATTTTTCACCTACCGAATTCAAATTGGTAGTGTGTTCCAATAAGGTTATATAATCCGACTCATTCAATAACCCTCTTTTAAGTGCTGTACTCAAAACACCTATGCCTAAAGGCTTTGTAAGATATAATACATCATTTTCTTTAACCGAATTATTTCGTTTCAAATGTTCTTTTTTAACGATTCCAGTTACAGCCAATCCAAATAAAGGTTCCTGAGTATCCACACTATGTCCGCCAGCTAAAGGAATACCTGCTATTGAGCAAATAGCCTGCGCACCTTTTATAACTTGTTGTGCAACGGCCGTAGGAATTTTATCTACCGGCCAACCTAAAATAGCCACTGCCATTAGGGGCTTACCGCCCATCGCATAAATATCGCTAATGGCATTTGTTGCCGAAATTTTACCGAAATCAAATGCATTATCTACAATAGGTGTAAAAAAATCAGTAGTACTAATAATGCAATTACCATCTTCTAATTCAAAAACAGCTGCATCATCTTTCGTTTCATTACCCACTAATAAATTAGTAAAGGTTAAGTCTTGTTTACATCCACTCAATATCTCCTCCAACACAGCAGGTGCTATTTTACAGCCACAGCCTGAGGCTTTACTAAATTGCGTTAATTTTATTTCCATATTTTAATAAATCGTTTTTAAAACCCTCGCTACTTTTTGTGAGTTAATTTCCGCATCCGTTGTATCAGATTCTATGTTGATAATCTGCTGTTGTTTATTTTTATCGTAATTGTAATTATAGGCTTTATCGTAGTATAATAAAGACAAACGAGCTACGTCTGCTAAATGCCCATCATCTATATGTTGCAAACATAATTTAGTATTTAAAGTTCCTAATTGCTGTGAAATCTTAATAACACAGACTTTCAAAGCATTAATGTCAACGGTTGTATAATCCATTACTAATTTTTGAACGCGAACTTCAAATGGAATATTTAATTTAATGATGGGCGATTTTTTCATTTGCAACCATAAACCATGTGGTATTTTATTGTAACCAATACTTTGCGATTCGTCTTCCAACAATATTGGTAGATCTTCGTTCATCATTGAGAACTCTTGGAAGAGCATATTTTCAAACACCTGTTGTGGGTTTTGTTTTTGCTGATTAATAGTGCCAAAAGCAGAACCTTTATGATTTGCCAATCCTTCTAAATCTATTACCTGATATCCAGATACAGCAAGTTTTTTTAATATATCTGTCTTTCCACTACCCGTATTACCACCTAACAAAATCAGTTTTTTATCTTGTTCAAAATATGCTAATGCATGATTTCTAAATGCTTTATAACCTCCTTTTAAGATATTGGCTTTTAATCCAGAAGTATTCATCAACCATGCAAAGCTATTGCTGCGCATACCTCCTCTGAAGCAATACACAAATACTTTTTTGTTTTTTGTCAACGCTTTCACATCATTTACAAAACCGACCATTTTTGGAGATACAATTTCTAAACCTCTATTAACAGCTGTATCTTTACCTTTTTGCTTATATAGCGTTCCAATTTCGGCACGTTCACTATCTTCAAATAAAGGTACGTTTATAGCATTTGCGATGTGCCCTTTGAAAAATTCAATAGGCGCTCGCACATCTATTAATAACTCACCTTTACTTTGGCTTAAAAAAGTCTGTATGTCTAAAGCTTCAGCCATCATAATAGTCCTAATCTACAGTATTTATTTAATATAACATTGTAATTAGGAACAATTTTAATAATGTAACTATTCTTGGCTAGATAAGTTTTTAAAAAAACAATGTTCAAATCTTGTTGGTTATTTTCACTAAAAATGTCAATAAACTTAGTTTCTATGATCTTTTTTTTATATTATTGTATGAATGAAATTCTACACTATATTTACTGTTATTGCAGTTATGCTTTCTATTGGAATTACAACTCCAATGATGTCTCAAACAGGTGGTCGTAAAAAAGAGCACCGCAATCAACGAGGTGGTGGAAGCATATTTAAACGTAAAAAAAGTGGTGGACATGCTGATGCTTTTGCAAAAGGCGGTCAAAAGAAAGGGTTTTTTGCGCGTATCTTTAAAGGTAAAAAAAGTAAAGGTGGCTGGGTATATCACAAAACAAATCCTGGCACTAAACAAAATAGGGAACAAGCTCAATTGTTTTCTCGTTTTAGAACGAAAAACAAACGTTATAGAGATGGCATTTTAGCTAATCAAAATAGAAAACGCGCCAATAGCCGTGGTGGAAATTTCAACAAGAAGAAGCGTTAAAATAGTTTTTAAAAGTTTTTATTAAATCCCATCTAATCAGGTGGGATTTTTTATTTTTACACACTTAATAAAAAAATATGAACGTATTAATCATTGGATCAGGAGGACGCGAACATGCTTTTGCTTGGAAATTAGCTCAAAGTAAGCAATTACAAAATTTATATATCGCTCCTGGAAATGCAGGTACCGCTCAATGTGGCGCAAATGTGAATATCGCCGTTACTGATTTTGAAGCTATCAAAAATTTAGTGTGGGAAAAAGATATTAATTTAGTACTAGTTGGTCCTGAAGATCCATTGGTATTAGGTATTCATGATTTTTTCTTACAAGACGATGTATTGAAAGACATTCCGGTTATTGGCCCTAAAAGAGATGGCGCACAATTAGAAGGAAGTAAAGATTTCAGTAAACAATTTATGTTGAAACACGGTATACCAACTGCAAAATACAAAAGTTTCACTAAAGATAATATATCGCAAGCATCTGATTTCATTGACAGTTTAGAAGCTCCTTATGTTTTAAAAGCAGATGGTTTAGCTGCTGGTAAAGGTGTGTTAATACTAGAAGATAAAGAAGAAGCAAAACATGAATTGAACAATATGATATTGAATGCGAAATTTGGAAACGCAGGGAATACAGTAGTTATCGAAGAGTTTTTAAAAGGAATTGAATTGTCAGTATTTGTATTAACAGATGGAAAATCATATAAAATTTTACCGGCTGCTAAAGACTACAAACGTATAGGTGTTGGAGATAAAGGCTTAAACACTGGAGGAATGGGCGCTGTAAGCCCTGTTCCATTTGCAGATGATGCGTTTATTAAAAAGGTAGAAGAAAAAATTGTTATCCCAACAATTAATGGATTAGTAAAAGATGGTATTGATTATCGTGGATTTATTTTCATAGGACTAATGAATTGCAATGGTGAACCCTTTGTTATTGAATATAACTGCCGTATGGGAGATCCGGAAACTGAGGTAGTGATACCTCGCATTGAATCTGATTTATTAGATTTATTAGAGGGTGTTTCAACTCAAACCCTTCATCAAAAACAATTTTCAGTAACATCTGATATTGCAACAACAGTTGTATTGGTATCTGGCGGTTATCCTGAAGAATACCAGAAACATAAAGTGATTTCGGGTATTGAAAATAATACTACAAGTCACGTATTTCATTCGGGAACAACAATAATAAATAACGACGTTGTAACAAATGGCGGACGTGTTTTTGCAATTACTTCCTTTGGAAAAACCATTGAAGAAGCGATTGATAAAAGTATGAAAAGTGCTGAAATGGTTACTTACGAAGGGAAATATTACCGTAGCGATATTGGCAAAGATTTAATGAATTGGAAGTAAAATATTTTACAACGCTTCTTTAGCTGCTACAATAGCTGCTTTTGAATTCCCTACAAAGATTTTATTATTTAGTATTATAACTGGTCGTTTCAAAAACGTATACTCTTCTAAAATAAATTTTTTGTAATCTGATTCCGTTAAGGTTTTGGATGTTAAGCCTAACTCTTTGTATTTTCTTGCTATTCTACTAAATAAAGCTTCATAGCTTCCGGCCAAGTTTTTCATTTCCTCTAATTGTTCACTTGTTATTTTTTCAGTTTTGATATCCTGAAAAACAAACTCCTTATCTTTTAATTCTAATTCGGAGATAATGCGTTTGCAAGTGTCGCAAGTAGAGAGGTAGTATATTTTTTTCATTAGCTGTTATTTTTTTAACACAGAGAAGCCGAGTTAATGAGCTTACTGAGTACATTTTATAAATATAAAAAAACATTCAAAACAAATCATCAGTTCTATCCAAATTTTGGTCATAAAAAAAGAGGTGCAAATTCTATGCACCTCTTTTTAACTCTGCAACTCTGTGTTGGTTTTTATTATCCAAGCATTTTTAAGAAATCAATTTCTTTTGCAGTTAAAAAACGAAACTTACCTCGAGGTAAATCTTTTTTAGTTAATCCTGCAAAAGCTACACGGTCTAATTTCATTACCTCATAACCTAGGTGCTCAAACATACGACGCACAATACGATTACGCCCACTATGAATTTCAACACCTAACTCTGATTTACCTTCACCTAAATACTCTAAAGCATCTGGTTTTATTAAACCATCAGATAATTCAACACCTTCAGCTATATGTTTAAAATCTTCTGAGGTGATTTTTTTATCTAATACTACATGATAAATTTTACGAACTAAAAATTTAGGATGTGTTAATTTCGCTGTCATGTCGCCATCATTCGTAAATAATAAAATACCAGTCGTATTTCTATCTAAACGACCAACAGGATATAATCGCTCTTTACAAGCATTACGCGTTAACTCCATAACGGTTTTTCGTTCTTCCGGATCATCCATCGTTGTGATGTAATCCTTAGGTTTATTTAATAATAAATATTTTTTTACTTCATTTTTAATAGGAACACCACCATAAGAAACAACATCTGTTGGGTTCACCTTATAACCCATTTCTACTATGATTTTACCATTAACCGCAACAACTCCAGTAGCTATTAAAACGTCTGCTTCGCGACGTGAACATACACCTGAATTAGCTACATAACGATTTAAACGCACTGCACCATCACTCACGTTTTTTTGAGTAGATGTTTTAGAAGGTCCTGCTTTTTTAGATTTTTCTACAACACGCTCTGGCTTTGATAAGCGGGGTGTATAGGATTTTTTATCATCCTCATACGTTTTACGAGGTCTATCTCCAAAACTTTTAGATTCTCTTTTTTCAATGAAATCACCTTCACGTTTAGAGAAAGGCTTTCTTTCACCATCATTAAAACTAGATCGTGGTTTTCTATCCGAGAAAGAATCGTCACGTTTTGTATCCCGATAGCTATCGGGACGTTTTTCTCCGTCTTCGCGTTTAACAAAAGGCTTTCTTTCACCATCACTAAAACTCTTTCGAGGTGAGGCACTTTCATATTTACCATCTGCTCTTTTTACAAATGGTTTTCTTTCTCCATCATTAAAACTGGAGCGTGGTTTTCTATCCGAGTATGAATCATCACGTTTTGTATCCCGATAGCTATCGGGACGTTTTTCTCCATCTTCACGTTTAGTATAAGGTTTTCTTTCGCTATCACCAAAACTCCTACGAGGAGAGGTACTTTCATATTTACCATCTGCTCTTTTTACAAACGGCTTACTTTCACTATCACCAAAGCTTCTGCGAGGTCTAGATTCTGAACTAGAGTCGTCACGCTTAGTAAATGGTTTTCTTTCTGATGAGTAGGGACGTTTTTCTTTATCTCCAAAACCACCAGTTGATTTTGATCGAAAGCTACCATCTTGTCGTTTACCAAATGTCCTTTTTTCTCCTGAAAATGATTTCTTCTCATCATCGCCAAAAGTTTTACGTGGTCTGCTTTCATCACCATCTTCACGTTTTTTATAAGAGCGTTTAGGTTTATCTGAACTTGAAAACGATTTACGTTTATTAAAATCTGAAGAACCACCTTTTGAAAACGTTTTTCTTGGTCCTGAACTTTCTCTACTCATTGTAATTTATTTTTTTGCAAATGTACGTATAATTTAGCCATTTAGGCTAAATGCTTGACAATTAGCCTAAATCATCATAAAAACAATTTTATATTTTCTCATCTCCGTTTTTAATTTTATTTTTAAAAAATGTTAGATTCGAATTATAAAAGGGCATTAACCCATTATTTAGAGGGGTTTGTTAGCGAACGCCGCCGAGGAAGGTTGAAGGAAGTGTTAGAAGAAAGAACCAATCATATCACAGTTGTACTTGAAGATGTATATCAATCGCACAATTTCAGTGCTGTATTGCGCAGTGCCGATATTTTCGGCATACAAAGCATCAATTTTATCGAAAACAGAAATAAATATAAAATCAGTGAAGACGTGTCGATGGGCTCCACGCAATGGCTTACGCTAAATCGCTATCAAAAGCATGAGAATAACACCAAAGCTTGTCTTTCTGAATTAAAAGCAAAAGGTTATAAAATAGTAGCGACTTCACTTCATAAAAACTCTGTCTCATTAAGTGATTTAAGCGTAACGCAACCCATCGCCTTAGTATTTGGTACTGAATTAACAGGTATCACAAAAGATGTGGAAGATATGGCTGATGAGTTTGTGAAATTACCAATGTATGGTTTCACTGAAAGCTTCAACATTAGTGTTTGTGCTGCATTATGCATGTATGAACTTAGCACCAAAATCAGAAAAGAAATTCCAAAATATCACTTATCTGATTTAGAAAAAGAAGATATATATATTGAATGGCTAAAGGCCTCTGTCAAAAAACATGACCTAATTATTAAAGAATTTGATGCAAATAATAACGTAACCTAAATTCGTATTTTTTTGATTAATCATCCTTATAGACCGTTTTCGAAGAAAAAAACGGCTGTTTTGTAGCTCTTTTTAAGAAAATTTGTATATTTAACAAATGGAATTTTCTGCAGCACAAATAGCCGCCTTATTAGGTGGTTCCGTTGAGGGAGACGAAAATACGTCTGTATCAAACCTATCTAAAATAGAAGAAGGCCAAATAGGTACGTTATCATTTTTAGCAAACCCAAAATATACCAATCATATTTACGATACGAATGCGAGCATCGTTATTGTTAATAAAACATTAATACTTGAAAGACCCATAAAATCAACCTGCACGCTTATTCGTGTTGACGATTCTTATGCGAGTTTTGCGAAGTTATTGGAACTATATAACCAAGTAAAAGGTCAAAAAAATGGTATTGAACAACCTTCTTTTATCGGTGAAAATGCCTCATACGGATCAGAATGTTATATTGGAGCGTTTGCTTATATAGGGACTAACGTAAAAATTGGCAATAACACCAAAATTTATCCACATGTGTATATTGGCGATAATTGCATTATTGGGGATAACACAACCTTATTTTCTGGCGTAAAAATATATCATGACTGTCATATTGGAAACAATGTAATTGTGCATTCAAGCACAGTGATAGGTAGTGATGGTTTTGGTTTTGCGCCACAAGTTGGAAAAGAATTTGCTAAAGTGCCTCAAATAGGCAATGTGGTTATTGAAGATAATATTGAAATAGGCTCTAATTGTTCAATTGATAGAGCAACACTAGGTTCTACTATTTTACGCAAAGGTGTTAAGTTAGATAACTTGGTACAAATAGCGCATAATGTTGAAGTGGGTGAAAACACGGTAATCGCTGGCTTATCTGGAGTTGCAGGCTCTACTAAGGTTGGAAAAAACTGTATGATTGCAGCTCAAGTGGGTATTGTGGGGCATATCAAAATTGCTGATGGCGTAAAAATAGCTGGTCAAGCAGGAGTTGGTTCATCCATAGAAAAAGAAAATGAAATTGTACAAGGCTCTCCTTCTTTCCCTTTAGGTGATTTCAGAAGAAGTTATGTGCTTTTTAGAAGTTTACCTAAACTAAATGATCGAATTAGAAATATAGAAATGAAATTAAAATAATTTGATGATTTGTTAATTTGTTAATTTGATGATAACTAATTATTAAAAACTAAACATTAAAAACTAAGAACTATTTAAAAATGAGTGATAAACAAAGAACAATACAAAAAGCTGTTTCTATTAGTGGAAAAGGATTACATACTGGGGCTCCTGTAACTTTAACATTTAATCCGGCAGCCGAAAATCATTGGTTAAAATTTCAACGTATGGATGTAGAAGGGCAGCCAATTATTGATGCTGATTGCGATTTAGTTGTGGATACATCCCGTGGCACTACTTTAGAAAAAAACGGAGTGCGTGTTTATACAACAGAGCATGTATTGGCAGCTTTAGTAGGCATGGGTATTGACAATTGCTTAATTCAAGTTACTGGCCCAGAAATGCCTATTATGGATGGTAGTTCTTATAATTTTATAGAGGTATTAGAAACTGCTGGTATAAAAGAACAGGAAGCAGAACGCGATTATTTTGAATTAACTGAAAACCTAACGTTTGAAGACCCTATAAAAAAAGTGGAAATGTTAGCTGTGCCTCAAGATGAATTCAGAATCACTGTCATGGTAGATTATGGAAGCGAAGTATTAGGAACGCAACATGCTTCGATGTATAATATCAGCGAATTTAAAAAAGAAATTTCTCCTTGCCGAACCTTTGTATTTTTACGCGAACTTGAAGCATTGCTTGCTCACAACTTAATTAAAGGTGGTGACTTAAACAATGCTATTGTATTAGTAGATAGCGAACTGCCAGACGAAAAATTGGATTATCTTCGTAAAGTATTTAATTTACCTGATATTGAATTAAAGGGGCGAGGCGTATTAAACAATACAGCACTTCGTTTCTTTAATGAACCTGCTCGTCACAAATTGTTGGATATTGTTGGAGATTTGGCACTAGTTGGAAAGCCTCTCAAAATTCATGTGCTCGCAGCTCGCCCTGGACATGCTGGCAACGTTGATTTTGCTAAGAAATTAAAAGCCTTAGCTAAAATTCAAAAAAACGAAAAAGATTATCCAAAAATTGATTTAAATAAACCTCCTGTTTTAAACATCATGGACATTATGAAAATAATGCCTCACCGCCAACCAATGTTGTTGGTTGATAAAATTATGGAGTACTCCAATAATCATGTGATTGGCGTGAAAAATGTCACTTTAAACGAAGAATTTTTCAAAGGTCACTTTCCTGAAAATCCTGTGATGCCAGGTGTTTTACTAATCGAAGCCATGGCTCAATGTGGTGGTATTTTGGTATTAAAAACCGTTCCTGATCCTGAAAATTATTTAACTTACTTCATAAAAATAGATGGAGTTAAATTTCGTCAGCAAGTAATTCCGGGTGATACAGTTGTGTTTAGTTTAAATTTAGTAACTCCTATTCGCCGCGGTATTTGTCACATGCGAGGCATAGCATATGTAAATAATAAACCTGTAATGGAAGGTGAAATGATGGCACAAATTGTAAAAGTTAAAGATCACGAGACTAAGTCTAGTGAAGCTGTTGTGGCTTAATATAAACTCATACCATATTTATATATAAAAATAAAGACAACAATTATAACAAAAAAATAAAATGATATCTCCATTTGCAGACGTAAGTCCTAAATCCAAAATCGGAAAAAATGTAACCATAGATTCATATGCAATTATTAAAGACGATGTAATTATTGGTGATAATTGCCACATTCATTCTCATGCTATTATTTACCCTGATACAACTATAGGTAATGATTGTCAAATATTTCCTGGAGCAATTATCGGAATTGTATCTCAAGATTTAAAATATAATGGCGAAAAGGCGATAACCATTATTGGTAATAACACAATAATAAGGGAATATGCCACAATACATAAAGGTACAGCGGATAGAATGCAAACTAAAGTTGGTGATAATTGTTTAGTGATGGCTTATGTGCATATCGCTCATGATTGTATTATTGGAAACAATGTTATTCTTGCTAATAATGTTGGGCTTTCTGGTCACATTACTATTGAAGATTATGCAATCATTGAAGGATTTACTGGAATTCAACAATTCTCAACAATTGGCACTCATAGTTTTGTTGCTGCATTTTCAGTAATTAGAAAAAACGTTCCTCCATTTATTAGAGTAGCTCGTGATCCACTTCAATATATTGGGGTAAATTCAATAGGCTTATCTCGTCGCGGTTTTGATCAAGATACTATACATCATATTGAAGATATCTATCGATTAATTTTTGTTAGAGGATTAAATATGACAAATGCTTTAGAGGCAATCGAAAAAGAAATTCCAGAAACAAAAATCAGAAAACAAATTACTGAATTTATCAAAAACTCAAAAGATGGAATTGTAAAAGGAATATAAGCTGTTACTAATATATATTTCATACTTCTTAAATTTATATAACAAAATGTCACGTATACTTACCGGAATACAAAGTACCAACATTCCGCATTTAGGAAATATTTTAGGAGCCGTATTACCAGCTATAGAGCTTAGTAAAAAACCAGAAAATGAATCTTTGTTTTTTATTGCCGATTTACATTCGCTCACTACACAAAAAGATGCCGCCATGCGTATCGAAAGTGTAAACTCAGTAGCTGCAACTTGGTTAGCTTTTGATTTTGATACAGATAAAAATATATTTTACCGTCAAAGCAGAATACCTGAAGTTTGCGAATTAACTTGGTATTTAAGCTGCTTTACACCTTTCCCAATGTTAGCAAATGCTCATTCATTTAAAGATAAATCAGATCGGTTAAATGAAGTATATACAGGCCTGTTTACTTACCCTGTATTAATGGCAGCTGATATCATTTTATATGATGCTAATTTTGTACCAGTTGGTAAAGATCAAATTCAACATGTAGAAATCACAAGAGATATCGCCAAAGCTATTAATAATAGATATCAGCAAGAGTTATTTGTTTTACCTGAAGCTAAAATTGATGAGCGCGTAATGATTGTTCCAGGTATAGATGGACAAAAAATGAGTAAGTCTTATGGGAACTATATCAATATCTTTTTACCTGAAAAAGAATTGAAAAAAGTGGTGATGAGCATTCAGACAGATAGCACACCAATTGAAGAACCAAAAAATCCAGATACTTGCAATGTGTTTAAACTATTTAGCTTATTAGCAACATCAACTCAACAGTTGGAAATGCGAGCTAATTACGCTAAAGGAGGATACGGCTATGGTCACGCTAAAGCAGCTTTATTTGACCTAATTTTATCGCAATTTGAAAGAGCTCGTAAACGATATACCCACTTAATGAGCAATCCTGATATTTTAGAACAACAATTGCAAATTGGAGAAGCTAAAGCTCGTAAAATAGCTCAGGAAAAAATCAAGGTTGTAAGAAATGTAATGGGTTTCTAATTGTTAGTCAACAATTGATTGTTTTTTATTTTAATAGGAGGATATTAACTAACTAAAACTTAATCTAACTCCTGACAAAAAATATGATGGCGATTGGTGATTACTAAGTATGTTTTTCCATTCATATATAGATTACTTACTAACGGCTGTTTAGAAGCATTAGAAATTGAAGATATTAGTTTACCTTCTTTATTTATAATATCTATTTTTAGTCCCGTTTTATCATAAGCCAACATATAATTATGTGAACTTGTAGATATAGCTTGTATATTTTCATAAACAGCTGTCGTTGAAAAATACTCTATCAATTTACTAGAGAATAAATCATATCCATATAAAGCACCATCGCCATAGGCAAATACGTCTATTTGTGCATCATCATTGATTAAGTCGTAATGCGTTTTAAATCCGGATAATTCATCGCCTAATTTGAGTGCTTCTTTTTTATCTGTTAAAGATATTTTATTTAACAAATTGTTTTTATCATCCACGTAAATCAACTTACTATTGTCTAACGTATTTCCACTTAACACATAAAAGTTTGATAAGTTGGTAATTGTTTTATTTTTAAAATCGATACGTCCTTCTCCTTTTCGACTAAACGCATAAATTTTACCCATTACATCAACGGTGATTAAATAATCACTCTGACCTACTTTGATATAATGAATAGGTAACTCAATAATAGCATCTGTTTTAAGAGGCGTAAATCCTTCTGTTTTAATGCCATATAATGAAAAGTTATATATGTATTTATTAGCGCAAGCTAAAAGAATACGATAGTCTTTATTGTTTTCATAATCTAATAACGTAATATTAGATGTAACTTTTGCTGGTAATTTCAATGGGTAACCTTGCACGTAATTCCCATTACGATCTAACAAATGCAAATAATTTTCTGTATTAAACAACATTTGTAATTTTCCATTTTTAAAAATGTCAACAGTATATATATCAGATTTAATGACTTCATTTAATTTCTTTTTCCAAATCAAATTACCAGTGGAGCTAATTAAATATAACTGATTAGAATTGTCTTGAAAACATAATTCGTTTTCTTGAGTCAAATGATTAGAAAATAGATTGACATTACTTATTAAGGAAGAATCAGCATCAAAGGACCAAAGTGAAGATTGCGTGTTTGTATCAGTTGATTTTTGTTGATTATGAGAAAGGCTCACTCGAAACTGCATTAAATTTTTATAGTTTTTACCAGTCACAGAAATATGAGAAATAGCATTTTCAGAATTAACTAACTCTTTTATTGGCAAAATATAATTGTCGATCTCTGGAATTAAAAGTTCAGTATTATTATAATATAAAATGTTACTTGCTGAAGCTAAATTATCAGTTGCATATTCCATAAATTCATTATCCTTATTGATTAAATTACTACTAGCTATGCTTTGGATATAATGTTGCAAAGCAGCATGATCAGAAAAACATAATAATAAATCATTATTCACGCAAGCATATCTAAAGGTGTGAGACGGATTAATCAACGCAAATAATTTTTGATAGTCTTTTTGCAAATGATACTCCGTTAAATCATTTTTCTTAATAACACTATCATTAACTAATTTCAACAAACTCCGAACTTTGTCGCTATCTTTTATTTTAATAGCCACAATCATGTGACTGCTTTTTTCAATTGCGTAGGTATTTGCAACGAGTTGAATATCTATATTTTCTAAAAATTCGTTCTTAATGTCATATAAAGCACTATCATTAAGCCTATTCCATAAATTCTCTCGCATTTCATTTTCAGAAATAGAGTTTATTTTTTCAAATTCCTTCGCATATAATTTAGAATCACTGATTGAAAGTCCAATAATAGATGATGGATGTGATGGTAAATGCTGATATATATCTATCTCTGAAGCTTCTTGATGTTTCAAGGTATACATTACCGAATCAGGAATAATATATCCATTTAAAGTAATTTCATTTAATTTTACCTCTAAACTATATAAAGACTGTTGTGAAAATAAAGTATGGTCTAATAATTTAAAGTTACTCTTATTCAAATAAACTTGATTTATTTGTGAACCATTTTCTTTTAGTAATGCCAAATAATTATCATTTGATGCCATCGACTCATCAGTGGGGAGTTCTATAGAACGTTTTAAAGTGGCTTCATGAGAAGCAACATAAATAATCCCATCATTGTAAGCAATCAACCATTTTTGATTTCTTATAATCGTTTCATAAGCATCTATCGTTGTTGCTATTTGACGCTTCTTAAAATGTTTTGCGAAAAAATCAGTAAAAACAGCTTCATTACTTTTTTCTTTTAATTTAAATAACATCATGCTATGAGCTGCTTTAGCTTCGTCGAAAAGGCATAAATAAATAGCATTATTATTTATCAAATCAGTTATATCCGAATTTATTTTACTGATTGAATCTAAATACTGAATACAATACTGAGCATTAGCAATGTTTGAATTATTTAATAACGAATTCCATACTAAATTTTGACGAGTTAGTTGGCTTATTAATTCAGAAATATTTTTGGTTTCAATAACTACATTAGCCGAATTAGGAATATGTTCTATGACAGATGCTTTTGGCTCTTTATTTTCTTTTAACCGAATATAGCCCCATATAGCAAGCCCAATAGAAGCTGCTATAAACAGATAAAAGCCAATTTTTTTGAGTAGTTGCACATATAAATTTACGTGTAATACAATAGCTGCTTAACTCATTACTAGATAGTTATTAAACTGTGATTGTGAATTTGTACTGACTACTTAATCTAATCTAATGTCATTCAAATTCTTTTGTAAAACAATTTTTGCCTGAAATGTTTTTTCCCAATAATCTGCTAAATATTCTTGTTCCTGCTGTCCTAGTGTGGGAATTAAAACAATCTTCCTTTTTTTAAACGCAGTTAAATCCATCAATGAACTGTAGCCACTTCTGCAAACAATGGTTTTAGCCCGTTGCATTAAATTACTAAGTTGATTGGAACTAGGATAATTGATAACACTTATCGACGAATTACTTTTAAAAGCATGAGGTATATTTGAACCCCTCACTATACAAATTGATTTGTTTGATTTTGCTACAATTTGAAAAAATACAGTCTCAAGTATCGTCCGTTGTGGCTCTGGGCCAGATAATAAAAACAAATAATCTAAGTCTTCAATAATAGTTTGGGAAGGTGTTAATCTACATAGTGGGCCAATATACGTTACGTTTCTCAATCCAGGATTCCTAGATAATAGCCCAGCTAAACTCTTATTAAATTCTTCGAAATCTGGAACCCACACTTGATTAAACTTTTTTATATAATGAAGATGAATTTTATTCGCCATAAATGATAACCATCCACCTTGTATATTAAGTTGATGGGTGATGTAAACACATTCTATATTTGAATGATACAATCCAAAACGGTTATCGCTTATCACCACAGATATATGATGCTCTTTAACAATAACTTCCAATTGTTTTTTTTCTTTCTTAATAACCCGCCAAATCCGAAACGAATCAATCAATAATTTAAACGACAGTGGCAACCAAGAGGAATACTTAATATCATAAGGTTCAATTGGCACTTTTTTCAACGTGGGAAATTCTTCATCTAATATAATTGAAGTCATAGGCGTAACGCCCAAAATTACTTCATTATTAAGCAGCAATTGCTTAATAAGAGGCACACAGCGTGTCGCATGACCTAAACCCCAATCGAGAGGTGCAATAAATATGACTTTATTTTTAAAGATATTACAAATTAACTAAAAAAATAACTGATTAAAATTTAACTTCGTGTTGTGATAGAAACATTTTCTGAACATATTCAAAGCATTTTAAAAACCTTGCCCGAAAGTCCAGGCGTATATCGTTATTACGATGATGATAACAATCTTTTGTACGTAGGCAAAGCAAAGAATTTAAAAAAAAGAGTTACTTCTTATTTTTCTAAAGAGCATGATACGTTCCGTTTGAGGTTAATGGTCAAAAAAATTGTTGACATCAAAACCATCAAGGTTGATACCGAAATGGATGCCTTAATTTTAGAAAATAATTTAATTAAAAGTCTCACGCCTAAATACAATATCATGTTGCGTGATGATAAAACTTATCCTTGGATATTAATTAAAAATGAACGTTTCCCTAGAGTGTTTAATACTAGGCAAATCAAAAAAGATGGAGCAGAGTATTTTGGCCCTTTCCCCTCTTCTACTACGATGTTTATTTTATTGGATTTGATTAAACAGTTATATCCACTTCGCACTTGCTCGTTTGATTTGAGTCAGGAAAATATTGACAAACATAAATTTAAAGCTTGCCTTGAGTATAACATTGGTAATTGTAAAGCACCTTGTGTAGGCAAACAATCGCAACAAGATTATGATGATAGCATACTACATATTCGGAAAATAATAAAAGGTGATATTAGTTTTGCTATTAAAGATTTAAAAGGGTTAATGCTCGCGCATGCTGAAAAATTAGAGTTTGAAGATGCAGCTTCACTTAAAAAGAAAATTGAATTGTTAGAAAAATACCAAAGTAAATCTGTTATTGTGCATCCTTCTATTACTGATACCGACGTGTTTGCTATTATCAGTGATGAAAAAACAGCCTATGTTAACTATTTTAAAGTAATGAATGGGACTATCATTCAAGCGCAAACATTGGAGCTTAAAAAAAAATTAGATGAAACAGACGAAGAGATGCTTGTATTTGCCATCAACGAAATTAGACTACGATACAACTCGTTAAGTAAAGAAATATTTGTACCCTTCGAACCGGAGTTACAGTTTGAGAATGCCAAATACGTTGTTCCTAAAATTGGCGATAAAAAACATTTATTAGATTTATGTTTTAAAAACGTAGAAGCCTACAAACGCGAGCGCGAAAAGCAATTAGCCATCATAGACCCCGAAAGACACACTGATCGTATCATGCAACAGATGATGAAAGACTTGCGTATGAAAGAAGAACCTCGACGAATTGAAGGATTTGATAATTCTAACATTCAAGGAGAGTATGCCGTAAGTGCGATGCCTGTGTTTATTGATGGTAAGCCGGCAAAAAAAGAATACCGTCATTACAATGTAAAAACAGTCGTTGGTCCCGATGATTTTGCAACAATGGAAGAAGTGATTTACAGACGTTATTCTCGAGTCATCGAAGAAGGTCTGCCACTACCTCAATTAATTGTAATTGATGGCGGCAAAGGTCAATTAGGAGCAGCTATCATCAGTTTACGAAAATTAAACTTAATGGGAAAGGTTACCGTTATTGGTATTGCCAAGCGTTTGGAAGAAATTTATTTTCCGGGAGATTCAATCCCAATGTATTTAGATAAGCGTTCAGAGACCTTAAAAATTATTCAACATATACGTGACGAAGCTCATCGCTTTGGCATTACGCATCATCGAAATAAACGGAGCAGAGAAACATTTAAAACAGAATTATCCGAAATAAAAGGCATTAGCGATAAAACGGCACAGAAATTATTGACCGAATTAAAATCAGTAAAACATATTAAAGAAGCAACACTTGCCGAACTTACTGCTATTATTGGTAATTCCAAGGCAAATCTAGTATATGATTTTTTCAAAAATCAATTAAATACGGCAATTTAATATTTGCTAGGTATTATTTTACATTAAACGAATAAAGCATTTTATCTATTAGTTAGTTTATAGATAAATTGGATTTTAACAACCAAATTTTCAATAAAAATAATTCGATTATACAGCTGTTTTTTATTAACATTTGTTAGTAAAATCAAAAAACAAATTTGCCATAAATGCCAATAAAATCGGTATATTTAAGGATTAATTATACAAAATTAAGCAAACTGATTATATGGAAGAAACAGCAGGTATTGACAAAACAAATTATGGTGCCGATAACATTCAAGTTCTCGAAGGATTAGAAGCAGTAAGAAAAAGACCAGCCATGTATATTGGCGATATTGGTTTTAAAGGATTACATCATTTAGTTTATGAAGTTGTTGATAATTCAATAGATGAGGCTTTAGCTGGACATTGTAAGGATATTACCGTTACTATATTAGAAAACAACTCTATTCGTGTAAAAGATGATGGACGTGGTATCCCTACTGGTATTCACCCTAAGTTAGGCGTATCGGCATTAGAGGTTGTTATGACTGTTTTACATGCAGGTGGTAAATTTGATAAAGACACCTATAAAGTATCAGGTGGTTTACATGGTGTTGGTGTAAGTTGTGTAAATGCATTATCTGATCCCTTAATAGCAGAGGTTCACCAGAACGGTAAAGTTACCATGCAAGAGTTCCGTAAAGGTATTCCTCAGTATCCTGCAAAAGTTGTTGGTGATACAACCCACAGGGGAACTATCGTAACCTTTACGCCTGATTTAAGTATTTTCACCACTGGTGAATATAATTATGCGACACTTGCAAATCGTATGCGTGAATTAGCTTTTTTAAATAAAGGTATTACCATCATTTTAGAAGATCAACGAAATAAAGATGAGAATGGTGTTTTTCATACTGAAAGCTTTCATAGCGATGGCGGATTAAGAGAATTCGTTCAATACATTGATGGCGGCAAAGAAAAATTAATGGACGATGTTATTTATATTGAAGGAGAAAAAAATGGTATCCCTGTTGAAGTAGCGATGTTATACAATCACTCTTATAGTGAAAGTATTCAAAGTTATGTGAACAACATTAATACGCATGAAGGCGGAACACATTTAGCGGGATTCCGCAGAGGTTTAACACGTACATTAAAAAGTTATGCCGAAAAAAATGGCCTATTTAAAAATGTTAAATTTGAAATTTCTGGTGATGACTTCCGTGAAGGCTTAACAGCTGTTGTTTCTGTTAAAGTTCAAGAGCCTCAATTTGAAGGACAAACCAAAACTAAATTAGGTAACAGCGAAGTAACTGGAGCTGTTGATCAAGCAATCAGCGAAGCCCTAAATAATTATTTAGAGGAGCATCCAAAACAAGCACGCTTAATTGTTGATAAAGTTGTATTAGCTGCAACTGCTCGTCATGCCGCTCGTAAAGCGCGTGAAATGGTGCAACGCAAATCAGTAATGTCTGGTTCAGGTTTGCCCGGTAAATTAGCTGATTGTGCAAACAACGATCCTTTAGCGTGCGAATTATTTTTAGTAGAAGGTGATTCTGCAGGAGGTACAGCTAAACAAGGTCGTAACCGTGATTTCCAAGCCATCTTACCTTTAAGAGGAAAAATCTTAAATGTAGAAAAAGCATTGGAATATAAAATTTATGAAAACGAAGAGATTAAAAATATCTTTACTGCTTTAGGCGTATTTAGAGGTACTAAAGAAGATGATCGCGCATTAAATATAGAAAAACTACGTTACCATAAAGTGGTGATTATGTGTGATGCAGATGTCGATGGATCTCATATCACCACGCTTATTTTAACGTTCTTCTTCCGTCATATGCGAGAGTTAGTAGAAAAGGGGCATGTTTATATAGCCGCTCCGCCATTATATCAAGTGAAAAAAGGTAAGGAATTTAGATACTGCTGGAATGAAGACGATAGAGCAATTGCCATTAAAGAATTAGGTGGTGAAAAAGCAGATAGCGTAAATGTACAACGCTATAAAGGTTTAGGAGAGATGAATGCAATTCAACTTTGGGAAACAACTTTAGATCCAACCACTCGAACGTTAAGACAAGTAAACATTGATAGTGCTGCTGAAGCGGATCGTGTATTTGCGATGTTAATGGGTGATGAAGTTCCTCCACGCAGAGAGTTCATTGAGCAAAACGCAAAGTATGCTAAGATTGATGCTTAATTAAAAACATAAATTTAAAAACATAAACAACTAGAAAAAATGACAAAAGTATCAGTAATTGGCGCTGGAAATGTAGGCGCAACTTGTGCAGAATACATTGCACTTAGAAAAATCGCAAGTGAAGTAGTAATTCTTGACATCAAAGAAAACTTTGCTGAAGGAAAAGCATTGGATTTAATGCAAACAGCTTCTTTAAATGGCTTTAACACTAAAATTAGTGGAAGCACTAATGATTATGCTAAAACAGCAGGTAGCGATGTGGTAGTGGTTACATCTGGTATTCCTCGTAAACCAGGCATGACTCGTGAAGAATTAATTGGTATCAATGCTGGTATTGTAAAAACAGTTACTGAAAACGTATTAAAGCATTCTCCTAACGCGATTATCATTATTGTGTCTAATCCAATGGATACTATGACTTACTTAGCATTAAAAGGAAGTAAATTACCTAAAAACCGTATCATCGGTATGGGTGGGGCTTTAGATAGCGCTCGTTTCAATTGTTATTTATCTCAAGCATTAAATGCTCCTGCTAGCGATGTGCAAGGTGTAGTTATTGGTGGACATGGTGATACTACTATGATTCCTTTAACTCGTTTAGCTACATACAACGGTGTTCCGGTTTCTCAAACATTAAACGCTGAAACTTTGAAAAAAGTAGCTGCAGATACAATGGTTGGTGGAGCTACCTTAACAGGGATGTTAGGAACTTCTGCTTGGTATGCGCCAGGTGCAGCAGTTGCAACTATTGTTGACAGTATTTTAAATGATCAGAAAAAATTAATTCCTTGCAGCGTATTGTTAGAAGGAGAGTATGGTCAATCTGATATTTGCATGGGAGTTCCTGTAATTATTGGGAAAAACGGTTGGGAAAAAATCGTTGACTTTAATTTGAATGACGAAGAAAAAGCATTATTTGCAAAAAGCGCAGATGCAGTAAGAAGCATGAACTCTGTTTTATCTTCGGTAACTTCAGCTTAATTATACATTCTATTTTTCACAATAAAGGTTCCCAAATTTGGGAACCTTTATTGTTTCTTTATTTTTTTATGCAGTTTAACATCCTTTTAAAATCAAATGTGGGTTCGTTGAAAATAATCTTCACTAGCCATAAGTAACCTTTTCTTTTTATTTACAGAAAGTATCGCTGCAGGATAATCTTCGTATTCTTTTTTTAGTTTTTGAATTTCTGGAGAAATTTCTATTTGTAATTCAAATGGATCTTGTTCTAAATCTCCTAAATTTTTCGGAAAGTGTGTATTGACAATTGCAATTTTCAAAGGCAAATTTTCTCGACTTATAGCAATAGAATATACTTTGTTAGACTCTAAAGAAATTTGAACTGGCTTGGTTTTTTTCGAATAAATTGAATCTTTTATTATCCCATCTTCATAAATTAAAACACTGTAATTTCCCACAGGCTTATCATTGATTAATGCAGTTACATTTAATTCAAAATAAACATCGCTATTCTGAGCTATAATTTTGTATGTTGCACTGCTAATAAAAAAAGCACAAAAAGTAAAAAGGAATAATTGTTTCATGATAACATTTTTTAATTGATGATCTTTGGGATTTAACTCTAAAACCAAAAGTTAGTTACATGATAATTTGATTAAACATATTAAATATCAAAAAAAAGACGCTAAGTTTCTGAAATTAAGATATTTACATTTAATGAAACTTTTTGATTTATCTTACATCAAAAAATTAAATGTTATTAAAAAATTATTAATACTGAGATAAAAATCGCACATAAAACCGCAACGCACTTAATTTAATCTGCTTTTACTTAGTCTTATTTTCAGTATCCTGAAGGTGCTGCAAAATTTGAAGAATCAATTCATTTTGATTTTCTAAATGCATCAATATGGTTTCAATTTCAGTTTCTGCTTTTTTATTTATTAGATAGTCTTCTTCAGCTCTGAGCTCTGAGTGCTTCGATTGCAGGTTTTGCCCTATCATAATTAAAGGCATCAAAAAAATCTGAATCATATTTGAAATAAAAAGCCACAACACAAAAGCAGGATAAGGATCAAATTTCATTGGCACTGGCGCAAGAGTATTCCAACCTAACCAAGATATAGTCCAACAAAAAATAATTAAAAAAAAGCCCATACTTCCAACGCGATTGGTAATCCACAAAGCAAGCTTATCAATCTTAGATAATTTTTCTTTATGTTGAGTATTTATATTATTAGCAGGACGATTTAATTTTTTTATTTCGTCTATTGAATGAACTTTTTGATATTTCATATGTAGATATTATTGTTTTTTAGTTGTCATATGGTTTAGCCAGTTTATCTTCTCCCGATAGCTATCGGGATGTGTTTGTGTTTTAGCAAACATGGCTATTTCATAAGTAATTATTTTTTAGTGATACTGTATTAAGAAGGAATGAATGTCATAAAGAAACTTTTATATTTAGTTGAAAGATATAACAAAGCTAATTTATCTGATTCCTATTTGCAATTAAAGTGATAATAAAATAAATAGTCTAATTTATGTTTTGTAAGTTCGAGTTACATCAAAAATTGAAGAACTAATTTTAACATCTCGACTTCTCCTGATAGCTATCGGGACGACGAGACATTGGGCTAATTAGTAACTGTGTTTGTAATAAAAATAGACCTTAGTGTAATTACAATACTATTATTAAATTAAAAATCCCACTTAAATTTAAGTGGGATTTTAGTTTATATCATTTATACTTAAATAACTATTTCATCTAACTCTTTATTCAAAAAGTGGTACTCCATAAATGAGTAGCTGTCTGATTTAATAACCTTTACCCATTGCTTATATTCAAAATACCATTTCCATTGTTGGCTTCGTAAAAAACCTCCTTTTTTAAGGTATCCTTCAATATATGGATGCACACATAAGGTAATATCTTTTGCGGCTTGCTCTTTAATAATAAAGCGCAACGCATTTTCAATTTGTTCAACAAATAAAATACTTGGCTGAACTTTACCTGAACCATTACAACTAGGACAAGTCTCTAATACCTCAACATTTACCTCTGGGCGTAACCGTTGACGTGTAATTTGTATCAATCCAAATTTACTAGGAGGTAAAATATTATGTCTTGCTCTATCCGATTTCATTTCCTCTTTTAATTTATCAAAGAGTAATTTTCTGTTTTCAGGATTATGTAAGTCAATAAAATCAATAACAATAATGCCACCCATATCACGCAAACGCAATTGTCGAGCAACCTCTACAGCAGCTTCTAAATTTACTTCAAGTGCATTTTCTTCTTGTGATTTGTCGCTCTTGGCTCTATTACCGCTATTGACATCAAATACATGTAAAGCCTCGGTATGCTCAACTACTAAGTAAGCTCCACTTTTCATAAATACCGATTTGCCAAACAACGATTTGATTTGACGATCTATTCCAAAATTATCAAAAATTGGAACTTTACCAGTATAATGTTTTAAGATGTCGACCTTATCAGGAGAAATAGTTTTGATGTATGACTTTAAATCGTCATAAACTTTTTCATTATTCACATGAATGGCATTGAAAGACGAATTTAAAAAATCTCTCAAAATAGCATTCGTTCTATCTACTTCACCTAATAACCTGAAGGGAGGTTCTGCATTTTGAAGTGCTTTAAAACAACTTTCCCATTTAGAAACTAAATCAGCTAAATCACCTTCTATATCAGAAACAGATTTTCCTTCAGCAACCGTTCGAATAATAATTCCAAAGTTTTTTGGCTTTATACCTGATACTACTTGTTTTAATCTTGTTTTTTCTTCGCTGCTTCTAATTTTTGACGATACCGAAATTTTATCTGAAAATGGGATCAATACCATGTATCTTCCAGCAATTGATATTTCTGTTGTAATACGCGGTCCTTTAGCAGAAATAGGTTCTTTTGCAACCTGAACCAATACATATTGTCCTGGCTTAACCGCTTCATTAATTTTACCGTCTTTATTAATTTCAGGCTCATTTTTAAAATACATTAAGTTGCTTACGTTCTGTTTACCATTAAGCACTTGATCAACGTATTTAAATAATGAACTAGCCTGAGCACCTAAATCTAAATAATGCAAAAATGCATCTTTTTCATATCCTACATCCACAAAAGCTGCGTTAAGTCCGGTCATAACCTTCTTAACTTTACCTAGGTAGATGTCACCTACCGAAAACTTTATGTTATTTTTCTCTTTATGAAGCTCAATTAAACGTTTATCGTTTAATAAGCCTATAACAACTTCAGTGGGCGTAGAATTAATTACGAGTTCTACATTCATGTTGAAATAATTTGTTTTTCGTTATTGCACTTAAAATAATGCAACCCCTAAAAAAGTTTAATTTATATATATAATAGCTACTGCAATAATAAAAACATAATGTTTTATAAAAACAATAACATATAGAAATAACACAAACGGTTAGATTTTTCAACCTATCCGTTTGCGTATAATAATTTTAAGAAATCTAATTAGCTGGTGCTAATTATTTTTTCTTATGACGATTTTTTCTTAAACGCTTTTTACGTTTGTGAGTCGCCATTTTATGTCTTTTTCTTTTCTTTCCGCTTGGCATAATTTGTTGTTTTTAATGGTTAATAATTTATTTTTTTAATTGTTCTATATATTTCAGTACTTCTTGTTTTGCCATCGCATCATCTGTGA
>CAILKE010000079.1 GCA_903834765.1 uncultured Bacteroidota bacterium
ATGGCTATTTCATATTAATATATTTAATAATACATTAATACTATATGAAAATCTTTAATTAATTAGTTCAATTTTTCGCAATTTATCGTCAAATAATCAATATAATCATAATATTGACAATATCGTTTAAATATATTATACTAAATTTACAATATCAAAAATTAATTATCAATTACTTTAAAAAAATATAAAATCATGAAAAAATTCATTTTAATGTTTTTAATTTTTTCTTGTACACATTCGTTTGCGCAAAAACAGCTTTCAGAATATACAACTCAAGAATTAGAACAAAAGAAAAAAGAAGCTGAGTCGGCAAATAATGTATCCGAAATTTCTTTATATAAGAAAGCGATTGAAATTAGAACACAAATTGATGAAGCAGTGCTTGCAGAAGATTATTCTAAGGCTGCAACATTAAAAAAACAACTTAAATCGCTTTCTAATGGAGACAATGAAGATAATGATAAAAAAACAAAATTAGAAGAAGAAATAAAAAAAGCAATTGCGGCAGAGGATTATGAAAAAGCAAATAAATTAAAAAAGCAATTAGAAAGGCTAAAAACAGATAAAACTTCATCTTCTAATAACGAGACAAGTCTTATATCTTTACCAGCAGTAGAATTTATTAATCAAGTGTATTTTTGGAATAAAACAGATAATTCAATAAGACAACTAGAATATGATACTCCCGAAATGAAAACGCAGGCAGCAGGTGGCTTTGGCTATGCTCAAGCAACTAGCTTTTGGGTTATTCAAGGTGTTAAATCAGACGTGACATTAAATGCAAATGAAAATACATCATTTATTTTAAAAGTTTCACCTGGAATGAATCCTGTTGATATGTTTAGATTAGTGAAATTTCAAATTTTAGGCAAAAGAGTTCCAAGTAGGCATATGGCTGCATTTACAAGCTCTTCCGCTGCTTATGCTGGCAGTTCTACAAAAGAAAGAAGAGATAATGATGTTCCCATTATTTATAACAAAATAGATGATGGATATTATGAAATATTAATAAATGGTAAATTATTACCTGGAGAATATACGTTTTATGGATTAGGAAAAATGTATTCATTTTCAGTTAATACCTCTTTTTCAAATAATACTTCTAGAATATCAAATGAAAATAATACTGCATCAGTAAATTTGAATTCATCTACAAACTATTCGAAAAGCGATATATATAAAGACAATTCTATCACATGGTTTGGTCTTGATTTCAGTCTATTTAATCTTACTTTTACTAAAAAAATGGGTAGAGAAGATGAGATGATAAAATATATTGGTATATGGCAAAAACAATATGAAAAAGAAATACCGCCATCAAATCTTGCAAGATGGTTACGAAAGCCAGCTGTTAGCTCAGAAAAAGACTATTCGGAAAGTTTATATCGGTCTAATTTAAAACAAAACTGGATATCCTTCGATTATCATGATATTTCATATAATGAGATTCAAAACCATTTAACAAAATATAAAACAAATGGTAATGGAATTGGTTTGGTTTTAATACCTGAACAATTTAATGAAGATAGAGACAACTATACAGTTGAGTTTGTTTGGTTTGATGTGAGTTCAAAAGCTATCATTCATAATCAAAAAATATCTGGTAGAGCTCATGGAGGCGTAACTCAAGCAGGATGGAGAGACGCACTAATTGATGCTACCAGAAATTATATCGATCAATTTTATAAAAAAGAAAAAGTTTTTAAATAAAAACAATATAATTTTTAATAACAATTGTTTCTTACCTTCATATAGAAAACAGGCTTGGCTTTTTAAAATCTAAACAAGTCTTATATTACTAATCTAGATAAAGCTTATCATAGCAGTTTATGCAGGTAATTCAACACTATAAATTTATAGCTTATTGAATACAAATGATAATCTAAAAATAATGTAATCATTCGTTTATCTATTGATAGTAAATCATAAATGAGACCATATTTATTTACAATCAACAAAAAAATTAATGTTGTTGAATTATTAATAGATTAGTAAACATGCTTATTATTTAATTTCAAATCAAATTATCTCCAAAAGTGATATTTATCATATCATATAGTTGAGTTTAGTCATTTAGTAATTGGCTTTAATTCAGCAACTTTGCATATAGCAAGGATGGATATTAAGTTTTATATAGTAGAATTTTTGGTGAGATTTTTTTGTGGCATTATCTTCTTGTTCCAAGGCTATGATAAATTATTTACTGTAAAAATAAGAGGGGTAGTAGACTCTTTTAGCATAGAAACGTCAAAATTACATTTGCCAAGATTTATTGTATTCATTATAGCATTTGTAACATCAATGATAGAATTTTTAGGTGGAATAATGTTAATAATGGGTATGTATAAAAACATAACCCTAACATTATTAGGAATAGATATATTAATAGTAACAGTTGCATTTTCATTTTTAAATCCAATGTGGGATATGAGGCATGTATTCCCAAGGTTATTATTAATAATTTTTTCAATGATGATGCCAAATGATTGGTTTCAATTTAGTTTAGAAAATGTATTACGTAAATAAATAAAAATGTCAAAAATTAAAACAATATTAGTTGGAATAGATTACACAAAATCATCAGACAATGCGCTTCAATACGCTATATTAATAGCTAAGAAAAGCAACTCATCTTTGATGTTATTTCATGTTTATGAAAACCCTATCGTTCACCTATATTCTGGCGCTTACTTTGTTGATTACGATAATATAGAAAAAGGTAATATAGAAAAATTAAAAAAATATAAAACTAAGATTTTATCAAATCATCCAAAACTAGAAATTACAATTTTAGCGACCGATAAATCTATTAAAAGTAGCATCAAAAATTTAGTAGAAAAACATAAAATAAGTATAGTTGTGTTTGGATTAGAAACAAAGTCAAAGGTATCGAGATTCTTTAATGGAAGTACAGGTGTGAAATTAGCTAGTAAAATTAATTGCCCTGTTATTATAGTACCAGAGGATTATAAACAACACCAATTGAAACATAGTGTTTTGGCAGTTGACAATAATGAACATATAAAGTCTAAAATAGTGAAGAAGGTTAAAAAATTCAATAATGATCTTAATTTAAGGTATGATTTTATCCATGTAAAAACAGAATACGAATTCTTGGAATTACCTTCTGCTAAAATAAAAAAGGAACAAGAAAAATTAAAAGTTAATGTTATCGAATCTAAGAATTTTGTTTCTGGTATAAATTATTACGTATCAAAAAATAAAGTTGATTTAGTTACTATTATCAGTCATTCACATTCAGAACTCTATAATTTATTTAATGATTCAAATACTAAATTAATTGCATTCGAATCTAAAAAGCCAGTTATGTGTTTTCATGCTTAAATAAAATCATCATAAACTAAAAAAATCTAATAATACAATTCCTTATTTATGTTAGGAGATAACAATTGAAATAATATAAGGATGATTTAAAAATATGAACACAACTATAATATTAAACAATAAAACAATTGGACAAATTCAACAAGAATTTAATGTAGCTTTCCCATATTTACGTATCCAATTTTTCAAAGAAAATCATAATGAAAATGAAGGTTCACGTCCTAGTATAATGATAAAAAATGCTACTCAGTTGATTTCAGTTAATCCATCTGATCAGAATCTAGAGATATCTGGAGACATGAAAGTTTCTGAATTAGAAAATTTATTTAAACTGAAATATAAATTAAGCATTCAAGTATTTCGAAAATCAGGCAATGCATGGCTTGAAACAACAGTAACCGATTCTTGGACATTAGATAAGCAAAACCAAGAAGGTATAGAATTAAGCGAACTTTAAATAATTAATGTTAACATAAAGACACTTATCAATAAAAAATCCTTTTATCAAAAAATTAAGCTTTTAATTTAGAAAGTGCATCAATATTTAAAATAGTAATATTACTACCTTTGATATCAATTAATTTTTCAGTTTTAAAATCACTTAACGTTCGTATGAGTGATTCCGTTGCAGTTCCTACAATATTTGCTAAATCTTCTCTAGAAATAGAAATATTAAAACTGATATCTTTATTAACATTTGTATTATATCTTTTATAGAGAGTCATTAAAGCATTTGCAACACGCTTCCTTACAGAACTATAAGCTAAGTTTACTAGCTGCTCTTCCTTTTCGATAATGTTGTCGCTTAATATTTTTATGAACTTTTGCATTACCGAAATATTATTATGAATTAATTCGAAAAAATCTTCTTTGGGAATTAAAACTATTTCTGATTCTTCCAAAGCCTCTGCTGTAACAACATAATTATTTTCTTCTAAAAGAGCAATGTGACCAAAAAAATCACCTTCCTTGTATAGGGTTGTTATTAGCTCTTTACCATACTCGTGTTGTTTAAACGTTTTAACTTTACCTTTAGACAGGAAATAAAAATAACTTGGTGCATTACCTTCAGTAAAAATAATTTCTTTCTTTTTAAATATTTTAATTTTTTTGTGTTGTGATATTTTTTTTAAATCACTAATTTCATTGACTTCGTTTAAAAAAGAATTTAAACCATCCATATTTTTATTAAATCCAGATTTAATAACATCTATTTTTTTAAGCCTACTTTCAACGGCTTTTAATAATTCAAAGTCATCAAATGGCTTGGTAATAAAATCATCCGCTCCAAGCTCCATACCTTTTCTAAAATCAGTTCGTTCAACTTTAGCTGTTAAAAAAATAAAAGGAATTTGAGCTGTTTGGCTATTTTTACTCAACATGTGAATAACTCCATAACCATCTAACACTGGCATCATAATATCACATATAATCAAATCAGGATTTTCTTGAAGAGCCATTTCAACACCTTTTTTTCCATTTTCCGCTGTTAAAACTCTATAATTAGAAAGTTCTAATATTTCAGATGTATTTTCTCTTACATCCCGGTTATCTTCTATCAATAATATAGTTTTATTCATAAATTAATTGTTTGGTAAAGTTATAGTAAACGTTGTCCCTTTATCTAATTCGCTTTTAAAATCAATCGTTCCGTCTAATATTTCAATATATTTAAAAACAATACTTAGTCCCAATCCCGTTCCTTGAATATTCGTAACGTTTCTTGCTCTAAAAAATCGAGTAAACATATTTCGTTGTTCTTCGAGAGGAATACCTATACCCTCATCAGTAACTTCTATAACAAATCGATCAATTAAATTATTTGTAGTAATTGAGATCGTTTTATTTTCTTCTGTAAACTTAATGGCATTCGATAATAAATTAAGAATAATATTTCTATTAATTTGAGTGTCAGAAAAAACACCTTCTTCTCCACTGTGAGAATAACCAATTTTTTGTCCTGTTTTTTTTAATCCTGATATCTCCGAAAGTATTTCTTCGCACATTTTCTTAATTGAAAAAGAAACTTTATTAACCAATACTTTTCCTTCTTGTAATCGGTCTTCAGATAAAAAATCGTTCAAGATAAATGTCATATTAGTTACAGAGGACTTAATTTTCTGCACATGCTTTTGTCTTTTTTCATCATCATCAGCACCATGATATTTACTGATTAATGAAACAGAAGATAATATGGTACTTAAAGGAGTCCTAAATTCATGAGAAGCCATGCTAACAAATCGTGATTTCATTTCATTTAACCCTTTTTCTTTTTCAAGAGCTATACTTAATTTTTCTTTAGAACTCTCTAACTCATGTAATGCCTCCTGAAGTACTTTAGTTCTCTCTTTTACTTTATTTTCTAAATTATGATTTAGTTTCTTTATATTTTCCTCGTGTAATTTGCGCTCACTAATGTCAATAACGAAAGCAATAAAAAAGCTTCCGGATGCATCCTTAAATGGTGATAAACTTATTTCCACTGAAAACTCTGAATTGTCTTTTCTTCGAGCAAATAAGTCCATGTTTTTACCCATTGATCGCGGATGTGGAGATTCATTATATTTTTCTCTATGCGAAATATGTTTTTCTTTATATCTACTTGGAATCAGTTGCTCGATTTTAACACCAATAAACTCTTCAGTATCATAGCCAAATATTTTTTCCGCACTCGGATTGGCTTTAACAATAATTCCTTGATCATTGGCAATGATTATACCCTCAGTGGCAAAATAAAATAAAGCGTTTAAGTTTTCCATAAGGTGATAAATGATTTACATCATTAATATTTATTATTCTTTAAGAGGCAATTAAAATAAGAACTAAATATACAAAACGATAACGTTAAATATATGATTTATATCACTTTTTAAGAATCTATAAAAAATTATGGTATAAACAGCCTATTAAAAGGAATCATTATCATTATTTCAAAAAAACTATTCCTTTGTCTTGTAAATTGCTCAAAGTCAGCAATAAGAATGATAGATATCATTCTTATTGCAATATATATACATGACATTTGCTTAAAAAATTAATCTAAATAAATCATAATAATAATGAAAACTACTATTTACACTCAACATCAAGACCATATCGAATGGTTAAACATATTATCCTTTTATAAAGATGATATAAAAATTATGCAAAAAAGAATTGAAGAAATAGTTCAAAAAAATACGTCAAATGAAATTTTAGCCCAGGTTGAACATTTTCAAAATCAATTAATAATTCAAAATAACAATATCGATGATATGCGAAAACATATTGAAAAAGATGAACAATTTTTGGTTAATTCGATTGAAAAAAATATAGTTGCTTCTGATCACCGCAAATTAGAGGATCATTCAGAAGAAAGAGAAGATATCGTTTCTTTTGAAAAAAACTTTGAGGATTTACGCAAAAGCTTAAACCGTTTTTTAGCAAAATGCTTTTAAATTAAAACTTAAATAGATTCTATATATTATCTTCAAAATACCATTCAGCAAAAGAAGTTGGAGTCTCTTCTAATTTAATATTATTAATTAAAACAGATTGTGGCAAATGTGTTTTAATTCTCTCTAAAAAATCAATTAGTAAATTTTCACAACTAGGCTGATAAGGTAAATTATTTATTTTTTCAAAATTTTCCTTGAATTCTTTTATAGATCCGTGGGGTGAATTTGAGTTTAATACTAAGGAATGATCAAATACATCTATGACCCACTCCTTAACTATCTTTTTAAAATCAGTAAAATCAATCACCATCCCATTCTTTGGATTATGTGAATCGTTTATTGCCTTTCCTTTAAGTGTAACACTTAATACATAAGTATGTCCATGTATGTTTTTACATGGGCCATCATAACCGTAAAGAGCGTGCGCCATGTCAAATGTAAACTTTTTAGTAACTCGAATAATTTGATTATGATGCATAATGTTCTACGTTAGGTTTTCCTAACTCTTTTAATCTTAAAATATGTGACATTAAAGCACTTCTAAAACTTGACTTCAAGTTATAGGGAATACCAAATTCTTTTGCTGTTTGCTCAACTATTGGAGCTATTTTCGGATAGTGAATATGGCAAATGTTAGGAAATAAATGGTGTTCAATTTGAAAATTTAATCCGCCAACATACCAGCTAAGTAATCTATTTTTTCTAGCAAAATCAGAGGTTGTTTTTAATTGATGTATATGCCACTCCGAATGAACATCACCTTCTACATTTGGTTGCTCTGCTCCTTCAACCACATGCGCCATCTGAAACACAAAACTCAAAATAATACTTGCTACCCAATGCATAACAATAAATCCGATTAAAATTTGGTACCATTTAAAATCTGTTAACCACAATGGTAAACCTAATATTATTGCTATATAAATGAGTTTTCGAAATAACATTCTTACAAATTCACCCTTCACATGTTTATTTTGAGATTTAACTAAACCCGCTTTTTCATAAGTCATCAATCGAATGAAATCATTCGTCAGCATAGTTAACGTCATTAATCCATAAAAAACAAAGGCGTAAATAAATTGGTAGCGGTGATACCATTTTAGGGGTGATTGTTCTGCTAAACGAATTGGTCCTTTTTCATTGATATCTTCATCAAGTCCAGAAATATTAGTATAAGTATGATGCAATACATTATGTTGTATTTTCCAATTTAATACATTACTACCTAATAAATATAAAGTGCCAGCTAATAGATTATTAACCCAATGTTTTTTCGAATATGCTCCATGGCAAGCATCATGCATCACTCCCATCCCTACTCCTGCAATGCCAATACCCATCATTATAGTTAAACCTAAAGCAACAATGCTACTCATAGGTACGATTAATAATACTATATAAGGTGCTATATATATGCTCATTAATACTATGGTTTTTAAAACCATAACTGCATTAGCTTTTGTAGAAATATGATTATCTTTAAAATAATCATTTACATTTTTTCTTAAAGTGGCAACAAACTGCTTTTCTATTTTATCAGTAGCTATAAATCTAACGGTATTCATATAATTTTTAAATTAAAACTAATTTGGCAATTCACTTATGGCGCTAATCGAGTGATTTTCCATAAATTATTTTCGAAAGTATACTGAATTCGGTCATGCAATCTACTTTCTCTTCCTTGCCAAAACTCTATTTTACTTGGCACAAGAACATATCCACCCCAATGAGAAGGCTTAGGGATATTTTTATCTTTATACAAATCACATAATTTTAAAAATTCATTTTCTAAAACATTTCTGCTACTAATTATTTTACTTTGTTTGGATGCTAAGGCTGCTAATTGAGATTCACGAGGTCTACTCTGAAAATAAATGCTTGATTCTGTTTCCGATAAAAATTGAACCAATCCTTCTACTCTGACTTGTCGTTGCAATTCTTTCCAAAAAAATAAGATGGAAACAGTTTTATTTTTTTTCATATCCTGACCCTTATGACTTGAATAGTTTGTAAAAAAAGTAAAACCACCATGACTTAAATCTCTTAATAAAACAACACGTGAAGAGGGTATGCTAAACTCATTTACCGTAGATAAAATAAATGCATTAGCCATTTCATCTCCTTTTTCAAATGCTTCATGCAACCAAGAATCAAACTGTTTGAGTGGATCTTTTTCAACTATATCCTCAGATAATTGATTAATAGAATAATCATGCCTAATGGTTTTCAACTTATGATTTAGTTCAGGTTTCATTGATGATATCTTTGATGAGATCTGTTAATTATATCTTAACAAAGGAACTAAAGATGTTTTAATTTAATAATGACATTTGTCATCATTAATTAAAAAGAAAATCATCATTCAAGTACTTAAAAAAAATTAAATAGTTTGGTTGAAACGCCTTTTTTTATTTTCTATTTTACTCTTTATAAAGTCAGGCCATGAATCTTCATTTTCAGCATCATAGATTCGTAATTTTTGATTCTTATCGGCCTGCATCAATGTCGCTGACTTAACATTTAATATTTGAGCTGCTGCTTCTACACCAAAATGAGCTGCTCCTGCAACGCCATGAGAAACCGTACTTGCGCCACATAAATACAAATTACTTATTTCGGATTTACATTTAAACGAAAACGCACCAATTTGATTAAACTTCTTTTCAGTGCCATATACATTACCATCAGTAGCTTTAATGTAACGTTGATTTGTTTTTGGAGTCCCTAACTCGGCATGAACAACATGTTGCTTTGCTCCGGGAATAACCTTTTCTATATTATTTAAGAATTTTTGAATAATAATTTCTTTATACTTCGCATAAGCTTCTGAATGATAATCACCTTTATGATTGAATTTATCAAAACTAGCATTATCAATAAAAGTAACCGCTTCAAAATTATAATATCTTCCATTAAAACTTGACGGATCTTTTAACGTAGAACAACTAATGAATAAAGCAGGAAACTCAGTACCATCAAGAATATCCGTATTTTTCAATTCATTATCTAACTCATCAATATTCTCATTTTTTAATGACCATATATTTCCCGAATCAATGCCTGCTTTTTTGACATCCATATCAAGTGTTAAAAAAAGAATCAATGATGTAACTGAATATTTAGTATTAGATAATTTTTTAAAAAGTTTATTACTTAGATTTTCTTTCCCAACTAAATTCAAATAGGTATTAGAAGGGTCCGCATTAGATAAAATATTTTTTGCATATATACGTTTTCCACCTTCTAATTCAACACCTTTAGCTATTTTATTTTCTATAATAATTTTTGTGACATTTTGCTTCACGCGTATTTCTCCGCCTAATTTTTTTAATGCATTTGTCATTGCTTTAACAATACCAGCGCCTCCGCCCATTGGGTAAAATGCTCCAGAAAAATAATGATACATCACAACGCAATGAACCGGAAAACTAGCTTGGGAAGGAGGAAGGCCATGATCGCCACATTGAATATTTAAAATACTTTTTAATAAGGGATCTTTAATATGCCAGTCTATTACTCTTTTTAAGCTGAATAATCCATACTTACCCATATCCTTAGTTCTAAAAGGAATAGTCAAATGATCCCAAAAGCCTTTCATTTTAGGGATAAGTTGAACCTGTTTATTGACTCTTTCAACTAAATCTAAATACTTTTTTAAATTTTCTTTTTCATGAGGAAATCGTTGCGCCAAACTTTCGTATAATGCATCAATACCTGCTGGCATATCAATTTTTTGATCACCTATCCAACAATGCTCGTAGCCTTTTGGATTCATCCTAAAAAAAACAAGTTCATTAGCAACACCCAATGCTTTATACAAATTATTGGTTGATTGACCATCATCAATTAATCCAATGTAATGAACACCCGGACTAAAACGTTGACCATTTAAATGGAAACTATGACACCAACCACCGGGAACGTAGTGTTGCTCTAACACTAGTACTTTTTGTCCAGCCTTTGCCAAGCATATAGCTGAAGCCAATCCACCAGCTCCGGAGCCAATAACAATCGTATCAAATTCTTCTGCGTTCAATGTGAAATGTTGTTTAGATATTTTCTCTGCAATTTAATAAAAATAGTGAAAGAAAATACTAAACTCATAACAACATTTATTGAATTTTAAATATAATTAATTACCTATTTAAATTCATGTTTTTTAATTAAGTAGTACTTTAATAATATAAATTGAACATTAACTCTAATCAGAAATAACAATTCATATATATAAAATTAAAGTGTACCTCTTCTTGCCTGCTCTGCTTCAATTGATTCAAATAAAGCTTGGAAATTTCCTTTCCCAAACGACTTAGCTCCTTTACGTTGAATAATTTCAAAGAATAGAGTTGGTCTGTCTTCTAATGGTTTTGTAAAGATTTGTAACAAGTATCCATCTTCATCTCTGTCAACCATAATTCCCCATTTCTTTAGCACATCCATATCCTCTTCAATAATACCTACACGATCTTTAACTGTGTCATAATACGTTCCTGGTACGTACAAAAATTCCACTCCTCGTTTACGCATTTCAGAGATAGTAAAAACAATATCATCAGTTGCAACTGCAATGTGCTGACAACCTGGACCATGATAAAAATCTAAATACTCTTCGATTTGAGATTTCTTTTTTCCATGAGCTGGTTCGTTGATTGGGAATTTAATTCGGCCATTTCCATTAGACATTACTTTACTCATTAATGCAGTGTATTCTGTTGAAATATCTTTATCATCAAAGGTTACTAAATTGGCAAAACCCATGACCTCTGCATAAAAGCCAGCCCATTTGTTCATAGCACCTAACTCCACATTACCTACCATATGATCAATATATTTTAATCCAGTTGGTGTTGGCTGATATTCTGTTTTCCAAGCAACAAAACCAGGCATAAATACACCTTTGTAATTTTTGCGTTCCACAAAAATATGAACTGTTTCACCATAGGTATGTATTCCTGATTGAACTATTTCGCCATGTTCATCTTTCGAAACTGTTGGTTCCAAATATGGCTTCGCTCCACGCTTTGTAGTTTCTTCGAATGCTTTTCTCGCATCGTCCACCCAAAGAGCAATTACTTTTACGCCATCACCGTGTTTACGAATATGATGAGAAATTTCACTCTCTGGATCGAATGGAGTGGTTAATATTAAACGAATTTTATCTTGAACTAACACATAAGAAACTCTATCTCTAACGCCTGTTTCTAATCCAGCATAAGCTAATTCCTGAAAACCCATAGATGTTTTATAATAGTGTGCTGCTTGTTTTGCATTGCCAACATATAATTCCACATAATCGGTTCCATTGATTGGTAAAAAGTCTTGTGCTTTTTCAAATACTTTTTCTCCACTGTAATCGTAATTTTTTACGTTAGTTAAATCTGTTACTGACATTATATTATATTTTTTAAGGATTAATAATTAGTGTGTTAATTCTGGGGTACTCATCCATGATTTATAATAATCTTTTACTTCATAATTCAGAGCCTCTGTTGTGATTTTTAAAGGATTAAATGGATCAATCATGACTGCTAATTCCTTCGTTTCTTTTTTACCTATACTTCGCTCTATGGCTCCTGGATGTGGACCATGCGGAACTCCAGCAGGATGTAATGTAAATTGACCTGCTTTAATATTATTACGACTCATGAAATCACCATCTACATAATACAAAATTTCTTCGGCATCAATATTACTGTGATGATAAGGTGCGGGAATAGCATCTGGATGATAATCGTATAAACGTGGCACAAATGAACATATCACAAAATTTCGTCCTTCGAATTGTTGATGGATTGGAGGAGGCATATGAATACGACCAGTAATTGGCTCAAAATTAAAAATAGAAAATGCGTATGGATATACATAACCATCCCACCCTACTAAATCAAAAGGATGTGTTTCATAAACATATGGGTAAACCATACCTCTTTTTTTGATCATTATTTTAAAATCACCGTGTTCATTATGTGTCTCAAAATTATAGGGTAGTTTAAAATCGCGCTCGCAGAAAGGAGAATGCTCTAATAATTGACCAAATTCATTTCGATATCGCTTAGGAGTTCTAATTGGACTATGAGACTCTACAAATAATATTTTATTATCATTTGTTTCAAACTCTAATTGATATACAATGCCTCTGGGTATAATTACATAGTCTCCATATTCAAAATCAACAGTTCCATACATAGTTTTACAACGACCACTTCCTTTATGGATAAATAACATCTCATCAGAATCTGCATTCTTATAAAAATAATCTTCCATAGATTTAGAAGGACATGCCATACCGATTTGCATATCATCATTAAAGAAAAAAACTTTACGACTTTCCATATAATCATCATCTGGTTCTACATCATAACCCATAAAACTTAATGCTTTTAAACTATCTTCAACAGCAGCCTCTGGCTTAGCCCAATGAGCTTTACCAATTTCCTTAACCATCGTAGGTGGATTTAAATGATAAACTAAAGAAGACGTACTTGAAAAACCTTCCGTTCCAAATAATTCTTCGTGATATAAGCCACCATCGGGTTTACGAAACACAATGTGACGTTTATGAGGAATCTTTCCTTGTTTTTGATATATAGACATTTGGTTTATTTTTTAAACAAAAAAACAAATTATATATAAGAACAAGTCTGACAAAACTCAGAAATCAAAATGACTTATGTCAAAATAAACATACATTTTTAAATTAAAAAAGTCGTAGGTTAATTAAACTATGACTAAAATCAGAAAAACAAATTTATTTTTTCAAACAATTATTATTTATCTCTTCAGTAATATATAGAGTCAAAGGAAATACCAAAAAATAAAAGCTGAAATGACATATGAAGTATATTTAGTCTGACAAACTTCTAATGATAAAAATTCTTAATTTATACCAAACTTTTTTTGTTTTGGTTTTAAAATCTGCCATGCTATTACTGATGCAAGAGCTCCAGTGATAGGAGCTAAAATGTAAATCCATAAATGTTCCAAATGCCCTGAAACTAATGCTGGTGCTATTGATCGAATGGGATTCATAGAGGCTCCTGAGATTGGTCCTGCAAATAAAGCTTCTAATAAAACGACTGAACCTATCACCAAGCCTGCTACTAAACCTTGTTCTTTACTTCCTTTAGCCACATGAAGTATAACTAACATGAGCATAAACGTTAATATAAATTCTAAAATAAAAGATTGCATTGGTAATCCTGCAGGCAATGTTGATCCAAGAAATAAATTATGTGGAAATAAAAAATGTAAAATAAAACTTGCTAAAAATCCACCAATAGACTGACTGATGATGTAAGGTAATATTTGAACAATAGGAAATTCTTTTGCAGCACAAAATGCAATAGTAACAGCTGGATTAAAATGTGCGCCTGAAATATCACCAAATGTATAAATCATAGATGTTACAATTAAACCAAATGTAATTGCAATGCCAAGGTGTGTGATTATCCCGCTGGTTTCTTGATTAATAATGATAGCTCCTGTTCCGCAAAAAACAATAGCAAAAGTCCCTAATAATTCAGCAAAATATTTTCTCATACTTTATAAAATATATTTATACTTTGAAAAACACATATAACGTTTCTAATGCAATTAGTTTACAGCGCTCATCGTATTTGGCATCCTGCAAGGGTGTATCATCAAATTCTTTTGGGTCATTATAGGTTGTACCTATTCTTAAATCTGTTCCTGAAATAAATGGACAGTTTTCTTCTGCCTCACTACAAGTCATAATCGCTGCAAATTTTTTATTGGGATTTTTTAGATCATCATATACCTTCGAAAAACATTCTATGGGATTTTTGGTATTATCAAAATAAATATGATACGTTGCATTTAATTTATCATCTGTTTTTTTTACATCAAACCCAATTCTTTTAATAGCATTGATGGCATTGATATTAAAAGCAGTTGCTTCAGTTCCTCCCGAAAAAGCATGAACATTGTTAATATGAAAATAATTAGCAGCAACTGAGGCCCAAATCTGTCCGAAATGACTACGACGCGAATTATGTGTGCATATATAAACCAAATTAACTGGTTTATTTTCCATTTTTTTCGATCTTATATAATCTGATATTTTTTCTAATAGGTTTTTCCTTGAAATAGAAATTGTATCAAATTGTTTTGTTAAACTATCACAGTAAGATTTTATAGTTGAATACATACAATCCTATTTAAAATTAACAGCATCCACCACCAGGTGCACAGCAGCTTTGACTTTTATTTTTTAAGTCGTTAAGATTTACTTTTAATTTATCTGCAGGAATACCACATTTATCTTGCGCTAGGCAATTAGTGGTTGTAGATGTCAATTCAAAGTCTTTACCATTAAATTCAACACCATATTTTCCAATAGTATCACCTTGGTATTCCACTTCTATCTCAGCATCTTCAACTTCTAAAACTTTTTCGGATAATGAAATAATGTCTTTTAATTTTTGAGGTGCTAAACGATGATCAACATCATTAGCTTCCCATAATTGAAAATTAACTACTTTTTCATTACGAACTGTGCCTCCGCAATCAATGAAATGCTTGGTTACTTGACCAACTTCCGTTACATGAAAGTGTTTAGATACAAATGTTCCATTTGGCAATACAAAATTTAAGTCGGCAAGCGTACTTAATTGTTTTTTAAAATCAGATAATTTCATGGCTTTTATTTTTTAATTGTTTTGTTTTTATTATCGTCATTTAACGATTTATATGATTATATATTAGCAACATTTATTTTTAGAATTATATGTTCCGAAAAAAATAGTTAAATAATTCTTTGCATTTTCCCATTCTTTTTCATCAATACAATAGCACACTTTTACGCCATCAATATCTCCCTTTATTAATCCAGATTCTTTTAATTCTTTTAGGTGCTGCGACACCGTGCTTTGTGATAAAGGCAATTCATCAACGATATCACCACAAATACAGGCTTGTTTTTTAAGTAACAATTGTAAAATAGCAACACGAGCTGGATGCGCTAAAGCTTTTGCGTATTTAGCTATTTTATTATCTTTAATTGTAAATTCTTCTAATTTAGTTGTTCCCATTATTTTGTTTTTAAAT